>DASYYZ010000129.1:0-144975 GCA_035946735.1 Terriglobia bacterium
CGACCTCTCCTAATGACGCGATCGCGGCCTTTGTCTTTTCTGGGCGATTATTTCCCTCATCACCGAGCGCCAGTTTTGCGAGGACAGCAGCTACCTTGTCGCCGGGAAATTGCACGAGGGCTTGTAACGTGCTTATTGAAAAGTCGTATGGATTGGTTGCCAATACAGCATCCAAGGCCTGATCCGTTCCAATCCGCAAAAGAGCGCCAATAATGTGTCCGCGCTCAGGATGCGTTTTCAACAATGTGATGAGGTTCTCGGCGGCACGTTTCTCGCGCAGGTGGCCCAACGCTACGATTACGCCCGTTTCCACACTGGCACCTTCGCTGGCCAACATGGCGAGAAGTGAGTCCGTCGCTTCTTGGGCGCGACGCTCGCCCAGCGCAACTGCAGCGTTATTGCGGGTCGTGCGGTCCGAACTGTGCAATTGCGAAAGGAGGTCCGCCGTCGTGGCGCGTTCGAGGCTCCCGATCGGGTCGTAACCGCACCTTGGGCAGGGTACATAATTTCGCCCGTCAAAAAAATATTCATATCTGAAACGACATTTTGCGCACGTCGTGATTACATTGGGCATGGTTCGTTTACCGTGCCTGGTCTGTTAGGGCTTATGCGCGACCCGGGCCGTCTGTGTTTAGGGCTTACGTGATCGCCTCGTCCCGCAGGAGCGTCAGATCGAGGCGATGGCGGGTGGCGTAGAGCACCAAACCCGCCCGGTCCGTGACCCCAACCTTGTGGTAGACCGATCGGAGATAGTTTTTCACGGTCTGGTGGGTAACGGACAAATGCTGGGCGATCTCCCGGTTGTGCCAGCCCGTTTGTAGCAGACAGTTGATTACAACTTTCTCGCGCGCAGTAAGCATGGGGCCGGACCTCGTGCCATGTTCACTCAGCCGGCGCGCTACCGCAGCTACCAGCTTCTTGGGCAACCACACTTCACCCTCGGCTACTTTGTGGGCGCATTTGATGAACAGGGCGGGCTGAGCACCTTTCAGGATTACACCGCAGGCGCCGGCCTCCACGAGCGCTACCGCGTCATCGTCTCCAAAAGCTGAAGCCGTCACTACAAGTTTGGTCGCGGGTGAGGCCTCGCGAATAGCTCCCAACGCACCGTTGTTGGGTACCAGCATCTCGTGCTGAACGAACATGACGTCCGGCTGGAGCCGGGCAGGCTCGGATACCAACCCCCCCAGATGATCAATCTCCGAGACCACTTCAAGATCGGCACTGACGAGAACCCGCAGGAGGCCGGTGCGAAAGATGCTCTCTAGATCTGCCACCGCAACTCGAAGGCTGCTGGCGCCTGCTGCGGGGGGTGGCGGGCCGAGTTCCAGGGGCCGCTTCTCGCGGGATATCATCGACGTACTTTCGTCTCATGGCCAAGAACAGATAAGGTGCTCATCTCATTCACGCAAAACCTTCTATGCTTATCGAATATTATGGGATGCCCCGCTTAATAAGCAATAATTCTCTCTGACGATCAGCGGCTCTCGGCTGGTAAGAGGCTTGACCGCCTCGAGTACAAGTTGTGTCCGGCGGATCGATCACCACCGCTCCTTGCTTTGTTCCTTCGGATGAGCGCTTTGGAGATTTACCACAAACACATCCGTTCGGCAGTTCCCATGAGTATCCAAACCTCGCGTGCAGGCCCAGTTGCTCGTGAACACGAACCAGTTTCCGTCCTGACTGACGTTTCCGGTCGGCCCGCAGCAGCGCCCTGGAGGATAGTTGTGGTAGGTGTGCGCAAACCGCCAGATCGTTGGCTTGGAGCAGTTCGTGCACAGGCCGTCGATCTCATTCATGTAAGGTGCGAGAGCCGCAGGCTCAACCCCAACTCCGTGCGGATTATGAACATACTCAGTCGAGACAAGGACAGGATACTGATCCAGAGAATTACCGCCATGCGCCGCAAGCGCGCTGACGTGGTAATCGGAGCCATAGTCTTTGAAGCGGCTCATCACAGTCGACGCTAGAGGCTTGATCGGCCCCCCCCTTCCGAGGCGCAGGCTCACCCAGTAATCTGGCAACCAACTTGTTGTCAGAACGCCGTCCGTGTCGTAATAGGTCGAGTATCCGACGGCATCATGCCCGCCCGTGCCGATCCCGAACGTATTCGGACCCGACGCCGAGAACGCCCACGCGTTCCGCGTGCCTACCTGCCAAACAATCTCTTGATTGCTGCCCTTACCAGGAGCGATAACGGCCCAGCGCCCGTCTCTGGATAGGGACGCCTGGTGGATGTAGAAAGGCTGTATCGGGGTTGGGCTCACGCCAGCCGCTGGAGACTGCGGAATGAGCTTTCCCTTCGCTCCCCACTGTCCGGTTACCGTCAGAGTCTGCGTATCTAGGTAGGTATAACCCTGCTTAGTATCCCAAACATAGAAGAGGCGACCGATATTCTGCTCCGGCCACGCAACCAACGAGTAGCGGTCTCCGGCGATGTCGCCTTCGAAATCGTCGGCATAGGGAATAGGGCTCGCCTGGTAGTCCTTGCGCACGTCACGCAGCGTCGTTTCGACTCCGTACTTCCGCTGCCGGATCAGGGGGTAGGCTAGGGTCCCGGTTACGGTCGTCGGGTTCGTGAACGAGTATTCTGCGTGATTAAGGTCTCCGAACCCATTCTTGGTCAAACTCTTCACAGCGCCAATTGCAGGGTCGAAGGCTGCAACCCACATCGCTGCCTGGTTATCGAGAAAGTAGAATGCCGTCGAGCCGAAATTCCAGGCGTTCAGCCCGGAGTAGTTCGTGGTATTGAAGTTCGTGTTTGGATGTGACGGGTCGGTGTTCGCATCCGTAACCGCGCAGATCGTGGAATTAAACCCAGGGTCGATAGTGCAGGAGCCTGCCTCCCCCATCTGTGGTACTTCGGCGGGATAGGGCACAACCGCGGTGTCGGTTCGAGCGCCATATTGTGCAAATGCAGGCGTGGCCAGAACAACGGCCAGCAGACCACCGGACACTAGAGCTGAGATGTTGCAACGCATTGCTGAATTCCTCCTCTGCTTGTTGGGGAGCAGCCTTCTGGCGCTCTGGTAACATTACCCAAGTACTTTACATCGACAGTACCATAAGAACCTTTAGAGCAATCTCGACCGAGTTCGCTCCTTCTTCCGCTTACCCCGCGTGAAATGGGTGTTTTCGAAAGCCATCCCTATAATTGCAACATTATATTGACTTTGAATGGCAAGCTCGCGGCAGGAGGTGAACTTCGGAGGTCGGGAATTGCCAGCCTCCGTCCGAACAATATCCGGGGCAGTGGATGCGGTTGCCATGTTATCCTCTTTGAGAGTCACCACCTTCTCTTTCCCCTTTTCGTTGTTTTCAGAATTGACATATGCTTGTAAATGAGTCGATTACGTGTTCTTGTTACCGGCGAGCGCTCGCGGTCTGGATGCGGGTTGCGCTCGGCATGCCTTCGCACGAAATCGCGAGGATTCTCGACTGCAGCCCTGAAACGGTTCGAGAGATCCAGCGCCGGTTTTTCCGGGAGGGGGCGGTTGCGCTCCAAGGCTCCGGACGCTGGGGCGGACGCCGCCGCGCGAACATGACCAAAGAGGCGGAGCGCGAGTTTCTGTCCAAGGTACTGGAAGAGACGCGCCCTAATGCCGTCATCGATGCGCGCTTCATTCAGGAGGCCTATGAAAAGCGCGTGGGCCACGCGGTTCGAGACACGGTGGTCTACCGCCTCCTCAGGCGGCATGGGTGGCGCCGCTTGACCGAGGGCCGCGTGCTGACGGCGCTCTGGGCCGCGTCAAGGGTGCCGAAGGGATCGGGCCCGGCGGCAAACTGGCAGGACGCTTGGCCGGCCGCCGGGTTGTAATAATTTGATAGCAGTTTGCCTCTGAAAACGGGCGTTTTTTGTATCTTTTTGAAAGCCTTTGTGCAAAAAGTTTACACTTTTCTCGCGCTTAAAACGGCCGGGAGTCGTTCGCTCGCCACCGCTGCAAGCAGGACGAGTGCGGTCGATTCCTGGGGCTTTGAGGTACCGAACTATCAATAGAAAAATTCCAGGAACAGAAAATGCCAGGCGATCTGCTTTATTGTCCACAAAGACCGCTAAACTGTATGGATGCCTTTCGTAGATTCGAGCGGCGGCCGCATTCATTATCGTCTTGACGTTTCGCCGGACGCTTCAACGGGCGCGCCGTATGTGGTTCTCTCCAATTCGCTCGGCACGAACCTCTCGATGTGGGACCTCCAGGTGGCGCCCTTGCTGCGGCACTTTCGGGTCCTGCGTTATGACACGCGTGGGCACGGCCTCTCCTCGGTCACTCCCGGGCCGTACACGAACGAACAGCTCACTTCCGACGTGGTCAGGCTGCTCGACAGCCTGCAAATCGAGCGCGCGCACTTCTGCGGACTCTCGATGGGAGGAATGGCGGGGATGCGCCTGGGCGTGATGGCGCCGGAGCGAATCGAGAAGCTCGTGCTCTGCAGTACCGGCGCCAGGATCGGCTCGGCTGAGAGCTGGAAGGCTCGCATCGATACCGTGCTCGGGCATGGCATGACGGCCGTGACCGACACTATTCTCGGCCGCTGGTTTACGCCGGCTTTTGTCGCAGGCAATTCTTCGGTTATCGAACCTATTCGCCGGATGCTGCTCGAATGCTCGCCGGAGGGATACGTCGCCTGTTCTGCCAGCGTCCGGGATACCGATGAGCGCGAAAGCATTAGCGGCATCCGAGCCCGCACCCTGGTGATCTCGGGCCGTCACGATCCTGCCACGCCGCCGGTTGACGGGCGCTTTCTTGCCGATAAGATTCCAGGCGCCAGTTATGTGGAACTGGAAGGTTCGCACCTGTCCAATGTGGAGTGCGCGCGCGAGTTCAACGAGGTTTTGCTGGATTTTCTGCAGAGCGCCTAGCTGAAAATTTCGAGCCGGCGATTCATCCTGCGGGAAAGCCGCGTGCAGCGATTCTCGCCGCGTCCCGGTACGCCTCTTCTTCCCTGCGGATAAGATCGGGGTTGCACCCCCGCTCGTGCGCCAAAGCCACGGTGAGCCGCTGGAGAGCGACGGCGCTCGCCGTCAGGGTCATGGTGAGCGCTTGGACGGGACCCTGCGCGGGGTACGGCGGCAGCGTGATACGGCCCGCATCCGTGACGGAGTCTGGAAAGTCGGGCCGGCCACCGACGATGGCGCCGCACCGTGCCCCGATCCTGCCCAGGGCTTCAGCGGCAAATCGAGCCCGCCTGTCTCGACGCGTTCCTCCCTCGCCGCTGCAGAGCAGGAAAATGATTCCGGCGTGCCCGTCAATGGCGCCGAAATGTCCGTGGAGTAGTGTCTCAAGTTGAATAGCAGTTGCCGGCATCCTGGCGCCCTCCTCGATCTTAAGCGCGAGTTCCCGCGCCGAGACAAGATCCGGCCCCAGGCCGGTGACGATCATCCGGGAACAATGCGCTAGCGGGAAAGCTATACCGGCGGCGCCGTCGAGCCCAGACAAGGCGCTAAGATAATCGTGCAGTTGGGCGGCATCAAGCTTCTCGCCGCACAGCGCGCCCGCCACGGCAGCTCCGGCAATGATCGCGGAAACGTAGGCCACCGTGTGGCACCAGGAACGATCCGCGAGCGGCGTCACAAACAGATGATCCGCCAAGCGGCCGCCGGGCGTATCCTGCTTCGCGGTGAAAAGGATGGTGTGCCCGCCTGCGGCACTCGCCGCGCGCATGGCCTCCACGGTCGCCGCCGTGGCGCCTCCATGCGAAACCGCGATCAGCACCCCACCCTCGCGGGGCTCAAGGAGCGCGTCAAAGGCTTGTCTCGATTCCACCCTGCCCCGAGGCGCACCGAGCCTGGAGAGTGCAGTCTCGAGCAAACAGGCTACCGCCAACGCCCCGTGTTCAGAGGTGCCGCAACCTGTGGTAACGATCGGCGCGCCTGCGTCGTAGGCCGCTCGGACGAGATCGGCGAGCGCGCCCGCCTTCGAGTTGGACAGAATCGGATCCACGAGCGCGGGCTCGGCCGCAATCATTTCTTCCATCACCCAGGGTGGACCCTGCCGAAGCTCCGGGAACGCCTCAGTCAGCCAGACAGGACGTTGCGGCGCGGTCTGGACTTCGGGCTTCGAACGGCTGGTTTCGGAAGGGCGGGGCTCCACACGATTGGTCATTTCACGGGCTCCGATCAACTGAGGCCATCTACCCTGGATACGGCGGGCCTGGGGGTACGGTGGGCATGGCCGCTCAAGGAAGCTAATCATACAATAAGAGCGAGGCAGGCGGCCCGGGCGAATGTCCGCGGAGTCGTGGGCGAAACCCGAGAGAACAGAGAGTTAATTGCGCTGAAGAGCGGTTCGGGATATGATTCCGATTGACCCAAAGCCCAAATGCAACTCAGGCAAACTAAAAAATGATCTATCACCGCGATTGGTTTCCTTACAACGCCGACACCGTCATGGAACACGTGCCGCCCACCTCCGGCGTCTATTCGCTTTTTTCGCATCAGGACTGCGTTTACGTCGGGACCAGCCAAGACTTGAAAGCGGAACTCACCCGCCTTCTAGAGGGCGATCATAATCCATGCATCGCCCAGCATCCACCGGACGAATTTCAATTCGAGGTCGTGCTCGGCGACGAGCGGAATACGCGCCGCGACGAGTTGGTCAATGAGTTGAGCCCCCTTTGTAAGGATTGAGGCCAGTTCCGAGGCTCTCTTACCCTTCGCATCAGGGTCGCTCAGACTCTACGGTTTGATCTCAAGCTTTTGAGCAGCCTCGCGTGCCGGCGCAAACTGCGGGTCAGCGTCCTCGGCCAGACGGAATTCGCGGAGCGCCTCCCCATCCTTCTTTTCTTCGTGCAACACAATGCCGAGATTGTAATGCGCCCAGGCGTACTTGGGCTGCAGGCGCACCGCTCTCTCGAACTCCTGCTGCGCTTTGTCCAAGCGAGCGAGCTGAAGATATAGGCTGCCGAGGGTGTTGTGCACCTCCGCGGCCGCCGGATCGATCTTGACCGCCGCCTGCAACTGCCGCTCGCCCTCCTCCCACTCCTTGTCGATCACGGCCAGCACCCCCAGATTGTAGTGAGCCGCATAGTCATTCGGATCGACGGTCAGCACGTGATTGAACTGGTCGCGGGCGCGGGCGTAATCGTGCTTCTGAAGCCATATCGTCCCCAGAAGTTCTTCGGCGCGAGTATAGTAGGGCGCGATTGCCAGGGCCGCCTGCAATTCTTTCACGGCATCGTCAGGCTTGTTGAGCGCAACCTCACTCACTGCAAGATTGAAGTGCGCCAGAGCGTTCAGCGGCTCCTGCCGAAGCACTCGCTCGAAGGCCTGCGCCGCCTCTTGGTGATGGCCGAGCCTCTGCTCGTTCAAGCCGAGGCTCAGGCGCACGTCGACTAATCCGGGGTCGCCCTCGAGCAAACGCTGCATGGATGCGCCGGCCACCGCCAGATGCCCCGCCGAGGCCTCAATCAAGGCTTGGCCGTACTCTTCGTATTGGCGGATGCGATCCTTCGGGTCCGGTCCCGATTCCGAAGAATTGGTTCGTGTCCCACTCGACGAGAGATACCCAAGCGCACGCAGGCGTTCCACAGCCTCCGGGCTGAGATTAGCTGCCCCGGGCGCGTCCTTGGACGGATACCGGGAGCGCAGCCCGCCGAGACGCGCGCTTAAACTGTGGGCCAGCGCCGATTTTGTTCCGGAAAGATTCTGGGTCTCCCCGGGATCGTGCACGAGGTCGTATAGCTCAGGCTTCGGCGCCGCGATGTATTGATACTGGCCCACGCGCAGCCCGCGTAGCGCAGCCGTTCCGAAGTGGTCGTGCGCGTAAAGGCTCTCGCTGTAGATTCCCTCCCCGGAATCACCCTGCTGGCGCGAAGGAGAATCGATAAGACTCCGTCCCTGGAACTCGGCTGGTTCCGGCACCCCCAGGTACCCGAGGATCGTGGGCGCTACATCCAGCAGACTCACCGGTTCGTCGATCCGGGCCGGAAATCCGTTCCCTCGCGACGGCCAGTGGAAAATCAGCGGGACGTGCAAGGTGCTCTGATAGATAAAGTAGCCATGCGTGGTCTCGCCATGTTCGCCCAGGCTCTCACCGTGATCGGAGATGAAGACCACCAGCGTGTTTTCAATCAGGTTGCGCTGCCGTAGAAACTCCCAGAACCCGCCGAGGACGCTGTCAACGTAACTGAGTGCAACGTCATAGCCCCAGGCGCCAGCGAGAGCAGCCTTCCGCGACGGAATCTCATAAGGCGTGTGCAAATCATAGAGGTGAAGGAAGATGAAGAAAGGCGGGTGGCCGTCGCGGCTCAGCCACTTTTCGGCTGCACCCGTCACGTCCTCGCCCAATCGCTTGACCTCACTCGGATCTTTTCCCGCCTGCCGGTGAAGGTCGAACGGACTGTCATAGTGGTCGAAGCCCTGGCTGAGGCCGAAGCGCCGGTCAAGCACGAAACCGCCCACGAACGCGCCCGTGCTGTAGCCGTGCGCCTTCAGGACCGTTGCCAGCGTTACCGCGCCGGGCCCAAGCTGGGCGGCGTTGTCTTCCACCCGGTTGGCGAAAGGGTACGTGGAGGTCAGCAGCGAAACGTGAGAGGGCAGAGTGAGCGGCACCTGCGAGTCCGCCTGAGTGAAGATCGTTCCATCTTTTGCGATGGCGTCGATATGCGGGGTAGTCACGCGCCGATACCCATAGCAGCTCAAGCGATCCGCTCGCAAAGTGTCGACAGAGATTAGAATCACCGAGGGAGGAGCGCCCTTTTGTGATTCGGCCTTCGCGGCGAGGATATCGGCACGCGACAGACTGGCCGGCACTAATGTTGCGAGCGCCAGCAACCCGACTGTGAAGCTCAGCGGCCGGCGCCGCTCCATCTTCGCAAAGTCGAGATCCGAATTTCGAGGGTAGCAGTCCACGATATTTCGACGATAGCACTGGAGGACCTCGGGGTGGATAATATGAATTCCGCCGGACTATCCTGACGCCAATATTACGGACCGGCCGACTTTGAGCCTGCGCCCGGCGCCGGCGATCTCCGATGCGCCATTTGTCCTCCACTCTTGCTTTGTGCCGCGGAGCGCTGCAACTTGCGCTCTGCACGATATTCGCCTGCCTACTCGGCCCCGCCCAGGATCACACCCCGAGCGATATCCCTTCCCTCGCCGCGCGCGCCGAGAGCCTGGAGCAACAAGGCAAATTGGACGACGCAGCAGCAACCTACGGCGAGATTCTTCAGCTCGATCCGCGATCCGTGGCGGCCCTCAACCGGCTGGGAGCCTTGGCGGTCGCCCGGCAAGACTTTACCGGAGGCATCGGGTATTACCGGCGCGCCCTGGCGGTGAATCCCCGCGAATTTGCTACGAGTCTGAATCTCGGGATCGCCTGTATCAAGATGGGCGATTATGGAAGCGCCAAGCCACCGCTCGAAGTCGCGATCGAAGACCACCCGGAGGATTTTCGGGCCCGCGAGTTGCTGGGCGTGGCCATGATCGGGCAGGAGGACTACTCGGGCGCCATCCCGCAGCTCGAGGCGGCGTCACGACTCAGGCCCCAGGACGTAGGAACGATGTATCTGCTGGACCGGGCCTACCTGGAAAGCGCGCAGTACCCGAAGGCGCTGGCCACTTTCAAGCAAATCGAAGCCCTCGACCCCGGCTCGCCGTGGCTGCGCGTGCTCGAAGGGCAGGCTTACGATGGCATGGGAAATTACAGCCAGGCCATCGCTCAATTCGAGGCCGCCCGAGAACAATTGCCCAAGGACGCCACCGTGCGGTTCTCCCTCGGCTTTATGTACTGGAAGGTGCGGCGTTATTCCGAGGCCGAGACCGAGCTTGAGCAAGCGCTCACTCTCGATCCGAAATTTGAGCAGGCGAAGTTTTACCTGGCCGACGCCTGCCTGATGAACGAGCAAGCCGGAAAAGCTTTGCCGATACTGGAAAGGCTCGTCAAGCGGCAGCCTCAAAATGTCCGGGCTCGCCTTGACTTGGCTAAGGCTTTCGATCGCCTGGACCACCCGCAGGCCGCCGTCGACGCTTACCGGGAGGCGATGCGTTTCGATCCGGAGCAGGCGGAGGCGCACTATCAACTCGCGCAGGTATATAGGAAGCTGGGACGCCAGGCGGAATCCGGGCGCGAACTGGCTCTGGCCGAAAAGCTGCGGAAGGACAAGCGGCAGCAAGAGGAGACTCTGATCAAGGCGAGCGGTACTCGTGGGAGTCCTGGCGGACCGTTGGCCGGGCGGCAGTAACTAAAGAGCTTCGAAGGCCCTCTCAACTCCCGTAGCTGCGAGAGGTTTGGAGATCCGGTAAACCCATTTCTTGAACAGGGGAGTCTCGATGACAAATCCCATCGCAACTGCTCAGTCACTCGCGAAGCTCCGTTTGTGCGGAGCGGCGATTGTATCGATCATCGCTCTCGAGTTGTTTCCCGTGTTTCTTTCGGCGCAACAGCCGCAATTGGTTCCGGAGCCACGGGAGCTTCAAGCCACCGGACAGAATTTCGAAGTGAAGCCCGACACCCAAATTGTGCTGTCGCCCTCGACCGCCGCGGAGGACCGTTTCGCGGCCGAGAGCTTGCGGGAGGAGTTGAGGCTCGTTACCGGCCAGGAATATGCGATCGTCTCTTCACCGTCGGCTCCGCGCGGACCAGCCATCCGCCTGGCGCGCTTCGGCGATGCCTCTTTGCAGGGCGCGCAGACGGGAGATGTGGGCGACCAGGGCTACGTGCTGAACGTGGACCCGTCTGGCATCGTGGTAGCAGGCAAAGACAGCGCCGGGCTCTTCTACGGCGTGCAAACGCTGCGCCAGCTCGTGGTGGCGGACGGCGACAGCGCGAAAGTCTTGGGAGTGCGCGTGCGCGACTGGCCCGCGCTTACGTACCGCGGGACTCAGGTGGACATGGCGCGCGGCCCGGTGCCTAAACTGAGCTACCTCGAGCGCATTGTGCGCACCATCGCTGAGTTCAAAATGAATCAGCTCTACATGTACATGGAGGATTCCTTTCGGCTCGACGGTCAACCGCTCGTGGGCGTACTCAGTGACACGCTTTCGCGCGATGACTGGAAGGAATTGGTCTCCTACGCCGCCAGGTATCACGTCGACATCGTGCCGGCAACCGAAGATTGCGGACATTTACACAAGGTGCTGCGCTTCGATCAGTACAGCGCGCTCGGCGAGCGTCCCCATGGGCACGGATTAGCGGCGGACGATCCGCAGTCGCTGGCTTTCCTGGGCCAAATGTACGATCAGATGCTGCCGGTTTTCCCGACGTCCTTCTACCACATCGGCTGCGACGAGACTTTCGATCTCGGCCTCGGCCGAAGCGCCGAACGCGTGGCGAAGGAAGGCTACGGCCAGGTTTACGTGGATAACTTGATCAAAGTGGCGGACCTCGTCCGTCATTACAACAAGCAGGTGATGTTCTGGGGCGACATCGCCGTGGAGCATCCCGAGATGATTCCGAGCCTGCCCAAAGACCTGATCGTGGCCAGTTGGGAATACGGCGCGCACGCGAGCTATGAGAAATGGCTGAAGCCGTTTGCAGGCGCGGGAATGAAGCTCTTCGTATGCCCCTGGGTAGGCAACACCGGCGTCATTATGGCCGACTACGAGGAAGCAGCCACGAATATCGAAGGGTTTCTGAGGGACGGCAAGAAGGCGGGAGCCATCGGCACCGACATCACGGTGTGGAACGACAGCGGAGAAACCCTCTATGGGCTCGGCTGGTGGAGCATCGTGTACGGAGCGGCATGCGCCTGGGAGCCGGGAGCGACGCCGGTGGAGGATTTCAACCGCAAGTTCGACTGGGTGTTCTATCGCAACACGGACCATCGCTTCGCCGAAGCGATCGAGCGCCTGAGCCGCGTCAACGAAACGCTGCGCGGAAACAAGGTCGGACAGATGTACGACATGGACTACGGCGGCACCAGCGACGGGTTGTTCTGGCATGACCCGTTCTCGCCGGAAGGCCAGGCTGACGTGGCGCATGCCTTGCCGGTAGCGCCTGAGGTGCGCCGCAGCGCCGAACAGGTCTACACCGTGATTGTAACGAGCGCCAGCCGCGCGCATCGCAACCAGGACACGCTGCCTTATCTCGAGTTCGCGGCGCTCAAGATTGATGCGCTCGCCATGCGCTACGAATTCGCGCAGGAGATTTCGCAGCTCTACGCAAGTGCGCTCGCTCATGAGCACGACAAAAACCAGGATCTGACCGGGAACGAGCTCGGAGAAATCGAGAGCACGAATGGGAGGCTCGATGACCTGCGCGATTACACCACCCGGCTGCGCGAGCTCTACCGCGAGCTTTGGCTCTCGGAGAATCTGCCGGACTGGCTGCCCAATGTCCTCCAGCGCTATGACCGCAACAGCGCGATGTGGCAGGATCTGATCGCGAAGTTTGCCCGCATCCAGGACGAGCACGGCCGCGGCAAGCCCCTACCGCCGGCGAACTCGCTGGGTTTGGCTCCAGTGGCGGCAGCGAGGTAAAGGTACGTCCCCTTCTCCCAGGGAAGAGAAGGGCAGGATGGCGCACGAGGCGCTGGGCGCGCACGCTCATCAGCTCGCCTACACGCAGGGTATCTCGAAGTTCAACGATCTTCACAGTCCTGTAATAGTCAAGTTGATGCGCCCGGTAAGAAAATCGGATAGAATCCACGGTTGCCGGGTTCGAGCGACCGACCCCGGACTTCTTAGTCTTCTGCCCGGCACATGATGACGTTGGGACGGGGGACCCCTTCATCTGCCGGGCTTACTGCAAGTTTGCAGCTTTGCGTCGGATAAGCCGTTATCCCGAGGAGCCGCGTGCTGTGACTCGCAGGATAGATCATTCATTGTTTCCGAAGCGAAAATTCCGCTAAAGGGAGGAGTTTATGATCAGAAGGACCGCATTGTTGTTGGCGATCACCGCGCTCGGCTGCGCCACGGCATGGCCGCAGTCTACGCTAGGCACCCTCCTCGGGACTGTGACCGATGCGAGCGGCGCCGTAGTCGCGGGCGCAACCGTCAAGGTAACTGACACTGACGAAGGAACCGCGCGCACTCTCGAGACGGATGCGGACGGCAACTACGCTGACCTGGACCGCAAACCCGACCACTACTCCGTTGAGGTCAGCAAGGAGGGCTTCCACACGGAGCTTGTCCCGGGACTGCAGCTGGGCGCGCGCCAGACGCTGCGCGTCGATGTGACTCTTCAGGTGGGCTCCGCCGCCCAGCAAGTCAACGTCACCTCAGAAGCCGGAGTGATCACCACCGAAACCGAGACGGTTTCATCCACGTACAATTCTCTGCAGATCACGAATCTCCCGACCAACTACCGGGCCTCCGGCAACGGCAACAGTCCTTATTATCTGCTCGAAATCCTGCCAGGGATGCAAACTGACAACAACGGCAATCTTTCCATACAGGGTGGATTACAGTCGCAATCGCAGTTCACCGTGGACGGCATCTCCACCACCGATTACACGGGCAACCAGCCGCGGCGCAACGCCTTTCCCTCCGCGGAATCCATTTCCGAGATCAAGGTCCAAGGCGTGGGGAGCCCGGCCGAGTTCGGCGATCCGGGCGATGTGACCACGATCTCCAAGAGCGGCACGAACGTGATTCACGGCGACCTGTTTTGGTATCACCAGAACGCCGCCCTCAACGCCATTCCGTTCGGCGCCACCTCAAAACCGGCGCTCGTGGCCAACGATTTCGGCGGTAGCGCGGGCGGTCCCGTCTACATTCCGCACGTCTATAACGGCAAGGACAAGTCGTTTTTCTTCTTCACGTTCGAGGGCTTTCGGCTCCCACGGGCGGGCGTGGTTCAGAACAAAGTGCCGACGGCGGCAATGCGGACCGGTGACGAATCCGCGTTCTGCCAGTCTGGCTTCACGGCAGGAGTCTGCAACGACCGAGACAGCAAGGGCCGTGTGATCGACCAGCTCTACGATCCAAGCACCGGCCAGCCGTTTGCGAATAATCAGATTCCGACGGCAATGATCAGCTCCGTGTCGCAGAAAATCCTGTCGCTCTACCCGCTTCCGAATCACGGGTCGGCGTTTACCAACAACAATTACAACGTCAACGAGCCTGCCAACTACGATTCCAACACCTTCGACGTTCGCGGCGATCAATCGATCGGATCGAAACTTACCGTGTTCGGCCGCTACAGCTACAAGAACATCAACCAACTGTCGCCGACCGAGCTTTTGATTCCGTCCAGTACTGACTTCGAGCACGTGCGCATGCTGGTGGCGTCCGGCACCTACACGATCACTCCCTCCGTCCTGAACGAGTTCCGCTTCGGGTTCACGAACGACCACTTTGGGAATTCCAACTCTTTTAACGGGCAGGGATTCGTGAACGGTCTCGGACTCGCGAACATCAGCCAGAACATCTTTTTCAACGGCGTGACGGAAGTCGACTTCAATGGCTCGAGCGGCACGCAGTCGCTCAACGTCCATCGGCTCACCGGCATCAGCCAGTCCCGCGTGATCGAGTTCAATGACAACCTGTCCTGGGTGAAGGGAAAGCACACGTTCAAGTTCGGGTTCGACACGAAGGCGATCCGCGCCGCCAGCCCCCTGGGTTTCTTTGGGGCCGATAACTACGGTACCTTTGGATTCGGAAACACCTTTACCGGAATTGACTTCGGCGACTTTCTCTTGGGGCTGCCGACTCAATCCGAGCTTGACAGCGTGAGCCGCGATAACGACGGCCGCAGCCGCCACTGGATCTGGTTTGCCCAGGACAGCTTCCGCTTCAGTCCGAGATTGACCCTGGAGTACGGCGTACGCTGGGAGCGCCATCCGGGCTACACCGACGCCGGCGGAGACATTGGCAACTTCAACGATGCCGTCCCGCGCTCCGGTGCTGTTGTCTACCCGAACGGGTTTGCCAACCTTCTGGCCGTGGGCTTCCTGCAGTCGTTTGACGCCTGCCCCACCGCGGGCCTCTCCTACACGGCGAATGACCCGGCTTCCATCAACGGAGCGCCTTGCACTCCCGTGCTCTCCGCGTCCCAGGCCGGGATCCCTCAGGGACTGCGTACGACCTCGCAGCGATTCCTGCCGCGGTTCGGCTTCGCTTACAAGCCTTTCAACAATGAGAAGACGGTGGTTCGGGGAGGAGTGGGAGCTTACGAGGCCGCCAGCCTCGGCTCCATCTTTTACGCCCTCACCGGAACGTTGCAGGCCTACACCGATACCTTCACGAACATCGCCGCCAACGGGCAGCCGATCTTTTCCTGGCCCCAGACCAGCACGGGGCAAAGCGGCGTGGGCTTACCGCAATACGGCACTGACTACTTTGGCACGGCCAACGACATCCACTGGAAAGAGCCTTATTCTCTGCAGTGGAACATGTCCGTGGAGCGCGAGATCGGTTTCAATACCGGCCTGCGGGTCTCCTATATCGGCATGAAGACCACGCAACTTGTATGGGCCCCCGACTACAACCAGTCTCTGCCCTCGACGATTCCCTACCCGCTGCAACCGCTCAGCAGCAGGCCTTTCCCGAACTGGGGCATCGTGAACACGCGCGCCATCGGCGCCACCGCCAACTACAATGCGCTGCAGGTCGAGGCCAATCGACGCTTCCGGGCGGGACTCACCTTCGATACCACTTACAGTTGGTCCAAAAACCTGGCGGATAATCAGGGGCCGCAAGCCAACGGCGGTTTCTGCGACGAAAACTCGTGCAACCGCTCGGCGGACTACTACGACCGCCGCAGCGAGTATGGCACCACTTTCGGCCCGCGTACCCAAAATTGGACCAGCACGCTGATCTACGAATTGCCTTTCGGCCGGGGCAAGAAATTCGCCGGCGGCGCGAGCGGCCTGGTGAACGCCGTTATCGGCGGATGGCAGACCAGCAACATCCTGCTGATCCAATCGGGGCCCTATCTCACTCCTCTCTTCAGCTCGGGCGATCCCTCCGGAACCGGATCGACTTTCGATGGCCGGCCACAGCATCCTGACCGTGTTGGGCCCGCCTACCCTGTCAACCCGAATTCGGCCGAGTGGTTTCTCGCCTCCGGCTTCGCCTGCCCCGGAGGCAACTGCAATGCGGGCTCGGGAGGAACAAATGCTCCGCCGCCGATTGGGCGCTTCGGCACCTCCGGAGTTGGAATCCTCGAAGGTCCCGGCACCATCAACTGGGACTTTGGCATGTCCAAGAACTTCAACCTGACAGAGCGCGCCAAGCTTAGGTTCGAGGTCTCATTTGTGAACATGCTCAATCACGTGAACCTGGGAGTGCCCGATATGACTTTCACCGATCCCAACAATCCGGCAGCAGGACAGTGCGGGTTCGGCTGCATCACCTCGGCGCAGGGCCTCTATCAGTTTGCCGGGGCGCGTGAAGGCCAGATCGGTGCGCGTATCGATTTCTAGCCTCTAGGGGTTGGTTGAAAACCACTCGGCGGCGTGCCGAAAAGGGCGGCGAAAGGGCACGGCTTCATCCCTGCTACCCGCGACTGCCCCGGGGCCCTTTGATCTGACCTCTGCTCGTGAGCCTAGCCGTCTAAGGACCGCCATCAGCCCTTAAGCCCGTGGCAATCTCGTGCGGCTTTGTGCGGCACGGACGTTTCAGGTCCGTCGCCAGTTTCGCTTTTTGGCTTTTCGAGATAAGCTAAACGTCCGCGACGGGGCGCTTGTGATCACCGGCTGCTTCAGCTAATCGCCAGGCTAAACAGGAGGCCGAAATGGGTACGGCAGCGTTTGATTACTACCAGAGCCACCAGGAGCCGTTTCTTGACGGCTTGAAGACTCTGCTTCGCATCCCGAGCATCAGCACTTTGCCTGAGCACAAGCCTGACGTTCGCCGCGCGGCTGATTTCATTGCTGACGAACTCGGCGCCATGGGGATGCAGGGCGTGGAGCTGATCGAGGGCGCGAACACCCAGAATCCGCTGATTTACGCCGAGTGGCTGGGCGCGCCAGGAAAGCCCACCGTGATTCTTTACGGCCACTACGACGTGCAGCCGCCCGACCCGCTGGACGAATGGAAATCGCCGCCGTTTGAGCCCGAGGTGCGCGACAAGAACATCTATGCGCGCGGCGCCGTGGACGATAAGGGCCAGGTGTATCTGCTGGTGAAGGCCGTGGAGGGCTTTTTGCGCGGCGAAGGCAAGTTGCCCGTGAACATCAAGTTCCTGATTGAAGGCGAAGAAGAAGTGGGGGGCGAGCACATCGAAGCTTACGTGCGGACCCGGCCGGCGCGACTCAAGGCCGACGCGGCCGTGATCTGCGACACCGAGATGTTTGCCCCCAACCTGCCCACGATCACCACGGGCTTGCGCGGCCTCGTCTACACGGAGCTTGAAGTGCGCGGCGCCGGGCACGACCTGCACTCGGGCATGTACGGCGGCGCGGCGCCCAATCCGGTTCATGCGCTGGCGCAGATTGTCATGGGGCTGAAGGGGCCGGACCAGAAGATTCGCATTCCGGATTTCTATAAGCGCGTGAAGAAGCCGAGCAAGGCGGAACTCGCGGCCTGGAAGCGGCTGCCGTTCAACGAGAAGAAGTTTATGAAGGCGGAGATGGGTGCCAAGGCACTGGTAGGCGAGAAGGGCCCATCGGTCCTGGAGCGGTTGTGGTCGCGGCCTACGCTCGAAGTGCACGGCATTCGCGGCGGCTTCACCGGCGAGGGCGCCAAGACCGTGATTCCGGCCGCCGTCACCGGAAAGATCAGCATGCGCCTGGTGCCGGACATGGATCCCAAAGAAGTCATTAAGCAGTACACGACGTACGTGAGGAAACTCACCCCGCCCGGCATCGAGACTAAAGTGCGCGTGATCAGCAGCGCCCCGGCCTCCGTGGTTTCGACCGAAAACCGCTTTATCGAGGCGGCTGCCCAGGCCATGGAGCGGGTGTTCAAGAAGAAGACCGTTTATATGCGCTCCGGAGGCTCCATCCCGATCGCCGGACTGCTGCACGAAGAGCTGGGACTGCCGGTGGTGATGATGGGTTTCGGCCTGCCCGATGACAATCTGCACGCCCCCAATGAGAAGTTCCACCTCCCCAACTTCTATCGGGGCATCGAGGCCATGGGACGGTATTTCGAGCTGCTCGGCCAGTGATCGGCGAACTTTAAGTTATTGATCAGCAGTCTGTTCTGCGATTTCGCCCAACGGTCGTAGCCACGACCGATTCCGGCCACCGGACATTCGGAACCCGCTCACCAGGCGCCGGCGGCTTGGGCTTGCTGTGGCGAATGGGCCCCTGTATACAAGTTGGTTGTCAACTCCCCCTAGCCTTGACTAAGGTTCTTTCCCAATGCGACACTGCCCGAGGCTTGGTTCAAGGGCTTGTCGATTGAGCTCGCACGACGCGATTCGGCGCTGCGAACTAATCCCCCTTGTCTCTTCCCGGACGTTCGGATTCTTCTTTGCTTCTCTAAACCGGTCCCTGCAGATGTGTCGATTCACTTCGTATGCGAATCGCCCTTGGGCCGAACGAAGAGTCCCGGGCGGCTCCATAGTCAGAATAGGTTCTGGACGAGTTGCGGCGAACGACTGGGGCCAAGTACGTGAAATCCAACTGTGGAGGTTAGATGAAGGCACTTCAAGCGAGCAAGAAGGTACTGCTGCCGGCGGCGTTGATGTTCTGCCTGGCGCCATTGACCGCAAGACGGTCAGCGGCCCAAGACGTTCCGGTGCAGAGAAATCCAATTGTCACTCAGGACGTCAAACACGTAACCACCGGGCTGGCATTTCGCGACATGGCGCCGGTTCCGTGGCACAACCAAAGCAAGGTTATGCCGGAGCACGACCGCTCTATAAACCCGCACGTCAGCAATGAGCCGGATTCGGTAACTCAGACGCTGCTGCTTCCGGAAGTCAGCACCACCGCCGGCCTGAGCTTTGACGGCCTGGACGATGCACAAGGCGGAGGTTTTGTTCCGCCTGACACCAACGCTTCGGTTGGCGATACCCAGGTGGTTGAAACCGTCAACGTCGCTTACGCGGTATACAACAAGTCCACCGGCGCTCTGGAGCTTGGTCCCGTGAATATCCAGACTCTGTACTCTCCGCTCGGCGGACAGTGCGCCACCGGCAACCTGAGCGACCCGACCGCAATTTATGATAAGGCTGCGGCGCGCTGGGTGATCACGATGATCGCCTTCAACAACAGCTTCTCGCAGAACGACGCCTGCATCGCCGTCTCGACCAGCTCTGACGCAACCGGCAGCTACAACCTTTACGCCTTTTCCTACGGCACGACACTGCCGGACTACCCCAAGCTTGGAGCCTGGCCGGACGCTTATTACCTGACCACGGACAGCTTCCCTAATGGAGGCTTCTTCACGGGCGCAGAGACCTGCGCTCTCGATCGCACCAACATGCTGGCTGGCAATACCGCGACCGCCATCTGCTTCCAGCGCGGCACGTCCGATTTCGCGCTACTGCCCGCGGACCTGGACGGCGCCACCGCGCCGCCATCCGGTTCGCCGAACTACCAGATGGAGTTGGGTACTTCAACGAAGTTGAATCTCTTCAAATTCCACGTGGACTTCGTCACCCCCACCAACTCCACGTTCACCGGTCCGACCCCGCTTACAGTTCCGTCTTATACCGATGCGTGCGCTTCTACCGGCGACTGCGTGGTGCAGCCCTCGCCTGGCGAGAAGCTGGATTCTCTTGGAGACCGGCTGATGTTCCGCCTGGCCTATCGTAACTTCGGAACCTTCGAGTCCCTGGTGGCCAACCACTCGGTGAAGCCTTCGGGCAGCGGAGCGGCGGTTTCAGGAGTTCGCTGGTATGAAGTCCGCAGTCCGGGAAGCTCGCCCGTCATCTTCCAAAAAGGAACAGTGGGCGGCGGTACCAGTTCGGTGGGCAAGTGGATGGGCAGCATCGCCGAGGACAAGAATGGCGATATCGCCCTAGGCTACAGCAAATCGAACAGCTCCACGAAGCCCAGCATCGAATACGTGGGCCGCGTCCCGACCGATGCTCTCGGTACCATGGAGTCTGCCAAGCTGGTCGCGACCGGCACCGGCGTGCAGACCAACAGCTCGCATCGCTGGGGAGATTACAGCAGCATGGCGATTGATCCCAGCGACGATTGCACCTTCTGGTACGCTCAGGAGTATTACAAGACAACCGGCAGTTTTAACTTCAGCACTCACTTGAATTCCTTCAGGTTCAACACCTGCCCCTAAGCAGGAACGGTCGTGAAATCAGCACCTGATGCTGGGAGGCCGCCCGGGCAGCAAGCCTTGGCGGCCTCTCTTGTTTTGCTCGAGCCCCCCTGAAATCCCTGCCCTTTGCGCCGGTTCGCGTGGTATAGTGCCGGTTTTCCGATCTGAACGCGTTTGCCGCCTCGGTGGCCGGAGGTTTCGAGTGCCCGAGTTCAAACCCTATGTCCCTGCAAATTCCGATCAACCTGAATTCACGCTCAAGGCGATTCTGACCGGAATCAGCATGGCGGCCGTGTTCGGCTCCGCCAACGCTTACCTCGGCATGAAGGCCGGACAGACGGTTGCGGCCACCATTCCCGCCGCCGTAATCGCCATAGCGCTCTTTCGTCTGCCGTTCTTTCGCGGGGGCGTGCTGGAGCAGAACATCACTCGCACGGCAGCGTCGGTTGGCGAGGCTTTGGTAGCGGGCGCCATCTTCACGATTCCAGCCTTCATGATGGTGAACGTCGGCGGCCAGAGGCTCTGGACCGATCTGCGATCGCACTTCTGGGTTGGAACTTTCATTCTGCTGGCCGGCGGACTACTCGGCGTGTTCTTTATCATTATTCTGCGGCGGCCGCTCTGCGTGGAATCGGAGGACCTGCCTTTTCCTGAAAGCACCGCCGCGGCGGAAATCGTCAAGGCCGGACAGCAAGGCGCTGCCGAAGCGCCCAAATACATCTTCGGCGCGCTCGGGCTCGGCGCGCTGTTGCAGATTCTGAAAGATGAGAAGGGCTTTCAGGTTTTTAAGGATTCGGTGTCCTCCTTCGTGCATTTTCCGAAATCCGTAATCAGCTACTTCGGGTATCAGAAAGAGCTGCTGGCTCAAGTGAGCTATACCGGAGGCGTCGCCTACACCACGCCGTCGGCTTCGCCCGCGCTGATCGGCATCGGCTATATTATTGGACCTCGCCTCGCCGCCATCAATTTCTCGGGTGGAGTGTTTGCCTGGCTGCTGCTGATTCCCCTGGTTGTCTTCATCGATCCCGACCTGCCGGCGCGCCTCGGCGCCACTACCGGCGGCTCCGCGCCGTGGGATCTGGTCAGCTATACAGTCTGGTACAACGTGGTGAGGCCGATCGCGGTGGGCGCCATGCTGGTGGGCACCGTGTACACGCTCTGGAGCATGCGCGAATCGATCTTTCGGTCGATCCGCGGTGCCTTCGAGACTGCCGAGCGCCACGGTTCAGCAGTCATCCAGAAGTCGCGCCTCGACATCGACATTTCGATCAAATGGAGCATCGCAGCCATCGTCGGGCTGATCATACCGATCACGGTCATCTACGATCACTTTGCCCAAAGCTGGGCCGCCGCGATCGTGGCCGCTCTGGTGATGACCGTCGCCGGATTTTTCCTGTGCGCGGTCGGAGGCTATCTTGTGGGCCTGGTAGGCTCGTCCAATCAACCCGTCTCCGGCCTCACGCTCTGCGCGCTGGTGATCGCGGCGCTGGTGATGGTCGGGATTGGCGCCAAAGGTCTGGGTGGCGTGGCGGCCGTGCTCGGAGTGGCGTCGGTGGTATGCTGCGCCTGCTGTGTCTCCGGGAGCCTGATTCAGGACCTGAAGGCCGGATACATCCTCGGCGGCACGCCCTGGAAAATGGAGCTTGTAGAGATTTTCAGCGTGGTCACAGTCTCCTTCTTCCTCCTGCTGCCCATCATCGCGCTGCACGAAGCGAACCTCTCCACCGGAGGCATCGGTGGGCGAGCGCTTCCCGCGCCTCAAGCCGGGCTTATGGCCGAGCTCGCGCAAGGCA
Source organism: Terriglobia bacterium (assembly GCA_035946735.1). Lineage (GTDB taxonomy): Bacteria > Acidobacteriota > Terriglobia > UBA7540 > UBA7540 > Gp13-AA77. The sequence goes on from DASYYZ010000129.1 coordinate 21,847, forward strand.
TTGTGGGGGGGCAGATGCCGTGAAGATACATGCCCCCCGGAGAAAGCATCACGTTCTTCACTTCGATGATGATCATGGCGAGGCCCATCAGCGCTCGCACCGACTCGTCAGGTCTCAACAGGTCACCAGCCAAACCACCTCTTCAACAAAGACTTGATCGCTTCTTCCAACTCTGATCTACCAAAGGCCTGGACCCACTCGTTCAACCAGCGTGGCACTGGACCTCGCGTGCTGCGCAAAGGAAGACGAATCAGGCAGAAGGCCACGAGGGCGAACGCGGCCAGCGAAATCCAGCCGCCCCAGTTCGCCACGAATCCGAAGACGTCCTGCCCCGTCACGACATGAGTGAGCGACGGGATGCCTTCGATGAAGAGTACGGCCAGCAAAATCCCCGTGATGGCCTCGCCGGCGATGAATCCCGAGGCCAGCAGGGTGCCGCGTTCTTCAAACTTGGCTTGATCCTCAGCGTTCAGGTTGTGGCGTTTTGCGTACGAATCAGCAAGCCACTTGATCACGCCGCCCACAAAGATGGCGCCCGTGGTTTCGAGCGGCAGATACATTCCCACGGCCACCAGCATAGGTGATGGAGCTTTGATCATGATGAGGCCGACGCCGAACAGGCACCCCATGATCAGCAGGCCCCTCCGCTCGAGGCCGCGGGGGCCATCTTCTTGGGCGGCATGATCAAGTGGTTGGCCGACGTGCCGCCCGGCGCTGCAAGCTGAACGCCGAAGCCCAAGCCAAGTTCGAGGAACGCGGTACTCTGCTAGCATCGGGATTTATCGCCGGTGAAGCCATCACGGGCATTTTGCTGGCGGTGCTCTTCATTGAGGGCGTCCCTTCACTCACGCACGTGGTCACGGGGCAGGACGTTTTTGGATTCGTGGCCAACTGGCGCGGCTGGATTTCGCTCGTGGCGTTCGCGGTCATCGCGTACTGCCTGATCTGGCTTCCACTGCGAAGGCTGCAGACCTGACGCGAGAATCAAAGCATCGAGGCCGTCGCTTCCAGGTCGGTGGGCTGCACTTCGCGGTCGATGGTTCGGCGAAGCTCGTCCTCCGCCACTTCCAGATCGTAGGCCACCTGTAGATTCAGCCAGAATCGGGCAGTCGTATTAAAGTACCGTGCGAGCCGCAAAGCAGTATCCGGGCTAATTCCGCGCCGCTCGTGTACGATCTCTGCAACCCGCGTGACCGGCACATGAAGATCCAGCGCCAGCTTGTTCATGCTCAGCCGCAGAGGCCCCATGAAATCCTCGCGCAACACCTCGCCAGGATGGATAGGGGTCAGGAGAGTTTCGGTCTTGGGCATGATGGTCCTCAGTGATAGTCCACGATTTCGACCTCGTAGGCGTTGTCCTCATGCCACACGAAGCAGATGCGCCACCGCTCATTAATGCGGATACTGTATTGCCCCTGTCGCTCGCCTCGGAGACCCTCCAGGCGATTTCCCGCCGGCGAAGCCAGGTCCCGCAGCTCGATTGCGCTGTCGAGCTGGCGCAGTTTACGCCGCGCACTTCGCTCGATCGCGTCGAAGCGTTTGCTCCGCTGCCGCCGAAACAGACGTGCTGTCTCCTCGGAGCGAAACGTCTTGATCACCCCTCGATCCTATAACGCCCGACAGTAAGCGTCAAACGGAAAGCAACTGACGGCAGCTCTTGACAGGCTGGCGAATAAAAAGCGAAAGTATCTTCATACCTGCAGAGGGCCCGGGGGACCCTTTGGGGATGGAGGTTTTGCATGGCCACCGCTCTTGTTCCGCTGCATCGCGACCACCCCGTCCAGGCCGGCCCCCCGCCCACCAAGTTGGTGGGCATTGCGCGCATGGCAGCCGAAAGTCCCAAGACTCGCGAGCGCGCCAGCATCGAGTACTTCGCGCTCGAATCGCGGTCGGCGCTCAATCGCGAATCGAGCGGACGCATGCCCTTCGACTGGACGCTGAATCCCTACCGGGGATGCGAATTCGGCTGCAAATACTGCTATGCGCGCTACACCCACGAGTTCATGGAGATGTGGGACGGAGCCGACTTCGAACGCAAGATCTTCGCCAAGATCAACGCTCCTGTGCTGCTGCGCGCAGAGATCGCTCGAGCTCGCGATCGCGGCCAATCCATAGCGCTCGGCACGGCCACGGACCCTTACCAGCCCGCCGAGAAGCAGTTTGAGATCACCCGCCGCATGCTCGAGGTCTTCGCGAGCTTCGAGGGCCTGGAATTTTCCATTACCACGAAGTCCGTTCTGATCCTGCGCGATCTCGACCTGCTCAAGCAGATCGCCAACCGCCAACACTTCGGCGTCCACATGACGGTGACGACCACCGACGAACGTCTGGCCCGCCTTCTCGAGCCTAAGGCGCCGCCGCCTGGCAAACGTCTTGAAGCCGTGAGCCGCTTGGCGGAGGCCGGAATTCGTGTCAGCGTCAACGCCATGCCCATTCTCCCCGGCATCACGGATGATCCACAAGCGCTCGATGAGCTCGCCAGGCAGGCCGCTGTCGCTGGAGCTCGATCCCTTCATGGCAACGTGCTTTTCTTAATGCCGTCGGCCATGCGGTACTTCATGCCATTCCTGGAGTCGGAGTTCCCGAAGCTCGTAAAGCGCTATCGGCGGCTCTACGGGCGGTCGGCTTACCTGAGCGGTCCCTACAAGGAACAGATCAGCCGGTTGATGGGGGATCTGCGCGCGAAGTATGGCCTCGTTGCGCGGGGAGAGGAAAAGCCCAGGACGGCGCCGCAATTTTCACTGCCTTGGGCCGAGACCACGTCCCCAAGGCCCTGACCGCGCCGGTAGATGTCGAGCAGGCTCGCCCTTGCGACGCTGCCGCTACTTGCGGATCAGAACCACCGTCGAACGCGCTCCCAGCCGGTAGTTCATGTTGGTGAGCTTCGGTTCTGCCCCGGCTTCTGAGAAATCTTCCGGGCTTGGGAGGCTCGTGTCCACCACCCGGTACCAATCGCCTGGCTTACCTTCCTGCACGGTGAAGACAAGCTCCTCGGACCAGGCATTGATCATCACGTAGAGATCGTTATCGTTCTGCGAGGCGCCGTGAAGGCAGAAGGCCAGCGTGTGAGAATTGGGTGAAAGGTCGGGAAGTGGGCCAACACCGTACCAACGCACTTCCTCGCGCCAGAAGCGGCTGCGCCCGAGCGAGGGGTGGGCCTTGCGAAACGCGATCATTTTCTTGAAGAAGCGGAAAATGTCCTGATTTTGGCCCAGCAGGTCCCAGTTGAGCCAGGTGGTTTCGTTGTCCTGATTGTAGGGATTGTTGTTGCCTTTCTGGGTGTTCAAAAACTCATCCCCCGCCGGAAACATGGGCGTCCCGTTTGCAAGGAAGAGCAGGCAGCAAAAGTTTTTCGCCTGACGCTTGCGCAGCGCCATCACCTCCGGTGGGACATTGTCGTTGCCCTCCCACCCGCAGTTCCAGCTCAGATTGAAGTCCGTTCCATCTTTGTTGTCTTCCCCGTTCGCCAAATTGTATTTGCGATCGTAGGAAACCAGATCGTAAAGGCAGAAGCCATCGTGGCAATTGATGAAGTTCACGCTTTGATAGGCATGATAGGCATTCATGAGGTCGTCCGGAAACAGATCGTTGCTGCCGTAGATGCGAGCCATGACGGATGAAACCAAACCCGGATCTCCGCGAACGAAGCCGCGCAGATCGTCGCGGAACTTGCCATTCCATTGCAACCACGAAGCTCCGGGAAAGCTGCGTCCCAGCTCATAGGTGGCGAGATCCCAGGCCTCGGCGATCAGGCGTACGCGGCCCGGCTCCGCAAGACTGCTGATCCCGGCAATCACAGGCGGATCGTGGAGATTCAGGGAGCCGTCTTCGTTGCGGGCGAAGACAGTGGCGAGGTCAAAACGGAAGCCGTCCACATTCATCTCCTGCGCCCAGAAGCGCAGGCTGTCGAAGATCATTTTGCGCACATATCGATTTTGGACGTTGAGGGTGTTGCCGGTGCCCGTGTCATTACGATAATGCTTGCGGTCCGGTTGCAGGAGGTAGTAGGTGCTGTTGTCGATGCCGCGATAACTGTAAGTCGGACCGCTCTCGTCCTTCTCCGAGGTGTGATTGTAGACCACGTCGAGAATCACCTCGATGCCGGCCGCGTGCAAGGCGTGAACCATCGTGCAAAACTCGTTCACCACCCCTTCCGAAGATTCCGCCACCGCGTACTCGTGGTGCGGCGAGAAGAAGCTCAAGGGCATGTATCCCCAGTAGCTGCCCTCCTGAACGTCGTACTGGAAGACGGGCATGAGTTCGACGGCGGTGATCCCAAGCTCCTTGAGGTATGGAATCTTCTCGACGAGGCCGGCGTAGGTGCCGCGCTTTTCCTCGGACACGCCCGAGTTGGCGCGCTTCGAGAAGCCCCGGACGTGCAGCTCGTAGATCACCGTGTCGAAGGTGTGGGTGGGTCGCGGCTCTCCGCGGCGTTCGAAAGTATGGTCAACGGTGATCACCCCGAGCGGCGCGCGGCCCGCATTACTGCCCGGGATTCGTGCCGCTTGTCGGCTGAAATGTTCGGGGCGGAAAATGGCTTGCGCGTACGGGTCGAACAGGATCTTCTGGTTATCGAAGCGATGGCCTTGCCCAAGCTCGTTCGGGCCGCCTACGTTGTACCCGTAGTAGCGCGCACTCGCCGCAACATCGGCCTTGAGCCGGCAATGCCAGACCTGGCCTGACTTGTTCTGGAGAGGATCGAACTTGTAGGTGTGAATCGGATGCACCTGGTCGCTCGCTGAGTACAGCAGCAGCGTGACCTCGGTGGCATGTTTTGAATAGAGCGCAAAATTGAAGGCCTGCTCGGCCTCAATCCAGGTAACGCCGAGTGGCGCAGGCGAACCCTCAAGAGCAGACCATCGATCCATACGCGTTTCGACGAGCTCCCGGCGCCCGCTCCATCCCTGCGAGGCGCGGCCTTTCCGTCGGCCGCGGTCGGTTAGTGGCCTTCGATCTCCCGGCAAGCTGACTCAAACTCGGATTTGCTGCCCTCGTGAAGGGTCAATTGCACACCCGGCTCACCCGGTCTCCGTGCGGCGCCTGCTCCTGAATGCAGGGTGCCGTCGCTGTTGAAGGCGCGATCAAGGCTTCCGCGATCGTCCAGAACAAGGTCGGGATTATGCCATACCCCGTGAAATTCAAGTTGAGGGCGTTCGTCATATTTGCCCACAAAGCTGTAGTACCAAGGCCGTCGATGGAGATAGATGCTCATGTGCTTTCCATCCGTGCTCGAGCCCATGTGCCTCTCCAGCTCACCGCCAACCCGGAGATCATAGCTTTCGCCGCCAGGCGTGCAGAGCGTTCCCCAGCCTTGGACCGACGGCCTGCCGCTATAGTCATGGCGATAGGTGACCGGCTCAAACCAAACGTACACAGCATAATCGCGGCCTGACGCCGAGTGTATCCTTGCCCCAGCCCCGCCACACCGGGATCAGGTGTAAGCGGCCGCCCATGTGAATGCTCCAAGGGTAGAATATCGCGTTGAGCGCGAGTATGAGGAGCCCCCCGAGCAGCAGTGTACCCAGCAGAGAAATGAACATCTTCCCGAGACACCCCAGGCATCCCAGCCGGCCCCGTCTCGCTCCGATCTGTGGGACGCGACCAGCGCCCGTAGCCATGTGGTAGCTCCTGCTTGTTGGATCAAGCCGCATGCGGGCTGATTTAGCCGCCGCTTATGGCAGGGACAATCGTGATCTCACCCACCGGCGGGACGGGAGTCGCGAGGCCCCCCGTGTACCGTACGTCCTCGGGGCCGACGAACAGATTGATGTGTTCCCGGACTTCACCTTGCTCGGTCATGATGCGATCGCGGACGCCCGGCCACGCGGCCCAGAGGAGTTCCAGAGCATCGCGCAGCGTGGCTGGAGCGCCCGCAATCTTCACGCGGCTCTCGCCGCCCGTGAACGCGCGTAGCGGGCCCGGAATGTTAAACGTAACCGGCAAGCTAGGACCTCCGGCGTCTGGTTCGCGAGGCCGTGGCTTTCCTGCGCGAGGCTGGGGGTCGAGCTGCTTGTGCAGGCTTTGGCTTGCGTGAGGCGCGCGGTTCGCCAACAAGAGCGGTCTTGACACAGACGATGGGCGGCAAGCCGTCCAGAATGATCTTCCAATTCTTCCCTTCATCCACGGAACCGTACAGCTCTCCGCTTCGCGTGCCGAAGTAGATTCCTGCCGGATCGAGCGTGTCAACAGCCAGGGAGTCACGCAGTACGGTTTCATAGGCGCGCTTCTGCGGCAAGCCCTTGGAAAGCGGCTCCCAGGAGGCGCCTGCGTTGCGGCTGCGGAACACGCGCAAGCGGCCCTCCGGCGTACAGCGGAACTCGTCAGACTCGATGGGCAGAATGTAGACCCAGTCCGGATTGTGTGGGTGAACTGTCACGGCAAAGCCAAAGTCGGAAGGCACGCCGCTCGCGATGTCCTGCCAGCTCTCGGCCCCGTCGTCGGATCGATACAAACCCCAGTGATTTTGCAGGAAGAGCCGCTCCGGACGCGCCGGGTGAATCGCGAACTTGTGCACGCACTGCCCGAACTCCGGATATCTTTCGGGCGCATACACCACGCGGATTCCGCGATTGCGCGCTTCCCACGTAGCGCCGCCGTCCAGGGTGCGGTACACACCCCCGGCCGAGATGCCGACATACATGCGATTCTTTTCTGCCGGATCCAGCACGATGGTGTGCAGTGCGAGTCCGCCGTTGCCCGGCACCCATCGCGGACGATGAGGATGATCCCACAAACTGCGCACGAGCGACCACGTCTCCCCGGCATCCCGCGATTCAAAGAGCGACGCCGGCTCAGCGCCGCAGTACAGCACATCCGGCTCTTCCGGACGGCCCAGGCAGACCTGCCAGACGTTAGTCAGCGAAGTGCCCGTCTCGGCCGGAAACTTGACGTTGGCCTCGCGAGGATTGGTCCACACCTTGCCGTAGTCATCACTCGACCGCAGGTAGGTTCCCCAATAGCTGTGCGTCGACGCCCACAGGCGGTGCCGCCCGGCGCGGCTGTCGTAGGCCAGGGAGTAGATCACTTGCCCATGGAAGTAGGGTCCCGCCACTTCCCAGCGCGCTCGCTCGCAGGTGGAGCGCAGGAGGAATGCACCTTTGGTAGTGCCCACCATCAACAGCACGTCGCCGTTCTTCACCCAAAGATGACGCGTACCGCGATGAACAGTTGTCAAAGGACCGGATACATCGGGAGTTTGCGAGGCTGCAATAACCGAGCCCGAGTGTACCGCCTCGAGCGCCGCCTGGACTTCGCTCGCCCGCTGATAACGCTGCGACGGCTCTTTGGCCATCGAGCGTTGCACGATTGCCCAGAGTCCCGGCGGAATCCGGGCGGGAAGCGGCGGGGCGGGCTCGTGCAGAATGGCCGAAGTGATTTCGAAGCTGGTGCGTCCTCGAAACGGCAACCGGCCCGCGGCAGCTTCGTAGAGCACAACGCCGAGCGCCCAAATGTCGCTGCGGTAATCGGCCGTCTCCCCGCGCAGAACTTCCGGCGCCATGTAAGACAAGGTGCCGCTGATCGCTCCTGCGCCCTCGAGCGATTCTTCCGTCATCGTGGCTCCGGCGAAAGCCTCTTCGGGAATGCGGCGGGCCAAGCCGAAATCAAGTATCTTCACCAGACCGTCGGCGGTAACAACCACGTTAGAGCTCTTCAGATCGCGATGGACGATGCTGCGGGCGTGAGCATGAGCGAGCGCGCTCGAAATCTGCGCGCCATAGCGCACAACCGTTTCGACCGGCAGGCCTTCGCTCCCGATCAGGTCGGTGAGAGGCTTGCCTTCGACGAGTTCCATCACGATATAAAGCTCGCGATCGAACTCGCCGACTTCGTGAAGGGTGCAGATGTTCGGGTGGCTCAGGCCGGAAGAAGCTCGCGCCTCCTTCAGCAGACGATGCCGCGACGACTTTTCGTCGACGCTCGACTGGCCAACCACCTTGAGCGCGACATCACGGTGCAGGAATTCGTCACGCGCCCGGTAGACGACACCCATCCCTCCGCGCCCGATCTCCGAAAGCACGCGATAGTGACCGAGCGCTTGGCCGATGATGGATTGGTTCCGCTGCATGCCGCCGCCTGCGACGACTGTCGCAGGAGACGCTTTACATTAGCAGGCAGGGTTTGCGGCGTGCAATTGAACTCAACAAGCCGCAGGGGCGTTCTACGGCGTCTTGAGCCGCCGCATGGACCTGTCAATGCCATTCAGACCGCGGTGGAGGCGACTGCTCTTTTCGCCTTGCGATTCGCCTTTTATTCGCCTATAATGGGCCGTCCGTCCGGGTTCAGGGAGGTTCGCATGGCGCTCACAAAGCGGCAGAAGCAGGTGCTCGATTTCCTGGTGGAGTTCATCAATGGCAACGGGTACTCGCCCAGTTTCGAAGAGATCGCGCACTCGCTCGACCTTTCTTCGCTGGCGACCGTTCACAAGCATGTGGAGAACCTGGAACGCAAGGGCTTCATCCGCAGGCGCTACAACCAAAGCCGATCCATTGACGTGTTGGCGCTGCCGGGTCCCGTGCCGTTCGGCAAGACGATCCAGCGAATAATGAGCGCAAAGTCGAGAAAGGCGGCTGCGACAGCAGAGGGGGCGCCCGCATCCGCTTCGGCTCCGGCCGGGCTCGAGTTTCCGTTGCTCGGTCGAATTGCAGCCGGCCAGCCGATGGAAGCCGTGGCCAACCCCGAGACGCTCTCACTGGGCGATTTTGCCCGCAGCGAAGGCAATGTTTTTGTGCTGCGGGTGAAGGGCGACTCCATGGTGGACGACCACATCTGCGACGGCGACTACATTCTGGTGGAAGGCGCCAGCACGGCCCAGAACGGCGAGATCGTGGTGGCATTGATTGAAGGCACCGATGCCACCCTGAAGCGCTTCTTCCGGATCGATCCTGGCAAAATACGCCTTCAGCCCGCCAACTCCCAGATGGACCCTATCATCCTGGCGGCGCGCGACGTCAAGATTCAGGGGCGCGTGATCGGCGTGCTGCGAAAGTACTGAGCGAATCCACAGCCTGTTTGCACACCAATAGCCCAACCTATAGCCGCAGGCCGGCGAAGCCGCCCGGGTGTGGGCTGGCTCGCCGGTCAAACCGCTCACTCAGGCGGTCTCAGAAGTGGAAGCCGAGTTCCGCCGTCAAGGCGCGCGGCGTAACGTAATGCGTGCCGCTGAACGTGGAGAGGAAATTGTAGATGGTGACTTTATCGGCCACGTTGACGGCGGTAAGAGTCAGACTCCACTTGTGCTTGTCGCCGTGGAAGAGATTATCGTCGCCAATGGCGAGATCGAACAAGTGACGCGGCTGAGTTCGCTGCGGATTGTGGTCGTCATTCTCCGTTCCTGGCGCCGGTATCTTGAGAAACGTAGAACCGAGTTGTGACGCCAGGCACACACCAGGCAAGGCCTGAAACGGGGTTGCGCTTACGCCGTTGCAGGTGAACCCTCCCTGGAACTCCTGATCGGCAGTAAGGGGCAGCCCGCTGATGGTGTTGATTAGTTTCACAGCCGGCATGCCGCCCAGAGTAGTCGACGAACCGGCGCAGGTAGCAGTCAAGGGGTTATAGCACGGCGTCGCGCCGGCTACGAGACCGCTGTCGTATCTCCAATTGAACCCGATCCAGGGGCCTTGCTTAAGTTGGTACTGGAAGTGCGTCGTCTGGTTGAAATGCTCGTCGTGATCAATACGAAAGACGCCCGGCGCCGGACCGATGATGGGAATCCCCGCGACCTGCGGCAGGAAGAAGCGCGCGGCCACGCTGGACATGACTACGAATGCCGAGAAGCCGTGGTAGTTCGGCACGCTGATGCGGCCGTCAAAGCCGGGAATCTTGGACCTAGTCCACTCAATCGGAAAGGCGATGGGTGTCGCGCCTACGACACCAAAATCGTAGGCGTTGTGGGTGTACTTCCAAACGTACTCGCCGTCCACCACCACGTACTTCCCGAAGGCTTGTTGCAAGCCGGCGTGGAATTCATTGCGGTAGCCCGGAGTAACGGGACCTGCCACGCAGGGGACGCCGGGCGGCGGGACAATGGCTGCAATGACGGGAATACTGCACCCCGTGCTGGCGATAACCAGGTTCTCGTTGAATGGAGTTTCCAGTACGCGGGCGTAGGAAATGCGAAGCACGGTGCTGCTCGGCTTGATGTTATAGGCAATCCCCAGCCGAGGCTCCAGTTGTTGGGCCCGGGAGATGCCCCGGTATAAATCCCCCCGAAGTCCCAGGTTGAAGGACCAGCTTCCCTTGGTGATCTCGTCCTGAACGTAGGCGGCGACCTCCTTGATGTCCGAATGCCCGTGAAAAATGAACGGGGTGCTGGCTGAATTCGAGCAGCCGTCGGACGGGTTCGGCGTGGGCCTGGTGAGGTCGATGCAAGCCACTACCGGGTTAAAACTCGGGTTGGCCGCGCCGCCTATGTCCAGCGGGCCGCCGCATTGCCCTGTGCTGGTAACGGCGGGATTAGTGTTGGGGCTTCCGTCGGAATTGAAGCACGCTGGATTGAAAGTCGGGTCAACGATGCCTAAGCCGTCATTCTCCGTGATGAATGTATGTTGGAACGTCACTCCCGCCTTCAGGTTGTTCACTCCTTTCACATAGGAGACCTCAGATCGGAGACCCATATTTGTAAGCTTCCGACCCTGGTTGGCGGTCTCAACCTGGAGATCCGGAGCATAATCCGCAAAGGGGTCGCGACTCGGGTAGTAGTTATAGTCATCGCGCCGCAAGAACCCGCCCAACGTAAATACGGTAGAGGAGCTGATCAGTCGTGTCCAGCTCGGCGCGATGTTGATCGTCTTAATCTGCGAGCGCTGGTCCGCCGGGCTGAGCAGGCCACCGGTGACATTATTGAAGAGGTCTGGATGCAGTTGCTGGTCATACGTATTGGGATTCTGAAACCAGGAACGCGTGTAGCCCAGGTTGACGTGGACCGAGTTCGCTGTCGAAAGCTGGTAGTCCACCCGGTCAAAGACATTTTCCTCATTGCCCTTGTCGTGCAACGCGGTAAACTCCGGCGGGTCCAGGAAGCGAGAGGTATTCAATCCGTTGACCGCGAAATAGTTCCCCCACTTGGGGCCGCCCCAGCCAAACTGAAATCCGGCAAGAGCCGTGCCGAATGTGCCGTAGGACGCCGTGACGCTCCCATGAGGGGGCGTCATCCCCTGGCCGGAGCGCGTGGTTGCCTCGATCACCACGCTCGTCTTGTCTCCAAATTCCGCGGGTGGAGCCCCGGGGATCACCTCCAGGGATTGGACGGAGTCGAGGGGAATCTGATTTGAAAAAAGCTTGCTCTGCTGGTCGGTGATGGGCTGGCCGTCCACGTGAAACGAGACTTCATTGTGATCGCCCATGCCGTGGAAGAGACCGTTGGAGTCTGCAGCGATTCCCGGCGTGGTCAGGGTAACCAGTGAGCTGATCGATGACGACGCACTCTCCAGAGGCACCTTGTCAAACAGTGCGCGGTCGACGTCGGTGTGGTTGACGGAAGTTTGCTCCACGAGGTCTCCCGCCTCGGCGGTGACGTTTACCTGGGTGGCCGCCGTGCCGATTTTAAGACTCATCTTGACTTCAACCGGCACCGCCGAGCGCACGTCCACGTCCTGGGCGGCCGATTGAAAGCGGGGCGCCGTGACCGAGAGATGGTAGGGATTGAGCGGGATGTTGTCGAATTCGAAGTTACCCTGGGAATCGGTCGACGCGCTGCTAACGTAGCCGCTGACCGGATTTTGAATTTCAACTGTGGCGCCTGCGATGACGGCGCCGGAGGGGTCGAGCACCTGTCCGCGAATGCTTCCGGAGTTGCCAGTCTGGGCGGCAGCGGGTTGAGCAAAGGCGATTCCGAATACGAGCACGAAGAGCAGAACCGGGCCGTTGACTCCTGACTCGAAAAGACCTGTAAGCGATCTCTCCTTGGGACGGAGTTCGGTCCAGCCTGACAACCAATTGAATCTGAATAAATGCATGTGGTCTCCTTTAGAAGCCGGTTCCTGGCGCCACTCTCGGCGGCGCTGTGGTCGTTAGGCCCAGTCTGGAAGCAACGAATTAGAAACCACGTAATGCGGTTCCGCTGGCCATTCCGCTTCAGACCGGGCGCTTACCTATATGGGTGCTTGTTAGGAGCTTGCCTGAAAGGAGTGGGGAGGATCGCGTCCGGCGAGACGAACACGCGAGGCTAGGAGCGGCTTCGCGGCAACAAGCGGAGTAATTCTGTTGTTGGAGAGACTCTCGACCGGGAGGGCGACGCCCTTCGGAGGAGTCGTAGGGTTGTGGCGGACAAATTGGCAGATGGGACAAGAGCGCGAATCATCAACTGGCGCGCCTTGCCGGTGCGGCGTGTCAACGCTGGTAGAGGGCGCCCCCCGGGCGCGCGACGCCACATCATGATGGTGAAAAGCCGTGAGGCAAAGGAGCTGAAATTGGGCGAGGAGTATGGCTGCCGCAACCAGATGGCGCGGAGAAACCCACCGCCTGCGATGGCTCGGGCTGCCGCGTCTCAGCTTTCGGCCTGTGGCCAAAACACTCACTCGCATAAGATAGTACCGGGAATACAAGCTGTACGCAAATTTCTTGGGATGACAGCGCAGCGCCATCGGTTGCGTATTGATGTTTGCCGCGCCGCGCGAGGGGCGCGCTGCGCTCCAACAAACGCCATGATGACGCCCGATCCGATGTTAAGGCAATGTTAAGAAGTGCCCATTTTGCGCAGGTATTTTCACATTTGTGCACCGGCGAAAGCTTTTAATGCGGGCCGCCGTGGTGTCAAGAAATTTTTTTTATTATAACGCTTGCTCGCATCAAGGATTTCGCGCGACACGATTCGCCGGTCTCACTTTTTGTGGTATTGTTACACGCGGCGAGGGGGAAACCCGGCGGCTTGATCGGCAGTCCTCGGCCGCACTCTAAGCGAAATTCAGGTTGACGGCAATAGACCTGGTCGCGGGGAAGTCAGGCGTCAGGCCGTCAGGGGTACTTTTGTCTTTTGCGAAGCTCCGGGGGCGTAACCTGGTGTTTAGCCTACAGAAGTCGGGAAGGCGCTATGAATGACTGGCAAAAGGTGCTCAGCTATCTCAAGGAAAAGGTCAACGAGCAGAGCTACCTGACGTGGCTGCGGCCCACGCGGTTGGCGCACGTCTCGGGAGCCGCGATCTACGTGCAGGTGCCGAATCGTGAGTTCCAGGAATGGATCCAGGAGAACTACGGCGCGCTGGTGCGCGAAGCCCTGGAGCGGGCGCGATTGCCCTACCAGGAGGTCCACTACGTTCCCATGCATAACGGTTCAGGGCCCGTGCCGGTGATCCAAGCTGTGCAGGGGAAGCTCGACTTCGAATCCATCTCGCACCAACTGAATCCGCGCTACACCTTTGACACCTTCGTGGTGGGTTCCTGCAACCAGTTTGCGCACGCGGCCGCACGCGCCGTGGCGCAGGCTCCCTCCAAGGCCTACAACCCGCTCTTCCTTTACGGCGGAGTGGGGCTCGGCAAGACCCACTTGATGCAGGCGATCGGGCACCACGTAAAACTGCACTTCAAGGAATCGCGGCTGTCCTACGTTTCGTGCGAGGAGTTCACCAACGAGGTGATCAACTCTCTGCGCTATGACCGCATGGTCTCCTTTCGCGACAAGTATCGCAACGTGGACGTGCTCCTGATGGACGATATCGAGTTTCTGGCTGGAAAGGAGCGCACCCAGGAGGAGTTTTTCCACACCTTCAATGCTCTTTACGAGGCGCAGAAGCAGGTGATTATTTCGAGCGATTGTCCGGCGCGGGACATTCCCGGGGTGGAGCAGAGGCTGCGGTCGCGGTTCGCCTGGGGCCTGACCGCCGATCTTCATTCCCCCGACCTTGAAACCAAGCTTGCCATTCTGGCCAAGAAGTCCGAGGTGCTCAAGGTTGAGTTGCCGCCGCCCGTGGCCGAATTTGTGGCCTCGAAAATTAAGGCCAACATCCGCGATCTGGAGGGTGCGCTCACGCGCCTGGTGGCTTACGCTTCCCTGACGGGAGCCCGGATCGATCTGGCGATGGCGCAGCAAGTGCTAAAAAACATCATGAATCTGGACGACCGCAGAGTGACCATCGAGCACATTCAGCGCCTGGTTTGCCACGAGTACTCGCTGACGCTCGTCCAGTTGAAGTCGAAAAATAACAGCCCCGCCGTCTCGCATCCCCGCCAGGTTGCCATGTACCTGGCGAAACATCTCACGGCGGCTTCTTTGCCGCAGATCGGCAGAGAATTTGGCGGCAAGCATCACACCACGGTGCTGCACTCCGTAAGAAAAATCGAGAAGGAACGCGACGCAAACCGCGATTTAGACAAGCTTATCAACAGGCTCACCGACGGCCTTAAATCAGCTTAGCCTCGTTTTTCACCGCGGCCTGGTTTGAAAATTTGTGCATAAAATTACCAACAGGGAACCTCCAGCGTTATCCACCAGTCTCGGGTCTTGCCATCCACAGCTTCAGCTTGATTTCGACCGCCCAGAATACGTATCCTTCAGTTTTTCCAGAATTTCACAGCTACTACGGCTACTATAGGTATACAAAAAGAGAGCATATTGTTATGGAGTTTACAGCCAAGAAATCCGATTTGCTTCGAGAGCTCGATCTGGCCCAGGGAGTGGTGGAAAAAAAAACCACCATACCCATCCTCTCGAACCTGCTCCTCGAAGCAGCAAACGGAAGCATCCGCTTGAGCGCAACCGACCTCGAACTCGGCATCTTGTCCAAGTGCCCTGCCAAGGTGAAGAAGGATGGCTCCGGCACGGTTCCGGCGCGCCGCCTCGTGGAAATCGTACGGTCTCTCCCCGAAGCTGACGTTCGCATCAAAGCTCTCGACAATCACTGGGTGCATATCACCTGCGAGCGCTCGTCCTTCAAGCTTGTGGGTATGGCTCGCGACAATTTCCCTGCCTTGCCCTCCGTCCCGGCTGCGCTTGCCTCCCTTCCGGGTTCGACTCTGGCCACCTTGATCAAACGCACGGCCTTTGCGGTCTCGAGCGAGGAGTCACGTTACACGCTGAATGGCGCATTGCTGGTGCTCAAGCCAGAAACGGTGATGATGGTGGCCACGGACGGTCACCGCTTGGCAATGGTCGAGCACACTGTGACGGTGGGCGGCCTTAGCAACGAGTTGCGAATCCTCGTCCCGAAAAAAGCGATGACCGAGCTGGAGAGGCTGCTCGGCCAGTCGGCAGGCGACGCTCAAGTGGAGGTTTCCAAAGACGAAAGTCATCTTTTCTTTACCGTGGGTGAGCGCATTTTGATTTCGCGTCTGCTGACCGGGCAATTTCCAAACTATGAAGCGGTTCTGCCCAAAGAGACGCCGCGCCTGGCTGAGATCGAACGAGAGGCCTTCACGGCCGCAGTTCGCCGCGTGGCCCTGCTTTCGGATGAGCGCTCCCATGCCATCCGCTTGCGGCTTGATCAAGGCCAATTGGAACTCTTCTCCACTAGCGGCGAATACGGCGAGGCCCAGGAAGCCATCGACGCTGTTTATTCGCAAGAGGCCATGGAGATCGGCTTCAACCATCAGTACATCCTCGATTTCCTCAATGTGCTCGGGGAAGGTGGAAAAATCCGTCTTGAACTCCAGGATGAGCAGAGCGCCGGCCAGCTTCGGCCGATGGATGAAGAGAATTTCCGCTATCGCTATGTGGTCATGCCCATGCGGATTTGATTTACTCAACACGATAAATCCATGCTAACGAGGTCCTTCCGCGATTTGAGGTGGCGTCCCACGGCCGTTCTGGCCGCGCGCCGCCACCTCCATACGGCCCTCCCCTTCCTGGTCCTTCCGAGTTACTCACAGCCACTAGCCCGTCGACGGCCCGTGGTTTAAGTTGTGATGAATAACGACTGTTCAAATAGAGGGTTCCCGTGTTAGGCTGCCTCGAAAGCGGGCCTTATGGTCACAAGTATTAATTGGGGGCGGTAGTTTGGAGTAGCCTTCGGGCCATCCTTTTCCGGTTACCGAAAGGCTCCCGGACGGCAAGCCTTATCTTACACGTGAGATTGTCTTTAAGAGGTCACGATTGGCTGAAATCGACACAGATGTCGCTCCCGTGGGTTCTTCCACCGGAGTCTCTGCGGTACCGGTAGATGGAATCGCCCCGTCAGGAATAAACGCTGGCCGCCTGGCCGGAGCGGCAGGCATCGTCACCGCCAGCGTGGTCCTGAGCCGGTTCCTGGGCTTCCTGCGCGAATGGACTGTCGCCCACCAGGTGGGGTCCAACGCGGCGACAGACGCCTACTACGCCGCCTTCACTTTGCCCGACTTTCTCAATTACCTGGTGGCCGGCGCTTCGCTCAGCGTGATCTTCATTCCCGTGTTCACCAAGTACGTGGCCGAAGGCAAAGAGGACGAGGGCTGGCACGTGTTTTCGACCGTGGTCACCTTCATGACCATCCTTTTGATCGTGGCCGTCGGCATCGGAGAGATTTTCGCGCCGCAGATCATCAATCTCACTTCGCCCGGTTTTGCGGCTGGGGAAAAAGCGCGTGTGGTGTTTCTGACGCGCTTGATGCTGCCGGCCCAGATCTGTTTTGTGCTGGGAAGCATTCTTCAGGCCGTGCAGTATGCCAAGGGCCAGTTTCTGGTGCCATCGCTTGGCGTGGTCGTGTACAACGCCTTCATCGTGATTGGCGGCTGGAGCTTGGCGCGGTACATCGGCATGGCCGGGTTTGCGGTCGGGGTCCTGGTGGGCGCGGTTCTTGGGAACTTTCTGCTGCAAGTCTATGGATCCACGCGTGCGCAAGCGCGCTTCCGGCCCAACCTGAACCTGCGTCATCCCGGCTTCAAGCTCTTCTTGAAGCTGGCGGTGCCGATCATGCTGGCGCTTTCGCTCACCTTTACAGACAACTGGATCATCCGCTGGTTCGGCTCATACCTGCAGGCTGCCTCCATCACCTGGCTGCAGTACGCGAAGATCCTGATGCAGGTGCCGCTCACGTCACTCGGCCAGGCAGTCGGAGTGGTGTCATTCCCGATCATGGCCAGGCTCTATTCCGAGGGCAAGCTGGACGAACTCGATCGCACTCTGAGCGCAGCCCTTAAGGGGCTGCTGGCACTGATGGTTCCGGTATCCGCCCTGCTGATCGCGCAGAGCGAACCCGTGGTTTACCTGGTGTTTTC
This sequence comes from Terriglobia bacterium, assembly GCA_035946735.1. Lineage (GTDB taxonomy): Bacteria > Acidobacteriota > Terriglobia > UBA7540 > UBA7540 > Gp13-AA77. The sequence goes on from DASYYZ010000129.1 coordinate 38,968, forward strand.
CCACACGCGGCTGCGCGGTCCGGACTTTCACGCCACGGGCGCCGCCTTGGGACTGTTTGCGCTCGGCATGTTCGCTTGGGCCGGTCAGTATCTGCTCTCGCGGGGCTTTTTCGCCATCCACAACAGTTGGACGCCCGCCTTGGTGGGCACCGGCGTCACGCTCGCCAGCCTGCCGATGTACAGCTACCTTGTGCATCACTATGGCTACCTCGGCCTGGCGCTTTCGAGCTCGCTCGGCATCGCCGCCTTTATGCTGGTTCTTTTCGTGCTCCTGAACTGGAAATTGAAGAGCCATACTGTGCGCGGCAACATCGTCTTCTTCCTCAAGATTTCGGCGGCTTCCGCGGTTTCCGGGGGGGCCACCTGGATGCTCGATCGCGTGCTCAGGGCCCACATTCCCTGGCATTCGATGCTGGGCGCCTTTGTACTCCTGGCGATCGGCAGCTCCGCCGGCCTCGCGGTGACAATGTTGCTGGCCAAGATTCTCCGCATTCGAGAATTCACCGCCCAGCTCGATAAGGCTCTTAACATGGTTCGGCGACGGTTGGGCAGAGGACGCCGGCCTGCGGCGGTACAGGCTTAGAGTCCGAAACGCGAAGGCTGTCGAGTTGCACAGCGCTTGCTGGCAGGCGTAGGCTGAAACCAGCAGTTTGGCGATTGCGCTGAAGGAACGAAATGGGCACGAAAGAGCTGTTGACAGCCACGGAGCTTGAACACACGCCCAAGCCACTCGAGGGCGGAGGTTGGGAACTTGACGAAGGAGAACTGGTCCAAGTGTCTCCCAACAGTCTTCAGCAGTTCGATCTGATCTTCCGCTTGTACTCGATCCTGAGAGAGTTTGTCCGCGCAAAGTGTCTCGGGAGAGTAGTCGCCGAAACGTGGTTCGAAATCGCGCCGCACATTGTTCGAGCGCCCGATGTCGCTTTCATTCCGGCGGATCGTCTGGCTGGCATCGATCCCCGGCATGCCCTGAAGGTGCTTCCCGCGCTGGTGGTGGAAGTTCTAGGCCCAAGCCCCTCCGGTCGCGATGTGAGCCGAAGGGTCCAGCAGTATCGCGAAGCAGGAATCCCGCTGATTTGGGTTGTCGATCCCGACAGGCTTGAGGTTGATGTTTATGGTGGCGGACCTCTTCGCACGCTTACAATCGAGGACGCGCTGGATGCAGCCGGTATTCTGCCTGGCTTTTCCCTGCCGCTCTCACAGCTATTTGCGGGGGAAGAATAAGAATGTGTGAGAATCTTGGGCATCTCGCTGACCTTGCCCTCTTATCGCCCTGATAAGGTTAATCAATTTGACCGCGCGCTCCACGCCAGCTATCATGAATTGACGCTGGAGATGCCATGAGATACCACGACCAATCCAGGTGTAACCCTTTGCCCCGCAAGGCCTTATCGGCGAGCGCCGACTCCGCACGATCCTGCCTCCAGATCAGGACATCCAAGGCTTAATCGTCATATCTTAACCAGAACCACATCTAGAGGAGTGGTTTCCTAGTGTATTCGTAAGAAGGAGGATGGAATGCAGAATGCGACACCTGTTTTTAAGCAGTACCTGCTTGCGAGCGACTTCGATCAGACCTTGAGCTTCAACGATTCGGGCCTGGTCTTGAGCGAGCTCCTCGGAATACCAGCCCAGGTTTTCGAAGCCAAAATCGCCACGCTGGCGATGCAGAACCTGGTGCAGCAAGGCGGCGAGCTCACCTATCTTCTGCTTCACGATCCGGATTACCGCGACTGCGTGCGCAAGGAATACCTGATCGAGGCCGGCAAGGAAGTTCGACTCAAGAAGAACATCCGCCAGCTCTCGGAGCTCCTCGGCAGCGCCATCGAAGGCTATCGTTTCGATCTGCACGTGGTTTCCGCCTCGCCTCAGGAGGTGATCGAGGCAGCTCTCGAAAATATCATTCCCGCGAGTCATATTCACGGTACCCAGCTCGCCTGGGACGATGCCGGCCGGGTGCAGTCGATCGTTCGGGTGAACGCCGGCTACGGCAAAGTCGCGGTGCTCGACGATCTGCAGAAGCTCGCGCACGTGGGTTCGGAGCGAATCATCTACGTGGGCGACGGCGGATCGGATATTCACGTGATGCTGCACGTCAATCGGCGCGACGGCTTCACCATCGCGGTGTCGGAAGCGCGCCACATCGCGCAGATCGCCGCGCGCACCGTGATCAGCGATGACGCCTTAAGCGTGACCATTCCGATCCTCGAAGAGATCGTCGGGTGGGACGCCGCGCGCATTCGTAGCTTCTTCGAGGCCCAGGGCCTGCTGATCCAGGAGTGGGACCGGGTACGAGCGGACTGGCTGACCATCGCGCCCAATCCGTCGCTCGGCCTCAACGAGACCGGGGTGACGAATGCAACTGTTTCCTGACGCCATCGGTTGGCTGGCTACGGTGTTCTTTGGCTTGTCCTACTTCTGCAAAGCCGCGAGGCTGCGACTGGTGCAAGGGATCGGATCGGTGCTGTGGATGTGCTACGGCATTGCAATTCACGCCGTCCCGGTGATTGTAGCTAACCTGATCGTGAGCAGCATCGCGTTGGTTTCGGCCTGGCGAGGTGCGGCAAGGTCCTAAGCCCAAGACCTGTGATATCGCGGAACCGCCCCGGTGCTCCGGCGAGGTTTTCTCGCCGGTTCGCGTAGTTAGGGTTGCGGTTCCGATCCTTTCAACCGGGCACCACTACCACAGACAAGTTGCATACCTGACCCAGTTTGCGTAAAATCCCGACCGAGACTTAAGAGTCTGGCGAATGACTGTCCCAAAGGCGGTCGGAGGCATGGTGAAGTTTACGCGTCGCAAGTTTCTGGGTACCACGCTCGCGGGCTCGCTTGCAGTGCGCGCCGTCGGCGCGGGGAACGCTGGCGGAGTCCCTTCCGGGCCTGCTTCTGCCGTGCCCGACGCTGATCGGCGCGAGTCTTTGCGCGCCGTCATGGACGAGATTATACCGGCAGGCGGCGGCATGCCTGCTGCAAGCGAAGTTGGCGGGATCGAATACCTGGAGCGCGTCGCTCGCGGTGAACCGCCGATTGCCGCCGACATCGAGCAAGCGCTCGGTGCGCTTCACCAACTGAGCGAGAGCCGCTTTCAAACGCCTCTCGGAAAACTCTCATCGCCGCAGCGCGTCGAGGTCCTGACCGCACTCGAAAAGGGATCGCCCCAAGTTTTCGCGAAGCTGCGTGATCGCGTCTACGAGTCCTATTACACCAATCCCAGGATCTGGAAGCTGATCGGATATGACTTCTATCCCACCAACGCCTCGGGTCCGCGTATGAAGCCGTTTGACGAGTCTCGGCTGGACAAGGTGAAAAAGATGCCCAAGCTCTATCGGGAAGTAAGCGAGGGGTGATCGATTGGCAAACGAGCAGGCGGATGTGCTGGTAATCGGTTCGGGGCCGGCGGGTGCGGCCGTCACCAAACGTTTGACGGATCGCGGCGCCAAGGTGGTGTGTCTGGAGCAGGGCGATTGGATGAAGCCGAACCAGTATCCCTCGACGCAAACGAATTGGGAGATCGCGCTGCAACGCGGTCCTTACCATTTCAGCCCGAACATCCGCAAGCGGACGGAAGACTACCCGGTGGTGGAGAAAGGCAACCATCCCCCCACCGTGCTGATGTTCAACGCCGTCGGTGGCAGCAGCATCCACTACACCGCGCATTGGCCGCGACTCCATCCTTCAGACTTCCGCGTGAAGACTCTCGACGGCGTGGCTGAGGACTGGCCCATCAGCTACCGCGAGCTCGAGCCTTACTACGATCAGAACGACCGCGAGATGGGCGTGGCCGGACTCGCCGGCGACCCCGCCAACCCGCCGCGCGCGCCCAGACCCACGCCGCCGCTGCCGCTCGGCGTGCTCGGCGAGACCATCGGGCGCGGCTTCGACAAGCTCGGCTGGCACTGGTGGGTGTCGGACAACGGCATCATCTCGCGCGCATACGACGGCCGCCCCGCCTGCGATCTGCACGGAAAGTGCATGCTCGGCTGCCCGATCGGGGCCAAGGCCTCGACCGACGTCACGTACTGGCCGAAGGCCCTGCACAAGGGCGCGGTGCTCAAGACGCGCTGCCGCGTTCGTGAAATCACGGTGGATGATCAGGGCCGGGCGCGTGGCGCGGTTTACTACGACCGCGAGGGCAAGGTGCAGGAGCAGACTGCGCGCGTGGTGGTGCTCTCGGCGAACGGAGTTGGATCGGCGCGGCTGCTGCTGCTTTCAAAGTCCAGGCAGTTTCCGCAAGGTCTCTCGAACTCGTCGGGCCTCGTGGGCAAGAACTTCATGCTGCATCCGTTCCGGTTCCTGGAAGGGCAATTCGCGGAGCGAATCGACGGACACGATGGGCCCTTCGGCATTCCGGCCTACAGCCAGCAATTTTACGAGACCGACTCCAGCCGGGGATTCGTGCGCGGCTACATGCTCATGCTCGAAAGGTCCTTCGGGCCGCTGCATCATGCCTGGGGCAGTTTCGTGGCGAAGCCGGTTCCCTGGGGCGCGACTCATCACGCGGAAATGAAGAAGCGGTTTCCGCATATTATCCGCGTCACCGTGCTCGGCGAGGACCTTCCCGTGGAAGCCAATCGTGTGGAGCTTGATCCGGACGTGAAGGACTCGAGCGGAATTCCGGCCCCGCGCGTGGTCTATTCGTATTCAGAGAACAGTCTGAAGATGCTGGAGCACGCAGCGGGAACGGCCCGCCAGGCGCTTGAGTCTGCGGGCGCAGCGGAGATTCTCGACAGCGGCGTGATCCAACCGGCATTTCACCTGCTCGGCACGGCGCGCATGGGCGTTGATCCGAAGCGTTCGGTGGTGAACGCCTGGCACCAATCCCACGATGTGAAAAACCTTTTTATCGTCGATGGCAGTTCGTTCGCCACCAGCGCCGCCGTGAATCCCACATCGACCATCGGGGCGCTGGCGTTGCGCTGCGCGGACGGCGTCTGGGAGCGCCGTCGCGAGTGGGCATAAGTGAGGTTTGCAGATTATAGATGGCAGCGGCCCCCATCGACCGCGGCACGACGACCCCATCGAGGCTGAGCAAGGCCGCGCTCATGAGAATTCGAGGGCCACATCTCAGAATTCTCACCTGGATCTGCTCTGCGGTCTTGTTCACGACCGGCGCTTTTGGCGCCGCCTCACTCAACCCGCCCTTTAGAGTCTGGAAGAGGCTGAGCTCTCAACCTGTCATTGCTCCGCACGGATCCGGATTCGAGTCGGCCGGTACTTTTAATCCTGCTGTCGTGGAAAAAGACGGCAAGATTGTGATGCTGTACCGGGCTCAGGACCGCAAGGGAACGTCAACTCTGGGCTACGCCGAAAGCGAGGACGGCGTGCACTTTTCCCGGTCGCCTGAACCGGTGCTTGGGCCTGAAGCGCCCTACGAAAAGGGCGGAGGCACCGAAGATCCGCGGCTCGTGAAAATCAACGGAACCTACTACCTCACCTACACCGGATACAACAAGGTTAATGGAATCGGCAAAGACAGGCAGGACGCGCAATTGTGCCTGGCGACATCCAGCGACCTGACTCACTGGACGAGGCAGGGCATCGTTCTGCCCGCGTATAAAGGAACGTGGAACGTGGGCTGGACCAAGTCAGGCGCGATTGTGCCTGAGCGCATCAACGGTAAGTACTGGATGTATTACCTCGGGGAAGCCGGCGATTCTACGGCCAAAATGGGTATCGCCGTCTCGGCGGACCTTCTGCATTGGGCGGACGCTTCAGACAAACCGGTCGCTGCCACCAGGCCTGGATATTTCGATTCGAGAGTGGTCGAGCCTGGTCCGCCTCCGATCTTAACTTCAGACGGAATCCTGCTGATCTACAATGGAGCCGACGATCATCTGGTTTACTCCGCTGGTTGGATTCTCTTCGACAGGAACGATCCTGCCAAGGTCGTGGCCCGAGGCGATGAACCTTTGTTCCGTCCGCTCGAGACCTGGGAAAGGGTGGGCCAAGTCCCCGATGTGATCTTCGTCGAAGGGCTGGTGCGGCGGGGCCGTCAATGGCTGTTCTACTATGGCGGCGCCGACAAGTATATCGGTGTGGCTGCGGCCGAATCGCGATAGGCTGCAGACAGGTATGCACTTCGAGCCGACCTTGTGTATTTGAACCGAAGTTGTACTTGAACCCGACTCCAGTGTTCAGTGAATGAAGTTCCCTCCCTAAGTGAACCCCTGTAGCGACTTAGTCCCCTGCATCGGATAAGCTGGAACTTGCTGATCCCCAAGCGTTGCGAATGTGGACTCGGGATCGCGACGCCTGTACAAGAAAGGGGATCGCGCGTGAAGATCGCACAAATCGCACCACTTTACGAGAGGGTGCCGCCGCTTGCTTACGGGGGTACGGAACGAGTCGCATCGTATCTCACCGAGGAATTGGTACGGCAAGGGCACGAGGTAACGCTTTTCGCCAGCGGAGATTCGTTGACGCGGGCTGAGTTGGTCGCGTCCTGTCCTGAAGCGCTGAGGCTTAGCTCCAGATGCACAGACCCTCTGATCTATCATTTGCTGATGCTGGAACAATTGGCCGCCCGGGCCTACGAGTTCGATTTCATCCACTTCCACGTTGACTATCTTCACTTTCCCAGTTCGCGGAGGCAGAACGTCCCGCAGATCACCACTCTGCACGGGCGGCTCGACCTCCCGGATTTGGTTCCTCTTTACCAGGAATTTTCTGAGATGCCCGTGGTTTCAATCTCCGATTCCCAGCGCCAGCCGCTCCCTTGGCTGAATTGGCAGGGGACGGTTTACCATGGGCTGCCGGAGGACCTCTATACCTTGCAGGAGAAGCCCGGCCAGTACCTGGCGTTCGTGGGCCGCATCTCACCCGAGAAGGGCGTTGACGACGCCATTGAGATTGCGCGTCGAGCCGGCCGCGAGATCAAGATCGCCGCGAAGGTTGACCGTGCGGATCGAGAATACTTTGCGCAAGTAATCCGGCCGCTTCTCGAGCAGCCTCACGTGGATTTTGTGGGAGAGGTAGGCGATTCTGAGAAGGACAAGCTCTTGGGCGGCGCGCTGGCGGTGCTCGCGCCGGTCAACTGGCCGGAGCCTTTCGGCCTCATCATGATCGAGGCTTTAGCCTGCGGAACTCCGGTGATCGCGTATCCCCGCGGTTCGGTTCCGGAGCTGATCACGGACGGGACTACCGGATTTATTGTTCAGGACGTCGACGAAGCCGCGGCCGCTGTCGATAAAGTGTCCGGCCTGAGCAGGAAGCTTTGCCGCCGGGTTTTTGAACAACGATTCAGCGTGGCACGAATGGCGCGCAAGTATGTCTCCGTTTACACGAGCCTGAGCCGCGAGAATCAGAGACACTGCGCTGACAGGAGAAGCCGCTCTTGGAAGACGTCATCCGAGTCCATGGCCAGTTCTATATACTCGCCACCTCGGCCCTCGCCCGAGATCAAAATCGCGTCTTGAAACATGGGAAGACTTTCGGCGTATTCGATCGAACCGGAGATATCGAAGGCGTTGGGCTGACGGAGCAGGGTCTCTTTCACGAAGGGACCCGATTCCTTTCCGGCCTGAGCTTAACGATTAACGGCGACCGTCCTTTGCTGCTGAGTTCCCGGGTGCGCGAGGACAACGCCCTCTTTACCGCCGACCTCTCCAATCGCGACATCAGCAAAGACGGCCACGTCGCGGTACCGCAGGGATCTTTACACATCAGCCGGTCCAAGCTCCTATGGCAGGCCGTCTGCTATGAAGAACTGAAAGTGGCCAACTACAGTTTGCTTTCCTTGAAGATCCCGATATCCGTACAAGTCCGATCGGATTTCCGCGACATCTTTGAGGTCCGCGGAACCGAGCGGCAGCGCAGGGGACGGCTACTGCCTGTAGAGCCCGACTCCTCGGGTGTCACCTTTTCGTATGAGGGATTGGATGGCGTGTTTCGCCGGACGCGAATCTCCTGCTCGCCCCAGCCCAGCGGCGTTTCAGAATCTGCCCTGGAGTTTGACCTGGACCTGGAACCAAGAAGCGAATCGAGTTTCGACCTGACCATCGCGTGTGAATTCGGGAGGCTCGGCCGCAAGACATGGTCTTACAACCACGCTTTTGCCGCCTCCGCCGCCGAGCTCGCGTCGATCGGGAACGAGACAGCCTCGATTCAGAGCTCGAACCACCGGTTCAACGAATGGCTGAGGCGCTCTCTCGCGGACATCGACATGATGGTGGCCGGCAACCCTGAGCCCTGGTATCCCTACGCCGGCGTGCCCTGGTTCAACACCGTCTTCGGCCGCGACGGCATCATCACGGCTTTGGAGTGTCTCTGGGCGAACCCGCGCTTTGCAAAAGGGGTGCTCGCGTATCTGGCGTCTACGCAGGCCCAGGAACATGACGCGAGCAGGGACGCCGAACCGGGCAAGATCGTCCACGAGATGCGGCGCGGCGAGATGGCCGCCCTCGGAGAAGTTCCTTTCGATTGCTATTACGGCAGCGTCGATGCCACCCCGTTGTTCGTTCTGCTCGCAGGCGCTTATTACGAACGCACTGCCGATCGGGAGTTCATCGAATCGATCTGGTCCAACATTCAACGGGCGCTCGATTGGGTGGCAACCGACGGCGATCCCGACTCCGACGGGTTTGTCGAGTACCTCGGGCGTTCACCTCAAGGGCTTGTTCAGCAGGGTTGGAAGGACTCGACGGACTCGGTTTTTCATCGCGACGGCGCGCTGGCTGACGGGCCGATTGCGCTGTGCGAGGTCCAGGCGTACGTGTATGCCGCCAAGCTGTACGCCGCAAGTCTGGCTTCTGTTCTGGGCTTCCCGGAACAGGCAGATTCACTCCGGCAAGAGGCCGCCCGGCTGCAGCGGAAGTTTGAAGAAGCGTTTTGGTGTCCGGATCTCGCGATCTACGCGATTGCCCTGGACGGGCAGAAGCGGCCCTGCCGGGTGCGTACCTCCAACGCGGGTCACGCTCTTTTTGCCGGAATCGCGAGCCCAGAGCACGCGGATGGGACCACAAAGACCCTCTTGAGTGAGGGTCTGTTCAGCGGCTGGGGCGTCCGCACGGTAGCGAAAGGGGAGTCGCGCTACAATCCGATCTCCTACCACAACGGCTCCGTGTGGCCTCACGATAATGCGCTGATCGGCGCCGGATTGGGACGGTACGGACTCAAGCGTGAGGCGTTGAAGCTGCTCGACGCCTTGCTTGACGCCAGTGCGTTTCTTGATCTGCATCGCCTGCCCGAACTTTATTGCGGGTTCGACCGGCGGCCCGGCGAAGGACCTACCCTCTATCCCGTTGCCTGTTCGCCGCAATCGTGGGCGGCTGCCGCGGTGGTTCAGATGCTCGGTTCCTGCCTGGGTATTTCAATCGACGCTCCGGGCCGCCTGCTGAGCATCCGTTCGCCGGCACTGCCTTCGAGCATTGAGGAGTTGCAGATCGAGAACCTGAGAGTGGGCGGAGCTGCGGCTGATCTCCGCTTCGAGCGTTCGGGAGACCTGACACGCGTGAATGTGACGCGAAAGAGTGCGGATCTTCGCGTCGCGGTACTGTGAAGCGCTGCATAGGCTGAGTATCGCATCGGCGGTGGTCGAAACGGTGGCGGGAGCGCGAATCGAGATTCAAAGCAAGCCCGCCCAGCGCGCGCTCAAGGAAGGCAGATCAGGTTGGTTGACGCGAGCGGGGGGATTGCTGTCCGGCCCGCTGCCTCTCGCGCTCCGTCTTCTTGCCGGCCGAAGCGATAGCCCGCGATCGACGAGTTTGCGGCGTGCGGCGGCGGTCTCGATGATCGCAGGCTCATTCATCACGCGAGTTGCCTGGGTGAACGCGGGTCAGGCCTCGGCCGGAGATCCGCCGGTGATTCTCGAGCAGTCTTGACGGCAGTAGGCGGATGGATCGGAGTCAAGATGTTAGGCGCCACGCGGCGGCGCTCGCCCGGCGCTTGGCTCGAACATCTGACTCCTTAACCTGAATTCAAGCGCCAGTCCAAATCCCTTGAGACGGCGGTTTCAAGTAGCCGCAAAGGCTCCTACTTGGATTTGTTCTTAGCGATTCCTCGATCGAGCAGGCGGCGCGCCTCTTTCCGTCCTTTTACGCCAGCACCTTGAAAGTAGCGCCCCTGAGCTGGTGATAATTCACAAAGAATTGTCCCAATTCCTTGAGGAGAGTCGGATTGAGCTCGGCAACGTCTTTAAGATTGGAATGCCGGTGGCTTTCCACCGCAACAGCCAGAAGCCGGTCATTGCGCTCCTTGCGGCCGTCTTTCCCCTGTAGGCCTTCAATCACTCCGATCAGGCGGCACTCAATCATGCAGCCGGCAAACGCCGGCTCGTCCATCAGCAACAAAACATCGATGGGATCGCCGTCGTCGCCCATCGTGGAAGGCACGAACCCGAAATCGTAAGGGAAATCCATCCCGTCCGGGAGTACTCGACTGAGCTTGTAGGTGCCGAGTTTGGGGACGTATTCGTACTTGTTCTTGCTCCCCTTGGGAGTCTCGATCACCACGTGGACGATCGAGGGGTCTTTCTTGTGGAAGGGCGTCAACTCAGTCGGCGCGGTATAACCTTTGCTCGCGTTCTTCGGCATTCAGATCACCTGGCCATCGAAGAGTCGTTCTTGGCCGGCGGCTCCTTGGCGCCCGGCCCCTGCTGCCGGTGGTCCTCATGTGTTTTTGATGACAGGCGTCGCTCGCGGGCGTCTTTAACGTGGGGGCCGGGCGGATCCCAAAATACAGTGACGTCATTCCCTGTAGCGCCGCTCGGAGCCTTGCCCTGTAAAAGAGCGGCGAAAGACGCCGGTCGCCACTATATTTTGCAACGCTCAATAAGAACCACAGGCAAAGGTGAAGCAGCGCCGACGATTCGATGACGGAGCTCCTGCTGCCGGGGCAGGTAATGCATACAAACTAGGATACTAGCCGCCCCTTTAATGGTGTCCGCAGAGCCCAAGCGAGTGTATACTCATGCCTTCCTTGGAGGTGTATCGATGCAACATACTTGGTTCCGATCGGTTCTTCTACTTGCTGTTGTCATGCTGCTCGTGAGCGCGGCCGGGAGGCTGAGTCCGGCGGCACGGTCGGACGAGCGCGGTGCGCCAGCGAGCGCAACGTTCAAGACGCTCGCTAATTTTGGCGCAGGCGATGGCGAGTATCCCAACGGCTTTCTCGGTCAAGCCACCGACGGCAATTTCTACAGCACAACCTACGGAGGCGGCACGAACAGGAGAGGGGTGGTCTTCAAAATGACGCCGACTGGGGCTGTCACGAATCTTTACGACTTCTGTGCCGCTTCCGGTTGTGGTTGGTATCCAACGAGCGGGCTGATTCAAGGTACCGACGGCGATTCTTACGGTACGACCGCCGGTGGCGCCACGCGGCAGTTCGGTTTACAAGATCAGCTCAACGGGCGCCCTAACGACCTTGTACGAGTTTTGCCAGCAGCCCCACTGCGCTGACGGAACCGGCCCTTTCGCAAGCCTGATTCAAGGTTTTAACGGGAACTTCTATGGTACCACCGTAGGCGGCGGAGCTAAGGGCTATTGCCCGGTGAGCCGCTGCGGCACTGTGTTCGAAATCACCCCTCAGGGAGCTTTGACGACACTCTACAGCTTTTGTGCCCAACCAAACTGCGCTGACGGCACCTCTCCTTACGCCGGAGTCGTGCAAGACGCCGAGGGCAACTTTTATGGCACAACGATCTCAGGCGGGACCGGCGCTTACTGCCCGTTCGGCGTCGGCGGCTGCGGGACAGTGTTCAAATTGACAGCGCAGGGCAGCCTCACCACGATTCATAGCTTCTGCAGCCAGCAGAACTGCACGGACGGATACTATCCGGGGCGGCTCATACAGGCCGAGGACGGCAACTTCTACGGAGGGACGAGCAACGACGGCGATCACGGAACGATCTTCAAGATTACCCCACAAGGCGTGCTCACCACGCTCTATACTTTCTGCGTCCTGTCGAATTGCGCTGATGGCGATGTGCTCTCGTCGCTGATCCAAGCCAACGGTGGCAACTTCTACGGCACGACCGTCAGTGGGGGAACCAGTAACAACGGCACAGCTTTTGAGTTGACATCAGGCGGCCAGCTAACCACGTTGTACAACTTTTGCCCGCAAGGAGGTAAAGTCTGCCTGGACGGCTACGAGCCCGGCGGGCTGGTTCAGGACACCAATGGGAGCCTTTATGGAGAAACCTACGAAGGTGGTGCCGCAGGATACGGTACCGCCTTCAGCCTATCCGTGGGACTTCCGGCATTCATCGAAACGCAACCCTCCGCAGGCAGTATCGGATCATCAGTCGTGATCCTGGGCACGAACCTGACAGGGGCCAGCAGCGTCACCTTTAACAGCGTCGCAGCCGCATTCACAGTGGTATCGAGCACTGAGATCACGGCCACAGTGCCATCCGGCGCCACCACAGGTCCGGTCTACGTCACGACGACGTCCGGGACACTCAAGAGCAACAAGAACTTTCACGTCGCGCCCTAGCTGGCACACGGACCTGCCAACCGCGAGACCGAGGGGCGGGCCTGGCGGCGGTGGTCGCGAGCTATTAGCAACTCCTTAATCATCAGTAGTTTCCGATTGACGAACCAGTCCGGTTCAGCGGAAAATCGTCCTGATCGCCATGATGGAGGGTTACCCGATGAGAAGTTTGAGTCTGCTGACGGTGGGAATTCTGCTTCTGAGTGCGCCGGCCTGGGCGGATCAAGTGCCGGGAAACGATCCGCGGATCATCATTGGCAGCGGGTCGGGAAGTCTGCCGGTAGGATTCACTTTTCTCTTTGGTTCGGCCTCCGGGTCGAGCCCGGCTACAAGTCCATGTGTAGTGAATGGCATCTCCGAGCCGGACTGTGTGTTTCAGAACAGTACGAACTCCACGTTCACGAGCCTCAGTTTCGACATCGACGAAGTCCTGCCACCCGGCAGCATGCTGAACTGTGGCATCCCCGTCGGCGGCCCCTTCTCCACCTGCTCGATTGGCGCAGACTCGGACGGGTTTTTTGCGACCTTCACCGGCGGCCCCGGAGTGAGTCCCGCGGGAGACTTCAGTATTACGGTTGACGGCTGGAATCCTGACTCCGACTTTGGCGTAGGCGCGAATGGCATGTCCCCGCCCGACCCCGGCACTCCGGAGCCTGGAACGATTACGCTCCTGCTGATGGGTATCGGCGCATTGGCGCTCGCGGCGCGAAGGAAAGCGGTACGCGCTTTGTAGAGGGGCGGGGCTGAAGACTGTAACGCGAAAACTGCCGGTCGCTAACGTCCGGCACGGATGAGGATGACGCGCACCGAGCCCCGGCTCTTGTTATCAAGACGCTTTCTTCGCAAACTTTCCCACCAGTCTTTGAAATTCGGGCTGCCCTTGCAGGTCCTTTAATTCCGGATTGTTTTCGGCGTCGCTCGTGGGGAATCCCTTTTTGAAAGCATCCTGCAGGGACTGGATCGCTTCCGGCTTGTGTCCTGCAATCGCCTGTACCACGCCCTCGATATAGATCCCATAGACATCTTCGCCGTCGATGGCCCGAGCGCTGCGAATGAACTTGAGTCCGCGCGAAGGATCGCCCTTCTTCGCGTAATACAGCGCCAGGTCCTGAAGCGCGGTGGTATCCCGCGGGTTCACTTGAAGCTCCTGGAAGGCAAGCGCAATCGCTTTGTCATAAGCAGCGTCCGCCTTATCGCGGTCGCCCGACCACCGATACGAATCTGCCAGGTTTCCCATGGCGATTTCCTGGTTGGGGCTCATTTCAACGGCCTTTTCGAACACCTTCACCGCGTCGCCATAGCGCTTCAAGTAGAAGTACACCGTTCCCAAATTTGAATAGAGGTCGTAGCTGGGACGTATCTGAAGCGCCTTCTCGAATTGGGGAATGCACTCCACGTATTTGCCCTGGCGGAAGTAGACGGCGCCGATATCCGCGTAGCCGATGGGGTTCGCAGGAGCGAGCTCCGTCACCTTGTGGAATGTGTCCAGCGCGGTCACAAAATCCCCATCCTTGAAATAGGCTACACCCAGAGCCTCTTGATTGAGCCAGTAAAACTGATCGATCTGAGCGGCCCGCTGGTAGGCTTGGATGGCGTCCGCTTTGCGCCCGCTGTCGAGGTACGCGTGGCCCAGACGACGGTATCCGTCGTCCGAGTTCGGTTGCAGCTCGAGAGCGCGCTGCAGTTCCTGAATGGATTCCGCGGCTTTGCCGGTGGCCTGGTAGACGTCGCCGAGGGCGACGTGGACCTCGGGGAGCTCGTCGCTCAGTTGCTGCGCTTGCTCGGCGGCGTGCAAAGCCTTGCCCGCCCAGAAGTGGTCCTTCGTCTGCGTCCACAGCGCCAGGCTGGCCTCCGCAATCCCGGCGTAGGCCAAGGCAAAAGCCGGATCGTCCTTTAAGGCGGCATCATAAAATCCGATTGCCCGTTGGGCATTCTCCGCGTCGCGGGAGCCACGCAAGGCATCCCGGCCTTTCAGGTATTCATCGTAGGCGGCGGAGTTTTCGGTGGGATGCCGGCCCGCGCGCGCCATTTCCTCGTTGGAGGGTCTGAGCTCGAGAGCCGTCAGCAAATCCCCGTAGATCTCGTCTTCCAAAGTAAGCAAATCTTGCGGAACTCCACGAAACTCCTGGCTCAGCAGCAGCTTTCCGCTTCGCATATCGTGCAGACTGGCGATGATCGAAATTTTGCCGCCGGCCTGTTGAACCGTGCCCCCCACGATCAGGTTCGCTCCCAGCTCATTGGCCAGTTGATTGAGGGATTCCGTTCCTGCCTTCTGCGCCTTCTCCACGGCGTCTCCGGAAACGATGTGGGCGCCCTGCAACTGAAATAGCTTGGCGGAGAGAGCGTCCTGCAGCCCTTCAGCCACGTAGCCGAGAGAAGAGGCCGCTCCAAGCGCCCGGAACGGCAGCACCGCGATGTATTTTCCCTGCGAAGGAATGCCCTCGGAACGGCTCTCGGTCTGACCGGCTCCGCGCGCAGGAATCAGGAGATTCCGCAGCCGGGGAACGGCCCAGACGAGGGCAACCAGCACCAGCGCGGCTCCCGCCGCCCGCACCCAGCCGCTCGAGACCGCTTCCGAAAAGCGGGACTCGCCGCGCTCGGCTCGCTCCGTCTCGAGATCCCTCAGAATATCCGCTGCGCTCTGATAGCGCTGCTCGGGATCACGCTCCAGGCAGCGCATGATCAGGCGCTCCAGGTACTGCGGTATTTCAGGATTGAGCGCTCCAGGGCTTTGGGGGCTGTGCTTCAGGCGCTGGTACATCACCTGGGCGGCTGAGTTTCCGGTGAACGGCAACTTACCCGTCACCATTTCGTAGAGGATCAGCCCCAGGGCGTAGAGGTCGCTGCGCTGATCCGCGGGCTTGCCCTCGACCTGTTCCGGAGACATATACTTCGGCGTCCCGGTCAACATGCCGGCGTGCGTCAGGTTGGCGTCGCCAAGATCCGACGATTTGGCGAGTCCGAAATCGGAGATGTAGGCGTTGCCCGCCCCGTCGATCAGTACATTCTGAGGCTTCAGATCGCGATGCACCACGCCCTCGGCGTGAGCGGCCGCGAGGCCGGCGCACAGCTGTCGCGCGAGGGCGGTCGCTATCTCAACCGGTAGCCGGCCCTCCTTTTGCACGAGACCGTGGAGGTCAGTACCCTCGATGTACGCCATGGAGATGAACTTCACGCCGTTCACATCGCCAAGATCGTGAATCCTGAGGACATTTTTGTGCGAGATCCTCCTGGCCAGCAGAAGTTCCTGTTTGAAGCGCTGCATCACGTGATCGTTATTGGCAAGGTCCGGGCGCACCAGCTTCAAAGCCACCATTCGATCCAGGTCTTTGTCGTAAGCTTTGTACACCGCGCCCATGCCGCCGCGGCCTAGGATTGACTCGACGTGGTAGCGGGGTCCGAAGTCGCTGCCCGGCACTAAAGTGGTCGAAAAGCCTTGACGGTCACCAATCGTTTCGTCGGGACGCACCGACGCTGGCTCGCCGCCGAGCGATGGAGGGGCGCCGGCGACGGTAGAAGGTTTGCCCGAAACAGCAGGGTTCAATCGGAAAGTCTCCATGGGATCCAGCTGAGTTTCGGCCTCGCCAGGGCTGGGGAAGACACTGCTGCAATGCGAGCACACACAGGCCCCTTGCTCATTCTCTGTCAGACACGAGGGACAAACCATGAGAGCCGCTCGAACAATCCCGAACGTTAGATAAGCGTATTATCCGCCGGGAACCGGCCTATCGCAAGCCTAACCACGCCTCGCTTCTCGAGTTCCGGTCCGAAAATCGAAGCTTCCACCGCCAGGAATACGAATTATAATCACGCTTTGCCTTGCGGAGCTGCAGGCGGAACTTGACCGCGCGGCAGGCCCTATGGTACGGTCAGCGTCGCTCAAATCGTGGAGTACGTCACGCAATGTCCGAGATTCTCAAGGTTGACAAGAATCGCATGGAGTTCGGCCTGCAGTACGCACTGCGCCTGATTCAGGCGGGCAAAGTTGTAGCCTTCCCTACCGACACTTTTTATGGCCTGGGCGCAGACCCCTTCAATTTGGCGGCCGTGAGCGAGATCTTTCGCATCAAGCGGCGCAGCTATGACCGGCCGTTGCCGCTGCTGGTGTCATCGCTCGACCAGGCAGCCGATATGACCGCGGACCCGCCCGCCCTCTTTTTTAAGCTGGCGGAGGAGTTCTGGCCCGGCCCGCTGACGATCATCGTACCAGCGTCCCGCCAGATCCCTCTGAAAGTGACCGGGAACACCGGTCGTGTCGCCTTGCGATGGCCTAAGGCGCCAATAGCAGTGGCTCTGATTGCGGCCGCAGCCCGTCCGTTGACCGGCACCAGTGCGAATCTCACGGAGCACTCGGCTTGCGCCACCGCGGAAGAGGTGGAGATGCAAATCGGCGATACGGTTCCGCTCATCCTGGACGGAGGGTCCACACCAGGTGAGCTTGCTTCCACCATCGTCGAGCTGGACGGCGATCTCTATCAGGTCCGTCGCGAAGGCCCCGTCACGCGTGAACAGTTGAAGGAGTTCATCGGCTGAACCGTGCCACCTTAGCCCACTGGATGCTGCTGGCCTCTTTCCTGGCCCTGGGTGCTTTCTCGACAATCGAAGTCCTGCTATACCGGGCCATTCGGCGGCAGGCGACGCTCGACGAAGCCGCGCCCGCCGGCGCCATCATTGTCTTCGGGGCTGCCCAATACGACGGCCAGCCGTCTCCTGTCTTCAAGTCCCGCCTGGACCATGCCTTCGATCTCGAAGAGCGAGGCATGGCTCCGCTCGTCATCACCACCGGCGCCGGCGGCGGCGATCCGCGTTTCACCGAGGCCGGGGTGGGCCGCGACTACCTGATCCAGCAAGGCCTGGCCGCTGACAAGATCCTCAGCGATCCTCAGAGCCGGACCACTTACCAGAGCGTCAGGGCAGTGGTTCGCTTGCTGCAATCCCGCCATGAACGGAGTTGCATTGCGGTCAGCGATGGATTTCACCTCTATCGCATCAAGCTGATGCTCGCTGCCCGCGGCCTGAGAGCTTACGCCTCGCCGGCCCCGGACAGTCCCATCGAATCCGACGCCTGGAACCGCACCTTGCATTCGGTGCGGGAGGTGCTGAGCACCACCTCCTGGTACCTTCACATTCAGCGTTGAGAACCTTCACAAATCAGAAAACAAGCCACAGCGGCACTTTACCTTCTGAACTCACGGCCGCAAGAGCTTGCCAAGCACGACCGGTCGAGTGGCCCCTGTCACGCCCGGGAGATTTCCCGGTAGTCCGCGCAGCGTGCGCTCTCCCAAGACGGCGAAAGCGATTGCCTCTTTGGCGTCCGCGGGCAATCCGAATTCGTCGGAGCGGTGAAGCGAGAGCGACGGTATGAGCGTTCCAATGCGCTCCATCAGAGCCTTATTGTGCGTACCGCCACCGGATATCACCAGCCGGTGCAGCTTGCTGTCGGGCGGAAGGCTGCCGAATACAAATCGATCCAGTGCGGTTGCGATCGAGCGTGCCGTTAATTCCGTGGCCGTGCGAACCAAGTCCTCCAAGCGGTCCCGCGGCCGGCCCAGGAAATGATCGGTCAAGAAGTGGTCTCCAAACTGCTCACGGCCCGCACTCTTGGGGGGACGCCGCGCAAAGAAAGGATCGCTCAAGGCCCCGTGAAGCACAGAATCGAGCAGGCATCCCTTGGCGGCAAACCGGCCCTCCGCGTCGTATTGATCTTTGCCGCGGGTAAAGTGGCGGACCAGCCCGTCGATCACCATGTTCCCTGGCCCCGTGTCAAATCCAAATACCTGCTCGGGAGGCGCGCCGGCCGGGATGATCGTGACGTTTGCGATGCCGCCGATATTGAGCGCAACGGTGCCTTGGCGCCGGTCGCGAAGCAGCAGATAATCAACCATCGGCACGAGCGGAGCGCCTTCGCCTCCGGCGGCCACATCCGCCGCGCGGAAATCCGCTACCACCGGCGCGCCCGTGATCTCCGCAATCAGCGCTGCTTCGCCGATCTGTAAAGTGCACGCCCGCCTCTGGCCGGCGGCTCGACCCTGATGAAAAATGGTCTGCCCGTGCGAGGCGATTACGGCTAAATCGCGCGTACCGATTTTGCCGCGCTTGCATACGTTGATTGCCGCCTGGGCAAAAGCTTCGCCCACGTGGTAGTGAAGCGCGCCCAAATCACTCGCCGTCAGCGGGCCGCCGCTCGCCGCCTGGAGTAGACGGTTGCGTAGATCTCCGGGGTAAGCTGAGGTGATGAAGGCCACAGCCCGGACTTTCGGACGCTCCGGCGCACCGCTGATCTCCACCAGGGCGGCATCAACGCCGTCGAGCGACGTGCCCGCCATCAGGCCCACCGCCAGGCGGCTGCGTGCACGCCGCTGCCTTAATTGAGAGGCTTCAGGCAACTCCATTCCTCCAGAGGTCCCCTATTTGCTGAATTCCGCAAAGTCGCGTTGCAGGCATGCGAAATCGCGTCCGGATGGCGCTTTGCCCGGCTTGGCGAGTTTTCTCTTTGCGATCCTGAGCCGTCCCAGGGCTTCTTCGACGCGATCGCGAGCGAGGCTGCCGAGCTCGATCGCTCGCTGGATGGACTCGAGCACGGCTGTGATCCGCTTCTCCTCACCTGGAACGAGTACCAGATCGCAGCCGGCGGCCAGCGCCCTGACCGCAGCTTCGCCAAGCTCGGTACCCGCCGCTCGCGCTGCGGCCGACGCATCAGCCAGCACCACACCTCGATAGCCGATCTTCACTCGCAGCAGCCCCGCCACCACTGCAGGCGAGAGCGAGGCCGGCCGCGGGAACTCATAGTCGTACGCTTTGTGGACAGCGTGTGTGATCTGGATCATGGCGGACTTTGCGCCGAGCGCCCGGTAGGGCACGAGGTCCTCACGCCACAGCGTGGCCATCGTCCGGTCCACCACGGGGGCAGGAGGCGCTTGCGCCTCCCGGTTCCTGGGCGTTCCGGGAAAATGCCGCGCGCACGCCAGTATGCGGCGGCGGCTAAGCCCGCGCACAAACGCCTCGGCCCGGCATGCTATCTCAGCAGGTATACACGTCGGGAGCGCTTTCGTTTGTGGCGCGCTCGCGGCGGGATTCGCCGGCAAATCGACGATTGGGGCGAGGTTGAGGTTGAGCCCGAGCAGTGCCATGGCATGGCCGGTCAGATCGCCGGCGCGCCCGGCGCCGTTCGAGTCGAGGCCGGCGAGAGGAGTGAGAGCCGGGACGAGATCGCTGAGAGCGCCGCCGCCCTCATCTTCAATCGCCAGCAACGGCACTGAATCAAGAACACGCGCGCACTTCGCGGAAACATCCGCCGTCGCAGGCGTCAAGCGGCGGAACAGGACACCAGCCGGTTCGAACCGCTGAAGGACGCGTTCCAGACCGGGATTCCAGGCGGCTTTCGGCACATCGATGAGTAAGAGCTGGCCGAGCTGGCTTTTCATGACGGCCCGCTTCCGATTCAAGGCGGTTAGGCAATCTGCAACCCTTCTGCGGCAGCAAGCCTCTGCTGCTTCTTGTCGAAGGTGTAAAACGCGTTCGCTCCGGAGGCCATCGCGGACGCGATGTGGAGGATGTCGAGTGTGCGTGTTCCCAATTGCGCCGAGCGCCGCCCCGCCATCCGGCGTGCGCGCTCATACACTACCTCCGCCAAGGGCTTGAGCGAAAAGATACCTTCGTCGATGTCTCGGCGGAACTCTCTTTGTGCGATCTTCACGTGCCGCCTGTCGAGCTCTTTGCGAAACACTCTTAACTCAAGAGCATTTGTCAGCTCGAGTTCACCAAGTGAAGTCAGAACAAAGGGAAGCTCGGCCACTCTCATCCGAGTTGTGGCGGCCACCGAGTTTCCGTCCAGCGTGTAAAGCGATATCAGGAAACTTGCGTCAGCGTAAGAACTCAATACGGACCTCGCTCTTGCATAATAAGCTCCGCACCGGTCACTTTCAGCACTTTGTCGCCATAGATCTTCTTCAACCGAGCCATGAAATCGGGACGGCGCGGCGCCGAACGCTTTGACACTGGAATCAGGCGTGCGACCACCCGGCGGCGCTTCGTAATCTCAATTTCTTCACCTTCTCTCAGCAGGGTCTCGACTTCGGGGAAGCGATAACGGAGGTCACGAATGGTGGCAGTTTTCATGTGATCCATTATAGCATCACAGCGCATTACTTAATCTGCTTCTTGAGCTCCGCCAGCAGGTTCAGCGCCTCGATAGGCTTCATGTTGTCCAAGTCCGCCTCTTCGATCGCTTTGACGATCTCGGCGTTCAGCGGGGTAAAGATTGTCAACTGGACGGGCGGCCGATCGCGAACCTTGCGGCGGCTGATCCGTGCCGGCCCGCCAGCCGAACCCGGCTCGGCCTCCTCTTCATCGGGCGCCTCAGCGGCCAGGCGTTCACTCAACATGTGTTCGCTCTGCTCGTGCCGCGCCAGGATTTCACGCGCTCGTTCGATCACCGTTGGAGGCAAGCCGGCGAGCCTCGCCACCTCCACGCCGTAGCTTTTGTCGGCGCTGCCCGGTTCAACTTTACGCAGAAACACAATGTTGGCGCCCACCTCTTTCACCGACACATGATAGTTGCGCACGCCGGGCAGCAGGTCGGCGAGCTCGGTCAGTTCATGGTAGTGCGTGGCGAACAGCGTCTTGGCGCGCGTGCGCGATTCCAGGTGCTCCACCACCGCCCAGGCGATGGCCAGGCCGTCAAAAGTAGCTGTCCCGCGGCCAATCTCGTCGAGAAGAACCAGACTCTTGGAGGTGGCGGTGTTAAGAATACTGGCTGCCTCGGTCATCTCCACCATGAAGGTGGATCGCCCGCGGGCCAGATTGTCGGAAGCGCCGATGCGGGTGAAGATGCGGTCGAGAACGGGGAGGCGGGCGCGTTCCGCGGGCACAAAGGCGCCCATTTGCGCCATCAGTGCGATCAGCGCCGCTTGGCGGAGATAAGTAGACTTACCGCCCATATTGGGCCCGGTAATCAGCAGAATTCTGTCCGAGGACGAATTAAGGTAAAGGCCGTTTGGGATGAAACCTCCGCCCTCGCCGGGGATAATCAGGCGCTCGATCACCGCATGGCGTCCGCGGACGATTTCGAGCTCTCCGTCATCGGATATCTGGGGCCGGTGATAGTTACGCTCCGCTGCCAGCGCCGCGAAGCAGGCCAGTACGTCGATCTCTGCGAGCGCCTGCGCGGTGCGGCGAATGCGGGCTGCCTCGGCCGCCACGCGCCGTCGAATCTCGCGGAAGAGTTCAAGCTCGAGCGTCTGCGCGCGCTCCTCGGCGCTCAGAATCCTGGCCTCGAGCTCCTTCAGCTCCGGAGTGGTGAAGCGCTCAGCGTTCACCATGGTTTGCTTGCGCTCGTAGTCGGCGGGTACCAGCGCCAGATTCGGTTTGGAGACCTCGATGTAGTACCCAAAAACATTGTTGAATCGCACCTTCAACGAGCCTATGTGAGTGCGTCCGCGCTCGCGCGTCTCGATGGCCGCGATGAGCTGCTTGCTATGCTGGCTGATTTCACGAAGCTCGTCGAGGACCGGGTAGTAGCCGGGACGGATCAAGTCGCCTTCCGTAAGTAGCGCGGGCGGGTCGGGGTGAATCGATTCCTCCAGGAGGGCGCAGACGTCGCCCAGCTCGTCCATGCGCTCATAGAGTTGGAGAAGCCTCGCGGCTGCGAATGCTGAGACTTGCACCCTGAGGGATGGTAATTGAGCCAACGATAGCTTCAGCGCCGCGAGATCGCGGGCGTTGGCCGTTTCCAGAGTGACCTTGCTAAGCAAGCGTTCCAGATCTTGAATGCGTCCTAGCGACTTGCGCAACTCCTCGCGCGCCATGGCCTGGGCGTCGAGCTCGCTCACCGCGTCCCAGCGGGCTTCAATCTCGGTGCGGTCGATGGAGGGGCGCAAAAGCCAATTCTTCAACTGGCGCGCGCCCAAGGGCGTGGCGCATTCGTCGAGAGTCGCAAGCAGAGTGGTGTCTCGCGAGCTGCCGATGATGGGCTCAACCAGCTCGAGGTTGCGCAGCGTGGCCGGATCGAGAATAAGCGAGTCCTGCTGTTCGTAGAAGCGGATGCCGTCGAGATGCGCCAGCGATCCGCGTTGCGTGTCGCGAATGTAGTGCAGAACCGCTCCGGCCGCCGCCACGCCCGCGGAATGGCCATCCAGACCGTAACCGGCGAGCGAGGCAACGCGGAAGTGATCGCGAAGCAGCCGCCCACCGTAATCTTCGGAGAAAATCCAGTCGTCGAGCAGGGTCACGGTGGTGGCCAAAGTCTCTGATCGTGAGTCTTGGGTCTTGGATGGGCCGGACTGCATCAGCGCCGCGCCAAATTCGGGGCTCGTTGCTCGCGGTGCCGGTTGTCTGGGGCGCCCGTCCGCGCCCGCCGGACACGGAACTGCGAACTCCGAACTCGCGGACGAACGCAGCAATTCACTGGGCAACAGACGAGCCAGTTCTTCATTGAGGCGCAACCGCGATTCGACGCCCGAGAACTCCGTGGCGCGGAAATCGCCTGTAGAAAGGTCGGCAAATGCCAGGCCGATCACGCCCTGGCGCTCCGCCAGCGCAGCCAGATAATTGTTGTCACGCGGCTCCAGCACCTGCGAGTCGATGGCGGTTCCCGGCGTAACCACCCGGGTGACCTCGCGCTTGACGATGGATTTTGCCTGCCGCGCGTCTTCCATCTGGTCGCAGATCGCCACCCGAAAGCCTTTGCGGATGAGCTTGGCGATGTAGCCCTCCGCGGCGTGATAAGGCACTCCGCACATGGGAATTGCCTCGCCCTTTTCCTTGTTGCGGGAGGTCAGCGTGATCTGGAGCTCGCGCGAGGCCACCACCGCGTCCTCAAAAAAAAGCTCGTAGAAATCGCCCAGGCGAAAAAGCAGGAGCGCGTTCGGGTGGCGGGTTTTGATGGCGCTGTACTGCCGCATCAGCGGGGTGGAGAATTCAGTCATGCGTGCGAGGAGCCCCCAAACATGCTGGAAAGATTATGCGAGACGAGCCGCAGACTTGCAAACTACTGCTTAAAGGCAGGAACGCTTGGCATCGAGGCTTGCAACGGGTGACTCGACGCCGGCTGGGGCCCTTGTGGGTTGGATCGGGCGCGCGCCTCTGCAGCTTCCATTGATATAATCACGCTTGCGTCCCGCCATGGCCGCGGCTTCAGACTGGAACCAAGCGAAGAATCTGGTTTTCTTGTCACGAAGAAGTTCTGGCTTAGCAACAGAGGAGGAGTTCTGTATCTCGACATTCTCGAGCGAGTGCGCCGGCGTTTTTCGGAAGTTGTGGAGGCGCAGTTCGGCGTCCGGACCGATCAACCTGCCATCGGCTTTCCACCTGATGTGGAGCTCGGGGAGCTTTCGATCACCGCCTGCTTCGAGCTTGCCAAGCAACTGCGCCAGCCGCCGCGCCGGATAGCCGACACTCTGGCGGCTCACATCCTGCCTATCGAGGGCGTGGAGCGCGTAAGCGTTGCCGGACCTGGCTACCTGAACTTTCACCTGGACCGTGCCCGCCTGGCTGCGGCCGTCTTTGAAGCGCGGACCTCGGAGCCGCCGCCTACGCCCGCGATGCAGGGGATTGCGGCCGAGGGCAAAGTCCTGGTGGAGCACACCAGCATCAATCCCAACAAGGCCGCGCACGTAGGTCACCTGCGCAACTCCGTTCTCGGTGACACCTTTGCGCGGCTGCTGCGATTCACCGGCCGCCAGGTGGAAGTGCAAAACTACATCGACAATACGGGAGTTCAAGTGGCCGACGTGGTGGTCGGGTTTGTCGATCTGGAGAAGAAGGGCATGGCCGATGTGGAGGCGCTCGTCGCCGATCCGGCCGTGCGCTTCGATTACTACTGCTGGAACCTTTACGCCCGCGTCACGCAGGCGTACGAGCAGAATCCTGCTCTTGCTGCGCGCCGTGCGGAGACGCTCAAGGCGATCGAAGACGGTCATGGAGAGACAGCCCGGATTGCGGAGCTGATCTCCACCGTCATCGTGCGCGCTCACCTGGAAACCACGCGTCGATTGGGTGTTCGCTACGACCTTCTGGTGCAGGAAAGCGAAATTCTGAGCCTGAACTTCTGGAAGTATGCTTTCGAGTTGCTCAGGGAACGCGGCGCCTTGAGGTTTGAGGACTCGGGCAAGAACAAGGGGTGCTGGGTGATGTCCCTGGCGACCGGGGAAGAGGGCAAATCTGCGAAGGGCGTTGATGCCGCCGGCGAGGCGGTCGAAGAAGAGACCAAGATTATCGTGCGGTCGAATGGGACCGTGACGTACGTCGGCAAGGACATCGCCTACCACCTATGGAAGTTCGGCTTGCTGGGCCGCGACTTCGGCTATGAGCCTTTTTACGGCTACCCGGATGGCCATCGGCTCTGGCGAACCACGGTTCAACCGAGTCCCCCGGACGCACCGTCCTTCGGGCGCGCATCCGCAGCTTATGCCGTGATCGACAGCCGCCAATCCTACCTCCAGCAAGTGGTGGCGGCAGCTTTCCGCGAGCTCGGCTACCAGGACGAAGCTGCTCACCTACACCATTTCGCCTACGAAGTTGTGAACCTCTCTCTTGCCGCCGCGGAGTCGCTGGGAATCGAGCCCACGGCCGAAGATCGCGAGCGAGGTTACGTTGAGGTGTCCGGACGCCGCGGCCTCGGCGTGAAGGCTGACGACCTGATCGACATCGTGATCGAGAGGGCGCTGGCCGAGGTTCGTGAGCGGCAGATGACGAGCGACCCCGAGGAGCAAGCCGACTACGCTCGCATGATCGGCGTGGCCGCTCTGCGTTATTTCCTGCTGAAGTTCACCCGCCGTTCCGCGATCGCTTTTGACTTCAAAGACGCGCTGGCTTTCGAGGGCGAGACGGGGCCTTATCTTCAGTACAGCGTCGTGCGAGCGCAGAACATCTTCCGCAGGGTCAGAGATCAGGAGTCAGGGGCCGGGGATCAGGGAAGGGAACAGGTTAAGGATGACAGGGGCCTTCCAGACCGCGAACTGCCATCTATGAAAGACGAACCGGATCTGATTGACCATCGAGCATCGACTATTGTCAATCGTCAAAGTTGGCCTCCGGCCCCGGATTCCCGGTCCCTCGCCTGGTTGCAAGGCGCCGACGGCCGGGACTTCTGGGAATTGGTGTTGCTTTCCGCTCAGCTTGAGATGACGGTCCGCCAGGCCGTGTCCTCAGAAGAACCCGCGGTGCTTGCCAAATACGCCTTCCGCCTGGCTCAAGCTTTCAATAACTTCTATCATCGCCACCGAGTCCTCTCGGAACCGGATCCCGAGCGCGGGAGCTTCTTGTTGTTTCTCGTCTTGCTGTCAAGCCAGACCCTGGCGCTCGCTCTGGATCTGCTTGGTATTGAGGTGCCCGAACGTATGTGAACCTATATCAGATTGACAAGTACTATGATTTTATATAAAACTTGATTACGTAACGAATGGAGTAAAAGTACTCATGGGCGGCGAATCCCGGAAGGCTCACATCCTGGTGGTCGACGATGAAGAGGCGGTTCGCACCCTGCTCTCCGCCCGGCTGGTTCTCGAAGGACACCAATGCTTCACCGCCGAAAACGCCGAGGAGGCTCTGGAGAAGATCGGGGCAGGGGACCTAGATCTGGTTCTCTGTGATCTCTGGATGCCCGGCATGTCCGGCCTCGAGCTCTTGAAGAAAGCTCACTCCAAAATTCCGCAGTTGGCTTTCGTGATCTGCACTGGCGAAGATGACGTGCGCACGGGCATCGAGGCCATGAAGCTGGGCGCATCCGACTACCTGGTGAAGCCCTTGCAACTCGACGGCATGGTGGCCAGCCTTGCCAAGGCGCTTGAGAAGCGGGGCCTGGAATTGGAGGTGGCGCAATACCGCACTCGCCTGCAGGAAGTGGTTCAGGAGCGCACCCGCCAGCTTCAGGTCGCGATCCAGCGCATCGAGCACACCTATGATGAGACGCTGGCGGCATTGGGCGGAGCCCTCGAGCTTCGCGACATTGAGACTCAAGGCCACTCCCGGCGCGTCACGCACTACTGCCTAGAACTGGCGCGCGCCCTGCACTGGTCGAATGACCAGCTCCGCGTTCTCGCTCGCGGCTCGTTCCTGCACGACATCGGCAAGATCGCGATTCCCGATGCGATTCTTCTGAAGCCCGATCGACTCACGGTTGAAGAGACCGCCGTGATGCAGACGCACGCGCGCATCGGATACGATCTGCTGTGCCGGATTGCGTTTCTCACCCCGGCCTCCCAGATTGTGCTGACGCACCAGGAGCGGTGGGATGGTACGGGATACCCGCAGGGGCTGCGCGGCGAGGAGATTCCGTTCGGCGCCCGGATATTCTCGGTGGCGGACACTTTGGACGCCATGACGTCAGACCGTCCCTATCGAGCTGGCGCCCCCTTCTCGGCAGCGGTGGCGGAGATCAGCCGCGAGTCAGGGCGCCAGTTCGATCCCGAGGTGGTCCACGTTTTCCTGGAGATTCCCGAGGTCGTCTGGCGCAAGATCCGGCGCGAAGCCACCGAAAGGCCTCAATTCGGAATCGGCGTCCTGGCCGGAGATGAGCTGCCGGTCGAAACTCTTCTGGAGATGCCCGTGTCGACCACACGCAAACACTAGCCTGCGAATTGGCTCGACCCCGGACGCGAACCCGACAGCAGGTTCTTGCATGACGAAAAGGAAGGTACTGATCGCTGAGGACGACCCCGTCTCCCTTCGCCTCGTCGAGACTTTGGTCAGGAAGTGGGGCTTCGAAACCGTCATTGCGCGTGACGGGGTAGAGGCTTGGGAAGCTCTGCAAGCTGAGGGCGCACCCCAGCTCGCGATCCTGGATTGGATGATGCCGAGGCGGGATGGGCCCGAGGTCTGCCGGGCCCTGCGGCAGGACACCGATCGGCCTTATGTTTACGTTCTGCTGCTCACCGCCAAGGTGCAGGAAGAAGACCTCGTGGAGGGGCTCCAAGCGGGCGCGGATGATTACCTCACGAAACCCTTCGCCGGCGAGGAGCTGCGGGCGCGCCTCTACGCCGGAGAACGCATCCTCGGCATTCAGCAGCAGCTCGTGAACGCCCGTGAGAATCTGCGGACCCAGGCCATACGGGATCCTCTTACCGGCCTGTTTAATCGGCGTTACATGCAAGAGGCGCTCGAGCGGGAGTTACACCGGGCTGAATGCGGCGCCGCGCTCCTGACGATTCTCATGCTCGACCTGGACCACTTCAAGAGTTTCAATGATACCTGCGGCCACGAAGCCGGCGACCTCCTGCTCAAACAGATTGGGACGTTAATGGAAGCCCGGACGCGACGCGAAGATGTCGCGTGCCGCTTCGGCGGAGAGGAGTTTGTCCTCATCCTTCCTGGCGTAAACGTGAGCGTAGGCAGCAAGCGCGCCGAGGGTTTCAGACAAGCGGTCCGCGAATTGAAAATTGAGCATCGGGGAAGCTTGCTGGCGACGGCCACGGTATCAATCGGCCTCGCCTGTTTTCCTGAGCATGGCACCGGCAGCGAAGAACTACTGCGCGCTGCGGACACGGCCCTGTACAGCGCCAAAGCGCAAGGACGCGATTGCGTGGTGATCTATCAGCCTGGCGAGTCCAACTCCGACGGGGCTCATTCCGAGGCCAAGGCGATCATGACTCAATAAGCATAGGCGCCAGTCACGCACCCTAAGCGGCGTCGAAATCGTCACTTGCCACACCACATCAGAGCCTATGGGTCGCCGCCCATTCCCTGCGATGGCTGGGCTTTGGGCTGATCGACCGGCAGATAGACTTGGAATCGCGTGTCACCCGGCTGCGAAACCACACGGATCTCGCCGTGATGGTTTCTCACAATCCTGCATACCGTGTCTAATCCGAGACCGGTTCCCTCGCCCACCCCTTTAGTAGTGAAAAAAGGATCGAAGATGTGCGGCTGGACTTCAGGTGGAATTCCGGGCCCGTTGTCTCGAATCTCCACCAGAATGCGGTCGAGTTCACGAGCCGTTCTAAGCCGGAGTTCACCCTTGCCTTGCATGGCCTCGATCGCGTTGTCGATGAGGTTCGTCCAGATTTGATTGAGCTCGCCGCCGAAGGCGCAGATTCGGGGCAGATCTTTGTCGTATTCGCGCACGACGGTTATTCCGGTCTTGAGCCGGTGGCCGAGAATGGTCAAGGTGTTCTCGAGCCCCTGATGCAGGTCGATCACCTGCATGGCGGCGCGATCCATGTACGAATATTCCTTCACCGCGCGCACGAGGTCGGATATGCGTTTGCTGCTGTTCTCGATCTCGCCGATCAATCTCGAAATAGTCAGGATCGAAGCGACGCGGATAAGCGCGTCACTCAACACCGCATCCCCAACTTGCGCGGCGAGGTCCTGTAGCCTTGGTGTTTCCACGCCCGTGTCAGCGAGCACCGGAGCGATCTTCCACGCGTCCGGCACCTGGTGTGCCTCAAGCCAGCTCATGATCTGCTCCTCGCGATCACTTTGCGCCAGAGGATCCCTGGCGGGCGCGGGCGCAAATTGGACGGCTTCGCTTTCAAAGCGAAGAATCATTTCGCGTTGGTCCGTGGAAAGCGCGTGCCGTGCCAGCCGGATGCTGGCGGCGCGCACCGTCTCGAGCGCCTCGCGCAGATTAACCGCGGCGCGCTGGGCCGCCGCAGCGGGATTGTTCAGCTCGTGCGCCAGGCCTGCTGAGAGCTTGCCGAGCGCCGCCAGCTTGTCCCGCTGTGTTTCCATCCGCGTGGCTTCGCGGATGCGGTCGGCCATAATCGCGACCAAACGCGGGCCCAGGTCGGGCATGCGCTGAAGCATTTCAGGAAAGTAGCTTTTGTTGAGGCGAGCCAGCCGGGCCGGCACGAGCGCCCGGCCGACGCCTTTGTACGAGGTCAGCCGGGAGTAAGGCAGCAAACCCGTAACTTGGCCGGCGCCCTGTCTAAAAACCGGTGCGTCAGGAATGTCACTCCGCTGGAATTGGATTTCCCCTTCCAGAATCACCACCAGGCTGTCGGCCGCGTCACCCGGTCGGGCGAAGACCTCGCCCGGCGCCAGCCGGATCTCTTCGAAGTTCCCAGCCAGCCAGGCGAGTTGATCCGCCGTGAGGTCTGAAAAGACCACGATCTTGCGCAGATCGGCGATCAGGCTGGTGGTGCCGTCGTTCACTGAAGCTTGTGCCATGTTTACACCGCACCGAGGTATTGATGAATGAACTGCACGGCAATCGAGCCTTCGCCCACGCCCGATGCGACGCGCTTCACCGATCCGTGGCGGATGTCACCGGCCGCAAAGATGCCAGGGACGCTCGTTTCGAGCAGGAAAGGGTTGCGCTCCAACGGCCATCCCTTGGGATGCTTTCCCTCGCGCAGCAGATCGCCTCCGGTAAGGATGAAGCCGCGCTCGTCGCGCTCCAGCACCCCGGACAGCCAATTCGTGTTGGGCTCTGCGCCAATGAAGACGAAGAGAGAGCTGGCCGCGACTCGTTCGGTCTGGTTCGTGTCCCCGCAGCGAACGGAGATGGCTTCGAGGCGCTGGTCGCCGTGCACCTCCACCACTCGTGCCCGCGTCTCCACGTGGATATTAAGCGTTTTCTTGATCTGGTCGATCAAGTACTGCGACATGGTGGCAGAAAGCGACTCGCCGCGCACCAGCATCACCACCCGGCGCGCGTACTTGGAGAAATACATGGCCGCCTGTCCCGCGGAATTGGCGCCGCCGATGATGTAGACGTCTTCATCCTTGCTTGACATTGCCTCGGTCATGGCCGAGCCATAGTAAACGCCGGAGCCCTGCAGGCTGTCTGCGCCGGGCACGTCCAGCGTGCGATAAGCAACCCCGGCCGCGATCAACAACGCCTTGCATCCGAGCTCGCTTCCGTCCGCCAGCCGCACCATCCTTGACGAGCCTTCCGCCCGGACCGCTGTCACCTGCTGCGGCGACAGGATCTCGACGCCGAAGCGTCTCGCCTGGGCTACGGCGCGGCGCGCCAAATCAGAGCCACTCAATCCCGAGGGAAAGCCAAGATAGTTCTCGATGCGCGAACTCATCCCGGCTTGGCCGCCCGGCGCTTCCATTTCAAGCATCACCGTGCGAAGGCCCTCGGAAGCGCCATAAACTGCGGCCGCAAGCCCCGCTGGACCGCCGCCGACGATCACGAGATCATAAAACTGCATCTCGGCGCGCACGCGCAGTCCCAGCTTTTCGGCCAATGCCGCGGTACTCGGATCGGCCAGAGTTGTGCCGTCTTGAAAGAACACCATCGGCAACTGACTCGGATCCGCTTTGGTGATGTCTGCGAGACGGCGAACCTCGGCGTCCTGCTGCGCAGTCTCAATGTCCAGCCACTGATAAGGCGCCTGGCTGCGCGCCAGAAAATCTCTGACGGCGTAGGAGTGCGGAGACCATCGGCTGCCCAGAACGCGGACGCCTTCGAAAGGAGGGTGGAAGGACGCAAGCCAATCCTCCAAGAGGTCATCGATCACCGGATAGAGATGCTCCTGCGGTGGATCCCAAGGCTTAAGCAGGTAATGGTGGATTTGGGCGTCGTTGATGGCTGCGATGGCGGCCTCGGTGTCGGCGTAGGCTGTGAGCAGGACGCGCTTTGCGTCAGGGAAAAGATCGATCGCCTGACCGAGAAACTCCACCCCGGTCATCTGCGGCATGCGCTGGTCCACGAGAAGCAGCGCCACCGGGGCGTTCCTTTTCTTAAGACCCCGCAGCGCCTCCAGCGCGGTCGCGCCCGAGTCGGCGCGCATCACACGATAGCGCTCGGCGTACCGGCTCCGAAGGTCGCGCACGACGGCGCCCAACACTTCCACATCATCGTCGACGGCAAGAATCGTCGGCTTGATCATACACCCTCAGAATCTCACAAGATCAAATTAATTGGATGAGGTTCGAAGGTCTTCGGTTCGCGGGCTTGATGCTTGATGAGGGTTGGGCGGCGGCACCGGACCTCTGAGTCGCGAGGTCGGTGCCGCACTTCTTGCGACATTGCTACTGCGCGTCACGATGCTTATCGCGCCACCGCCAATACTCTCTCTGCTCTCGTTTTGTAGCTTTGGCCCAGTCATGATCCTTCTTGCGACGCTCCTTCAGGTAATCATGCCAGTGCTTGTCTTCTTGATCGTTCCACTCATGCTTCTGCATGGCGTCCTGCGCCACGTAGCTATCTTGAGCCTTAACCATTGCCGCCGGAGCCGCCAGACAGACACTCAACGCGGCTGCTGCTAAGAAACGTGACATTCTGCCTCCTTGATCTGGAGTGCTGACATAACCTCGGCACCCACTAGATAGGCTAGGCCGATGCCGCGTTCCGCTCAATCCAGTGAGATATTGAGGTTTGCCAGGTATTCACGGTAGCCGGCTTCTCTCTAGGCGGGCGACGGCCGTGAGTGCTTATTGCAATACAGTGACGACCGCTGCTGTAGCGCCGCGCGGGAGATACGGCGCGCGGAGATACGGATAGTCGCGGGACTGAGCGAGGGCTGTCTTACCTGTTTAATCCTTGACGGTGGAGTCGGCGCCGGCGGGCTCCCTGCTGCTCGCGAAAGGGCTGATCCCAACCGCCGGATGCGCTCGTCGATGCCGCGAAAAAACAGCGGCGAGGCGTCGAACATAACCCCCATCGCTTGGGCGCGCCTCGGCGCCGTGATCCAGCAGCAATTTCACCGATTCGCCAAACTCGATTGTGGCGGCATAAAGCAGGGGAGTGTATCCGAAGCGATTTCCGCATGATGGCCCACCACCGCCCAGTGATTCGAGTGCCCGCCAAAAGTACGCACTTGTCCCAAATCGGGATTGTCGGGCTGGCGTACAGCGAGGCTGTGCGATTTGGAGCGAAACCGGAGAATCCCACCTGAATCGCAGAGTTTTCGCTCTGCGCCAGCCGGGCTTGCGATAGCCCCGACAGTCGATTTTGCTTGACAAAGACGCGAGGATATGAGAGTTTGGTGTAGGCCTACATAAGTAGGCTATCTCTTATATGGAGTTAAAATATGTGCGCCAATTTCAAAGCTAACCGGTTTGGCTGTATGAAGGATTTCAGACATTTGAACGGCCGACGGAAGCAAATAGTGGTAATTGCTAATGAACCCGATATTCGGACCTCAAAATTTCTCTGCAAGACTCGCGTAAAACACTATTACCCCTCTCAATGGCACACCCGCTATCGTCAGGGTTACATGGAATTTGAAAATAGTCAAAAATTTGACCTTGAGACAGAATCTGTTAACGGTAAACGCGTTTATCTTTTCGAATTCACACAATGTGTCGAGATTGTGTTTTTGAGACAAACCGCTAAGAACACGATTCTTGAGACTCTTCGGAAGGCTCCTGACGCGGAGCGGGAGCCGATGGCGGACCTTATGGCTGAGCAGGCGGGATTCAAAACGCACTCCATGTGGTTTCTGGGCAGCTGGGCCGAAGAAAGCGTTCACTCGTATCTGGAGGCTCTGAGCCTCAGGCAACTGGAAGACTTGGCTGGCCTATTCATATCCGCGCTTCCTGTGGCGGAGCGCCTGGCTGCGTAGTCGAAAACGTAGTAAGGCAGCGTTTAGCGGGGGTTGCTTTGTGTTGGGCCGGGATGGCGCATAGCGGAGCTATGCGATTGTCTCTACGATTGCGCAGCGACATCCTCAGTCGCAAAATCCTCGATCTGCGCCAGCCCGGCCCAAACTGATCGTAACAGTCAGCAGAAAATTGAGGCAAAGAGCGATGAACCCGGCATTGATCCCGAATAACGGGTCGTGTTTGGTCAGAGCCAAAATAGTGACGGTGCCGACCCCCGCCACTACTCCGGTGAAGACACCGGGCAGCGTCGTCCGTTTCCAATAAAGGCCCAGCACTACGCCGGGGAAAAATTGCGCCACCCCGGAGTATCCCAGTAACAGCAGCGATACAAGCGTCGTGGAGCTGTAAATCGCGAAGCCGAGGCACACAAGGCTGAGTACCACCACCATGGCGCGCGCGAGCCGTCCCACCTGATCATCTGTCATGGCGGGCGCGAAAAGCGGTCGATAGAAGTTCTTGGCAAACAGGGTCGCGGCCGTAAGCGTGAAGATCGCCGCCGGCACCATGGCGGTGAGTGCGCCGGCGCCTCCGATCACGCCCAGAAACCAGGCCGGGAAGGTTGCCCGGACGATCGTGAGCAGAGCCAGGTCGCCGTTGGCCAATCCGGGCAGCGCCAGCACCGCTGAAAAGCCTGCGAAGAAAACGAACGCCAGCGTCAGCGTGTAAAGAGGCATCACCACCGCATTGCGGCGGATGATGTCGCCGCTTCGGGCCGTGAACGTAGCCGCGAAGGAGTGCGGCCACATGTAGAAGCCGAGCGAGGTCAGAAGGACAGTCGAGACGTACCAGGGGTGGCCCAGATTGGGCGTTGCGCCCGGCATGGTGAGGTGTGCGGGCCGGGCGTGGGCCAGCGCCACGTACATCCTGCCGATGCCCCCGAAATGCGCGTAAGGCACGCCGATGCCGATGGCGAGCGCGGCCAGCACCATCAGAGCATCTTTGAGGATGCTCACCCAGGCTACGGCGCGCACGCCGCTTGCCAGCACGAACGACGCCAGTACGATGACCGAGATCGCCATGGCGGTTCCGCGCCGGACGCCGTCAAAACTTGCCACTTCCACAATGATTCCGAGCCCGGTGAGCTGGAGCTGGACGTACGGAACAAGGAAGGCCACTCCAGCGAGGCAAACGAACGCGCCCAGGTATTTGCTGCCGTAGCGGCGCGCAAAGAAGTCGGACTCTGTTTGCAGCCCGTACCGGCGTCCCAGCTCCCAAATGGGCGGCAGGATAAAGAATGAGACCACGTAGGCGAGGGTCAGGTAGGCCATGATGTAGAGCGCCGGCCCGCCGCGCGAGTATGCCCAGCCGCTCGCGCCCAGGAAGGAGAACGTGGTGTAGACCTTGCCTGCCATCAGGAGGTAGACGAGCACCACACCGAAGCCGCGGCCGCCCACCGTCCACTGTTCCAGGTCCAGCTTGCGGTGCGCCCCGGCCAGGAAGCCAAGGCACGCTCCGGCGGCACCGATGGCGATGATGATGGCGAGGGCGACGCTGCTGGGGCTCATCGACGCTCGCCGTCCTGTTTATCACGTGCGCATTCGAGACGGTATGCCGCCCACATACACAGAGTGGTGAGCACGATCCAGCAAATGAGCCAAAACAGATTGAAGGGAATGCCGAACAGCATGGGTTCGACGCGGTCCCAGAGGGCCACCGAAAAGCACATGGCAGCGAAAGGAGTCAGGCCCAGCAGGATTGCACCCCAGGACGGTCGCTTGATCAACGTCTCCACTCCCGCCACGGCTTCGAACCGGCTCGAACGCCAAGTCCTACGGTTCGGTCCCGCTTATCGCACGATGAATCCTGTCGTCTGTCTCACGCGGGTGGGATTATATCAGTCCTTGTTTTCGTCGTGGTCTTCTCGTCCGCTTGCGCCGGACCCACCTGCCTCTTCCGCTCCAAGCGAGTGGCCGATTATTCAAGAGGTCCCGGAAGCTCCAGACACCACGGACTGGACTCAGCGCTCCGACTGCCCGGTGCGTCACCAGGACGGATATGATGTAGAGGCACGTCGGCGAAGAAGGATATTCATCCTGTGAGGAGGGGTACGATGCCGGACGAAGCACGGGACCGATTAATCGTCGCCCTGGATGTTGGCTCCCTCGATCAGGCAAAGGCCTTTGTGGAGCGCCTTGACGGGCTGGTTGCGTTCTTCAAGGTTGGTATAGAGCTCCAATTGGCGGAAGGAATGCCCCCCGTCCGGTACTTGACGTCGGTTGGGAAAAAGGCATTTCTGGACCTCAAGTACTTCGACGTCCCGCAGACGGTCGGCCGGGCTGTGCATCAGGCTGCCGGGCTGGGAGTGAATTTTCTGACGATCCATGGGAACGCGCGAAACATTGAGGCGGCCGTTCGGGGGCGCGGCAATGCGGACCTCAAATTGCTCGCGGTTACGGTCTTGACAAGCCTCGATGCCGACGACATCAGGGAGCTCGGGTTTGAGTGCCCGGTCGAAGAGCTTGTTCTCCATCGTGCCAGGAAAGCTTTGGAGGCAGGGTGCGATGGGGTGATCGCGTCGGGGCGCGAAGCGAAGCAGATCAGAGCTCTCCTTGGTCCGAAGCTGCTGGTGGTCACCCCGGGCATTCGGCCGGCTGGCTTTGCAGAACAGGATCAAAAGAGGGCGGTTACGCCGCGAGAGGCGATCCTGGCGGGCGCGGATTACCTGGTTGTGGGACGGTACATCACCACCGATTCCGATCCCCGAGCCGCAGCGGAGCGGGTCATCGTGGAGATGCGGGATGCGTTCGCGGAGCGGGCCCGCGCTTAGCCAATCCGGCAACCGCACGCGTTGCGCCATTGCTGCGCGGGTTGTTGTCGCAGGTTCTTTTGTGGAAAAATCTGGTAGCGGGGGGGAGAATCGAACTCCCGACCTAGGGATTATGAGACCCTCGCTCTACCACTGAGCCACCCCGCCAATTGGACCGCGCAGTTTTGTGAAGCCAGTTTAGCCTAGCCTTGCGCTTTTTGTGAAGTTTGCTTAACATAGGTTGTGTGGGAATCTAACGAGGAGACGCTATCATGACTTGGGAAAAGCCGGAATTTGAAATCATCGAGACTTGCTGCGAGATCAACGCCTACGTTTATACGGAATAGTCGCGTGCGATTGGACGCCGCCCGACGCACCCCGGGCCTGGGCAATCTGGGATTTGATTTGTGCAACTCCGCATTCTCGGGACGGCTGCCGGCGGCGGTTATCCGCAGTGGAATTGTGCCTGCCGCTTGTGTCGACAGGCTCGTTCGCGGTCCGTCGGCGTCCGTTCACGCCTTCACGCTTCAATCGCTCTAAGCGCAGACCGCCAGCACTGGTATTTGGTTAACGCCACCCCTGACGTTCACTTCCAGATCGAATCGTATTCCGCGCTTCATCCCGGGCCCGGCCTCAGGGACACGCCTTTGCGGGGCGTGCTGCTGACCGACGCTGAGCTTGACCACACCATCGGTTTGCTGGTTTTGCGCGAGGGTACGCCCCTCGAGATATTTGGTACGCGCCCCGTTCTGCAAACTCTCAGCGACGAGTTTCCGCTTCAGCCGATTCTTTCCACTTACGCGCCGTTTCGTTGGATACAGGTGAATCCTTCCCAATCCTTTATGCTGGACGACAGAGTCCAAGTGACGGCGTTTCCGGTTGGGGTCAAGCGCCCGCGCTATGCGGCGGACTCGGATGCAGAGGGTGATTGGGTGATTGGCTATCGTTTTGAGGACACGCGCAGCAAAGGAGTGCTGATGTACGCGCCGGCTGTCGAACAGTGGACTCACGAATTGCAGTCGGAATTGATTGGCGCCGATTGCGCCTTGATCGACGGCACATTTTGGACTGACGACGAAATGCAGCGGACGGAAATCGGAAGCCACACTGCCGCCGAGATGGGCCATATTCCTGTCAGCGGCAGCGGCGGAAGTCTCGAGCACCTGGCTTCGTGCCGCGCCCGGCGAACAATTTACATCCACATCAACAACACCAATCCTATCCTGGACGAAAACTCGCCGGAACATCGCCTGATTATCGAAAGCGGCCTGGAAGTGGGGCGGGATGGACTGGAGATCGAGGTCTGATGGAGGTTCCCTGGTCCGAACAGGAGTTCGTAGCGCGATTGCGCGGGGCGCTGGAGGCCAAATACCATGATAAACACCCGTTTCACATTCGCATGCATCAAGGGAAACTGAGCGCGGAGGAGCTGCGGGCCTGGATCCTGAACCGCTTCTACTATCAGAGCAACATTCCCATCAAGGACGCTCTGATAATCGCCAAGCTGCCCTCGCGCGAATACCGGCGCGAGTGGCTGAAGCGCATTATCGATCACGACGGGCGCCAAGGTGACGAGGGAGGGATTGAGGCCTGGCTGCGCCTGGGAGAGGCGGCCGGCCTCGATCGAGGTGAAATGCTGGACGGCCGGCGCATCCTGCCTGGAGTCCGTTTTGCGGTGGACGCCTACGTCAATTTCTGCCGCCTCAGACCCTGGCCGGAAGCAGTAGCTTCGTCGCTCACCGAGCTTTTCGCGCCGGACCTCGTGGGGAAACGCATCGCGGTGATCGAGAAACATTATCCCTGGGTGAAGCCGGAGGGGCTCCAATACTTTCGCGCCCGGCTTACGCAGGCGCCGCGCGATGCCGAGCACGCTCTCGGCCTGGTGCTCAAAACGGCCGTGACTCGCGTGGATCAGCAACGCGCAGTGGACGCGGTTAACTTCAAGTGCGACGTATTATGGTCTCTGGTCGACGCCGTAGAGCGGGCATCTTCTCAAGAGCGTGAGCATGGGCAGTCCGCTGAATGAGTCGGCCAAGCCGCGCCTTGCCCGCAAGGCGCGCTTGCGCTATGAAGAGGTTCGCCAAACCGACCTCCTGCTTCTGCCGGAGCGTGTGGTGAAACTCAACCCGACCGGAGCGGCCATTCTTCGCCTTTGCGACGGCAAGCGGACGGTGAGTGAGATCGCAAAGGAATTGGAAACTCGCTACAGTCAGCAGAATCTCCAAAAAGACGTGCTGGAGTATCTGCAACGAGTGGCGGGTCAAGGGTGGATCGAGTAATTGACGATTGTCGACCGGCGATTGCCGGCGAATTGAAGGAGTCGAAATTTAGATCAAGGGTCGAACTTCTCGCGAGCTCTCGGTTTTCAATCGAAAATCGGCAACCTCATGGATTACCCTGCACCAAGTCCGGCACCGGCCCCCGTTCCTTATGCTCTGGTGGCTGAACTCACGCACCGCTGTCCCTTGCATTGCATCTACTGCTCGAATGCCCTGGAACTGAAGCGCGAGGCCGCCGAGATGGCCACGGCGGACTGGTTGCGGACGCTTGACGAAGTGCACGCACTCGGAGTGGTTCAACTGCATCTCTCGGGCGGCGAGCCTCTGGTCCGGGCCGACCTCGAGCAACTGGTGGAGCGCGGGCGCAAGCTGGAGTTTTACTCGAACCTGATCACCAGCGGTATCGGACTCAGCCGCGAAAGGACGCGCAGTCTCGCCGAACGCGGCCTGGACAGCGTCCAATTGAGTCTGCAAGCCGCAGAAGCCGGCGTCTCGGACCGTATTGGCGGGCGCAAAGCCTTCGGCGAGAAGCAGCGCGCCGCTGAAGCCATCCTGGAAGCTGGCCTCCCGCTCAGCATGAATGTGGTTCTGCATCGCCTGAATCTTAATCAGGTGGAGCAAATCATCGAGTTGTGCGCATCCTGGGGAGCCGAGCGCCTGGAGCTCGCCAACACGCAGTACTACGGCTGGGGACTCGTGAATCGAGATTTTCTCCTTCCCAGCCGCGCGCAACTCGCTGTCGCCCGCGCGGTCTACGAGCAGAAGAAGGTCAGCCTTGCAGGAAAAATGGAACTGATTTGGGTGTTGCCGGACTACTACCAGCCGTTTCCAAAACCCTGCATGGGCGGGTGGGGCCAGATGCACCTGACAGTGTCGCCCGACGGCACGGTGCTGCCATGCCAGGCGGCGGCTTCGATCACGTCGCTGCAATTCGAGAGCGTGCGCGAACGCAGTCTCGCGTGGATCTGGCAGGAATCGGCTGCGTTCAACAGATTCAGAGGCTTCGATTGGATGCCGGAGCCGTGCCGCAGTTGCGATCGTCGATTTCAGGACTTCGGAGGCTGCCGCTGCCAGGCTCTCGCCCTCGCCGGAGACGCCTCGCGCACCGATCCGGTATGCCAATGGTCCCCGGACCATCACCTGGTGACCGAAGCGGTCCAGCGCGCTCAGACTGACGAGGCAGTTGGATCGGCGGCAGTCGCATCGGTGGCGTATCTGAAGCAACTGACATATCGGCGCGACCCGGAACGAAACCTAGGCGGCGTGCCGTAGGGGTGGGGCTTGCCCTACCCTTATGATGGCTCGCCTTTTACCGCAGACCACGTCCCGGGACGGCAAGCCCCCTCCTGCAAGAGGGACCAATCCTATCTTATGATCTCCGCAAGTGCGCGGCCCGGCTCTGGCGGATCTGTTCACAAGAACTGGATTCTTCTCGCCGTCGGCGTCGGCAGTTTCATGTCGGCGGTGGACGCGGGTGCCGTCAACACGATCCTGCCCGTGCTGCGTCGCTCTTTCGGCAGCGAGGTGGCTTCGATCGAGTGGGTGGTCACGATTTATCTGCTGGTAGTCAGCGGGCTGCTGCTGAGCTGCGGCCGCTTTGCAGACATGCGAGGGCACAAAGATGTATACATGTGCGGGTTTGGCATCTTCGTCCTGGCTTCGGCAATGTGCGGCCTCGCGCCGACAACCGGCGCCCTGATCGCGTTCCGTGCCCTGCAAGGCATCGGCGCAGCCACGCTGTTCGCAAACTCCACCGCGATCCTGACCACCAACTTCGCCGCCCGCGAGCGGGGCCGGGCGCTGGGTCTGAGGGCCACGGCCACTTATCTTGGTCTCACAGCCGGTCCCTTCCTCGGCGGATGGCTCACTGCAGAGTTAGGATGGCGCGCCGTCTTCTACATCAACGTCCCCATAGGTCTCGTTGCCGTCGCGCTCACTGTAAGGTTTGTTCCCCGCGACCGGCCGCCCGCGCATCGAACGCGGTTCGATCTGGCGGGTGCAGCCGTGTGGATGGCGAGTCTTGCGTTCTTGCTGCTCGCGCTCAACGCTGGACACGGACGCGGGCCCGCGTCCCTCAAAAGCCTCCTGCTCTTCCTGCTCGCTGCGATGTCCCTTGTGCTCTTCCTGGTCATCGAACGGCGCACTCCTTATCGCATGCTGGACCTCAGCTTGTTTCGAAGTCGAACGTTCTCAGCCTCCAGCGCCGCCAATATTGTGCATTATCTGTGCGTTTACATGATCATCTTTCTCCTGCCGTTCTATTTGATTCAGGGTCGCGGATACGGCCCGGCTCGCACTGGGCTTATCCTCACGGCCCAATCGGTGGCTCGAGCTTGTGCGGCGCCGGTGAGCGGAGCGCTCTCAGACCGCATTGGCAGTCGATTGCCTGCCATGGTCGGCATGGGCGTGATGGCGCTCGGCCTGGTGCTGTTATCGCGCCTGGGGGAGCAGTCATCGCTCGGCTATGTGGCGGCCGCGCTCGGGATCACCGGG
Organism: Terriglobia bacterium; assembly: GCA_035946735.1. Classification (GTDB taxonomy): domain Bacteria; phylum Acidobacteriota; class Terriglobia; order UBA7540; family UBA7540; genus Gp13-AA77. The sequence continues at coordinate 79,411 of DASYYZ010000129.1, forward strand.
CTTGGCGGCGGAGTCTTCATCTCTCCGAACAACAGCGCGCTGATGGGTTCGGCTCCGCCGGGTCGCCAGGGCCTCGCCGGTGGCGTGCTGGCCACAGCTCGCGTGGTCGGCATGGCGCTTGGAGTCGCCGTCGCCGGGGACATCCTGACCGCTCGAATCGCGGGTTTGCACGGCAACGGCGGCTCGTCCGCAGCGCTTGTGAGCGCTGTCTCCACCAGCTTCCTGGCAGCCGCAGGATTTGCCTGCCTGGGCGTTTTAGTGGCGGCTCTCGAGGAGCCAGCCGATGCCCTTGCGCCTCAAGTTGCGTGAGCGTCACATCAGTAGGCTAGCGAATAAAAGGCGAATCCGCTACAATCGATGGCATGGAACAACCATCCCTTCCTGCGGGGAACGTCCCTACGGCAACTCGGCCGGATCACAAGCGGTCCTCGCCCCGTTCTGGATCGGAGACGAACGACGCAACCATACCTCAACGGCGGCCCCGAGGAAATAATGTGGTGGTGGCGGCCCCTTTACGATTGAATCCTGAACAAACAGCAGCCGTGGAGCATGGTGAAGGGCCGCTGCTCGTCATTGCCGGGCCCGGCAGCGGCAAGACCCGCGTGATCACGGAACGCATCGTGCACTTGCTCAACCGTGGTTGCGCCGAGGCCGAGAACATTCTGGCTTTGACGTACACCGAAAAGGCGGCGGGCGAGATGAGCGAGCGCCTGCGCAGCGCGCTTCCAGGCCCCGGGAGCTATCCCACGGTCAGCACCTTCCACGCTTTCTGCTACCGCATCCTCGTTGATCACAGTTTCCACCAGCAACTGCTCGACGAAATCGACCTCTGGATATTTCTGCGGCGGCGCATGCGGCTGCTCGCGCTCGAACATTACCAGCGGTTGGCGGAGCCGGGCGCTTTTCTGCACGATTTGAATGACTTTTTTTCGCGTTGCCAGGATGAATTGGTGGAACCTGACGATTTCGCGGCTTACGTGGCCGGCTTGCGCGCGGGCCTCGGAGCCGATCCTGATCCTCTGGAGCTCCGCGAACTGGAGAAGAAGGAAGAGCTGGCGCGCGTGTTTCGGCGCAGCCGGGCGTTGCTCGATGACGCCGGTTGCAGCAGCTTTGGCAGCCTCATGAGCGAAACGCTGCGCCTCTGGGAGCGCGAGCCCGAGGTACTAGCGAGTCTTCGCGAGCGCTTTCGATATGTCTTGGTGGACGAGTTTCAGGATTCGAACTTCGCCCAATCGGAGCTGCTGCGGCGCCTGCTTCCGGCGCCGCATAACATCACCGCAGTCGGCGATGACGACCAGGCGATCTACCGATTTCGCGGGGCATCGCACGGCGCCTTCGAGATGTTCGACCGCACGTTCCCGGGGCACCGCACGGTTTATCTCAACCGGAACTATCGCTCCACCGAGAGAGTTCTTCGCGCCAGCCAGACGGTGATTGAGAAGAACGACGGTCGTTACAGCTTGAAGCCGCCGCTCCGCACCGAGAATCCCGAAGGGCCGCCGGTATTCCTGGTAGAGTCGCCGGACGGTCCGAGCGAGGCAGCGTGGATAGCCGATGAAATCGAGAGGCTCGGCAAGCGCGGCGCTAGGTTGGGCGATATCGCGGTGCTATATCGCAGCCACCTGCACCGGGAGCGTCTGGGGGCCGAGCTTCGCCGGCGCGCGATTCCTTTCAACATCCGTGGTTTGTCGATTCTCAAGACTCCGATGGCAAGGGACCTCGTCGCCTACCTGCGCCTGATCGACTCGCCGCACCATAACATCAGCCTGACGCGCGTCCTGCTGGCGCCGCGCTGGCGATTTCCCGAGCCGCTAGCCCGCGAAGTCCGCTTCCGCTCCAGCCAGGTTCGCTCGTCCATTTACACGGCGATTCGCGCCCTGGACCAGACCTTATTTGCCGGCGATCTGGACCGCACCGGTTGGGGAGAACTTCAGAGCCTGCTCGACCGGATGCGCGAGATCTCGAGGCTCGCACCCATGCCGGTGCTGTTCGATCGCCTGGTGGATGCGCTTGGATTAGGCGGTCAGGGCCGTGACCAGGATTACCTCAAAGCTTTTCGAAAGTTTCTGGAGGAATGGCAGAAGAAGAACGAATCGGGCAGCGTGTCGCCGCTCGCGAGCGAGGATGAAGACTCCGGCACGTCATTGCATCAGTTCGTAGATTATTTCTCCTACTTTCTCGAAGCTGGAGGCCAGATCGAGGCGCCGGAATCCCCGGACGCTTCGAGAGCCGTGCAGATGATGACGGTGCACGCGGCTAAAGGATTGGAGTTTCCCGTCGTCTTCGTGCTGAGCGTCTCGCGGCAGCGCTTTCCCACCACCGAAAAGAGGCCCGTAATCACGTTTCCCGACGCGCTGCGCAAGGGTCCCGCGGCGCCAGCGGGAATCCATCTACAGGAGGAGCGCCGTCTGTTCTACGTGGCCATGACGCGCGCCTGCGAGCGGCTCTACGTTTCGAGCCTTAACAAGCAGGGGCGCAAACCTTCCGTCTTCGTCGAGGACCTGCTTTCGAATCCGGTGCGAACGGCGCGGGATATCGAGCGCATCAAGGCCGCAACTGCCGCGCCTGAACCGGCGGGCGTTAGTCCGGCTGGAAGCGTTCAGACTCCGGCGCCTGGAAACGGCCCGCCACATCACCTGCTGCTTTCCGAACGCGCCCCGGACAAAGCCGGCCAACAAAGCCTGTTCCCTGCAGATCGGGAGCCCGCGGAATTGCACCCTAACCTTGCCGAGTGGGCGCGGCAGCCCGTCTTCGCCGCTTCCGGAAAACAGCCGGTACTGAGTGCGACAGGAATCGAGACCTACCGGAGCTGCCCGCTGAAATTCAAGTTTCAGCAACTTCTGAAGATCAAGACCGAGCCTCAAGGCGCGCTCACTTTTGGGGCGATCATGCACGAAACCGTCAGGCACTATATCCGTCTGCGGCACTCGGGCGCACCCCGCTTCGAAGATGTGGAACAGTTCTACCTCAGCTCTTGGAAGGACACAGGTTTTCAGGACGACTACCACTCCGAACAGATGAAACAGGCGGGGCTCGATCAACTGCGGGAATTCGTTGCCTTGCACAACGCCCAACCGGCGCCGGGATATATGGCGAGCGAACAGGGATTCAGCCTGGAGGTAGACGGCGTCCGAGTCCAGGGACGAATTGATCAGATCCAGGCCATTCAGCGTGATGCGACCTCATCGAACGGCTCGCAGCCGGCTGCCGCGCCCCAAGGTGAGCTGCTCCCTCAGCAGCGAAGTCTCCCGACGCCGGCTCTGCCAGGATCGGAAGTGGAACTGATTGACTATAAGACCGGCCGGCCGAAAACGCAGAAAGACGCAGACACGAGCCTGCAGCTCTCCGTTTATGCGCTGGCCGCAAAGCAGGCGCTGGCACTGCGGCCGGTGCGGCTGACGTTCTACAATCTCGCCACCAACGAGGCGGTTTCGTCGATTCGCACGGCCAAGGATATAGAGGATGTCACCGGTGAGATTCGCCAGGTGGCGGAGGCGATCCGCGAACACCGGTTTGAACCCGCGCCCGGCTACGCTTGCCGGCGCTGCGACTATGCGGCGATCTGCCCGGCGCAGGAGGAGAGCTGATGTCGTGGCGAGCCGGGACGTTTCGGAGGCGGGACGGGGTTCAGGAACAGGGGACTGCCTTATGAATCCGTGGGTATTCGCTCTGGCCGGCCTATTCACTGGAACTGCCGTAGGCTCTATCGCGATGATGAGGAGGCTGCGGCAAGCCGAGCACCGGGCGGTGAGCGCTGAAGCCGGCATCGAGGGACTCCGGCGCCAGCAGGACCTGGACTTACAGGAGATTTCCGCGCTCAGGGAAAAGCTTGAGGCGCAGCAACAGGCTCGAATCGTAGCAGAAACGTCTCTCGGCGTCGAGCGCAAGAACTTGAATGAACAGCAACAACTTCTGAAAGAGGCCCAGATCAAACTTAGCGACAGCTTCAAGGCTGTGGCCGGCGACGTTCTGGCCTCGGAGAGCCGATCCTTTCTGCAGCTCGCGCAGCAAAGATTCGACACGCTGCGCGCCCAGGCCGAGGGAGACCTGTCAGCGCGCCAGCAGGCCATCGAAGCGCTGGTGGAGCCGCTCGGCAGCTCGCTGAAGACCTACGGCGAGATGGTGCACGGTCTGGAGAAAGCGCGAGCGGAGGCTTACGGGAAGCTGGGAAGCCAGGTTGACAGCCTGCTCGCAACGAATGAGACCTTGCAGCGAGAGACCGGGAATCTGGCCGCAGCGCTGAGGGGAAGCCCTCAGGTGAGGGGTCGCTGGGGCGAACTGACGCTGCGGCGAGTGGTGGAACTGGCCGGCATGTCCCGATACTGCGATTTCACCGAACAGTTGACACTTCACCGCGAGGACGGACGCCTCCGGCCCGACGTGGTGGTGAATCTGCCGGGCGGACGCCGCATTGCGATTGACGCCAAAGCCGCCTTGCAACCCTTCCTGGACGCCATGGACGCCACGACTGAGCCCGAGCGCCGCGCCGCCTTGACGGATTACGGCCGACTGGTGAGAACGCACATGAATCAGCTCGCGGCGCGCGCCTACTGGGAGCAGCTTCAACCGGCTCCCGAGATGGTGGTGCTGTTCCTGCCGGGCGACGCATTCCTAAGTGCGGCGCTCGAGACGGATCGTACTTTGATCGAAGACAGCATCCAGAAACGAGTGGTGATGGCCACGCCGACCACTCTTGTCGGCTTGCTTCTGGCTGCGGCCTTCAGTTGGCGCCAGGAACAAGTGGAGAAGAACGCGCAGGCCGTAAGCGAGCAAGGCCGGCTGCTCTATGATCGCGTGCGCAACTTCGCCAGCCACTTTGCGGAGGTAGGATCAAGCCTCAAGCGAGCGGTGGACACTTATAATCGCGCTACCGCGTCGATGGAGAGCCGCGTGTTGGCCACGGCCCGGAAGTTCAAAGACCTGGGAGCTGCAACCGGCGAGGATATCGCGGAGATGGAACCGATCGACGAAGTGCCGCGAAGCCTGCGGCCGGAGGAACAGGAGCTTTTACCTTTGAAAACGAGTGTCGAAGACGAGACGGCGTGCGGCAATGGTGCGGAAAAACAGCCCTGAAAACAGCTCGGGGATGCATCGCTGCATCCCCGAATGTCAAATCAGATGCCTTCGAAGAGTTACCTCTTCTTCTTGGCTTTCTTTTTTGCTGGCATTCTATTCTCCTCTCAAGTTTCAAATTATCCGCCAATAACGATTGGCGGAGCGCGTTGTCATTCCAATGTATAGTGAGTGTCGAATCTATTGTCAAGCAAAAAGTGATTGCAATGAACGAAAACTTCGCACCACGGCCTTCGTTTCGTCGCGACCATCACCCTCATTTATCACGTCCAGATCAGGCGCAGGCATCCTTCGGACCTTCGTCACTGCTGCAATCATCGTGCGCAGCGCGAACGAGCGTTGCTGCTGCGAGCTCGATTGCGGTAAAACGCGCCCCGTTGAATCGGCATCACAGGAAAAGATTGTCTTTGTCATTTGATCGAGGATTCTCTAATGAAAGCTTCGTGGATGCGCTCCAGTCGGCCTTGGGTTCCACTTGCTATCGCGTGCGGGCTCGGTCTTGTGCCGCTAATCTTGCAGGGGTTTCAAGATGCGAACAAGGGGGCAGCCGGACAGCAGCCCACGCTCAAGGTTCAGGTTAATGTCGTTAACGTGTATGCGGTGGTTCGTGATCACAAGCGGCTGGTGCCCGACCTGACCAAGAACGACTTTGAGGTGACCGAGAACAACACTCCTCAAGAAATCAAGTATTTTTCCAAACAGACGGACACTCCACTCACACTGGTGCTTGCCGTCGACACCAGCCCCAGCCAGCAGCGCGTGTTGCCCGCCGAGCAGGAGGCCTCAAAACAGTTCGCGAGCCAGGTGCTGCGTCCCAAAGACGCTTTCGCGGTGTTGCACTTTGACGTCGAGGTGGAACTGTTGCAGGACTTCACGAGCGATCTGAAATATCTCACCAAGGCCATCGACGGTACGGAGATCAACGGCGGTGGCGCCGGCCCGCTGCCCGGCACGTTTCCCTCGGCCGGTGGCGCCACTCATCTTTATGACGCGGTTTATCTGGCGTCACACGACATGCTGCGAAACGAGGCCGGCCGCAAGGTGATCATCCTGGTAACAGATGGAGAGGACGAAGGCAGCAAGGAAACGCTCAACGCCAGCCTGGAAGCCGCCCAGCGAGCCGATGTGATCATTTACTCCGTCCTGCTCGTTGATCGCCCCTTTTACGGCCGCATGAGCCTGGGTTACGGCGGCGAAGGCGCCCTCAATAAGCTTTCCGGAGAGACGGGCGGCCGCGTGATCCGCGCCGACAATCCCCGCAACACCGCCGACGCCTTCCAGGAAATCGCCGCCGAACTGCGCACTCAGTACCTGCTCGGCTACACTCCCACCGACCGCAATGCCGACGGCACGTTCCGCCACATCAAGGTCCGGGCGAAGCAGGGCCACTATGACATTCAAGCGCGACGCGGCTACTACGCTCCTACCGGCTGAACAGTGCGGCGAAGCGCCCCGATCCGCCATTTCAGGATCGACATTTCAGACTTTAACCCGAACAACTCAGGCGCGACCCAGCACCACAGTGTGAGGAGACATAGGAATCGGCTGCGCAGTGACGCCTTCGAAACCGGCCTCGTTGTACATGGCCGTGAGCTCGCCTAAGGCGTAGGCGTCGCCGGCCACGGTGGAGGCCAGCATCGTCAAGCTGAAGGCCGCGGGCATGGGTGGGGAGACGTGGTCTTCATTGGGCACGAACTCGAGCGCAGCAGCGCGGCCCCCGGGCCGCAAAGCGGCATGGACCTTCTTCAACAGACCTACGCAGGTTGGCGGATCGAAATGGTGGAGGAAGTTGGTGAGCAGCGCGGCGTCATAAGGCCCGTCGAAATCGACCTCGAAAGCGCTGCCGGATAGCATGTAGTAGCGGTCTTGGACGCCGGCTTTGCGGGCATTCTCCAGAGCCACGCGCAGCACGGGCGCCCAATCGAGAGCGGTGACGCGGGCGTGTGGGTTCTGCTTCGCGATTTCGATACCGAACAGACCGTGCCCTGCCGCAATATCCAGAACGCGCATCGGATCTGTGCGCCCCTCCAGCACAATCGAGCCCAGCGCGGGAGCCATTGGCGCCATCATCGGCGCCATGCTTTCCGCGAACTGCACCCAAATCGGATTCTCCGGCTCCACGCTTCCAGCGCCCGGCAGGGTGGTACGCCCGGCGCGGACGACGTCCGCCAGGTGATTGAATGGCTCCTGCATTGCCGGGTTGCTGAGAAATTGCGCGATGGAGGCCAGGCACGAAGGCGAGCGCGGATCCAAGAAGGCGGCGCTCGTGGGACTGTGCCGGTATCGCCCGCCCTCTTTCACCAGGACCCCGTGAATCGTCAGGAAGTCGCAGAGGATCCGGATGCCGCGTTCGGATGCCGAACAGTGCCGGGCGATAGAGCCTACGTCTCCCGGCCCTTCACCCACGGCCCGGAACACATCGAGTTCAATCGCCGCCTTCAACGCCGCGGTACGCTGATGCGCCTGCATCATTTCGAAAATCAAGAGGGGAGTAGCCGGAGCTTCGGCAGCGCCTGCAGCGTTCATATCCATCCTCCTCTTCGACCCAAATATGCGGGACGCCTCGCGGCCCCGCCAACCGGTTCACTTGGCGGCATTGGCGGGACCCGGCGCGTAGTATCCGGCCCTGGCGCGCACCCGCAGACCCTTGGTGGCGGTCTCGATCTGAATCGTCCGGAAGGTCCCGTCCTTCGCCTGGTTCGAGGACACGTAACCGATGCTGTACTGGCTGCGCAGCTCGCGCGCGATCTCCTGAAAATTTGACGCCAGGTCGCTGGCCTCGAAGGGAAAGAAAACGCGTCCCCCGGTTTGTTCGGCAAGGCGCAAAAGAGTCTTATCGCCGGCGCTGTAGCCGTTGGGCGTTCTGGATCCGGCCGTGTTGGTGCCGCTGTTGTTCGTGCTGATGGCGAAGATGATGGCCTCGGAGTGCTGGGCCATGGAGAGCGCCTCTTCGCGCGAATGCTCGCTCTGATTGTCGCGCCCGTCGCTAACCACAATCAGAACGCGGCGCAGATAGGGCTCGGTGGGCTGCGGCACCAGCATCTTCTGCTTGCAGGCATAGTAGATGGCATCGTATAGCGCCGTGGTTCCACCGGCCGCGAGGCCGCGGACGGCAGCGGAAAGCTTGTCGGTATCGTCCGTATAATCCTGCACCACCTGCGGCTCCACGTCGAAACCCACCACGAAAGCCTGATCCTGGCCGGGCCGGAGCGCCTCGTTCAAGAAGTCCACCGCGGCTTCCTGCTCGAAGTGGAGCCGCTCGCGCACGCTGTTGCTCGTATCGATGAGGACTCCGATGCGCAACGGCAGGTCGGCCTCGCGGCTGAAGAACTTGATCGCCTGCGGCCGTTTGTCCTCGAAGAGGCGGAAATCGTCCTGGGTCAGGTCGAGGATCATGCGATCCTTTTTGTCGGTCACGGTCGCGAGCACGTTCACCAGGTTCACCTGCACCTGGATTGTCTTCTGAGCTGCTTCCTGTGTGGAAGATTCAGGCTTGGCGGCCGGTTGGTTGCTCTGGTCGCTCTGGGCGTTCGCAAGCGGCGCCCACAGCATGGCCACGAGAGCGGCCAGGAAATATCGTTTCATAGAGGATTGCCCTTTTGCGAGATTAGCGGAAGGCCCGTGGCAGCGTCAAGGAGCCTTGTGTGGGCCGCCGGTGGTGCTGTCGCAACCTGCGAAACCGGCAAATCGTCGTCGGGCACTGACTGACGATTGACTTCGACGATGCAGGGCGAGAATTGACCTCGCCCTCGGATACGACTATAAGGGAGATGGAACTCGATCAAGAGGGTAGGGGCAACCCGCATGACTTCCGATCCCGTCCTGATTCCCGGCTATGCTACGCCGGAAGGCACCGCGCGTTTTCGTGAGCGCTTTGCGGGCCGGCTGGCGGGTCATTTTCGTGAAACGCGCGGTCTTTGGCTCTCCTCGATAGGGCTTGGCACTTACTTGGGCGAGCCCGATGCCGCCACGGACGCTCTCTACCGCAGCGCCATCGGCCGCGCCATCGAGCTCGGCGTGAACGTCATCGATTCGGCTGTCAACTACCGTCACCAGCGTAGCGAGCGCACCGTCGGCGAGACACTCCGGGACCTGATCGGCGGGGGAAAGCTCCGGCGCGATGAAGTGTTCGTCGCCACCAAGGGCGGGTTCCTCAGTTTCGATGGAGCTGAGCCTCCGGACGCGAACCGGTATTTTCATGAGCGCTTCATGGCCACCGGCCTGGTTCAGGCAGACGATGTGGCCGCGGGCTGTCACGTGATGTCGCCCGCGTATCTTGCCAATCAAATCGAGGCCAGCCGCAATAATCTGGGGCTGGAGACGATCGATCTCTACTACATCCACAATCCCGAAACTCAACTCAGCCGCAGAACGCGCGAGGATTTTCAGGCGCGCGTCAAAGAGGCGTTTGTGGCGCTGGAGTCTGCGGTCGCAGAAGGCAAGATCCGCGCCTATGGGACTGCCACCTGGAATGCCTATCGCGTTGCTCCCGGCGCGCAGGACGCGATGTCGCTGATCGGAATGCTGAAGATCGCCGAGGATGCCGGGGGACCGGCGCACCATTTCCGGGCCGTGCAGCTTCCCTTCAACCTCGCCATGCTGGAAGCGCTTGACCCGAGCACGCAGGTGTTGGATGGCGAGCCCGCTCCGGCCCTGGTGGCGGCCAGGTCTCGCGGTCTGATGGTGTTTGCCAGCGCCAGTCTGCTTCAAGGACGCCTCGCGGAGGGATTGCCCGAGGAAATCGTCCGGCACCTCCCCGGCCTTGTCACCGATGCTCAGCGCGCCATTCAGTTCGTGCGCTCCACGCCGGGTGTAACGGCGGCCCTGGTGGGCATGAGCCGGCGCGAGCACGTGGAGGAAAATCTGGAGACGGCGGCGCGCGTGGCCCCGATGAGCTTCAACGACTATCGCGTCATGTTCGCCGGTGGAAAGCAAGAGTGAGGTTCCCGATTAGTTTGGTTCCAAGTTTCGATTCCGAACAAAGACTTCAGGCCGGCCTCGATGCACTGGGTCGTGCTGATTTTCCTGCGGCCATTGAGATTCTCGCCCAAGTGGCGGCGAAAGACCCCTCGAACGCCGCCGCCTGGCGGGCGCTCGGCATCTGCTATCTGGAAATTCGCGAGCCTAAGATCGCCTTGGAGGCGCTGGAGCGGTCGCTTCAGGCCGAGCCTGACGACGCTGATACACACTACGTGCTGGGCAGCGCCAGCGGAACGCTCGGCGACCTCGAACGTGCGGCAGCCTGTTACCGTCGCGCGCTCGAAATCAATCCGGACCATGCCAAGGCTGAGGAATTTCTGATCCGTGCGGAGGCTTTACTCGAAAGCCGAAATCATTACCGGCGCGGGCTCAAGCTGCTGTATGCCGCGGAGCCCAGCCGGGAGGACCTGAACCAGGCTTTGCGCGAGCTCATACAGTCGGCGGCCATCTTTGAGGCCTCCCCGGCCGGCGAGAGCCTGGCGGACTGCGCCCAAAAGCTCCTGGCGCTGCGCCGGGAGACGCCGGCGGACGTGGAAATCAATCCTGAGAACGCCGCCTGGGCGCGCGCTTGCGAGCGGGGCTTTCAATGTCTGCTCCGATCCAATTGGGTTGGCGCTCGCGCCGCCTACGAGGAAGCTCTCGCTTACCGCGCTTTTGACGCTTTCGTTCACCATGCTCTCGGCTTCAGTCTGGTTTCTTTGGGTGAACCCGGCGACGCCGTGCGCGCCTGGCTTCGCGTCGTCGAGCTCGAACCGTCGTACGATTTCTCCTGCTTCGGCCGGGTAGGAGTTCAACCGTGACAGTCCTCCTCGCGCCCGCCCGGAGGAGACGAGGGGAGAAAGAGTCGTCAACTACAGAGGATTGCAAATTATAGTGACATCGTTCGCTGTAGCGGCGCTGTCCTCAGCGCCGAATACGCCGGTGGGGACACCGGCGCTACAGGAGCGGCCGTCACTCTATTTTGCAATCTTCAATAAGATTTGGTTACGAGGCGAGTTTGCCTGGACTTATCACTCTCATCTCCGATTTCGGATTGCGCGATCCTTTTGCCGGCATCATGAAGGGCGTGATTCTCGGCATCAACCCCGAAGCGCGCCTCGTTGATCTTACGCACCAGGTGGAATCGTTTGACGTTCTGGACGGCGCCCTGGCCCTGGCGCAAAGTTACCCGTACTTTCCTCGCGGCGCCATCCACCTGGTGGTGGTGGATCCGGGCGTGGGCTCGGAGCGGCGGCCGATTCTCGTGAGCGCGGCTGAGGCGTATTTCATCGGGCCCGACAATGGCGTCTTCGAGCTGGTCTATCAGCGTGAATCCCATTTTGAAGTGCGCCACCTCACCGCCGTGGAGTATTTCCACAAGCCGGTGAGCCAGACTTTCCATGGCCGTGATATCTTCGCGCCCGTGGCGGGATGGCTCAGCACCGGCATCGACCCGCAGAAGTTTGGCAGCACGATCACGGACTACGTCAGGCTGCGCACCGGCAAGCCCGAACGCGCCAGCGCCAGCCTGGTTCGCGGCGCGGTGCTCCGCGCCGACAAGTTTGGCAATCTCATCACCAACTTCACCGCCGAGCATCTGCCCGCAGGAGTGAGCTTCTGCCTGCTCATCGGCGGCCGGCGAGTCACTCGTCTGGTGAACAGCTACGCGGCCGGCGGTCCAGGCGAAATCTTCGCCATCGTCGGCAGCGCCGGACTGGTGGAGATCGCGGCGCGCCAGGCCTCGGCCGCGGAGATGCTGGGAGTGAGTCCGGGCGCTGAAGTCAGGCTGGTGCTCAATTGAGCCAGGGTCGACCATCGAGCCACGATAGTGGCGTCACTTGGGGAATGAGTGGCAAATAAATTGCTTGACTTGCAGGGTCCGATGTGGATATATGCCTATCCAGACATGGGTCACACGAGATGATTCTAACTGACGGTCAGATACGCCGTGAAATCGGCGCGGGCCATCTCGTCATCACGCCTTTTGAAGACCGTTACCTCGAACCAGCCAGTTATGATTTGAGAGTTGGCAAAGACGCGGCCACCATTCCCCAAAACGGAGACAGTGTCAGGATCAACCTAGAAGAAAAGCGCCTTCTTGTGATTGCTCCATATGCCCCAGCTGTAATTTACGCCATGGAACACATCGAACTCCCACTGAATATTGCCGGGCATTTCGGCCTAAAGTCCGGGCTCTCACGTCGTGGGATTCACGCTTCTGTAGGACCTCAAGTCGATCCGGGATTCGTGGGCAAGTTATCTGTGACCCTGTTTAATCTGACAACCACACCGATTGCCCTTGATTATGGCGAAACTTTCTTGTCTTTGGAATTTCACCAGTTGGAGGAAAATGCGAGTCGAGGATATACGGGTGAGTATCAGGGCAGGGAAACTTTCACATCCAAAGACATCGAACCTGTGCTTGGACACAAGGGTGGATTAGCGCAGGTGGTCAAGGAGTTCACTGAACTGCGCGATACGCTGGAAAGGATCGCAGCCCTGCCCCAGAGGTTTGACGATTTTCTTGGAAAATACGAGAGGCAGAATGAGCGAGCGATCGAACACGACGCGAAGGTCATGGAGTTCAATGAACGGCTTCTCGTGGAGATGAAAAATTTGGTGGGACACATCGTCGGTGAACGCACACACACAGTGGTCCTGCGAGCGATCACTCGGCAGCAGGCGAAGGCGGAAATACTCGAATTGTTCAAGAACTCAAATGAGACCCTGTTTTACAGCGACGTGGCAGAGCGGCTCAGTCTCGACTTGGAACTGGTTGTCGAGCTTTGCAACGAGCTTGAAAACGAAGGTTGTATCGGGATGCTGAAAAATCCATGAGACAAAAGGACCTAAAGCAGACGGCCACTAGGATTTATTCAAATCCTGGCGAGGCCATTCAAGGGGAAAAGGTGAGCGTACAGGCCCGCAAAATCCATAAGCCCACTATTTGCAGTGGTACTGGGTCTCACCAGATTCATCAAACAAGGCTGGAGGGCACGGTGTTCTGTGTCATTGATCGGCCGCTGAATTACATCCGCGATGTGACTACAAACTAGCCTACACCGGAGGCAGCAGCTTTGCTCTTTTTTCTTCGAAGAGGTCTCCGCTAACAACCTTCTCGGCTTCTTTTCTAGGCGTTCTGGTTAGGCCGAGTGTTCGGGGCTTGCAGAGAATTTCGTTGATCGAAAGCCCATCCTCTTTCGATAGAAATTTCGCCCGGTTTGAAGCGGTCATAATCGCCGCGCAATCGCCAGACATTACGATTACCCTCTCTCCGACATCCACTACGCCCATGTCGCACGCCTGGATGACCGCTTGTACGCACAGCGAGAACCCGCCTCCGAACAGGGAGAGAGTGTCCCTGATGAGCTTCATATGCTGATTAACTGGCGGAACGCCGCCAATATCATCAAAAGGCAAACTCCCAGTCAGTACCGGTATCCCGACGCCGGCAAAAAACCTGCGGAGCTTTTCGGAAATCGTGGGCGTTGACTCGATGTTGGTTCCATCCTCTGTGGTTTTCGTAACAGAGAACCCGGACGGGAACGTAACCGCGATGATCTTGAGGTCGTGTTCTTTGAACTTGTTGAAGGCCAGGGCCGGACCCTCGCCCATAGCAGTGAAAACCACTAGCTTATGAGTCTTGAGATCTGGACGGCGGTCCACCGCCTTCTTAATGGTGTTCAGGACACGACTCAGATTTTGCCTGCCCTCGTCCTCGAAATAGTAAATTCGTGACAGGAATTGGTTTCTCACTGTCGTTGCTCCCAGGGGAACGGGATGTCCTCAAAGTGCCTCTGAACTAATGTGCAAATATCAGTGAAATCGACGTCGCGTGGTGAGAATCCTTTCAGCTTGGGATCGCCCTCAGTCAGTCGGGTATCATCGTCAGGCTGCATGTGACACTCCAGGCCGAAAAGACCGTGAGTGTCAAAAAGAAACATCCTCTCAGAATCTTGGTTGGTAAAGAGGTAGGAGAATTTCCGGGACCAGTCCTGTCGCAAATGATGTTTTCTTGAAAAGTTGTCGGAAATGGCCAAGCTGTGACCGGTACGAAATCTTACCCTTGCCCTGAATGTTGCGATGACCCACCTGTCGTAGTTCGGACCCCATTGCGCGCCACCGAACATATCGACTTCAGCATATGTTGACATGTCCCAAAGGAGTTTCTCGACACTTTGAAAATACGCTGGAACGGAATCGATCACGTTCACCCCTAATAAAAGTAAAGCCCGAGCACTGCTCGGGCTTTTGCTGACCCACGCCGCACGCTGGCGGACTTTCGAAGGGGTCTGCGGAGATCGATTCGAGGTTCTCGCACAGAAACGCCCATTCGCAATAATCTACGGCTGCTGTCGTCCGGTTATATCCGGGGAGTTCCTCTTTGTGGGTTTCGTACAGGGCTTGGAACAACCACGATTCCATCCCGTATGTCTTTTCGAGTTCTCTGAGCCGTGTTAAGAAGTATTGATTTCCCTCCATTTTTGGACTCTCCCATTTCTGCCGATCCTAATGATTCTCTGCACTTGCTCATTTAGCACGTCCTTCGACAAAAGTCAAGAAAAAATTAAGAAAACAGAGCACTTGGACCTCACCCTACTGATTCCACATGTAGCACCCAGGATGCTAAAATCTCCTGAAACTTCCATACGCGATTTGATACTCCAGCCTGCATCGGCGGTGTAACCCTCAGCGTTTGGTGGATACGAATAAAATTATACCACGCAAAGTGAACTGAAAGTGCGGCTTTCAGATGCAATAACTTTTTGCTGAACGCGTTAGTAAGTCTTGTAAATCTATGAAGTTGCATTCTGAGTGTCAGATTTTGCCTCTCCACGTAAGGGGTCGGTATTCTCTCGGGGTCCGGATAGCCGAACAGGATCTGATGGAAGATACCGACCACTCGCCGGCTGGCGCACAACGAAGCTGTGCGATTTTGGCGGCGGTTCATGGCAGAGCTTCGCTCTGTGCATCCAGACCCCGAAGTTGACATTTATTGTCCTGTTTCGTGATGCTTTGAAACGTGACGAGCCCGATTTCTTATGCCCCAAGATGGTGCAAGTGTAAAGTTCCTACACACTTTTGAAAACCTTTCGCCTTGTTTTCGTCCACTGATTTTCGAGCCCGATTTCTTATGCCCCAAAATGGTGCAAGTGTAAAGTTGTTGCACACTTCTGAAAATCTTTCGCTTTGTTTTCGCCCATGATTTCAAAAGACTTAGGGACGCATTTTGGACGACGAATCCCGCTGCGCCTCAAGAAGGCTGGCTTCGACTCGTGACCGCAGTGGCTGGCGCCGCCGCGCGCAAAGTCGGAGAGGGCTCGGGCAGTTTTTCGATGCGCACCCGTGCCACGCGCCGGCCTTCCATCGCCAGCACCGTGTAACGCCGGTTCTCAAAAACGAAGGTCTCGTTCCCGCGCGGCACCGCGCCCAACCGGTCGAGCACGAAGCCCGCCAGCGTCTCGTAGCCCTCGCCTCGCGGCAGTTCCAGGCTGTAGTCGTCGGCCAGTTCACGCAGGCTTAGAGAGCCATCGAGGTCGAATACACTGCCGCTAGCCCGGCCTGGGGTGTCTCTTGTAGGGTCGTACTCGTCCTCGATCTCGCCCACGATCTGCTCCAGAACATCCTCAAGCGTCACCAGGCCGACGAAGGTGCCGAACTCATCCACCACCAACGCGATTTGGGCGTGCCGGGGCCGCGATTCCTCGAGCATTTGGGCCAAGGTCATGGTCTCGGGCACAATCATGGGCCGATGAAGGAGCCGGCGAAGGTCAAAGGGCGCGGCGAAAGGAATGCGCCGGCGCTCGCGATCCGAGAGAAGCGCCAGCAGATCCTTGGTGTGGAGAATGCCGATCACGTTATCGCGCGTCTCATCGTAGATGGGAACGCGGGTGTGCTGATCGCGCACCGCGGCTTCGAGCACCTGGCTGAGGCTGCTCGCGAGCGGCAGGCAGTGGACTTTGGGCCAGGGCACCATGATCTCGCGCACTCGAACGCGCTCCAGCTCGAATACGCTGTGAATCATCTCCTCCTGTTCCTCTTCGAGCAGCCCGCGCTCGCGAATGGCGGAGACGAGCAGCTTGAGCTCCTCCGGGGTGACGGGCGGCCCGTGAGGGGTGGAGGGTTCCGGCCGGAGCAGCCGGAGCAGGCCGCTCGAAGTGCGATCCAGGAGCGCCACCGGCAGCCTGGCGGCTTTGAAGAAGAGCGAGACGGGCCGGGCCAGCATCAGGGCCACGCGTTCGGCGCGCTCGTAAGCGAGCGTCTTCGGCACGAGTTCGCCGAGCACCATGACGAGAATCGTGACGAACAGAAACGCCGCTGCCACCGCTGCCGAATGAGCGATGGTGAGCGAGATATAGCGGTGAACGCGGCCCTCGAGCAGCGCCTCGATTCCGCTCGCGATGATCTGCTCGCCGAGCCACCCCATTAGCAGGCTCGCAACCGTAATCCCCAGTTGAATTCCGGAAAAAAGCATACTCGTGTCGGCCAGCAACGCTTGAATCAGCCGCGCGCCACTCTTGCCCTCACCCGCGAGTTGGTCGAGACGGCTGCGCCTGATGCGCAGCACCGAATACTCGGCCGCCACGAAGAAGGCGTTCAGCGCCACCATCAGCACAATTAGCAGCGCTTTGAGAAGAACGAGCATGTTCGGACCACGAGGCGCGTCAAGAGCCGGCTCCTGCGCCGAGCCTTGGTCTTATTATGAAGTGAGATCGACTGCGACGCGAGAGCGCCCGGCGGGAGAATGCAGGCAAGGTGATAGGCGCCTTCGTGACAAGGGCGTGGTGCCAAGCTAGGGCGTTAGACTGGGCGACGCCTTGCCCAGGATCGAATTGGCCTGCGCCTGCAGTGCGTTCGCCTGCCGCTGCTTGTGTTGGGCGCTGTAGAGGCGCGCCAGATTGGCGAGCGTGGCCGCCACCGCCGGATTGCCCGGTCCTAGCGCCCGTTGCTGGATGGCGAGGGCGCGCTTGAAAAGCTTTTCGGCCCGCTTCTTGTTTCCCTCGCGCTGGTAGAATGCGCCGAGGCTGCTCAGGATGAGCGCCACGCTCGGATGATTAGGTCCCAGTGCCTTTTCGCTGACCGCTAGGGCGCGCAGGTAGAGAGGTTCAACGTCCACGCCCTTGTTCTGCATCATCTCGGCTCCGGCGATATTGGTGAGCAACGTAGCCACAATCGGGTCGCCGGGTCCGACAGCTTTCTCATCGATGGCGAGGGCCCGCCGGGCGAAACGCTCGGCCTCCTCGAAGCGCTGGGTGCTGCTGTAGAGAACACTGAGATTGTTCAGTGTACGCGCCACTTCAGGGTCATTCGGTCCCAAGGCTGCCTCTTGCGACGCTAAGGCGTCCTGGAAAAGGACCTCAGCTTCCGGGTTCCGCGACTCGAGTTGGTAGAGGCCGGCCAGATTGTTTTGGGCGCGGGCTGTGGCGGCGCTTTGCGGACCGAGCAACCTCTCGCGCAGCTCGAGCGAGCGGCGGAAGAGCGGCTCCGCGTCGGCGTACTTGCCCTCGCCTTCGTAGTCCATAGCGAGGTTGTTCAGACTGGTGGTACGGCGCACATCGTTTGGCGGGAACGCCTCGGCCTGTTGCAGGGCCGCCTCATGCTCGGCTTCGGCCTCGGCGTATTTGCCGGATTGATACAACGCGGACCCGCGTGAGTCCAGTTGATCCCAGGTTGATTGCTGAGCTCTGAGGCGAGAAGCCAGAGGGGCCAAGATCACGCATAGCGCAGGTAAAATGACTCCCCAGCGTCGCATCGCAGTCTCCCTCCGCGATCCGCTTGGAGTCCGGCCCGCTCCATGATCGAATTGTCAGACCGTTGGACGCCGCCCCCCTAGGAAAAGTTAGCATCGGGCGGCAGATTTTTTATGACACCCGCGTGGCGCGAGAGGCTTAAGCTGGCAAAGGGAATCCAGGAGTCTCTACGAGGACCAAGTTCGATGGGGCCTGACACGCGCGATTCGCGAAGCGATCCGGTTGGTATTCTACCGTTGGAACGGTCGCTGGGCCAGGACCTGTCCACCCTCTTGCACGGTGTATGTGGCATTGGCGCGCAGGCCTTTGAATGTATCCTTCTGCCCGCTGGGCCAAGTCACGACAACATCCGCGACCAAGGCCTTTCCCAGGCCGAAAGTAAGCGTCAACTCGCTTTGCGAGCAGTAGCTGGACCCTGAGTGGACGCTTTGCCAGTCATCGGGGAGCGGCTGGCCGGCGAAGCTGACCCGGACCACGGCGCCGATGCCATCGCGGTTTGAACGCGTTCCCACGGTTCGGATGCGGATCGCGTTGTTGCGGCTCCCTCCCACATTGTGAAAGAGGTACGCCGGGCCGCCGTTGGTGGTCAGAAGGATGTCAGGCGCGCCGTCGTTGTCGATATCGGCGTAGGCAGCGCCGCGAGCCACCATCGGTTTGACGAATCCCATTTGCCTGCCGGTCTCAGCGAAGCGGGCGCCTCCTTTGCCGTCGTGGCCGTCATCGTGGAAAACAAGCGGAAGCTCGGCGTAGGCGACTTGCGGTTGAATGCGGTTGATGTCGGGCTCGATGTGCCCATTGGCCACGAAGATGTCGGGCAGGCCGTCAAGGTCGTAATCAAAGAAGAACAAACCGAAGGAGAGCGATAGCAGGCTGGCGCGGCCGAGCGACGAAGCGGGCGCAACATCGATGAAGAATTTGTTTTTCTCGTTGTGGTAGAGGCCCATCATCTGGTTTGAGAAGTTGCCGATGGCGAGACTGGGGTAGCCGGTACCGTCGAAATCCCTGGCGTCGATGCCCATGGCCCCGCGCGCGACTCCGTCCTCGCTAAAGGCGATGCCGGCCTGGACAGCCTGCTCCGTGAAAGTGCCGTCGCGATTGTTGTGATAGAGCTTGCTCGGCTGCGTGTCGTCGGCCACCGCGATGTCAGGCCAGCCATCCTGATCGTAGTCGATCACCGCCACGCCTAACGATTTTCCCGTCGAATCTTCAATGCCGGCCTTCCGCGTCACGTCCTCAAAGCGGCCGCCGCCCAGATTGTGATAGAGCCGGCATGTGTCGCCGTGATAAGCCTCCGGGGTGCAATAAGACTTGGCGTGGCCGTCGAGCGAACAATAGATATCGGCCTTCGGCGACCATTTCACATAGTTCGTGACGAACAGATCGAGCCGTCCGTCGTGATCGTAGTCGAGCCAGGCGGCGCTCGCCCCAAAACCGGTATTGTTGACTCCTGCTTCGCGGGTTACATCCTTGAATGTGCCGTTGTGCTGGTTGTGAAACAGATGGGAGGCGCCGAGACCGGTAAGATAAATGTCGTCCCAGCCGTCGTTGTCGTAATCGCCGACAGCAACCCCCATGCCGTAAAATTCGATCCCAAGGCCCGAGCGCGCGGTAACGTCGGTGAAGGTCCCATTGCCGTTGTTGCGGTATAGTTTCAACGTCCGGCGCTGGCCTGAAGGGTGATCCGCGAAGTCGCCGCCTTGCACCAGCAGGATGTCGGGATTGCCGTCGTTGTCGTAATCGATAAAGGCGCAGCCGGAGCCCATGGTCTCGGGCAAATACTTCTTTCCGAAGGCGCCAGTGTAATGGGTGAAGTTGATGCCGGCGCGGCGAGTGATGTCGTCGAAGTGAACTGAAGTGTCCCCGGCAGCCGCGCCCGATCGAGGCCACGAGGGACTAATCAAGAGACCCGCGGCCACCGCCGTGAATAAGAGGAAGATGATGTGCGCGACTGCAGGCTTTCGGCCGTCTTTCCAAATCACTTCGACCGCCCGCTTCCTGGCCGGGCATCGGCAACCAAGCCGCGCGCACCTTGCGCGACACGATTGTTCCTGGCCACCGGATTGCCCCGGCCGGTCGCGGGTTTCGGCGCGGCCTCGACTGGATATGGTCTGCTGCCCTTTTCCCCGGTCAGCCGCACCGATACATGCTCGTGGATCGGCTGCGCCTCGTTATTGTCGTCGGGGTGCGCCAGCTTGAACGCGCCGGTGATCGCCTGGGCGGCCTCGTTGGCTTTGAACCGTAAGTAGAGCTTCTCCTCGCGCGCGGCTTGGGGGTCGTCGCCGAGCCCACGATAGCAGAGCATCAGGTTGTAGTGCGCTTCCAGGTCCTCCGGATCGATGCTGAGCGTACGCGCGTACTCCGCTACGGCTTCCTGATACTTGCGCTCGAGGAAAAGCATCCGGCCCATCTGATTGCGATTCACGCGATCGCTCGGGTAACGCGCGGCGGCCAGCGCGAATTGTTGATAAGCTGCCGCATAATCGCCGTCCGTCTTGAACGCGAGTCCCTCGAAGTAGTGGGCGCTGGCCAGATTGGGATTAAGCTGCAACGCCTTCGCCAGTATCGGCTTGGCAGCGTCGGTGTTGCCTTCCTGGATGAGTGCGCGCGCCACGTTCGTCCAACCGTCGGCGTAATCCGGGCGCACTTTGGTGACGGTTTCGAAGGCCCGCTCCGCGCCCTTCAGATCGCCTTGCAGCAGCAGCCCGATTCCATAGTCGTTCCAGCGTTCCCAATCGTGACCGTCCAACGCGGCCGACCCGGTGAAGGCGGGTCCACCCTTGGGCGAGATCGTAACCGGAACAGTCTTGCTGTCCTCGGCGATCACGACGATCGGCACGTCAGGAATCCGCTTGAATTTCGCCGAGACGCCCGAAACCGGCGCCGTGAACACCCAGCGCCCGTCATCGTAGTTCCGGGTGACGTCGGGGTGCGCGTTGGCCGGATCGCGCGCGCCGGCGAAAGCCCACTGCGTATTCCACCAGCTGAATTTGCGGTAATTCAGCTTCGCGATCAGCGTAATGTGGTCGCCGGCGTCGCGGGGCACGCTGAGCCGGAAGTGAACCGTGTCGGCGGCGCCGGGCGGGATCAGGCGGGCATACGCGACAGCGCGGGTTGACCAGGCGTTGCGCTTGTTGATCACATTGCCGTGCTCGTCGAGCTGCAGCGAGCGATAGAAGTGGGCGCCTGTCTCCACGGGCCCCTTGCCATCGTCAGCGGCCTCACCGCTCCAGAAGACGATGCGCCCCCTGCTGTCGCGAGCCTGCAACTCCAGCCAGCAATCAGCGGCGTCCACCGTGCCGGCGGGGAAGAAATGGCCCACCTTCCGCGTCCGCACCACTACTTCAACCCGCGCCGTCTCGCCGGGATGGAGTTGCGCGGCTGCCCGTCCCAGGGGCGCCATCAGCGCGGCCGGCGGTGCGTTGGTGGCTGTCGAAGCAGCGAGGCCGGCTGAGGACTCTTCGCCCACGGCGAACGTGCTCGAGAGCTGCGGAGCCTCGCCCGCCGCAGTCCGAATCTTCCCGGAGACCGAACCTTCCGCAGGCTCGGCCGCCAGGCCGAAGATGTCAACGGTCAGCGCGCCTTTCAGAAATTTCTCCACCGCGGCCACTTGAGCGTCGTCGCCGTAGGACGTAGGCACCGCCGTGTTCGCAGCGGCAAACCGATGTGAGTGCACCATGCCATCGATGTTCCCGAAATCCTTCGAAGGCACCATGGGCATGTGGCAGTCCGCGCACATCTGCGGTTTCGGCGGATAGTAGAACGAACGCGCGCCCTGGCCTGAGACTCCGCTGGCCTGCCAATTGTCGTAATCGTCGAAGCCGCGGAACCAGCGATAGTGATTCACCGGCACGTCGAGGTGAACTTTGTGGCATGCGGAGCAGAACCCGGCCAACTGGGTATGATCTTTGTGAAACGGCTTGAGGAACGCAAAGCGGTGAGGCTTGGGATCGAGCTTGGTGTCGTAGTCGTGCAGGAAGCGCATCAACGGATTCGGGCTTTCGGCAAGCTCGGCGAGCTTGGGGTATTCGAGGGTAAACCCGCCTTGGCCCATGGTGCTGTCCACATGGACGATCGCGTGGCACGACATGCATCCTAGGCCGTTCTGTCCCGCCGGAGTGTTTTCGATGTCCCGAATGGGGAGTTTCTGCATCTTGCCCGCGATGATCAAAGCATGATCGTGACAGCCCCCGCACCACAGCGACGGTTTGATCCCGATCGTGTCCTGCATATACTCGACGGACTTGCGGTACCACTGGTTGTTGAACGAAGCCATGTGGTGCATGGAACTCTGCCACTGATCGTAGATGTCCTGATGGCAGCGCTGGCAGGATTCCGAATTCATGAAAAAGCCCGATTCGATGGGCCGCCCGTCCGAGGTCCGCGCCGAACTGGGAAAGAGCAGACTGCCTTCCCCCGCGCCTTCCTGCTCCATTGTCAGCGGAGCCGTGGAAGGATTCCGGACGGTGTACTCGGGATCGGGAAAGTAGTGCTGATAACCGGCCGCAACCCCGTAAAAGACGAGCGAGCCGAGCATGACGCCGGCGGACCAACGAGACACGGAGGTCGAAATGGCTCGCGAGTTTCGAGTTTCGAATTTCGAGTTTCGGATTTCGATGACACGCGCTCGCAGATGTACGAGCAGGAAGAAAAGGCCCGCTATCACACCGCCAACATGCAGATACAGAGCCCAGGTATGCGGCCGGGTCATGCCTGCGACGGCGAGATACAATCCGAAGCCACCCCCCGCACCCAGCAGCAGCAGTGAGATTCCGGCGCTCCTGCCCGCGAAGAACCCGCGGTGGCGAATCGCGAAGATCACCAGCACTATCGCGACCAGGATGCCTAGAAAGGGATGCAGAAGATCGTTGGTAACGTAGAAGAGGTCCGGCGAGCTGAACGCGGCCACGTAGGCGCTGTTGACGACAAGCCCGAGACCCGTCACCAGCAACCACTTGCCCCAGGGGAATCGTGATGGATCCTTGCCATTCATGGCTGAACGTCGGAATTCGAAACTTACAGGCTGGCAGCCTGAGTTCAGGAGTGCAGCCGTCGCTGCCGGAGAGCCCCAACGTTCGAACTGCGACAACTCGCCCAATCTTATCGCAAAGCTGCTCGTGAGGAATCGGGCTAGCTGAAATTAGGCCGGGCGATAATATGTTCACATTAGGACGCGCTGGACCGGGATCATCTGTCGCGGTGCAAGCAAAAGGGGTAAGTAAACCGATCAATCGAAGCAATGATGCGGGTAGGATCGCTATCAGGTGGTCTTGGCCTCGCCGGCCGCGATCCCCAGAGATTTCATTTTGCGATAAAGGTGGCTGCGCTCGAGACCCAACGACTCTGCGGTGCGGCTGATATTCCCGCGATTCTCTTCCAGCTTGCGCACGATGTAGTCGCGCTCGTAAGCGGCACGAGCGTCCTGCAGGCTGAAAAATCCGCCGCCCGCAGACTCGCCTTTCGAGCGGCCGCGGTCGTGCTGAAGGGCGGGAGGCAGATGGCGGCGCTCGATTCTCTCCCCTTGCACCATGATTACCAGCCGCTCGATCAGGTTTCGGAGCTCCCGGACGTTCCCGGGCCAGCGGTATTCGAGCAATGCCTCGAGCGCCTGCTCCGCCAGACGCTTTGGACGCCGCCCGTAGGCGTGCGCGAATTCCGCCAGAAAATGCCCGGCCAGAGCAGGAATATCCTCGGAGTGTTCGCGCAACGGCGGCACGAAAAAGGGAATCACATTGAGCCGGTAGAAAAGGTCCTCGCGAAAATTGCCCTTCTGGATCTCTTCGTTCAGATTCTTGTTGGTTGCCGTCACCACCCGCACGTCCACGGTGAGGCTGCCGGCCGAACCGAGCGGCGTAAAGCGCTGTTCCTCCACCACCCGCAATACCTTGGACTGCGTGCGCAAGCTCATGTCGCCGATCTCGTCGAGAAAGAGGGTGCCACCGTTGGCTTCCTCGAACTTACCGGTCTTGTCTTCGATGGCGCCGGTGAAAGATCCCTTAAGGTGCCCGAAAAGCTCACTCTCAATCAGTTCTTCAGGGATAGCGGCGCAGTTGACTTCCACAAAACGTTTTTCGCTGCGCAGGCTCAGATGATGGAGCGCGTGAGCCACCAGCTCCTTGCCTACGCCGCTTTCACCGTAGACGAGCACCCGGCCGTTGGTGGGCGCCGCGAGCGCCAACTGCTGACGCAGCGCTTTCATGGGAACGCTGTCCCCTATGATCTGGTACCGTCCGTGAATCTCGTTGCGCAAGCTCCGGTTCTCGACTGCCAGCTCCTGCTGATCGAGAGCGTGCCGCAGTGTGAGCAGCGTCTTGTCGATGGAAAGGGGCTTCTCGACAAAGTCGAAAGCGCCTAGTTTGGTGGCGCGCACGGCGGTTTCGATGGTGCCGTGGCCGGAAATCATGATCACCCGCGGCGGGTCTTCGAGCTCTTGAATTTTTTCGAGCGCTTCGAGGCCGTCCATGCCCGGAAGCCAGACATCGAGCATCACCACGTCGCAGCGCTTGCTGCCGAGCCAGTCCAGGCCCGCTTCGGCGCTATCAACCGAATCCGCGACGTAGCCTTCATCGCGCAGGACGGCGCTCAAAGATTCGCGAATGCCGCCTTCGTCGTCCACAATCAGGATGGAATGCTTCGTGGTCATGGATCGTTAAGAGCGGCTCGGCAGGATCACATTCTGCGCCCGCTCAAGCGCCGGCCATCTCGACTCCTCCGGCGCGCTCCACGGGCAATTCAATAACAAATCTGGCTCCGAACGGCCGGTTCTCCTCCACGCGAATGAATCCGTGATGCTCGCTGACGATACGACTGACGATGGCGAGTCCCAGCCCGGTGCCGCGTCCCTTCGTGGAGAAATAGGGCACAAACAGCTTCTCTTTGGCTTCGGGCGAGAGCCCCGGACCGCTGTCGGCGACCGTCAGCTCCACGACATCGCGCTCAGATTCGAGCGCGGTCTTGATCCAGATTTCGCGCAACGCAGAATGGTCTAGGGCCTCGGCGGCGTTGTCGATAAGATTGACTACGGCTCGCTTCAACTGCTCCGGGTCAGCCTGAATGCGCGGCAAATCCGGGCTGAGTTCGCGGCGCACAAGGATGCCGTCGAGCCGCCCGTTAAAAATCTCGAGAGCCTGTTCGACGATAGCGTTCAGGTTCGAAGACACCGGCTGCGAAGAGGGGAAACGGGCAAAAGCCGAAAACTCGTCCACCAGCGATTTGAGGGCGCTGACTTCGCGCCCGATCAAGGCGGCGCTTTCGGCCACAGCCGATACGACGACCGGCGAAGAAACGCCCGATCCGGATCGTTCCACCAGCCTGGAAATGCGCTCGGTGGATAGCTGGATCGGAGTAAGAGGATTCTTGATCTCATGGGCCAGGCGCTGCGCCACTTCCCTCCAGGCGGCGGCGCGTTGAGCCTGAAGCAGCTCGGTGAGGTCCTCAATCACGAGCACGAAACCCGCCACTTCGTCTCGCGTGCGGATCGACGATGCCGTGAGGGCAACGGTGGCGCTGCGGCCGCCCAGATCAAGCTTCATTTGCCGGCTCACCACGCGCTGGCGGACGGCGCGGCGAAGTAGGCGTGCCACGTCGCGCGCATCGTCCGGCGAGAACAGATCGGAAAGCCGGTCTGCCGACTGCACCCGCTCAGTGCCGAGCAAGCTTTCGGCAGTGGCGTTGACCTCGTTAATCTCACCGCGGGCATCGAGTGAAATAACGCCGGTAGGGATGTTCTCAAGGATGGCCCGCATCACGTTTGACCGCTCTTCCAGCTCGCGATTAGCGGCCTGCAAAGCTTCGGAGGCGCGATCGACCGCGCGCCGCCCGTCTTCGATCTGGGCCGTCATTTCGTTGAATGAGTGGATCAGCCTGCCCAACTCGCCATCGGCTCGAACACCGACTTGATAGCCCAGGTTGCCGTGCGAAACCTGGTCTGTGGCTTCGGCCAACGCCTGAATAGGCACCGTAACCTGCTTGGAAAAGAACATCGCGAACCAGGTGGCCGAAAAGAGCACCAGAAGCGTCAGCAGGCCAAGGACGGAAAGTTCGAAGCGCTTCACCGACTTCAGGTCATGGCTCAGAGCGTCATACTGGCGCGCCTCGTGCTCGATCTGGCCCGCCGTCTGCACGAGATCAAGAGGCAAGCGCCGCGCGCTCACGGCAACCGCCAGCACTTTATCGGTATCGCCTTTAATGGTCTGCGCGCCCAGGAAGTAGTCGGCGCCCTGAAATCTCCAGCGCCTGCTTTCGCCGGCCTCCCCGGCACTGGCCGCGTTTAATTGCGGGAATAGACCGGGCACGTCGGCGGCTGAAGGCCCGACCCCGCCGCTTCGAACCATGAGCCGGCCTTCCGGAGTGCAGATCATCGCTGAGACGAGCCCCAGGACCGCAGCGCGCCGGGCGAGCACGCTTTCGAGCGCAGGCAGGTCCCGGCGCTCCAGACTCTCAATGATCCGGCGATTGGTCGCCAGGTGAGTGGCGTCATCGACTGATCTCTGTTCGGCCTCGACCGCAAGCTGCTCCGAAATGGCCCCCGCATCCCGCCGCAGCGCGTCGAACGGAATGCCAAACCACCTGTCGAGGCTCCGGTTCAACAGGCCATATGCGAAAACGAACAGCACCGACACAGGTACTAGCGAAAGGCTCAGAAAGGCCACCACCAGCCTGGTCTTGAATTGGGATCCCAGTTCCTGGCGCTTGCGTTCGGCATGAAGCTTCAGGAGGATTCGCAGCAGAATCAGCCCAAAGATGACGAATGCCACCACGATAAAGGTGGAAAGAGCAAGCAGCAGGATGGTCTCCTGGGCATCGGCGGGATGAATGAAAGAGAGCTTCAGGGAGGCGAGACTCCAGCCCAGAAAAAAGAGAAGGGGCACAACGATGGAGAGGAGAATCAGGGCGAGCTTGCGGCGACGCTCAGCTTTAGGGTCCATTCATTACTACCCTGGGAGCGCGGGCGTCTCGCCCGCACTCAGTCTTCCCCTCAAGCGCCGGCTCCAGACGGTTGTTGCCGGCCACCAACCCTGAGGTCCGAGCGCCTCAAGCAGACGCTGGTAGTAACGCCCTAACGCCCCTGCGCTCCTCGCAATCGGCGATGTCCCACGATGCTCGGGCGAGGCCACGGATGCGCGTACCCTCGCCGATCGTTTTCTTTGAATCGTGCTCTCGGGATTCCCGGGAAGGCCGTCATTCGGTTGTAACATGGCGCTTCTCTAGTGTAACCTCAATACCGGCGGAGGATCACATGGCGCTCGAAGTGGGCAAAGCAGTGTCGCTTGAGAGCGGACGCGGTCACCTGCGTTCGATCCAGGTGCAGACCCATTCGCGGATCGAGTTCAAGGACGTTACCTCAGAGATCCATAGGCTGGTTGCTGACTCCGGTGTGCGGAGCGGCGTCTGTTACGTTTTCACCCCGCACACCTCGGCGGCGGTGCTAGTCCAGGAGAATGACGATCCGGCCTTGCAGAAAGATGTCGACAACTTCCTGAGCGGCCTGGCTCCCCGCGACAAGAACTATCACCACAATGATGGCAACTGCGACGCGCATCTGAAGGCTTCCGTGATCGGCTGCTCCAAGACGTTGATCGTCGAGAAGGGCCGGCTCCTGCTGGGACGCTGGCAAGGCGTATTCTTTTGCGAGTTTGACGGCCCGCGCGAGCGCCAGTTGCACGTGAAGTTGGTGGGTGATTGAGCTTGGCGAGACCCGAAACGCTGCGACTCAATCTGTCCGAAGCCACTAGCCCTCCGCCAGCTTAAGCCAACGTCAATTTGGCCCCGCGATTCTAATTCCTGCACCTTGGGCCGCAATTCTCAGCTCTTCGTCCGCAATGGCGAGGGAGAGTCCCTCACGGATGGCCAGTTCAAGATAAGAGTCTAGCAGGTCAAGTTCAGTCTAAGATGGAACTCGTTGATCGTTATCACTTAGGAATTCGAAGATGAGGTCCCTCGGAGTTTACGTTCAGATTCCCTTCTGCTCCTCGAAATGTACCTTCTGCAATTTCAGCTCAAAAGTCGCGCCCGCCAGCGATCTCACAGCCTACCTTGCCAGTCTGGAGCGCGAAATCGATTTGCTGCCGCAGCTCGCCTGCAAGTCCGGGAACCAGGACGGGCGCGTCTCGACGGACCTGCTGAACTCGCCCGTCGATTCCGCGTATTTGGGCGGCGGCACGCCGACTCTTGCGGGCGCCAAAGAGCTCACGAGGCTCTTCACCGCACTGCGCGCTCGTTTTCAATTTGACATAACGCCCGAAATCACCATTGAGATGACACCGGGCTCGGCGAACCCCGGCTTGCTGGCTGCCTGCCGCGCGCTCGGCATCAATCGGCTGAGCATCGGCGCGCAGTCGTTTGACGATCGCGAACTCGGCAGCGTCGGCCGGCTGCACTCCAGTGCTGAAACCATCGAGCAGGTCCGGTGGGCGCGCGAGGCAGGCTTCCGGAACATCAGCCTCGACCTGATCGCCGGTCTTCCGCACCAGACCGGGGACTCCTGGCGAAAGAGCCTGCATCAGACCCTTGATCTCGGTCCTGAGCACATCTCGATCTACTTGTTTGAGGCCGACGAAAAGAGCCGGCTGGGTAACGAAGTGCTGCTTCACGGTGATCGTTATCATGCTGCCACTGTGCCCGGCGAAGACTTCATGGCCGAGTCTTACGAGCAAGCGCGCGAGCTGCTTCGCGAGGCCGGCTATGTCCAATACGAAATCTCTAATTTCGCGCAGCCCGGCTTCGAGTCAAGGCACAACAGGAAATACTGGAGGCTCGCGCCTTATATCGGCCTGGGAGCGGGCGCGCATTCCTTTGACGGGCAAGCGCGCTGGTCAAACGAAATTTCAACTGCGGATTATGCTGCCAGGGTGGCGCAGGGCGAACTTCCCATCGTCGAGTGGCGATCGCTGCCAGACGTCGAGCAGATCGAAGAGTTCTTCTTCCTCGGGCTGCGCCAGCAGGATGGAATCGACCTCGCAAGCGCCGAATCGCGCTGGGGCCGGACGGCCGTCGACCCCTGGCGGCCGCGCATCGATTCGCTGGTCGGCGACGGGCTGCTGGAAGCGCACGCCGGCCGGCTGCGTCTCACGCCTCGCGCATACCTTGTCTCGAACGAGGTTTTTCAGGAATTCGTAAGCTAGCCTCGGCGGGGTCCGATCCCGTCAGCCGCAAGGTTCGCCGCCAACCACCCAGATGCCAGGCACAGGTCGCGAGACCAGCGAGGTGATGCCGGATTCGACCCTTGACGAAACGCCACTGCTGCCACTGCGCCTTCCAGTTTGACTTCAAATTCGATTGGCGGGCCTCGGCAACTCGCGCCGGCCGGTGAAAAGGCAACAGACGGCTCCGCCATATTCTGGCCCAGGCAACCGGATCCTCCACGAACTCACGGTGCACAAAGATACTCAGTTTGCTTCCCGGAAAGGGCGCGAGACACCAATCAATCCCATAGCGGACCACCCAAAGATCAAGCGCGCGGCGAAGACGGCTCGCGCGATCAAGCACGAACCCTGCCGGGATCGGCGCGCCAAACAGCTCCGAGGCCAGTCGGAACCCGAGGCCGGTAATCTCGCGAAGAGGGCGGGCGCCGTTGATGTGCGAGCGGAAACCATCCCAGAAATCGTGGTCTGATGCGCGCGCGGCGAGGTAACGCGCGATCTCCAGAAGGCAAGAAGGCCTGCACCAGTAGTCCAGGATGTGATGGAACGCGTGCAGGCACTGAAAAACGAGGGCGTCGTCGTCGGCCAGTACCGGAAAGCGCAAGCCGCCCCAACAAACGTAACGTTTCCGTTCCAAAGCGCCTCGCGGCGCCTCGACCCTGATCGCATCCCGATCGTGCTCCCATAGACTCCGGTGGAGCTCGACCCGACGCGAAATTCGCGGGCTATACCAGTCTTGGCCCGAACCCGAACATTCCAAGGGTTCGCCGACGAACAACGCGACGCCTTGCGGATCAAGCCCGGGGCTTTGCGGCTTCGCGTGGAGACCGGCGCTTTCAAGGACTCGTTTGGCGATCGCAAGGGACCTCGGGTGCACCAAATAATCGTAGTCATACTGGCTGCGCAAGGACGGATCGGGAGTGTAGGCCGGGACCAGCGAAAAGCCCTTGAGGACGGCAAAATCGACGCCTGCTTGCTCGAAAGCGCGGTTGAGCGAATCAAATTCCGCCTTCATGTGCGCAAGCCGTTGACGATTGTCGGCAAGGCGCTCTCTCAGCTTTTCCGCGACCCAAGCGGGGAGGTCGTTGGCTGCGCCCGTGCGATCGACGACAGCGAGGAGTTCGAGAGCGAGTCCGCTATCGTCGAGCCAGGCGAACGTCCTGCGCCACTCTTGATCGCTGAAAGTCTTGAGGGGGCCCAGCCGGTCCCCGGACGAGCCGGTAACGGCAAGGGACCGGACTATAGCGAGAGCGAGATCTCGGTTCATAAGACTGCCACGGGCACAGGGCTTTGAGCGCTGGTAGCGGCCGCGACGCGCTGAGCGGCGAATTCGCCGTCGGGGAGATAGAGCGAGCAAACGCACTTCCGGCAAATAGAGTCCGTGGAGACGTCCAGTTGCCGGCGAAATCGAATCGCCTCTTCGCTGTTCAGGACATTCTCCAGAGTGTTTCCAGCGAGCTTCCCGATCGGAGGCTGGAAGAAGCAGGGACGAACCGTACCCTCTGCCTCGATCACCGCGGAGACCCAGGGGGCATTGCAGCGCGGCGCGACAAAGGGCGCTTGGCCGAGCTGCGCCCGGAAATGAATGCCGATGCGGCGCAGCTTCTGGGCGCTCTCCGCCACGAATCCGCTCGCCAAGTCTGAAGCGTAGTCGCGAATCAACGCTTCGATCTCGTCGTCCAGTTCCTCGATCTCGCGCGTTTCTAGAGCCACCTCGCCCCGCCTCTCGGGTGACCAGGGCTCAGGGCGGTTGAACGCCGACGAGGTCACGTCGGCTGCCAGAAAGGAGATGGAATTGAGGCCCAAGTCCCGCGCCGCATGCACTGTGCGCCGCAATGACGCGCGATTGGTCTTCTGCACGGTGCATCTCGCGGATACCGCGATCGCCGGCCGGAGATCCCGGAGCGCTTTGACTCCATTGGCCAGCCGGGAGAAGGCGTTTGGCACTTTGCGAATGAGATCGTGAATCTCCGCAGGGCCATCGAGCGAAACGATGACATCGTCAATCGAGTCCGCCACGAGCCGGGCTCGAGCTTTCAGCAGAATACCGGTGGATAGAATCGTGATTCTGACTCCATCGCGGCGCAGGAGACGGCAGAGAGCGGCGAGGTCCGAGTGCATCAGGGGTTCGCCGCCCGAAAGCACGATCCAGCGAACGCCCAAGGCTTGCAAGCTGTCGCGATGCCGCTCGAGATCGGACGCCGTGATCTCGCGGACCTGCCGCAGCCGCCAGATATCGCACATGACGCACCGGCAATTACATCGGTTGTGAGGAAACAAGACCAGCACTGGAAGCGATCGGATGCGATGGTCGCGGTGGTCCGGCTGAACGGCGGAGCCGGATCGTCCCGACGTTGGCGTGCGACTAGCCATGTTCCTGCTCGCAACGAAAGCGATCGATCGCAAGCGCCGGCACCGCGCGGGCCGCTTCAAACACTTCACGTTTTCCGCCTAGTTCGAAGATGCGCCGCTCGGGCTCGCCCACGAACGCGTCAAGAGACTGATGCAGCCTGAAGCCTGCAGACTGAAACGCCTCGTGGACACGGGTCCGCGCGTGCCGTTGTCCGCCAATTTCAACGCGCTTTCCTTCGTAGCGAAACGCGCAACGCCAGCCGGCTGCTTGCGCGTCCGGATGCAAATCAGAAAGAAAAAGCTCGGCTCCTGGACGCGATATGCGCGCAATCTCCCGCGCCAGGCCGTCGAGATCGTGAATGTGACCGAGGGTAAACGAACACACGATGAGATCGGCCATCTGAGACCGCAGCGGAAGTGAGAGGCAGTCGCCGAGTACGAGTCGATTCTTCAGGTCCGGATGTCGAGCAGCCCGGCCGAGCATCAGCGGTGTAAAATCCACGCCTAGACCGGAGCGCGCTCCGCGCTGCAAACATTTGCGAAGCCAACGGCCTGTTCCGCAGCCAAGGTCGATCACGTCCTTCCCGCGAGCGTCAGGGAACAGAAGCTCGAGCTGGCGCTCCTCCAGAGCCAGGAGCGGGTTGGGATCAGCATCGTAGGAAGCAGCCCAGAGCCCGTAGCCTTCCCGCACCGGCAGGCGACGGGCGCTGGGAGGTGGAAGAGGCTCGCTCACCGGGTCCGGGGCATGAGGTGTTATCGCGGTACGAATCACAGGCTCTCCTCCTTCGGATTGCGAAGCCTGAAATACTGTCGCGTCCACTTCAATTCGACGGGGAAGGAATAGACCTTGAGCCGGTAGCGCCAATCGCTGAGGAGCTTCAGCAGCCGCCGTCCCCAACCGGGAAGGCGAATGTCTTGAATCGTCGGCCACCGCGAAGTCACGACCACGTCGAAGTTATCGATCAAGCGCTTGATGCGCGGCCGAAGCCACGGGCTGGCGGGGTCTTTTTGGGTTGTGAACCTCTGCCAGCGCTCGGTGGCCCATTCCTCGGGAGTCGCCGGGAACTCAACCTGATCTTCGACGTCGCCGTACATGCGCTGCCGCTGGGGGACCGGAGTGTAAGTGTTGATGACGATCTCCGACTCGGGATTCAGATGCTTGATCTTGCGGATGAAGCGAAGGCACTCGCGCGTGTCGCGATCCGGGTTCTTCGGATTGCCGATGACGAATGAGAATTCAGCCACAATGCCCGCTCTGCGAATTCGGGAGGCAAACTCCAGCGTCTGGTCGGTGGTGAGCTGCTTCTTCATTTCCTTGAGAACCCAGTCCGAGCCTGACTCGGCGCCTACGTAAATCATGGTGCAGCCGGCGCGGCGCAGCGCATCGAGGGTAGCGTCGCTGTAACCGAGCAGAATGTCCACGCGCCCCTCGCACCACCAGCGCATCTTGAGCGGTGTCATCCGCTCCGCGAGTTCACGGGCGTTGTCCTCACGCAGGAAGAAATTGTTGTCGTAAAACTGCACCGCGTCGGCGCCGTAATTCTGGTGGAGGTGCCGGAGAATCGCTGCCGTTCGCTCGGGCGATTCCACTTTCTCCCGGCTGCCCGAGAATGTGACCACGCCGCAGAAGTTGCAGGCGAAGGGGCAGCCAATGCTGGCCTGGTGCACAGCCGTGCGCTTTCCGAGATAAGTGGGCAAAAGGTATTTCTCCACCGGCAGGCGATGATAGGGATACCAGGGGAACGCACCCGGACTCTTCATCGGGCGCTCGGGATTGTGCAGATGCCTGCCATCGCCGTCTTTGTAGGAGAGCCCCGGGATTCCGGCCACCTCGCGCATTCCGCGAATTGCGTCGAGAAGCTCGAGAACTGTCTCTTCGCCCTGACCTCGCACGGCGTAATCAACATACGGGGCATTCAGTGCGGCTGCGGTGTAGTTGGTGGGGAAGTATCCGCCCCAAACCGTGGGCACGTGCGGAAAGTGAGTGCGAATTTCCGGCAGGGTTTCGACCACGCTTTTCGTTTGCGGTCCCGGCATGACGGATGTCGCCAGCAGCTCGACTTTATTCTGCTGCATCAAGGCGATCAGCGTGTCTTGGGGCCGCGGATCGAGGTTCCCATCCACAATCGCGTACTCTTCACGACCCTCCAACATTGCAGCGATCGAAAGCACGGAGAGGGGGAAGCGCCGGTTGCGCGGCCTTGTCGCCCGCGGATTGTAGAGAATGATCATGAGTCCTGCAAGTTGTACACCCGAAGAAACGTCGCTCAGCAAGGCTTCTCAAACGTCAGCAACAAGTGGTCCGCGAGCCCGCGTGCCAGCGGCGTGCGGCCCAGGTGCGGATCAGCTCGTTCGAGAAGCCTCATGATTCGCGGAAGCTGTGCTGCCTGGCGCTCCAGGTAGGAAGGAGGGACCGAAATGCCAACTCCTTTCCAGCGCCGGAGGCGAAAATGAGGCCGAAACGCCAGCCTGATCGCGCGCACCGAACGGTACCAGCAGGCGACGGAAGCATCTCCCAGCTTGACCTGGACCGGCTGATTTCCCAACCTTCTCCCGGCCTGCCTCAGACGGCCCCGAAGGGTGAACCAAACCATCTCCCAGGCAACGTAACGGCCCATGACGCAGAGTACGGCCGCCCCGCCAGGTTTGAGCAACGAAGACAGGCTGCGCGCCACCGCGGAAAGATCCTCAACACAGTTCAGCCCTCCGAAATTCGAAAAGGCCCCATCGAAAGCGATGGCGGGCTGAAGGGACTGAATCTGTTCCGTCGGCAGTCGATGAAGATGGACTTCCGCAGACAGCCGGGAGGACGCCACACGGCGCCGGGCAACTTCGATCATTCGCGGAGAGCTGTCGCACGCCCAAACCTCAACGCCTCGTGCCGCCAGATGCGCCGCGTCGACACCGGTTCCGCAATTGACCTCCAGGATCCGCTGTCCTGGAGCAAAGACGCGATCGAGCTCTTGCCAGACCTGCTTGCGCTGAGCCGTTCCGATCCGGGATGTGGTGAAAGAATCGTCGTACTGCCCGGCGACGGCATCGAAGGGCGCGCACATCGGTGCGGTGTGAGAGGCCGAAACCGCCGCGAAGTTCAAGCCTCCACCTCGCTCGATGCGGATTCAAGCCCGGCGCGAGCTTCTTCGATGCTGCTTCGAATGCCGGCCAGCGACGGAACATCCAAGGCCTGGCCGGGGCCGTTTGTGGACCGGGCCAGCTCCACCTCGCTTCGAAGCAACTGGTCTGCGAATTTGTAGAACCGGCGCGAGTGCCGCCCCCGGATCGTGTAATCCCGATCCGAGCCTTCAGCCCACGCTCTCGTGCTCACGACCGTCGATTCGACCTCATGGAAGTACGGTGTGCCCTTGATGGGGTACGACACGGTCGTCAGGAAGACGTCAGGATTCGTGCGCTTGACGTGAGCGATGGTGGCTTCGATATCCGACAACTGCTCCCCGGCGTACCCCCACATGAGGAACATTCCAGTCTGAATGCCGCGCGACTTGCACAGCACAACGGCCGCCTGTACCTGCTCTATAGTGACTCCACGCTCCATGGCGTCCAGAATCCTTTGCGAGCCGCTTTCCGAACCGATCCAGATGCGAAAGCAGCCGAGCTCCGCCAGATGATCGACGACCTGCGCGTTTAGCCGATCGGCGCGCGAGATGCATTCGAAAGGCAGCTTGAGACGGCGCCGTTTCATTTCTGCCGCGTA
Organism: Terriglobia bacterium; assembly: GCA_035946735.1. GTDB lineage: Bacteria > Acidobacteriota > Terriglobia > UBA7540 > UBA7540 > Gp13-AA77. Next base: position 114,396 of record DASYYZ010000129.1, read on the forward strand.
CTGCGAGAGCCAACCCGGATGGATGGTGAAAACGTCGTCCGCGATCCAAGCCATATCCGGCCGATACCGGTTCATCAGCCATTCCAGCTCGTCCACCACGGAAGCCGGCTTTCGCCGCCGATGAGTCTTGCCAAACACCTCATGGCTGCACCAGCGGCAACGGTAAGGACAGCCGCGCGCGGTGATCAGTGAGACCGAGCCCGCGCCGTGGTGGGTCCGCCAAGCCTCAACGTAGCGATCGATATCGATCAACTCGCGGTCCGGCCAAGGCTGGCGGTCGAGATCAGGAATCTGGCTGCGCGGCGCCGTGCGCCGTACCCGTCCGTCTGAGCTGCGGTAGGCGATTCCGTTGATGCCGGCAAGCGCGTCGGGGCGGCCACAGCGCAGCGCCGGAATCAACTCTTCGAGCGTCAACTCTCCTTCGCCGAAAACAACGATGTCTGCCCCTCCTTCCAGATATTCATCCACGTACGCCGCGGGCTCGGGCCCGCCCACGACCGTTCGCCAACCGGCCTCCTTGGCCACACCAAGGATTTTTAAGACTGCCGGACGCGTCATCAGATTGGCGTACACGCCAAGCAACGCGGGAGGGGTGGAGCGGAGCGCCGCGTAAAGCTCGTCCGGCGATGAGAAGGTGGTGTCAAAGACTTCGACGCCAAAACCCTTGGCGCGCAGATGCGATGAAATATAGAGAATTCCAAGCGGGGCATAGGGCTTCATAATCTGAAGCTCTTTCGTGTCCCCGCTAAGGAAATAACCGTGAGTTAAAAGTAGATCCATACTCCATCCCGGCGGGAATCAAGACATCGTCTGCAGATCGATCGCAACGGCGTCCAGGCAGCTGTTCTGGCTCGGAGGCGTTGTGCCAGGCAAAATCGGCAGCAGAGTTCGATCGCTATTGCGACAGGTTCTTTCCAGGTCCTCCACCTTGGCCCACAGGCACGCTAAATCGGGCGCTGCTACCGGTTGATGGCCGGGATCGCCGTCCAGCGCGGCCGTCGACGCCGAAGGCCGGCGCCGAAAATCAACCTCGGCATGAAGCGCGGTCCGGAGAGCGAGGTAGAACTCGTTGCGGTACGCCCCTTTGAACATCACTGCTAAATCGTCGCTATCAATCCAGTTCTTCTTCTCCCCCAACTGAGCGCTCACTCGATCGTAGAAAGTTGTTCCGGGCAACGGATACGACACCGAAACCCCGATGTCATCGGGCTGAGCATCCCGAACAAGGCGAATCGTCGCCTGGATGTCATCCCAGTCCTCGCCTGGGTAGCCGAACTGAAGGAAGAAGCAGGCTCGGATGCCGTGAGCGCGCAATCGATTCCTCACGATCACGACGTCCTGCACGCGAGTGCCTTTCTCCATTCCGTTCAGGATCTTTTGCGACCCCGACTCGACCCCCAGCCAGATCTCGGCACAACCCGCGCGGCCGAGCGCCCGAACGTTGCTCTCGGTGATCAGGTCAATGCGGCATTGGGCCTTGAACGCTACCCTTGCCCGCCGCGATTCCACTTGTTCCGCAAGCTCCGGCAACCAGCGAGGCTTCAGTCCAAAGATGTCATCCGCAAACCAAAGGTGCTCCGCGCCGTAGACCTCCTTTAGTTCTTTGATTTCCTCGGCAACGCTGGCCCCGGAGCGCACATGAAATGTTTGGCCGTAGATGGGCTTGGCGCACCAGTTGCAGTGATAGGGACATCCCCGGCTGGCCACCAGATTCATCGAAAAGCAGCCATGCGCGGCCTTCCAGGCCTTCTTGTAACGGTCGATATCGATGAGGTCGCGCGCCGGGCGCGGCAGTACGTCAAGATCCCGCATCAGGGGCCGGGCGGCAGTGGCACGAAAACCACGATCCCCCACGGCGGTGTAAGCTATTCCCGGAATATTTTCCGGTTTCGCGGCCGTGCTCCCAAGCAATGCCTTGGAGAGATCAACCAGCGTCCACTCTGCCTCGCCGAGGAGTACAAAGTCGGCGCCTCGCCGAAGATAAGCCTCGGCGTGGTCAGTGGCGTCTGAGCCGTTGACGATTACCCATGCGCCCCAGCCGCGCGCGGCTTCAATTGCACCGTAAGCGACCTGCCGCATGCGAGTGAGACACATCTTCGAAAGGAAATTGAAGTTGTCTTCGTACACCGCGACGATCCGAGGCCGATGCCGCTCGAGGGCGGCAGCGAAGCCGCTCTCGGGCTCGTCGAGCACGGCGTCAAAAAGCGCAACCGAGAATCCTTGCTGCCGCAGAAGGGCCGCCGCGTAAAGCGTGCCGAGCGGAGGATAGGGCTGCATCTTCCGCACCTGCTTGAGGTCGTAGAACAAGTGGTACGAGTGTGTCAGAAGGATGTCAGCCACGTGTATGAACCCGCGAACCCGCAGATCAGCAAACTTCGGCCGTGCGATGGGCGAGCGGCTGACCCGTCACCAGCGACCGCTTCGTCACCACGCCGCCCGCGAGCCCGGCCGCCGAGAGCGCCCACAACTCCACCGGAAACTCGAAGCGGCGATTGCGGAGCCGCCAACGCAGCGGCGCTCCCAGCGCGAGCCGGAAGGTGCGATTCAGCCACCGTCGCCCCCTTGCCGCCTTGCGGATGTGATTGTTGATCAGAAAAAAGTCCAGCATGCGTCGCAACCGGCCGAGCTCAGCGCCCTGAAGCCACGGCAAGACGTTGGAACCGAGGGGCAGATCGTTCCACTCTTCGAGCGACTGCGGTTCACGCACGCCCATCTGCTTCAACTGCGGCCAGATCGGAATCCCGGGATAAGGCGTGAAAATGTTGGGCGAGAAGCTCACATTGGAATGGCGGCGCGCAATGTCGCTCATGATGCGGAACGTCTCAACCCGGTCGGATTCCGTCTCGCCCGGGTACCCGAGAATGAGGTTGAAGTTGACTCTCATTCCCGCTTTTTCCGTCTTGCGCGCCGTTTCGTACATGTCCCGGACGCGCTCATGCTTCTTGTTCATCAACGCGAGCACTTCCTGCGACGCAGATTCGGTGCCGAATCCCATGTAATAAAGGCCGCTTTCACGAAGCAGGCAGACGTCCTCATCGCTCAGGCGGCAGAGCAGGTCCGTGGAGGCTTGAACCGTCCAGCGCACGTTCACCTTGCGTTCGATCAGGCCGCGCGCGATGGCGACGGCGCGTTTGCTGTCGACGGGAAAGTTCGAATCCAGAAACGGCACTTCGTCCAGGCGGTAACGCTCCACCAATTCCGCCACATCATCCACCACCCGCTCGGCCTTATAGGCATTGAAGCGCCGTTTGTAGAACACCTGATCGGTGCAGTAGTTGCAGGCGTAAGGGCAGCCGAGGCTGGTGGCATAACCCATCTCGCGCTTGCCGCGAGCGCGGGCATAGCCATCAAAATCGGCGAGGTGGTAAGCGGGCTTGGGCAAATTGTTGAGATTTTCCACCGATCTCTCAGCCTCATGAACGATGTGGCCGTCCCGCTTGGTTGATGCGCCCCGCACTCCGTCCAGATTCTTGCCCTCGGCGAGGCGTTCGGCAATCTCAAGCAGGGTGAGTTCGCCCTGCCCGCGCACGATTACATCCACGAAGTCGGGCCGGAGGGTCTGGTCCGGGACGAGGCTTGGGTGCCAGCCGCCGAAGATGATGGGCAGCCCAGGACGAGCCTTCCGGACCAGGCGGGCCATTCTGATGCTCGCACCGATCATGGGTCCGGTCAGCAGGGATACGCCGAAGCAAAGTGCCTCTTCAACTTCGCGGGCAACCGCTTGCTCATAATCCGGTTCGATCGCCCCGTCGATGACGGCGACGTCGAAGCCCGCTTCGACGAGAGGAGCTGCCAGGTGAAGGAGGCAAAGCGGCGCGCCCAGCGGCGGGCCCCCATAGGGCGGATAGAACAGAACCACTTTCTTCTTCATGCCGCCCCGCCTTTTCAGAAGATCTGCCGGGACAGATCGAATCCCACAACCAAGCCGCTCGGCTTGTCCGCTGTCGGATCACCCAGAAATGAGGCGCGCGTTGCGGCGCGTTGCGCCACCGTTGTGCCCGGGCTGGTGGTGAATCCGAATGTGAACGAGTGCCGCCAGATCTTCTTCTGGATCCCGAAACTGTACGCCGGCCGGTGAATCTCGAGTGGCCTCCCGTTGACCAGCGTGGGAATTACTTCCGCAACCAGGGCGACGGTGGGCCGGATGTCAACTGCGGCTCCGGCACCCAAGGAAAACGTATTGTACCCCGGCAAATTCGGGATCGCACTGGATAGGAACGAATTAGGCTGGAAGAGTATGCGATTGTTTAGCGACAAGGTCGGCACTGCGTAGAGTTGCGCCCGGGTACCCAAGCTTCGCGAAAACACCCCCTCAAGGTTCTCGGTGTAGTTGCGCGAGAAGTTGTTCTCGCCCTGAATCGAGAGTCGTACGGCGGCATTGATCGGCTGGCCTTTGCGCTCATCCAGGAAGTTGTAGGCCGCCATCAACTGAATCGGCCGGGCGATGAAAGTTGGAGAGCGATAGATACTGACGGACAACTTGTCTGTGACCCCGTAACGAAAGCCAAAGGACGGGAGAGCAAAATTGTCCAGGCCTATCAGGGAGCCGCCTTCTGCCGGACCGGAAAATGCTGGAGTGTAGGGAAAGCGGTGCGTGAAGTCGACGAGCAAGCCGTGCCGTTCCAAAGGCCGCGCCGTCGGCAAGCTGAAAAGGAGATCGTTTCCCGGTGTATAGACCTTCCGTTTCGCGGTCTCGGCGCGCTCGGTGCCAGTGGCCTGGCTAGTGTTCCCGAGCGAGCGCAGGAAGCCGCGCACCGCCTGGATATCCGCGCCGGACAGTTTGCCTTGCCAGGCAGGCATCATGGTGTTCTTCTTGCCGTCTCGAATCGTCGTCTCGATCTGCTCGTCGGTGAGGCTGGCCTGGACGGCGGCGCTTGTGAAATCGGGAGTCTTCAGACCGCTCACGCCTTTGCCGTCCTGACCATGGCAACTTGCGCAATTCTTGTAAAAGATTGCAGAGCCGGCGGAGGTGCCTTGCGAGCCTCTCGACCCCAAAACCGCTGCGCCAGGAGCGGCGCCTTCCCCGGCATTCGCGTTCTTGATCGTGTGCGCAGCCAGATCCACGAGATAACGCTTTCCATTCCGCTCCACGATGAGCGAGGAGCTGGAATTCTCCACGAACTCGACACCAAGATCAACCGCTGAAGGGGCTGCTTCAGCACCGGCCTCTACGCCCGGAGTTCCGCCGCCTTTGGAAGCCGTCGCCGAATTTCCGCCGAACAGCGGTCTGGCTGCCGTCAGCAGGAAGGCAGCTCCGAGCGCCACCCAAACCAATAGCAGGTTAGCAGCGCTGTGGCTGCGGAAAATCGCAGCATTGCCTGCTGCGCGATCCCGAGGCGGCAATGAGTGTGGTACTGAGCGAACTTCAAACAAGTGATTATCCATGACTGCCCTCATCTGTATGTTTGAGGCCTGTCCCGGTTTTGTCAACAAATTGTAAAAGGCCTGCCTCTAACGCCCTGGACCCGGATTTTGGCCTTTCTGGTTCTGTAGGAACGCGGTGAGCGCTCGAAGCTGGTCGTCGGTCAGGTTGCCGAAGGCGGGCATGGCCGAGCCTGCAGTGTACTGGGACGGGTCCCTGAAATGTCCGATCAGCCATTGCTCGCTGCGCCCGCGCGTTCCCTCGGAAGTAAGGTCTGGCCCCAACGCGTTGCCTTCCCCATCGAGCTTATGACACGTGAAGCAGCCCTCCTGGCGGTACAGCGTGAGACCGTAGGCGACCAGTTGAGCGGGAGTTTGCGCCGCGGTGGCGGATTGAGGTTGCGCTGCCTCGGTTTGACTGGCTGCCTTCGGCAAGGCGCGTAAGAAAGTCACCACTTTCCAGGTGTCCGCATCGGAGAATACCGATTTCCACGACGGCATGCCGGTGAGCCGCACGCCGTTTTGGACGATCCAGAAAAGGTCGGCGTCCTTCCAGTGCTGCACGTGGGGAGAATTGAGATCCATGGCCGGAGGATACATATTGCGGCCCAGATCGCTGCCTCGTCCGTCCGGACCGTGGCAGACTGCGCAGGACTGGCTGTAGATCTGCTGCCCGGCCCCAATAACCTCAGGGCTCGCGGTCAAGGGATTGGCCAGCTTTTGCGCCTCCATGGGAATCACCACATCCTTCGCTGCGTTTGCAAGCGCGGTCTCCACACTCCAGGGTTGCTTGTGCGCGGTGCAGCCTGCCACCAGCAGCGCCGGCAGCATGATCGATAGCTTCACTCGCGAGCTCGACCATCCATTGCTCATAAGGCCTCCTCACATCCCTGATGGAACTTACGATCCCTGTGCCGTCCTGCCCAGCCATCCTCACGCGAGGCAAACTTGCACACTCGGAAGTGTAACCAAGCCGCGGACGCACCGTTGTCATTCGGCTGTCAATGTTATGTAAAGTTTTGACAATCTGCCAGATGGGCGCTCGACTCCGAAGCGCCGCGGGAGGTCATGAGGCCGAAGAAAAAGGATGAAAAGGGTCGGACCGCGGCGAATCGTGAGTGGCGAAGTAACGAGTAGGGAAGAAGGTCTCTATTCGCTATCTTCTATTCTCGCCGCTCACTCACCAACCGTCACTTTCACCGGAGCCGACAGTGCAAGATGACCCCAGGCAACCTTCAAGGTCGCATTGCGCATATCGTTTTCCGGATGAGTCAGAGTGATGCTGAGCTTTTCCACCGCGTCTGAACTTGCGGAATCCGTAGTCATGGGCGCGGTGAATTCCACGGTTGCTTTGTGGATGTCGAAGGCATCGATGCGAGCCTTCCGCACTTTGACGGGATCGATGAAAGCCAGTTTCCAGGATGATCCGTCAGCGGAGCGCTGCAGACCCAAAAAGTAGGTTCCGGGGCTGATCGCCTTGCCCGAAATGTTGATGGGAACGTCGGTGTAGAGATTCGACCAGAAGTTACTACCCATGCGCCAGACCTTACCTTTGGTCATGGCGTCGAATTTGGCGGGGTCTTCGTACTCTTTCTTCCACACCGGACGGCCGTAGTTGACCGCAACCTGCCCAGCCGCGGCTTTGGCAGTCGAGTTCCAGTAAAGCAACCGGGCGGAAGCCCGATCGTCCGGCGGATCGCCGCCCTCCACGCCGATCTGTGCACCTTGTTGAGCGCGCAGCATGCCTGCTGCCAGCAAAATGAGCGTGCTCGCCAGTACTTTTGCTCGCATGTTCAATCTCCCCTTCTGGATTCTGAATCACCTCGGCAGTCTTCCATCCATCCACGGTGACGGTGGCCCTTTAACGAGGCGCACCGATTATGACGCTGCTTCGCGGGCGAGTGTTACTCCTCGCGAGTCACGCCGTCCGCGATCCAGAACTTGCCGGGTTCGAGCCCGGCGCGCACCGCGAGGTCATGCGCCAGCAACTGCATGTAGAGGGTGTCGATCAGGGTTCCAAGGCCCAACCGCATGGGCTCGACGCACAGCGTCCGCACATTTGCGGTTTCGGGAAATGGCAGCTCAGTGAAGAGAATCACCCGCCCCCCATGCGATTGCACGTCACGGGCCAGCTTGAGCAGCAGACGGCCCGTGCTCATCCCGCGCTTTGGCGCAGCGGATTCGCGGGCGAAGATTACGTACCGGTGGTTCGGATTCACGATCTCGATGGGACCGTGCCGGAATTGGCCCGCGCTCATGGCCTCTGCCGCCAGCCGCGGTGCTTCCTTAAGTAACAAGGCGCCCTGCAGTGCCGAGGCCATGTCGGGTCCGCGCGACATTAGCGCAATGTAAGTGGGATGATCGAAAAACTCCACCGTGGGTTCGATCAGAAGGTCCCGCCGGTCCAGGATCCTCTCCTCGGCCCGGATCGCCTTGATAAGCTCCTGAGTAAGATGGCGCTGAGGCTCGCCCGCGATCGCAAAGGCCAAATACATCAAAACCGCCACGCTGCAAGTATAGGTCTTGGTGCTGACGGTGCTCTGCACCCCGGCCATCATCGGCAGAAGCAGGTCGGCGCGGCGCGCCAGCTTGCTGCTCTCCACGTTCACGACTGCGGCCACGCCGATCCCCTTGGGTAAACGATCTAGCAGGCGCACCATTTCTACGGTCTCGCCGGATTGCGAAATGGCCACCAGCAACGTGTCGGGCCGCAGCGCGCCCAAGTGATGGTGCAGCAACTCGGCGGTCTCCCACACCACGGCGCGAATGCCGCATGCGGAGAGATATGCTTGGGCGGGATAGGCGGCATTGAGCGAAGCGCCCATGCCGGTCAGGATTACGGTCGGCGGCCACTTGGCGGCCAGTCTGCGCAAGGCAGGGCGCGGGATCGCTCCCGGGCTCTCATAGTACTTGCGCAGATCTGCGAGCGCCCCCGGCTGCTGGACGAGTTCCTCCATCATCGTGCTCATGCAAACGCCCTCGGATGCGTTGACCGGCCGTCATTGCCCGCTGGTCAGGAGAACACGCATTATATATCAGGGGTCGGGAGCCAGGGCTAAGGATCGGGTGGCAGGATTATCGGCTGCGGCAGAAGTACTAAGTCAACTCGCGCTGGGGGCGCGAGCGATGCAACTCTTCATTTCGCGTAGGCAGGAGCCGGGCGTTGGCCCGGCTCCCAACGCACTAGACCGGCACCACGTTTGCGGCCTGAAATCCCTTGGGTCCCTTCACAACCTCAAATTCGACTGCCGCACCTTCCTGGAGGTTGCGATAACCATCTCCCTGAATCGCGGAATAATGTACGAAGACGTCCTCACCCTCGCTGCGCTGGATGAAGCCGTACCCCTTGGCGGAATTGAACCACTTAACGGTCCCTCGTTCTCGATCGTTGCCCACTTTACTTCTACTCCTTCAGATTTGATACTGTCTGTTCTCCTAGCCTTGGCTGAAACGAAAAAAGGCCGCGAGCGCTGCCCCGGCGCCTCACTTCGCACGCAAAAGGTACTGCAAGAGCACAAACGCGCCCACACTATAGCACGGTTGGGCTATACCGTCCATGTGAGATTCCGGCCCTTTTCGCGGAGATTTGCCCTTTCCGAGTGGTGTTCTTGGATGCGCCCCGGTCGGTCGCACCTCCCGATCCGCTCTCGGCAGCCGGTGGGGGCAAGGGTCGTGGGGCGAAAATTCCGACTCGCGGCATCGATCGGATCGGCGCGTTGTATAATGCGGGTTCTCAGATGAATCTTTCACTGCCATCGTCGCCGTCCTGGTTCCGTTCGCTCCGCAGAGATCTTTGGCGGCTTCCGTTGCTGCGCGGGTGCTGCCTGATTGCTGCACTCGCCGGCCTGATTTCCCCCGCTCGACACGCGACCCCCGCCACCGGCCGGCCCGCCGGAGCCAACGCGGCGGTGACAACCGGCGAGGCTCAACGGTTCCGCAATCTTGGCAAGGCCTATTACGAACAGGGCAAGTATGACGACGCCGTGGCCTGGTTCGAGAAAGTGGTGGGCGCGGGCCAGCCCTTTTCTACGGACCACTTCAATCTCGGCCTTGCCCTGCTGCAGGACAATCAGCTCGACCAGGCCTTGGGCCAGCTCACCACCGCGCAGCAGATGGACTCGAAGCTCCTGGCCGTGCACTACAACCTGGGCATCCTCTACAAGCGCGAGCAGCGCTATCCCGACGCCGAAGCCGAGCTCAAGCACATGGCGGGCTCTGATCCGAGCGACCCTGCCGTCTGGTTCAATCTCGGTACCGTCTACTTCGCCGAAAAGAAATTGTCCGAGTCCCTGGACGCCTTCCAGCGCGTGGCCACGATGGGCTTCGGGCGCGCCCAGAATTTTTACGTCGCCGCCACGTTCCACATCTTTACTATCCTGACGCGACTTCGGCGTCCGGATGAAGCGCAGAAGTTCTTAAAGATTAACCAGTCGCTGCGCGAGAAGGTTCCTAACATCTCCATCCAGTATCCGGCGTTGGAAGCGGGACGATATGGCGCGATCCTGGTGCCACCAGCGCCGCCGAACCGGCCCTCCACAACCTCGAACGTTTCTGCCCTCGCGGACGTCACGTCGCGCCTGCAAATTCGCCTTGCTTCAAGCCGTCCGCAAGCGCCCGAGCCCGGCGAGATCAAGGCAAGCGACTACTCCCTGGACTTCGCGCGCCGCGCCATTCTTCCAATGTTTCCGCTCTCGGTTGCGATCGGCGATTACGACGGGGACGGACATCCGGACGTGTACGTGGTGGAACCGGGCGGACGCAATCACTTGCTCCACAACAATGGCAAAGGCTCATTTGCCGACGTGACCGAGAAAGCGGGAGTGGCGGGCGAAGGCCGCGGCGTGTCAGCCGTCTTTGCGGATTACGACAACAGCGGCCATCCGAGCCTCCTGGTGGCGGGCCTCGGCGGCGTGACTGTGTACCACAATCGTGGCGACGGCACGTTTTCAAACGAAACGGCCAAGGCCGGTATCACCGCCGGCGCCGGCGAGCTGGATACGAAGATCATCGCCTTCGATTCTGACAATGACGGTTTTCTGGATATCGTAACCACGGCCTACACGGAGCTGAACTCGCCGCCGCACAAGCCGTCCTTCAGATTTCCGCAGGACTTCGAAGGAACCACCAGCCATCTTTACCGGAACAACGGCGACGGCACTTTCGCGGACATCACTGCGGCCTCGGGACTGGGCGCGGCGCGCGGCAAGATGCGTAGCGCGATCTTCGCCGACTTTAACGATGACGGCTATGCGGATCTGATCTTTCTCCGCGAGGACGGGGCGCCGCTGCTCTATCTCAACCAGGGCGAAGACAAATTCAAGGATGCCTCGGCCGAAGCCGGCGCAACCTTCAGCAAGTTGCCCGCCGTGGACGCCGAAGTGGCGGACTTCAATCACGACGGCATGTTCGATCTCGTCCTATGGTCGCCGCAAGGATATAACGTCCTGCTCGGGCTCGGCGGAGGAAGGTTCGAGGCGGTCGATTTGCCACCCGCGCTGCCGCTCGCTTCGTCGCCTTTTGCGGCCATGGGAGTGCTGGCCGATCTCAATGGGGACGGATTTGACGATCTTGTTGCCTCTGACTCCTCAGGGCGTCTCCACGCCATCTTGAACGAAGGCGGTCACTTTCGCGAGAGCGTTGAAGTCGGGCCTGCGCAAGGTTCCGTCTCCGCTGTGCTCGCTGCCACCTCGCTCGTGAACCCGGCGCGGCTCGATCTTCTTACCTCGTCCTCCACAGGTGAACTCCGCGTACTGGAAGGCCCCGCTGCGCATTGGTCTGCGGTGACGCTGGACGGCTACAAAAGCAATAAGCAGGGCATCGGCTGCGTGGTGGAGTTCAAGTCCGGCGACTACTATAAGAAGGTTCTCGCCACCGGCGCTCCCGTGCGTGTCTTCACTGGCAAGCTGGACAAGCTCGATGTCGTTCGCGTCACTTGGCCCAACCTGATCGTTGAAAATGACGTCGACGTGGCGGGCGGCAAGCCGGTGGACGTGCGCGAGTCCGAGCGCCTGGCGAGTTCCTGTCCGTTTCTCTACGTGTGGAACGGACGGCGATTTGTTTTCCTCAGCGACATTATGGGCGTGGCTCCGCTCGGTGAGCTGGCGCCGGACGGAACTCGCGTTCGCCCCAACCCGGATCAACTGGTGAATCTCGGCAGCGGCTTGCGGGCGCAGAATGGCAGGTTCACTTTTCAGGTCACAAGCGAGATGCGCGAAACTGACTACTTTGACCAGCTTCGCCTCGCAGCCATCGATCATCCGGCTGCAGAGTCGGTTTACGCCAATGAGATTTACGCCTCCGCGCCGTCGTCGCCCGAGATCTATGCCGTACACCAAACACGCCTGCCGCTCGCGGCCACCGATGACCGCGGCCGCGACGTGCTTGCGCTGATTCGCGAGGTGGATGGACGTTATCCCACCGGTTTCCGGCAGGACCGCATCCTGGGGCTGGCCGATCAGCACACGCTCACGCTCGATCTCGGTCCATTTTCCTTGTCGGCCGATCCCGCACTTTGGTTCACGGGTTGGGTCCTCTGGACGGATTCCAACGCCTCGCGCGCGCTCGAAACGAATAAGCATCTGACGATGATTTCGCCGTATCTCCAGGTGCGCGATCGGCACGGAAACTGGGTGACGGCGATTCCCGACATGGGCCTGCCGAGTGGCACCAATCGCACCTTCCGCGTAGATCTCGCAGGTAAGTTCCCCTCTGCCGACCATCACGTGCGCATCGTGACAAACCTCTGCGTCTATTGGGATCGAATCCTGCTGAGCCTTGACGATCGCCGTCTGGCCGATCCTTTCGCCACCCACGGAGCAGGTTCACCGGGAGCCGCCAAAGACAGACTGCCGTTGCGCGCGTCCGAACTGCCGCTTGACACTGCCGAGCTTCGCTATCGCGGCTTTTCCACCCCCATCAGCGACGCGCACCATTTGAAGCCCGACAACTTCGACTACTCTCGCCGCCTGGCCGATGCCCCCTGGAATCCTTTTGGGGGCCATTACACGCGCTACGGGGCCGTAAAGGAACTCTTGACCGCAGGCGATGACCGCTTGGTGGTGATGGCTGCCGGCGACGAGATCACGGTGAGCTTCGATGCCCGCGGGCTTCCGCCGCTGCCGGCCGGCTGGCGCAGAAATTATGTCCTCTATGCGCGGGGATACGCTAAAGACGGCGAGCCTAACACCGCGGCGTTCCGCACCGCCGAACCGCTACCGTTCTATCGCATGTCCGCCTATCCGTATCCGGCCGGCGAGCGCGGGAACGATCCGGCAGTGCGCGACTACATGGATTCCTATGAAACCCGCAGCGGCTACGAGTTGATCCCAAGGCTTGCACCCTAACCGGACGAGGCAATCGCTGCCAACCTTGTTCCGCTGGTTCTCGCGCCGCGAAAACAATTCCGGTTGCGGATCCAGGCCGCCGGCCAAGCGCACCTCTGTTGCATGACCCGTGTCTCCCCGATTCTAGTTTTTAAATTACGCCAGCAGTATACATCAGCAAAGCTGTTATTCGTCGCTTGTCTCTGTTCACTGCTTCTGCGAGGATGATTTCATGAAGCGACTTTCTCTTCGACATCGACTGATCGCGCTTGGAATTCTGATCGCTGGTATAGGCATTCCTGGCTGCTCCCAAACCTTTCAGGGAGGCTTTGTGGGCACGGTCACCGACCCCACCGGCGCCGTGATTCCCGGAGCCACCGTTACGGTGCGGGAGCAAGACAAAGGCTATGAGCGCAGCGTGGCGACGGGTCCCGACGGCAGCTACCAGCTCCCGCTGCTGCAGCCCGGACGCTACCGCCTCACCGTCGAGAAGCAGGGATTCGAGACGGCCGTGCGCGGCCCGGTCGTGCTCACCGTCGATCAGCACCCGCGCGTGGACTTTATGCTGAAGCTCGGCACCCAGGTGGCGGCACTGAGGGTCGAAGGCGCACCGGTGGCGGTTGATACGCAGACCTCGGCGGTGGGAACCACCATTACTCAGGAACAGGTGGCGGACGTGCCCTTGAACGGACGCAACTTCCTGGAATTGGCGCTGCTCGTTCCGGGTATCGCGCCAGGCACCGAAGGCACGCGAATCAGTGACCGGGGAGGGGCGATCAACACCAACGGGCTGCGCGATTCCATGAACTCCTACTGGCTCGACGGGCTCGACGACACCACCATCGGCGTGGGCCAGTTCACGGTGGCGCCGCCCATCGACTCCGTGCAGGAATTCCGCATGGAAACGGGCGCTTATGAGGCCAAGTTCGGGGCTCACGCGGGCGCTGAAGTCAACATTGTAACCAAGTCAGGCACAAACGAGTTTCACGGCACGGCCTACGATTACGTCCGCAACACGGCCTTCGACGCACGCAACTTTTTCGACCCCGCGGTGCCGCCGATGCATCGCAACCAGTTCGGCGGGACCATTGGCGGTCCAGTGGTGGTGCCGCACGTTTACGACGGGCATGACCGGACGTTCTTCTTTCTGGCTTACGAGGGCACCCGCGAACACCGCGACTTCTACGACAATTTCCTGGTCCCCACCACCGCGGAGCGCACGGGCGACTTCAGCGGCCTTTTAAACCCCAGTTGCCCCAGCCAAACGTTGCTTTTGAATCCTCTAGCGCTCTTCAAGGGCCAGATTCAGCCCTTCACCAACATCAATCAGGTGCTGCCCGCTCCCGACCCGGTAGGGCAGGCTCTGGTGAATCAATATCCGCAACCCAACATTTCGAACGCGTCCTGCGGCGCCGCCAACTATACCACTCTTGTGGACCGGCAGGTGAGCCTGGACACTCCGACCTTGCGCGTCGACCATCGTTTCAACGATAAGGACTCGATCTTCTTCCGCTACAACTTGAGCCTGGAACGGGAATTTCTGCCCACGGGCACCGTTCCGGAGAGCACCACCACCCTGCCCGGCTACGGCACAATCGCGCACAATTCCTTTCAGATGGCAGGCGTCGACTGGACCCACATCTTCACGCCCAAGCTCGTTAATGAGTTCAAGTCGGGCTACAACCGCTGGCAGCTCCGCGAAAACAACCAGGATGCCGGCAACCCGCTGGTGAACGCGCTGGGCATTCAGGGCGTCAGCCGGTCCGATCCCAATCAGACGGGGGTCCCGAATCTGAATTTCGCGGGTTATGACAGCCTGGGCGCGGACGAAGGCGTCCCGCAGAGCGGCGCCGTAAACACCTTCCAGGTCGCGGACACGCTTACCCAATCCTATGGCCCGAACACCTTGAGCTACGGCGCTGACCTTCGCAAGGTGGAGCGTGGAAACTTTTCCGTGGACAACATCATCCGCGGTGAGTTTGACTTTACCGGTCTGGTGACGGGAGGGCTCGGCGAGGTGACTCCCCAACTCGAGAAGGCGGTTGGCTGCTCACCGCCAGCGTGCTCGTTCGGCAACAGTATTGCGGACGCTCTTCTAGGCCTGCCGGAATTCTGGATCAATGGCTTTCAGGAGTACATTTCGGGCGCTTTTGGCGAGTACGATTTCTTTGGCGCTGACGATTGGCGCCTGCGCCGTAATCTTACTTTGAACCTGGGACTGCGTTACGAATACAAGGCCCTGGTTACGGACAAATACAACCGCTTCTCGAACTTCGATTTCTCGAGCAACGCCTGCCTCAATGACAATGGCTCGGCTGGCGCGCTGCTCGTGGCCGGCACGAGCGCCGCGTCGCTGCAGTGCTTCATACCGCCGACTGCTACCTCGCCGTCCGCCTACGCACAGGTGGGCATGCTCAATCTCGGCAGTACGGCCCGGAACCGCTCGCTGCAATATCCTGACCGCGACAACTTCGCGCCCCGAATCGGCTTTGCGTGGCAGCCGTTCTCGAATCCTGACACCGTGCTGCGCGCCGGCTACGGCGTGTTTTATGACCAGACCTTCGGCGATGTCTATTTCCAAAAGGCCGCCAATCCGCCCTTCGTCGCCATCAATGCCGGAAACATCAGTTCCGCCACCACCGCGCTCCTCTCGGGGCAACTGCTGCCGGGCAGCGGTCAGGTGATCCAGAATGCGCTCGCAGGACTGGTGGGCACCGCATTTCCGACCATCAGCCCATTCCAGCTCAACTTTCAAAACGCGATGGTCCAGGAGTGGACCGCCGACCTCCAGCGGCAGATCGGCGCGTGGCTCTTCGACCTTGGCTACATGGGGACGCGTGCCTCGCATCTTGTGCAGGAGACGGACCCGAACCAGCCCATCAACCTGAGTGTGGATAGTTCGGCCTCGACTCTGCAGGCTTGCGAGACTGGAGCTTGTCCCAGGCCTTACCCCGCTCTATCCGGTTTTTCGTACACCCAGTCCTCCGGCAGCTCCATTTATCATGCGCTGCAGTTCAAAGCGGAGCGCCGCTTTTCACGAGGCCTCTCCGTTCTCGCGTCATACACCTACTCCAAATCGATCGACACTACTTCGGGTCCGTTCAGCGACTCGAGGAATGCCAACTTCCCGCAGAACTCTTACGATGTGGCCGCGGAGAAAGCCGTGTCCGACTTCGACTTCCCGCAACGCCTGACGGTGGCCTACCTCTGGTCGATGCCCTTTGGCGCCACGGTCGGCAGACTCGATAACCATCGCTTGAACTACCTGATTGAGGGCTGGCAGGTGGGAGGCGTCATCACCGCGCAATCCGGGCCGCCTTTTACGCCCTTCGTCAGCGGCAACGTGAGCGGCGCGGACGAAGTGCAGATCACCGGTACCAACAACGATACCGATCGTCCTAACCTGGCGGGCGGCTCCTTCTACCCCAGCCATCAGACGCCGCAGCAGTGGCTAAACACTGCGGCTTTCAGCACGCCCCTGCCTTTTACGTTTGGCAACGCGGGACGCAATATTCTGCGCGGACCCGGCCTCGGCAGTTGGGATTTTTCGGCGCTACGAAACTTCCGCCTGCGCGAATCCACGAGCCTGGAGTTTCGCGCCGAGATGTTCAATATCCTGAACCGCGCCAACTTCGACATCCCGCAACGCGATTTGGCATCGGCCAGCTTTGGCCAGATCTTCAACACGCTGCAACCCGAGGCCGGTCTCGCCTCCGGAGGGCCGGGGGAACCGCGCGAGCTGCAGTTGGCGCTGAGGCTCATCTGGTGAAAGCAGAAACCTGGATTGAAGGTGGCTCGGCGGTTTCCCTCTGGCGCTACCCCGTCAAGTCGATGATGGGCGAAGAGCTGACCGCCGCTGAAATCAACAAGGCGGGGCTTGTGGGCGATCGCGCCTATGCGCTCCTGGACAGCTCTGATGGGAAGGTTGCCAGCGCCAAGAATCCTCGGAAGTGGCCACGCCTTTTCGAATTCGGCGCCGCCCTGATCAATGCCGCCGAAGCCGGTACGCAACCGGTCCGAATCACTTTGCCGGATGGCAGCGCGCTCGAGAGCGAGCAGCCCGAGATTCACCACGTTCTTTCCAAGGCGCTGGATCGTGAGGTGACGCTGTCAGCGGCGCCCGATCTGCCTAGAGCAACGGCCGAGGGGTACTGGCCGGACATCGAAGGCCTTGCCCACCGCAATACAGTTACCGACTTCGGTCTGCCGGAAGGGACTTTTTTCGACTGTGCCGTGGTGCATCTGCTGACCACGTCCACGCTCGATCTCTTGAAGATGCTCTATCCGCCGGGGAGATTTGAAGTCCGACGTTTCCGGCCCAACATCGTCGTCGAAACCGGGAACGGTGAGACCGGTTTTGTGGAGAACGCGTGGATTGGGCAAGTACTCACGATCGGGGACGAGGTTCGGCTCAGCATCACCCGCCCTTGCGCCCGCTGTGTGATGACGACGCTCCCGCAGGGCGATCTTCCGAGCGATATAGGGATTCTGCGCACGGCAGCCCAACACAACCACGCCAGCGTCGGGGTCTACGCGTCGGTTCTGCAAGGTGGCAAAATCCACAGTGGCGACCGGGTCAGGCTTGAGAGACCCGATGCTAACAGCTAGGGCGCTCCGGGCTGCAAACGGCAGGAAACCTCTGCGTACTTGGTTCTGCCAAGAAAGGGTCTGGCGGCGGCGTTCGTTCCGAGGCGAGTCATGATCGCAATGAATCCGATCGGAGTCATTCGTACTCCTTACACCGAGACCAAACAAATTCCCAAGGGTCCGGGGGCGGAGCATCACGCCGAGGGGGCGATCGAGATTCTGCCACAGTTTGAAGCGGGACTTGCTGACATCGAGGGCTTCTCTCATCTTTACGCGCTGTGGGTGTTCGACCGCGCTTCCGACTACGACTTGACGGCAACGCCGCCCATTGACGACCGGCCTCACGGCGTTTTCGCGACACGCTCGCCGCGGCGTCCCAACCCGATCGGACTCACCGTGGTCCGGCTGCTGCGCCGCGAGGGCCGCAGTCTTTACGTACGCGGGGTCGATATGCTCGATGGCACCCCGATCCTGGACATCAAGCCCTATCTCTCCAGCATCCCGAGCGAGGACCTCCGCCGAGGTTGGGTGGCTGAGGCTGAAGCACGCAAGCGCCGGAAGGCCTGAGAGACGCCCGGGACCAGTCACTCCGAGGAGTTTGCGGCCAAATGGGATTCGGTCCACCAACGAAACGTATTCCTTGGAGCGCGCAACCGAGGCTTATGAGCGCATGATGAGCGGCGAGGCGCGCTTCCGGGTTGTGCTCAACACAACCTCATGATCCGGTTGGCGCTGGGCGAGGCCAAAAAGGTCGTACATGGTGTTGAACTGTTCGAAGCGAAAGTTACTGTGGCTCGGGCTCGTGTCTCTTGTTCTGAATTCACCGTTAATGGTCGATCCCACTTTGGCGGACGATCGATTGGCGGGCATCGAAAGCGGCACACTCAACTTGGTACTGGCTAACAAGAATGGGTTTGTTATCGCAACTGACAGCAAGGCAACAGGTAACGGCGGCCCCCCTCGTTATGACAGCCAGAAGCTCTTCAGAACCGGCCCCAAAACGGCCGTGGCGGTTGCTGGTTTGGCAGCAGTTAACCTTCCCGACCCGTTTCAATTCGAAATAGCAGCCCTTGTCCGTTCGTATTTTGGACCGAACGGCCTCTCCGACGGTCGGGGCGCTCTCGGCTCGGTTGATTTTTGGCTTACTAGCGATGTCGGTGCGGAACTCAATCGGCTCTTCAGCCTTTTCAGCGCTGACGGCTACCGCGCTGAGCCCTTCGTCGCTACTCTGGTCGGCTTTAACGATCAGAGTATTCCAGAGATTCGGGTTATTGACTTCGTGCCAGCTCGGCGAGCGCTCGGGCTACATGGAGAGCTCTTCCCCCAGTATGAGACAAGAGAGGACACGCTAACTGCGAAGTCTTTTCGCGTTGTCACCGTGGGCGTTGACACGGTCGCACGAAAGATTCTGGCTGGGGAGTTACCAACTGAGAACGAGTCGGTCCATTCCTATGTGCGTCGACTAGATCAGGGCGGTTTGGACGAGATGCCCCTGCCCGAAATGAAGTCGTTGGCGATTGCGATCTTCGACGCTACGAAGCGCGATCCACAGGCCTCACAGGTCGTCGGCGGAGATACGCAGATCGCTGTGTTTCCGACCACCGGCAAGGAAGAATGGGTTCAACAGGCTTTCCCACCCCGGCAACCGCTTTTCACGAGAACCAACTTGACGATTGGTGCTTCCCTCTCCCCTCAAAGCAAGTCGATCGTAGAAGCAGGCGGGGCAGTTGAGATGGTCTACCAGTTTGGCGGACCTTTGACGGCATTCAAAAGCATCTATGTGGCGAACGAGTTTCGCGACGAGCAAGTAATTCTCAACGGAAATGCATTTGCTGGCAATGTCTTTCGCCATTGCAAGCTGAAGTCTCTCGCGGGCTCATTGTTTTACACAAATAACAGATGCTTGGACTCGGTGTTAGAAGTCCCCATCGACAATACGGTGAGGGACGTCGCTCTCACCGACAAGTGCGAGCCTCCGGGCAGCCGACCAGAGTAGCATTCGGCGGCTGGGTGGTCAGGCTTGGACTCAGTACAAGTTGCCTTCGCGCTTGCGACCCGTGTAGTCCACGTAGACCACCTTGATCTCGCTGTAAAAATCGATCGCAGTGGACCCCGACTCGCGTTCGCCTAAGCCGGTGCCTTTAATCCCGCCAAAAGGTACGTGAGCTTCGCCGCCCACGGTGGGCGAATTGATGTGGACCATGCCGCAGTCCAGCCGATCGGCTGCCTGAAAGATGCGGTTGGCGTCGGAGGTGAAAATGGAGGCGGTGAGCCCATAGCGTACCCCGTTGGCGGCCGCAATCGCCTCTTCGAAGTCGCGCACGCGCACGATGGAAAGCACAGGACCGAAGATTTCCTCCTGCGCCAGACGCGATCCCGCCGGCACGTGGTCAAAGATGGTGGGTTGGACGAAGTAACCTGTGACATCCTCACCTTGAAGCGTGTCCCCGCCGCACACCAGCAGAGCCTCCCGCTTGCCAAGTTCGAGATAGCTCACGACTTTGTCGAACTGCTCTTTGCTCACGAGCGGTCCGAGTCCGATTCCCGGCTCGAGCGGATTGCCGGCGCGGAGCTTCGCGGCTCGTTCCGCCACCAGCGCCACAAAGCTGTCCGCTACCGACTCCACTACGATCGCGCGGCTGGTTGCCGTGCAGCGCTCGCCGGCCGATCCGAAGGCGCCTGTAGCGGTGCAGGCCGCGGCCAGCTCAAGGTCCGCGTCCTCCAGCACTACCACGGGATTCTTGCCGCCCATCTCGAGCTGCACTTTCTTCAGGTGGCGCGCGGCTTTGAGATTGATGGCGCCGCCCGCCGCGTTCGAGCCGGTGAAGCTGATGGCTACCACTGCAGGATGGTCGACGAGTTCGTCGCCGGCTTCTTCGCCGAGTCCATTGACGACGTTGAGCACGCCGGAGGGCAATCCGGCTTCGACCAGTATCGTGGTGACGGCGCGCGAGCAGAAAGGCGTCAGCTCGGAGGGCTTCCACACCACCGTGTTGCCGCAAACGAGCGCCGGCGCCAGCTTCCATAGCGGAACCGCAAAGGGAAAATTCCAGGGCGTGATCAGCCCCACCACGCCGAGCGGCTGCCGAATGGTGTAGGCCATGTTGCGCGGAAGCTCGGAAGGCAAAGTCTCGCCCTTGAGCCGCCGCGCCTCGCCGCTGATGAACTCCACCGTGTTGATGGAGCGCGTGAGCTCGCCGCGCGACTCCACCAGCGTCTTGCCTTCTTCCCGCGTCAGCAGGCGCGCCAAATCCTCTTTGCGATATTCGAGCAGGCGCGCGGCCTTTGCCAGAATGCGTCCACGGGTGGGCGCGGGCTGCTCTCGCCAGCCCGGCAGAGCCCGCTCCGCGGCTGCGACAGCCTCGCGAACCTCCTCGCGTGTGGAAAGCGGCGTGTAACCGATCAGCTCGCGGAGATCGGCGGGGTTTCGGCGCTCCAGCGTGCGCCCCGAGCGCGACGGCGTCCATTCTCCGTTGATGTAGTTTGGGCAGATCAGTTCACGATCGATCGCCATGCTTGTGCCCATTGAAGAGCCTCCCTAGGATGCAGCGTCTCGAAAAAGCGCCGCGGGCCCTATCATAACGTAGCGTCCGGGGTCGCTCAATTTCTTGCGAAGCCCGCTGTCAGCTATGAGATGTCAACAGAGTGTCCTCAGCTTGCCGGCTGCTGGTGGCTGAGCGCTGACAGGGTTTGTCCGACGGCAGCCGGCCGAAGTCTTCCAGGATCGATTCCAGCACGGGCAGCATTGACCCCGCCTGTTTTGTGCGGATAAGGAAATTCCAGAGAAACTCGAATTTCTTCCAGCCCGCCGCATAGGCAAAATGGCGAAGACCTGCGGCCCATTCCGGCTTCGACCGCGCGCCTTTGAGGATCGATCCCCACCGGTAGAAGTTCCGGTAAGCCCGCCAGTACCCTGCCTCCAGTGCCTCCGGACTCAGCCTGGACGGCGCAAAAACGCAGTGGCGCGCGTCATAGAGATCCCAGCGCCGGTGAAGAATTCTGCCCTGAGCCTGCATGCGACTGTGCAGAGCCGTGTCCGGGTAAGGCGTGAGGATATGGAACGTTGCCGTCTCGATGCCTTGCTCGACGGCCCAATCGACCGTGTGATCGAATACGGTGTCATCGTCCTCGTCCATGCCGAAGACAAAGCTGCCGTTGACCATGACGCCGAGATTGTGCAGGCGGCGGATGGCAGCGCCGTAGTCCCGACGCAGGTTCTGAAACTTGCGCTGTCCCTTCAAGTTGGCCGCGTTAGTGGTCTCGAAGCCCACAAACAGGCTGCGCAAACCGCAGGCAGCTGCCTTTTCGAGGATGTTCGGCGTCAGGATTGAATTCACGGTCCCTGCCGCCTGCCACAAGCGGCCCATCCCGCGCATCCCGTCGAACAGCGCCGAAGCAAACCTCGAATTGCCGAACAAGTGGTCGTCCAGGAAGTAGAGATGGCGTCCCGGAAGCCGGTCAATCTCGGCGAGAGCGCGATCCACGGTTTGAGTGTAGAAAGACCTGCCGCCCTTGAAGAATGCTTCTTTGTAGCAGAAGTCGCAGACGTGCGGGCAGCCGCGCGACACCACGATTGAGTTCGGCACCAGGTACAAGCGTCGCTTGATCAAATCGCGACGAATGGGCGGCAGGGCGTCCAGCGTGCGGGTGCGGGATGCGTAGCGTCTCGCCGGCGTTCCAGCGCGGAAATCGCGCAGGAACTGCGGCCAGGTGTCCTCGCCGGGGCCGAGAAAAATAGCGTCGGCGTGCGCTGCGGCCTCTTCGGGCAGAGAAGTAACGTGCAGGCCGCCCAAGGCGACAAAGCATCCGCGCCGCCGGTAGTGGTCGGCGATCTCGTAGGACCGGGAGGCCGAGGTGATGTACACCTGAATGACGACGAGATCCGGACTGTCGCCGGGATCAAGTCGCTCCACGTGCTCGTCCGTGAGCGTCACCTGATCGTCGGGATCAAAGTACGCGGCCAGCGTGGCGAGTCCAAGCGGGGGAAACAGGGAATACTTGATGGGCCGGAAGAGCGGGCTGGTGGCTTCGGTGAGTGCAGGAAGAATCATTTTGACTCTCATGGCGACAATCAGTATTCCTCATTTACTTTGTGATGTAAAGTAGTCTGTAGCGCCGATTAAGAAATCTGGTGATTGATTTGGTCCTTGTGGCGCCTGTATCATGTGACCAATAATTCAAGGGTAGAAGGGACTGAAGGGACGAACGCCGGGGCCGCCTCGGCGTCAACTAAGGAGGAGTCGTGCGACGAATTGCACTGGCACTTATCGTGATTGTTGGCGCAGGCCGTAATTTCGTCTGGGCCCAAAGCGGCACTTGCAGCGGAATCAGCCTCGGTCAGGAAGCAAGTCTCAACGGATTCATACCGTTTCCGCCGGATAACCTTTGGAACACGAATATCTTCAGCATGCCCGTGGATCCTAACTCGGCCAACTACATCAATTACATCGGCTCGACTGCGACGCTGCATCCCGATTTCGGCGCTGGCCTTTACGCGGGCCAATCAATCGGGATTCCTTACCAGGTCGTTGCCCAGACGCAGCCCTTTGTCACGATCAAATTGGGCGCTTACGCGAGCGAGAGCGATCCAGGCCCCATGCCGGTTCCTGCCAACGCTATGATCGAAGGCTTTCCGAAGCCCGACAACGGTGATCGTCACGTGCTGGTGGTGGAACAGACGGGCTGCTGGCTCTACGAGCTCTACCATGCTCACAAGCTCAGCGGCGGAAGCTGGAGCGGCGACTCAACCGCAGTCTGGGACATGACCATTGACGAACAGCGGCCGTACACCTGGACCTCGGCGGATGCTGCCGGACTGCCGATTTTCGTGGGTCTGGCGCGCTACGACGAGGTCGCGGCCGGCGCCATCAATCATGCGCTGCGCTTCACGATTCCCACCACCCAGGAAGCGTTTGTGCTGCCGGCCACTCACTGGGCTTCGAGCGTGACCGACCCCAATGCGCCGCCCATGGGCACTCGACTGCGCCTCAAGGCGAGCTTCGACATCAGCGGATTCCCGGCCGGCGACCAGGTGATTCTGACCGCGCTCAAGCAGTACGGCATGATTGTCGCTGACAACGGCAGCGCAATGTACGTCACCGGAACGACGGACAACCGCTGGAACAATAACGAGCTCGGCGAACTGAAGACCCTGACCGCCTCCGATTTCGAGGTAGTCCAGCTTGGAACGATCTATACGCCGGCAAACGTTCCAACAGGTCCGTCGCCCACGATCAGCAGCTTCACGGCGAGTCCGAATCCAGTGAATCCGGGCACCCCGGTCACCTTGAGTTGGATCGCAACAAATGCCACTTACAACATCATCTCGCCCGCCGTTGGGCCCGTGCGAGGTGCAAGCATCGTGGTGACCCCGAACGCGACCACCACTTATACGCTCTACTCCACGAATCAGTACGGCCGCACTACTGAGTCGGTCAAGGTGAGCGTAAACTGAGGCGACCCGAGGCTGCGTTTTCTGTGCGACAGCGCGGGTTATCCAACCAACTGCCCAGGTCAGTCAACTGGCGCTGGTCATGCTTCTCCACGATAATGGAAAAGGCGGAGGAATCGTTATGAGTCGCAATCTTGTTCTGCGTCCTGAACGCCCGGATCCCGACGCGTTGCTGCGCCAGGTGCAGGCTCAGGAGAAGCGGGAAAAGCGGGGAAAGCTGAAGGTGTTTCTCGGCTATGCCTCGGGCGTCGGAAAGTCCCTGCGAATGTTCGACGAAGGCCGGCGGCGCCGCGAGCGAGGCCAGGACGTCGTAGTGGGCGCGACTCAAGCGGAGTCCACGGCCGAGGTGCAGGCTCTGATTGCCAAGCTGGAAATAATCCCCTTGCGCGTGGTGGAGGGCGTACCGGTGATGGACGTCGAGGCGATCCTGCTGCGCAGCCCCGCCGTGTGCCTGGTGGATGGCCTCGCCCATGATAATCCGCCCGGCAGCGGCAACGCTCATCGCTGGCAGGACGTGGAGCAACTGCTGGAGGCCGGAATCTCCGTGATCGCGAGCGTCAACCTGCAATATATCGACGAAGAGCGCGAACGGGTAGCGAGGATCCGCGGCAAAGAGGTGCAGGAAAGCGTCCCTATGGCTTTGATCAAGAGCGCCGAGGAAATAGAAATTGTCGACGCTTCCGAAGAAGCTTGCCTCCAGTTGGAGCACAATGGCCGGGGTGGCGCTGGTGACCGCATGCACCGCCAACAAACCCTCGCGCAATTACGCGAGATCGCGCTCCTGCTGGCCGCAACCGTGGTGGATCATCAACTGGAGCGCTACCTGCAAGAGCACGGCATTGAGCAGCTCTGGAGCGCGCACGAGCGGTTCCTGGTGTGGTTAACGCCGTACGCCGACGCCGCGCGTATGCTGGCGAGCGGACGCCGCAACGCCCATCGGTTTCACGGCGAGCTCATCGCCGCTTACCTTGCCCGGCCGGACATGACGTCCGGCGAGAAGGCAGTGCTGGAGCGTAACCTCACGCTGGCGCGCCAGGCCGGGGCCACGCTTGAGGCGCTGGACGGCGAGGATCCGGCAGACACCGTCCTGGACTTTGCGCGACATCGCGGCGTCACCCAGATTTTCGCAGCGCATCGAGGCAGCCAGAACTGGTGGGAGCGCGTATTTGGCGACGCGGTGGACCGCCTCATTCGTGACGCCGAAGGCATCGACGTCCGCGTTTTCCCGCAGTAAATCCCAAGCCGGCCCGGCCCACGATGTGAACAAGGCCCCGGAGGGGCACTTCATGGCGGAGATCCTCCCGCGAGGACGGCTAAAGATTCTCCTCGGCTATGCCGCTGGAGTTGGCAAGACCTACAAGATGCTGGAGGAGGCGCACGAGCTGAAAGACCAGGGCGTGGATGTGGTAGTGGGCTACTTCGAACCGCACGGCCGCCGGGACACGATGGCGCGCGGGGAAGGTCTGGAGGTGATTCCACGACGGCAGATCGAGTATCGCGGGGTGCGCTTTGAGGAGATGGATACCGATGCCATCCTGCGCCGGCATCCGGCGAGCTGCGCAGTGGACGAGTTCGCGCACACGAATGTACCCGGCTCCGAGCGGGGCAAACGCTGGGAAGATGTGCACGTGATCCTGGCCGCCGGAATTGACGTATTGACCACCGTGAATGTGCAACATCTGGAGAGTCTGAACGATCAGGTGTGGCAGTTCGCGGGTATTCGCGTGCGCGAGACCATTCCGGACTGGGTGGTGCGACAGGCCGATGAAGTTGTGGCCATTGACGTGCCCCCGGATGCACTCCTGAACCGGCTCAAACGCGGCGCAGTCTACTCTCCCGAAAAGGCGCGCCTGGCCACCCAGAACTTCTTCAAAGAGTCCACCCTGGTGGCGCTCCGCGAGCTGGCGCTTCGCCAGACCGCGCAGGAAGTTGACGTCCGCTACGCACCCCAGGACGGCGAGCCACCGGCTGTGTCGGAGCCGGCCAGCGAGGGCGCACCCCTCGCGCTCGAGACGGAGACGCAGGACAAAATCCTGATCGCGGTAACCCCCGAACCCGCCAGCGCCGCGCTGATCCGCCGGGGAAAACGCGTGGCGGACTACTTGCGCGCCGATTGTTTCGTGGCGTTTGTTCACGAGCGCGCCGACCTTGCCGGTCTCGAGCCGGAGGAGCGGCTCGCCATCGAGAGCCACCTGAACTTTGCCCGCAGCCTGCACATCGAAACTCGCATCCTGGAGGGCACAAATGTGGCCCAGGCGCTGGTTGATTTTGCCCGCCTCAATCGCGTAACCCAAATCTTCTTGGCACGGCCGCGGAAGCATCCGCGCCTGGCGCTGATGCGGCAAAGTCTGGTGCAGCAGGTGGTCCACCTCGCAGGAGACATGCAGGTGACCATCGTCGCCGACCACCGCCGGCCCCCGGACGCCGCCCCTAGCGGATGACATCGAGGGCTGGCTTTTCCCTAGCCTCGCTGTAGAGAAAACGTCATGTTGGAGGTGGACAGACTGACTCTCGTCTGACCTTACCGTAGGGTTTCCATCCAACGCCGAAAGGTTAGATTTGCGAATAAGGCGTAGGACTGAGGATCACATTCGTAATGCTGCTGACAATCTCCTCGAAGGCGTATCGCTGAGAACCGGAAAGCTTCTTCCATTCCGGCAAAGACCCGAAGGTTGACCATAACTTTTCACGCTGGCCAAGATCGTCGAACTCCAACATGTAAGTGAGGTTCGGCAGACGCGAACCGACCAGCGTGTCGCCATAAAAGACGGACCGGAAGCCGGCGCTGCGAAAGACCTCGAATTCGCCGCTGTTGAACATCTCCACTTTTCGCACGTGGTCGCGGTCGCTGGGGCTTTCATAAGTGCGAAGCTCGAAGACGCGCGGGCGGCTCAACGTTGATGCGGGCACCTGAATTTTGGGCCAGCCCTCAAAGGCGATCATCAACGAACTCTCCATGCGGATATAAGCCGGACTCGTGGCGGGAGCTTCCAGGAAGGCGGCGCCGGCCTTGGCGTAGTCCTGGTCCGCCATCAGGCGCGAGTCCAGCAGCGCCAGCGTTTCGAGAGAGGTGCTGGGCAAAAGAACGTAGAGCGACGGGCTATTCGGACCGACGACAGCGCTGAAAATGCCGACAGGCCGGATGCCCAGCCGGTTAGCTGCTGGGATCAAGGCTTCCTGAAAAAAGCTGTGCGCCAGCTTGACCCCGGGCCCCGTGCTCAGCTGGTAGCGCCGCAATTCGTAGTATTCGCGGCCACTCTCGGCCGGCGTCGTTTGCAGGTTGGCCGCCTCCCCGGGAAGTAGTTCTGAATTTGCGACAGCAAGTGCCGGTGCTACAAGTGACGATGCAATGAAAGCGCGCCGGTGCATACGGTCCCTCCTTCGATTGCGGATAACGGTGAGTTGGCCAAGCTGCGGGCTCATCGTGGAGTCGCAGATCGCCGCCCCGATTCGCATTATAGCAACGTGAGCGCTCTTGCCGGTGCAAGAACCCTCGCCGCGCGCGGAAAACGGAGTCGTGGCGCCGCATCGATCTTTCGGCCACAGCGTCTATAAGTGTTAGCTTGGTTGTCGTTTCGAAGCCCGGCCCTCATCAACCATGCCGCCCATCATTGAAGCCCAAGGCCTCAGCAAGGAATTCCGAACCTTTCGGCGCCGCGAAGGCGTGCTCGGCGCGCTTCAGAACTTGTTCGTGCGCGAGCACGTCACTGTTCGTGCGGTGGATCAGGTCAGCTTCAAGATCGAGCGCGGAGAAATGGTGGGCTACATCGGGGCCAACGGAGCAGGCAAGTCGACAACCATCAAGATGCTGACCGGAATTCTGGTCCCGACCAGCGGCCGCCTCGTGGCCGGCGGGTTCGTTCCCCATCGCGATCGCCGGCGCTACACACGCACTCTGGGGGCAGTGTTCGGCCAGCGCACACAGCTATGGTGGGACATCGCCGTGGTCGAGTCCTTCCGGCTGCTCAAGGAGATCTACGAGGTTTCGGACCAGGATTACCATCGGCGGCTTGGAGTATTTTCCGAAATCCTGAACGTGAAGGAATACCTCTCCACACCCGTGCGCAAGCTGAGTCTGGGCGAGCGAATGCGCTGTGATCTGGCGGCCTCATTGCTGCACAATCCACCGCTGCTGTTCCTCGATGAGCCCACCATTGGCCTGGACGTGGTGGCCAAGGACCGGATCCGCGAGTTCCTGAAAGAGGTAAACCGCGCCGAGCACACCACCGTCCTGCTGACCACTCATGACCTTGCGGACATTGAGGAACTGTGCCGGCGTATCATCGTGATCGACAAAGGCCGGGTGCTTTTTGATGGATCCCTGGCTGAAATGAAAGACCGATTGGCCGAATATAATCAAGTGAAGTTCCTTCTTAAGGACCGGTTGCAGGTGGCCCGGCTTGCGGGGTTGGCTACGAACGGTGTTGCCTGCGAACGACTGGATGAGCTGACTTATGTCATGCGCTTCGACCGCAAACAGTACTCGACCGCCGAGGTGATTCGGAACCTGGTGAACAGCCTCGAAGTGCAGGATATCTTCGTGGAAGAGGAGCCCATTGAGAACATCGTGAAGCGGATTTACCTGAAGGGAGAAGTATTCGGGGACGAGCCCTTAAAGCTTTAGCATGTTACCCGTCAGGTGCAGCTCGATGGCTCGTACCGCCCGCGTTTATGCCCAGTTCATGCGGGTCGGTTTTGTGAATACGATCGCTTACCGGGTGCGCTACTATACCGGCATCGTCACCTATTTTATTTATGTTTCGATTTACTACTTCATCTGGAAGGCGATCTTTGCTCACGGGGACAGCATCGCAGGCTTCGATTTCGGCCAGATCCTCACCTATGTCGCCGTAGGCTGGATTATTCGCTCCTTCTACTTCAACAACATCGATCAGGAAATGGCGCAGCAGGTACTCGAGGGAAAGCTCGCCATGGACCTGATCAAGCCGGTCAATCTCCAGTCGATGTATGTGGCGCAGGCCTTCGGTGAATCCATTTTCCGGCTGGCCTTGCTGACGGCGCCTACGGCTCTGGTGTTGCTGGCGATTTATCCACTGCAGAGGCCCCGGACTCTGCTCGGGTTTCTGGCGTTCTTTCTGAGCGTGATCTTCAGTTTCTTCATCGTCGCCGCCATCAACTTTGCGGTCGGCACGCTGGCCATCCGGCTCAAGTCCATCCTGGGTCTCCTTCGCGCCAAGTATTTTCTCCTCGAGCTGTTTTCCGGCCTGCTGCTGCCGATTTCATTCTTTCCGCATTCCTGTCAAGTGATCCTGCAAGCCCTGCCGTTTCAATACATCAGCTACGTGCCGGTCTTGCTTTACTTGGGCAAGATTCGAGGTGTTGGCATCGCGCGCGCCTTGGGTGTGCAGCTGCTGTGGGTAGTAGCGATGCTGGCGCTTGGCCACGCCATGTGGCGCTGGTCGACCCGAAGGATCACGATTCAGGGAGGCTGAACTTCTCCTGGGACGCGCTGGCATGAAACGCCACGTTCGACTCTTTGCCCTCTATTTCGCGCAGTACTTCAAAGTCCGGCTCGCCTACAAGGCGGACTTCTTTATCGCATTCTTTTCGTCGATGGCTGCCACGGTGCTCGGCTTCGGATTCGTTCTGGTGCTGTTCACCAAGATTCCGCGACTGCAGGGTTGGTCGTTCTACGAGATCCTGTTTCTTTACGCCTTTTCCCTGATACCGCTTGGCTTTTTCAATGTGGTGAGCTGGAATCTGTACGAATTCGGCGACATCTACATCATCCAGGGCCGTTTTGATCGCCTCCTGCTGCGTCCTATCAACACTTTGTTTCAGGTATTGTTTGAGAAGTTCCGCATCGAGTCTCTTCAGGAGGTGGTCACGGGCTTGCTGGTGCTATCGCTGGCGAGCGGACGGCTCGGTCATCATTGGGCCGTAACCGACTTTTTCTGGTTTCCGCTGATGATCCTCTCGGGAGCCGTGATCTACCTGGCTGTATTCCTTATTCTCACAGCGGTGTCGTTCTGGTTTGAGGACCGCGTCGGTATTGTGCCGCCCGTGTTCAACATGCTTACCTTTGGCCGCTATCCGCTCACGATCTACAGTGTGTTTATCCAGTTTCTCCTGAGCTGGATCATCCCTTTCGGTTTCGCCTCTTTTTATCCCACCACTCACTTCCTGAATCGGACCGAATTCAGCTTTTATTTCTACCTGGTGCCCGCGGTAGCGGCGATCTTTTTTGCACTTGCCTGTCTCGTATGGAGCCGTGGGGTCCGGAATTACAGCAGCACCGGGTCATAGCGGTCCTGGAGCGCCAGTTCCTTGTGGCTTGGGTACGCAAGGGTGAATCCAAGTGAGCAAAAGGCTCCTTCCCTGGCTGGTGGCCGTTGCATTTTTCATGGAGTCGCTGGACACCACGGTCCTGAACACGGCCGTGCCCGCCATCTCCGAGGCGCTCAAGGTGTCTCCGCTGAGCATGAAATCCGTGCTGGCGAGCTTATACCCTGAGCCTCGCGGTTTTCATACCGATCAGTGGCTGGATGGCAGACCGGTTCGGAACGCGCCGTGTGTTTGCCTCTGCAATCGGCCTCTTCAGTCTGGGGTCTTTTCTCTGCGGCGTCTCGACCTCCATTCATCTGCTGATCGCGTGCAGGGGTGCGGCGGGGCCATGATGGTCCCGGTGGGCCGGCTGACTCTGGTGCGAACCTTCGCCAAGTCAGAACTCGTTCGCGCCATGAGCTTCGTGGCCATTCCGGCGGTGGTGGCGGACGATCAGGGCAATTGCTCCATCCAGGCGAATCTGCACGAGAAAGCACCGGGCGGCGAACAGAGCACGGCGCTGGCGTTGCTGTTGGTGACGCCTCCCAAGGAGAATGGCGGATCCTAGACGATG
>DASYYZ010000130.1:0-100838 GCA_035946735.1 Terriglobia bacterium
AGTGCTAAGCTACTCAAACAGGACGACTTATTTCGCCATCAGATTCACCAGCCTTCAGCCCGTACCTCATTTTCCAGACACCCTCTCCGTAGTTCCGAGATCTCAAGAATGCTAGCCATTGCTGCTTGCATTCTTCTGACCGGCGCTGCGACTCTGGCCACCGACGTGGCGACCTATCACAACGATGTTGCGCGCACCGGCCAGAATCTGCAGGAAACGATCCTCGCGACCAGCAACGTCAACTCCTCGACCTTCGGTAAGTTGTTCACCATTCCAGTTGACAATGTGATCGACGCCCAGCCTTTGTATCTGTCTGCGGTTACCGTTTCGGGCGCGACACACAACGTTCTTTACGCCGTTACTGAGAACGACACCGTGTACGCCTTTGATGCCGACACCGGCGCCTCGCTGTGGCAGGTCTCTGTCCTCGGTTCCGGTGAGACGCCCTCCGATACGCGCAACTGCAGCCAGATTACGCCTGAAATCGGCGTTACCTCCACTCCCGTGATCGACCGCAGCAGCGGACCGAACGGCACCATCTACGTTGTGGCGATGAGCAAGAATTCCTCAGGAACATACTTTCAACGCCTGCACGCCTTGGACATGACCACTGGCACAGAAGAGTTCGGAGGACCGGTCACGGTTCAGGCGAAGTACCCGGGAAAGGGCGACAACAGCCAGGGCGGGTTCGTGGTCTTCGATCCCAAGCAATACGCGGAGCGGGCGGGTCTGCTCCTGCTGAACCATGTCATCTATACGGCATGGACATCGCACTGTGACATTCGTCCCTATACGGGCTGGCTGATCTCCTATAGCGAGAGTACGCTGGCTCAAGTAAGCGTGCTCGACATCACGCCGAACGGCAGTGAAGGAGCCATCTGGCAGGCCGGCGATGGCCTCGCTTCCGACGGAAGCAACATCTACTTTCTCGATGCCAACGGCACCTTCGACACAACGCTCAACTCGCAGGGATTCCCGAACATGGACGATTATGGAAACGCTTTTATGAAGGTCTCGACGGCCAACGGCAAGCTGGCGGTTGCCGACTACTTCAATATGTATAACACCGTGTCAGAATCGGACGCCGACGAGGATCTCGGTTCCGGCGGAGCCATGCTGCTGCCGCCCATGAAGGATTCCAGTGGCGCCACTCAACATCTGGCGATCGGAGCCGGCAAGGACTCGAACATCTACATCGTGAATCGCAGCAATCTGGGGAAATTTAATCCGAACAACGATAATGCGATCTATCAGGAAATTGACGGTACGCTTCCCGGCGGAGACTGGTCGATGCCCGCCTATTTCGCCGGCAGTGTCTACTTCGCACCGCAAGGGAACAATCTCCTGCAGTTTAAGTTCACCAAGGCTAGACTCGCCACCTCGGCTGCATCGAAGAGTGCGGCGACCTTTGAATACCCAGGGTCGACGCCCAGCGTGTCGGCCAATGGATCCACGAACGGCATCGTGTGGGCGGTTGAGCACAGCAATCCCTCAGTGCTCCACGCCTACAATGCCACCAACCTCGGGTCCGAGCTTTACAACAGCAATCAGGCCGCGGGCGGTCGCGATCAATTCGGAACCGCCAGCCACTTCGGAACGCCAACCATTGTGAACGGCAAGGTCTACGTGGGCACTACGGCTGGGGTGGCGGTGTTCGGGCTGCTGGGAGGCAAGTAGCGAGGGCGTGCGAGCAAGGGACGTCGCGCGGGGCGCGCCGGAGTGATGATGTCAAGGAGTTCGATAACCGACTGGGAGCGAGAAACGCGGTGGCGCGAGGAAGCCAGGTTTTTTGACTCCGTTGCCGCTCGTCACTCCCAAAGGATCGAGGCTATTGATCCGCTGGTGCTGGCCCGTTACGGCCCTCCTTCACCTCGGCGGCGCTTCAGTCTTGAGTACCGGTTCCGGCTTCTCGGCAGTCTGCAAAACCGCGATGTCCTCGACACCGGGTGCGGCGACGGCACCAATTCGATTCTGCTGGCAAAACTCGGCGCGCGGGTTACCGGCGTTGATATCTCGCCGGCGTCAATCGAACTTGCCCGCAGAAGAGCGTCGATCAACGCGTTGGAAGGCTCGACTCAATTTATATGCTCGCCGCTTGAGACGGCTGACTTCCCGCCGAATTCGTTTGATGTCATCTGGTGCGATGCGGTCCTCCATCATCTTATCTCTGATCTCGACTCGCTGCTGACGCGGTTCGTCAAATGGGCCAGACCCGGCGGCCTGGTGTTGCTGGCCGAGCCAGTAAACCTCAATCGGCTGCTGCGCCGAATCCGCTTCCTGGTTCCGGTCAAGACCAACGCGACGCCCGATGAACGGCCGCTCGAAAGGCCGGAACTCGCCATCATCCAGCGCTATTTTCCCGAATGGCATTTCCGCCATTTCCTGCTCTTTGCCCGGCTGGACCGGTTCCTTTTCTTGAACCGCAACTACGAGCACTCCCCTCGATTTCGCCGTGTCCTTTCCGACGCTCTGGCCATCGTCGATTACGGCCTTCTGTCGTTGCCGGGGGCCAGGAATTTGGGCGGGACGGCAGTCATCGCCGGACGCGTGAAGAAGTGACTGGTCGTTGGCGTTTTTTCCCTTCTTCTGCCCCTTTTTGTCTCCTTCGCTTTAATCCTTGCCGACATCCTCTGGTTCCGCGACCGCGAAACCGGCAATACCAGCGCCGCGCCCGGTGTCCTTGTCCAGCATCAGCTTAAAGCCAGCCTGCTGCAGGTGCTCGATCAGTTGACTTTTGCCGAGGTTCAGTTCAGCCGGGACCTCGTGGTACTGGACTGCTACGCGTCCGAAACGGCGGAGCGCACTGGGTGGTGTCGAGAGCACCACCTCATACTCGTTGCCGTGGATATTCATCTTGACTAAATCAACCTTGTTAATCCCCTGGCTGTCGAGGAGTCCGACCAGAGTCTCGGTTTGGACGGGAATGCCTTTTCCGCTGGGCTTGGCGAATCCCTTGTGACGCTCGTTCAGCCGATTCGTTAACGGCGACAATACAGCCCGATATTGGCTGGGCACGCCGGAGCCAGACTCCATGAATTGGCAGCCCGAGGAGGCGGTAACGGCACACTTCAGTCTCGTGACACGGTTCTCGAGTAGATTGGCTTTCGCAAGCTGCGCCAGGCGATCGAAAGTCTCAGGGAAGGGCTCGATAGCGATGATTCGAGCAGAGGGTGCTTCGCGTGCCGCGTACAAAGTGAATAAACCGACATTTGCGCCTACATCGACAATGATACGGTCAGAGGCCTTGACAGGATAATGTCGGCGTACGAAAACCAGCCAGAAGACTACCAAGTCAGTGAACTCAGTCAGGCTGAGGGTCTCGCCCGTGCGTAACCTGACTTCGTAAGGGAAAGGAATGGCGCGGAGCCCGAGATACGCGAGAGTCAATGGGAACCACTGACTTGTCTCCTTCCGGCAGATCCAAATCTCGGGAAGTCGGCGGAGATTTTGTAGGGCATTAATGCTGCAACGCAACATAATATGCCGGCCTGACAGGCCTCGTCTGAGACGGCACTTTCTGGAAAACAGCTCGCACGATGAAAACTCGTCACAAACCGATTCGCGGTCAGCCGCTCCAGACCGCCGCGGATCGTCGCTGCCGCGCATACGCCGCGCGCTCCGGCGCAAGAGCCGGCGTCAAACCAGCCTCAGTCTGGGCGCGCCTTCGTTCCTCGGCAATGGCCAGCAGAACCCAGGTGTAAGACACCGTGAAGTAGGGAAAATACTGGTACGCTTCCGGAGCGAAGGAGGCTCCCACCAGGAAGCCGACCAGGGTGCTCTGGAGGGCCGCGTAGTAAAGCTTCGTCTCATCATCGAGATCCGGAATCCGCTTCAGGCGGCGCAGGTTCGCAAAGGCTTGCCAGAAGATCAGGAGATAGAGAGCCAGAGCCGGCAGTCCTCCCTCGACGCCGATCTGGAGGAAAGAATTATGAACCTCCCGCCACATGCCCGAGTAACTCACGAAATTCTTGGTGCCGATCCCGAACAGCGGATGCTTCAATATACCGCTCCAGCTTCGGACCATGAGTTCCCGGCGTTGCAGGTAGGAGCCGTAGGCCGAGGTATTGTCCACCCCTGACGCCTCCTCTTCGCCTGACATGGCGAGGAACCGGCTCTTGACTTTATTTCCCTGGAAGAGCGCCAGCGCTGCCACAATCACGGTAACGACGATCAGCAGGTGCGGGCGCCGTCCCTTGATGGCAAAGTGCCACAAACAAATCATTCCCGTGACGATCAGAGCGATGAGCCCCGCCCGCGAAGCGGTGAGAAACAGGGCCGTAACCAGCACGAGCATGGCGGCTGCCCACCCGGCCTTGCGAATCCAGCTCCCGGTCTTCAAGAGGAAGGCAAAACAAAAGGGCAGCGTCAGCACGATCGCGAACGCCAAATCGTTCGGGTTCTCGTAGATGCCGTGCAGCACTCCGGTCAGGCGGGGACGAGAGTGGCCTTTGATGACCGATATAACGCCCACCGCCACCACGGAGGCCGTTTGAATGAAAAGCAGTCTCCGAAGCCGGGAGAGAGTGGTGACCGCCAGCACGATCACCAGCACCGTCACAAAAGCCTTGGCGAAGTCGAGCGTATTGAAAAACGCGCCGCCCCGCCACACCGGCGAAATCATGGCCGAAGCGAACAGTTGGCCGATCAGCAGGAACAGGTAGAGGATCTCCAGTGGAAGATCTTGGAGCCGGCGCTTAGCTCGACCCAAACTCAGCAGTAACGCCAGCAGCGCCAGCAAGCCGGAAATCTTGGCGATCGGGATGAGATGCAACCCCGGGATCCAATCCTCGGGCCGGGCGCAATACACGATAAAGAATGCTGCCAGCCAGAAGTAGGCTCCACTGAGAGGTTCCGCCCGAATCATCCGCTGACCGCGCTGGAGTGCCCGTCCTACGGCTTCCACCCGTCCTCCGCTTCGTCCTCTCCGAATCCTCGTCCTGCGAGGGATTGTCCAAGGCTGCTCAGCGTGTCCAAGCCACTCTCCTGCCCGTGGCGATGTAAGCGAACGCCACGATCGCGGCGGCATTCAGCACCAGAAACGTGGAGCAAACCTGCGCCAATCGCGAGATCAGTCCAAGCCGGGCACGAAACGCCGTCAGCAGGGCGCATAGCCCGAGAGCCATTTCGCCCGCCAGGGCCACGCGGTATAAGGCGGAGGTTAGAACAATTGAGGACACCAGAATACCGAGCAGCGCGAACGGCACCACCAAGCGCAGCAGCTTGTGGCTGATCAATCTGAAGCGTATCGGGTTGCTGGCCGTCAGAAGCCAGGGGGCCAGTTGCAGCAATTGGTAATTGCCCGCCAGCGTGCGGACCTTGCGCCAGAACTCGTGGCGGCTACCGCCCAGTTGGTCGCGTGAAACGGCCCGGCCATCAAAGATTACTCGCTGTCCCCGGCCCGCCACCAGGAGCGGGATAAAAACATCATCGAGAATGGCCCCTGCCGGCAGGGTGGGCACCGCTTTTTTGCGCGCCGCGTAGAGCGCGCCCGTGACTCCGACCACTGAGCCCGACGCGCTCTCCCACTGCCGAATCTTCTTCTCATACTGCCAGTAGAATCCAAGACCTGCCATCATCGCCTCTCCAGCGCAATCGAGGAGCAATTCGCCGCTCGCGCAGCCGACGCCGGAGTCGGCAAAGTTCTCCACCAGGAACCTCACCGCGTCCGAATCGATCGACTGGCGCGCGTCGGTGAACACCACAATATCTCCCTGGGCCGCTGCGACCGCCCGGTTGAGGGCCTCGGCTTTCCCCTCATTCACGGGCACAATGATCGCGAGCCGGCGCTCACCGTGCCAAGCCCGAAGGATCTCGTTGGTTGCGTCGCTCGAGCCATCCGACACCACTACAAGCTCCAGGCGCCCCGCGGGATAATCAAGCTCCTGCAGGTTTCGCAACTTCGCCGGCAGCGCGGCAGCTTCGTTGTGCACAGCCATCAGAATCGAAACCTCCGGCTGGATCGATTCTCGATGCACCGGGTGCGGGCGCAAGCGACTGCTAAGGTAAAGCCAAAAGGGATATCCAAGGAAAGTGTAGAGCAGCAGGGCCCCTGAAACCCAGAACGCATACCTCATTTGGCGCCCCTTCCCAAAAGCACGGTTTTCAGGGTGATGAAGAGAATCAGCAGGTCCAGGGAGAGCGACATGTTCTTGATGTAGAACAGGTCGTATTCAAGCTTTTCGCGGCTCTCTTCGACGCTCGATCCGTAAGCGTAACACACCTGCGCCCAACCAGTCAGACCGGGCGGCACCGAGTGGCGCAAACCGTAGTAGGGAATCTGATCGCACAGTATGTCGACGAAATGGGGGCGTTCGGGCCGCGGACCGACGATGTTCATGTCGCCGCGCAAAATGTT
Source organism: Terriglobia bacterium (assembly GCA_035946735.1). Lineage (GTDB taxonomy): Bacteria > Acidobacteriota > Terriglobia > UBA7540 > UBA7540 > Gp13-AA77. The sequence continues at coordinate 6,356 of DASYYZ010000130.1, forward strand.
GACGAGCTGCGGCAGCTCATCGAACCGGAGCGTCCGGATCACCCGGCCTACGCGCGTGACACGCGGATCCTTCTCCTGCGCCCAAACCGGCCCGGTCATTGACTCCGCTCCTGCGCGCATCGAGCGAAACTTGAGAATCTCAAAGACCCTGCCTCCAAGACCCACGCGCTTCTGGCGAAACAGGGGGCCGCCGCGAGACTCCATCGCCACGGCCAGAGCCGTCAGAACCATCAAAGGGCTCGTCACCACCAGGGCCACGGCGGAGATGATCAGGCTGTAAAGCCGCTTCTTCAGCAGCCTGCTGGAAGAAACGTGAAAGCCGCTGGAGAAGAGCATCGCACCCGGCAGTACGGAATCCACCGGCAGCCTGCCGGCCATGGTCTCGTAAAGCTGCGATCCGTCCTGGACCATGACGCCTTGCGTTTTCAGACGCAAAAGCTCCTGCACGGGCAAGGCGCCCCGCCGCTCGCTCATGGTGACGATCACGCGGTCAACGGGCCGCTCTCGAATGACCTCGGCAAACGCGGAGAGCTCTCCCAGTTGGCTGAGCGCGACGGCGGGCTTATTGCCGTCCTGGTAGGGACCGCCCACGTATCCGATCAAGCCGATGCCGAGCTCAGGCCGCTTTGCGATCTCAGTCGCCAGCCGGCTCACCAGAGGTCCCGAACCAAGCAGGAGCGCGCGCTCAGCCCAGCGCGGCGAACGATTGAGCCTGAAGAACGCGGTTCGAGAAGCGCACAGTGCAGCCGACGCTAGAATCACGCCCGGGAAGATCACGGATTCCTGCAGCCGCACTGTCGGCACCAGCTCGTAAAGCACGGCAAGGACGATACATGCGCTGCCAATCGCCACAAAAATGCGAGTCCAAACCTCGACGGGATTCGCTTGAACGCTGGCACTGTAAAGATCGACATAGTAGACGCAAAACCAGAGCACTCCTACCGCCACGACGAGACGCAAAAAGCCGCCTTCGTACACCAGCACCTCGGGCGTGTCGCCGCGATAAGACACCGCCATCGGAATCAGCCAGGCCAAAATGACCAGCAGCAGTTCCGATACGACCAGGACCAAAGTCCGTTTCGGATAGTAAATGTTAAATAAACGAACCATTGAAAAGAGGCTTCAGCATATCGAGCGCATCGGCGGTCTGGTCTCCTGAGGAGGATGGTCACAACTTAGTATTGATGTTATTACAATCATTGATCGCGTCCACGGTTGTCAGGCCGGGCCCAAGTCGACGCGGAGCGCCGGGACGGCGGGAAAAGTGCAGCGCAAACACGCGACCCTTATAGCCTATTATAACTTGCGAATTGAATGGACGGCGCATCGGCCGGTCATCAGGCTGGATCGCCGGGGCTCAGCCGTCCGGCGATGGAGGCGGCGGCTGGCGAACCAGACTCAAGATTCGGCACCAAAGCTTTCCGCTCGTTCTGCCCTCGCAAGACGCCGGGCTTCCTGGCATTCCCAGGATCACCCGCCGCGACCTAAAGCCCGCCAGACCATCTAACCTGGGTTAGATGGCGTTCCCAGGTCTTTTAGCTTGACTTATGTTGCGCCGAAGCTGCCCCGCCGGAGTAAGATAGGGCTCGCGCTCTAAGGTCGATATCGAGTTGACCGAGTAAAGCCCAGAAAGGACTCAAGATGCGCAATGTTGTGATTGTCGGTTCGGGTTGTGCGGGTTTGACTGCCGCGATTTATGCCGCCCGCGCCAACCTGAAGCCGCTGGTGATTCGTGGTCTCGAGGCCGGCGGACAGTTGACGCTGACAACGCTGGTGGAGAATTTTCCGGGATTTCCTGCCGGCGTTCAGGGTCCGGAGTTGATCGAGCTCATGCAGAAGCAGGCTGCCGTGTTCGGCGCTGAGTTCACGGAGGGCAACGTGACGCGCGCCGATCTATCCAAGCGGCCCTTCACGATCGAGCTCGAGTCGGAGAGCATAGAGACCAGCACCCTGATCATCGCGTCGGGCGCTTCGGCCAAACTGCTCGGCCTCGAGTCGGAGCGAAAGCTGCTCGGTCACGGCGTCTCCACTTGCGCCACCTGCGATGGCTACTTCTTTCGTGGTAAGGACGTGGTGGTGGTGGGCGGAGGCGATACCGCAGCCGAGGACGCCTTGTTCCTGACGCGCTATGCGAGTGCGGTCACGATCGTGCACCGCCGCGACCAGCTTCGGGCGTCAAAAATCATGCAAGACCGCCTCTTCCGCAATGACAAAATTCACTTTGCCTGGGATTCGGCCGTCCTGGATATTCTGGATCCGAGCCAGGGTGAGGTGACTGCTGTAAGCCTGCAGAATGTAAAGAGCAGCGAGGAAAGCGTCAAGCCCGTGGCCGGAGTTTTCATCGGGATTGGTCATTCGCCCAACACATCTGTCTTCCGGGGCCAGGTCGACGTGAACGAGAACGGATACATCATCACCCACGACGGCTCCAAGACGAACATTCCAGGCGTCTTTGCCGCCGGGGACGTGCAGGACCATATCTACCGGCAGGCCGTAACGGCGGCAGGTTCCGGCTGCATGGCGGCCATGGATGCAGAGAGATTTTTGGAGGCTGAAGGAAAATAGAAGCTTCCTGCTTTGCATTGTGGCTTCTGACTTCTGCCTTTCTCATGCTGCGTGGCACTCTGCTTTACCTCTCCGAAAGCAAGCGCGCGCGACAGCTCCTGCTGCGGCTGCCGGGAGCCCGAAACCTTCCTCAGCTCTTTATCGCCGGAGAAACGCTTGCCGACGCTCTGGCGGCGGTGATCCGGCTCAAAGACGCCGGCTTCCAGTTCACTCTTGACCACCTGGGCGAAAGCGTCACGGACGCCGAGGCCGCCAGGGCCGCTTGCGGCGACTACATCAAAATCCTCGACCGGCTGGCGCACGAGGGCTTGCGGCCCAACATCTCCATCAAGTTGACGGCGCTCGGCATGGCTCTCGACGAGCAGCTCGCGCGCCGGAATCTCGCCGCAATTGCCGAACGCGCGCGCAAGCATGGCGGATTTGTGCGCATCGATATGGAAGGCTCGTCGTATGTGGAAAGCACCTTGCGTACTTTTCGCGAGACGGATGCGCCGCGGGATTCGCTCGGCGTCGTGATCCAGGCCTATCTGCGCCGCAGCGAGAGGGACATTGACGACCTCGTCGCCATGGGCGCGCGTGTTCGCCTCGTGAAAGGCGCTTACCAGGAACCCGCCCAAATCGCTTTCCCGGACAAGAAAGATGTGGACGAAAATTTCGTCAAGCTCGCCGCAAAGCTGCTCGCGAGCGGCGGCTATCACGCCATCGCCACCCACGATCCTGGAATGATCGCCGCCACCCGGGATTTCGCCCGGCGCCAGAAGATCGGTCCGGAGCGCTATGAGTTCCAGATGCTTTACGGAGTAAGCCGCCATCTGCAGCGCCAGTTGATCGCGCAGGGCTATCGAATGCGGATCTACGTCCCGTTCGGCTCGCAATGGTATCCCTACTTCATGCGGAGGTTGGCGGAGCGTCCTGCCAATGTATTGTTCCTGCTGAGAAACCTGATCCGAGGCTAGTAGAATGATTCCGAAATAATGTTGCAATACCACATTTTGTGGTGTAGGCTGGTGACATCCCTATTGCTGGAGGTCACAGCCGTGCCGTTTATCAGTCGACGCCCCACATTGAGACTGACCGAAGGGGAGGCAACTTGGCTGCGACAACTGTCGCAGTCGCGCTCCGAACCCGCCGGGCGGGTACAGCGCGCCGAGATTCTGTTGCGTTATCACGGTGGCCAGACGGTTTCGGGAATTGCCGCCCGCTTGCGCACCAACCGACCGCGGGTCGAGCGCTGCCTGGCCAAGGCCCTCGAATTGGGCGTGCGCGGAGCGTTGCAAGATCTGCCGGGACGAGGCCGGCGCCAGACCTTGAGCGCCGAAGCCCGAGCCTGGGTGGTGGCGCTGGCCTGTCAAAAGCCGAAAGAGTTGGGCTACGCGCAGGAGCTGTGGACCACCCGCCTGTTGGCCCAACACATCCGTAGGCACTGTAAGGCCGCTGGGCATTCGAGTTTGCAGCACCTGGCGCGGGGGACGGTTTCCAAGATTCTGCGGGCGCAGCCGGTGCAACCGCACAAGATCGAGTACTATCTGGAGCGACGCGACGCTGAGTTTGAGGCCAAAATGAAGCAGGTGCTGCACGTCTATCGGCAAGTGGAGCTTTGGCATCAGGCGGGTGCTCCGGCGGAGTTGACGGCGGTGCTGTCGTACGACGAGAAGCCGGGGATTCAAGCCCTGGCGAACACGGCTCCGGACTTGGCACCGGTACCCGGTCGGCATGTGCGGGTGGGCCGCGACCAGGAGTACGTCCGCCACGGCACGCTGTCTTTGTTGGCGGGGATCGATTTGTGGAGCGGAGAGGTGTTGGGTTTGGTGCGCGACCGCCACCGCAGTGTGGAGTTCATCGAATTTCTGCGCCTGGCCGACGCCCAGTACCCCGGGGAGGCTCGCATTCGCATGGTCCTCGACAATCACTCCGCGCACCTTTCCCGGGAGACCCGAAACTTTCTGGCCACGGTACCGAACCGCTTCGAATTCATCTTCACGCCGACCCATGGTTCCTGGCTGAACCTGATCGAGTCATTCTTCGGCAAGATGGCCAGGACCCTGCTGCGCGGGATCCGCGTGAAATCCAAAGAGGAACTCAAAACACGCATCGAGATGTACCTGCGCGAGGTCAACGAAGAACCCGTGGTGTTCCGGTGGAAGTACAAGCTCGAAACGTTTTCGGTTGCTTAGGTCCATTGCTATGTTATTTAGGAATCACACTACTAGATAGGTAACCACGGCGCCGTCTCTTGTGCCGTGGCTAGCTGCGAAGGCGGCGGAAGAAGGTGAGAGCACGCCCGGCGTCCCTGATGATCTGGCTCTTCAAGGCCGCGGCGTCGGGAAACTTGCGCTCGTCGCGCAAGCGATGCAGGAACTGAATCTCCATTTCTTCCGCTTCGATCCGGCCGCCGCGGTAGTCGAGCAGGAAAGATTCGATGGTCAGCTCGTGCTCGCCGAAAGTCGGCTTGTGGCCGATGTTGGTGACGGACTGGTGTTCGGCTCCGGCCACCCGGGTGCGCGTGACGTAGACGCCGGGTTTGGGGATTTGCCGCGGAGCCTGCCCGTCGATCCTCTTGTCGATGTGGGCGAGATTGAGGGTGGGTACCGTCTGCTCCTTCCCGATGCCAAGCCCGCGAACGATGGGGCCGGACACGCTGAAGGGCCTCCCCAGGAGCCGTCCGGCGAGATGGACGCGGCCGAGCTCCGCGAGCTCGCGAACCCGAGTGCTCGAAACCATCTGCCTGCGCACCATCAGTGCGCCGGCAATCTCAACCTCGAAGCCATGCTTTCGGCCAAGCTCCGCCAGCAGCCGGCCGTCGCCGGCGTGCCGGTGACCAAAGCGGAAGTTGGGACCCACCACCACCGCACGGGCCCGCAGATCGCGCACCAGCACATCTTCCACGAACTGGGCCGGCGGCATCCGCGACAAATCCAAAGTGAACGCCAGGGCCCAGAGCAGGTCGATCCCGGTTGCCTCGATTAACCGCTCTTTCTCGAGCAATGGCGTAAGCACTTTCGGCACGCGCTCGGGAGCCAGGATTTGGGAAGGGTGAGGGTCAAAGGTCAGGGCGGCCGCCACCGATTCCGCGGCGCGCGCCCGTTCCACCACTCGGCGAAACAGCTCCTGGTGGCCGAGATGTACACCGTCGAAGTTGCCGACGGTGACCACGCTCGAGCGCGGCGGTTCAGGGAGATGGGTGATTTCACGAATCGAGTGCATGACGGGTGCCTGGGAGCGCGGGCGACTCAAGCCGTCGAGAGTCGACTTGCTCTTACCTGGAATCGAGACCGCCCCGACGACGGTGGCGAGTTCGTCGAGGGAGAGTGGGAGCATGGCAGCCGTGCTGGTGAATGATGTCGGGCCGACTGACCTTGAGCTGCTCGACTTGCCGCGACGACTTGGCGAATGATGAGGCCACCGAAGTGGCAAACGCAGCGTCAGTGGTTGGCGGACCGGACCAATAGCAGCGGTATCATTCGTGCCCAATATTCCCGATTTTCGCGCGTCAATCGGATAAGCATAGCTCTTGGATGCTGCTTCACCTCATCGGAGAATTCACACGAGCGCTCCACAATGCTTCCAATCAGCGTAACGCGCTGATCGTCTACGATATTCTTGACGGCCAACCGGAATGAGGCAGAGAACATCTCCATCGGGCCAATCTCATCCACAACCACAATAAGTCCGTTCTCGCCCGCTGCGATCATTGCGGGGACTGCCAACTGATCCATCACGTCTACGTTTACTGCGTACTTGCCGACACGCGACTTGGTTGGGGCGGCTTCGCTCTTTTGAGCCAGAAGTCCTCTCCTGCCGTCAATCGTCACAACTTCAAATCCAAGGCGCTGGCCTTGCTGTCTAACCTCCTCGGTATAGAAGCCCCCGAATTTGGCTAGTTCCAGGCCCACAAGCTGCTTGATCATACTGGTTTTCCCGACGCCTGGCGCACCGGTGACGAGTATGACAGCGCTCATCTCAGCCTCCCCGGCCTGTGCCCAAGTGGGCGGACGGCGTCCAAGGCTTTGCGGTCTCCCACAGATGCCCTACCTCAGCCAGTAAATGCTCAAACCAGCGGCCATCACGCTTCTTGTACACGAACTTTGGCTTTCGAGAACCGCCAGACACCTTGAAGGTGTACCGTTCCAGATAAATCGCGCCACGCCCACTCGTTGGATCAAGTAAGTAAGCTGTGTAATCCAAAGGGAAATCAATGACCCTGATCTCCACCCGGTCTGGCGCGAGAGCTTGAAGGGCCAAAAGGGTCGCCAAACTTGATTCAATTCTCATCCTTTCCTGTTCGGCACCGACTAGCCCGGGAAAACGCATTGCTGCCATTTTGTAAGCCGTCCCCTTGGGGTCTAATAGCAAGAACCTAAGTCTGTCGCCCCGGTTAACTTTTGTCTCGAAGAGCTGGTAGTGGGAAGTAAGGACAGCGCTGTGATGGGTGCCCGTCAACCACACCTCTCTCGCTTCATCCAATTGCACTGAGAAGTCGGCAGGAAACTCCTCCAGAAAAACGGCTCGATCCTTCAACGCCGAGATCGTGCCAACAACGTCATTAAGTCTGTGCCGATTGACCAGAAGCGATAAGGTGATCAAGGCTAGAATCGCAAGGTTTAGAGGCAGTAGCCTTTCCGTTGCAACGAAACCAAGGACGTTCATGGTAACCAAGATCACTGCCACCAATAGGGTCACATATAGGTCGATGTTTTCACCGTTCTTTACATCTTCTAGAACCCGCCGAAGGCCGCTCATGATATGTGCCCTTGCCTCTCGCCCGACACGCCTGCCGGTTCCACCTTATACCTCCAGACTTAAGCCGTCATACGCGAGGCGCACCTGCGGCGGCAGCGTGGCGTTTGTGGATTCATGGCCGAGCTCGTGGGCGATATGGGTGAAGAATGCCCTCTCAGGCTTCAGCCGGTTCACCCACGCCAACGACTGTTCCACGGTGGAGTGCGAGGGATGCGGTTTGTGACGGAGCGCATCAAGGATCAGCACGTCCAGGCCTTCGAGCAAAGCCACGGTGGAGTCCGGAATGGAGCTGAAGTCGGTGACGTAAGCGGCGCGGCCGAAACGAAAGCCGAGCACGGGAAGCTCCCCGTGGAACACCTGCAGCGGAATCAGATTCGCTCCCCACAGCTCGAACGGACCCTCGATCAGATGCGGATCGAGTTTGGCGAGGCCGCCGTAGGGATAGTCCTGGTCGAAGATGTACTTGTACACACGGCGGATGCTCGTCATGGTGCGCTCATCGGCGTAAATGGGAATCGGAACTTGCTGCCGGAAATAGAAAACGCGAACGTCATCCAGACCCATGATATGGTCCGCATGGTCGTGCGTGAAAATCACCGCGTCGAGACGCCGAAGATTTTGCCGAAGCGCCTGCTGGCGGAAGTCGGGCGAGGTGTCGATCACCACCACGCGGCCGTCGTATTCCAGCAGAAGCGAGGGGCGTGTGCGCTGATCGTGGGGATCGGAGGACCGGCAAACCGCGCAACGGCAGGCCAGGGTTGGAACACCGGTGGAGGTGCCGGTGCCAAGAAACGTGAGCCTCATTTGGGCCTGGCGCGTTTCTCGACCTCCACGTAAGCCATGCGCAGTTCGTAGAGCACGTCATCTAGAAGATGGCTCTCATCTTCCGTCAGGTTGCCGCGCGTCTTCTCTTGGAGCGCCTCGATCATATCGATGGTCTGACGGGCACTGTGCAATTCGGCGGGCATCCGCTCTCCGGACGGGCCTGCCATAAGCCCGAGTTGAAACATGGCGGTGGTTCCGAGGTAGGAGACCAGCGTTTCAAATCCCGGGTCCGCCTGCGAAGCGCCTTCGACGTCGAATTCCTCTTCGCCGCCCGGAATTTCGATCCTGGGACTCGTGTTGCGGACTGGATCAGGCTGCGCGCTCTCCAGCGGCCGCTCGATCCTGGGTGGTTCAACAGGCGAAGGCTGCGCCTCCGGGTTTGGAGGCGTATCGGACGGCGCCGTGGGGCCAGACTCTGCCTCGGCTGCAAAGGAGCGGCGATCCACCACTTTGAAACCGGCCTCGTGCTTTTCGTCGGGCATCAAACCATCCTTGCAGTACGGCAATCCGCGGCCTCTCTTGCGCGGCCGAGCGGTCAACTCTTCCTGAGTTTAGCACAGCGGAGGAGATCCGAAATCCCGTCTCCCCGGCGCCGCCGATCGGCGCCAGCGCGGAGCGGGCGTGTGCAGACCTTGCATCCCAGGCTCGATCTCACATCGCATCCGCCGTGCGTAATATGCGGTGGGATCGTATATTTTGCGTTCCCGGCATCCGGATCAGCTGCGCTCGGACGAGACCTTTTTGCTTGTCCGCAGCGCCTAATGGTGGTATCTGTGACGGCTCGCAAGACTCCGAGGCGAGCGCGCAGGCCATGAACCTGGACCGCCATTCTGCAAGCCGAAATCAAGCCAGCTCCGGCACCTCCGCCGGCGACCCGATCCCAGCCTCGATCCGGCCCGCGCGCACGTTGGGCTTTCGCGACCTGGTACTGTTCTACATCGTCACAGGTGTAAGCCTGCGCTGGATCGCGGTGGCCGCCGCTGCCGGCCCCGGATCGATCCTGGTTTGGCTGATCGCCTGGATCACATTCTATATCCCGCTGGCGCTATCCGTGGTGGAACTCTCTTCGCGCCATCCCGCCGAAGGCGGCCTTTATGTCTGGAGCAAGCGTGCTTTTGGCGACTTCGCCGGCTTCATCTCCGCGTGGAGCTACTGGACCAGCAACCTGCCCTACTTCCCGGCGCTGCTCTACTTCGCAGCCAGCAACGCTCTCTTCATAGGCGGACCACGGCTGCAAGCACTGGCCTCGAATCGCCTCTACTTCTTGATCTTTGCCCTGGTGGGCCTGGCGATCCCGACGGTCCTGAATGTGATCGGTCTCAACCTCGGCAAGTGGCTGAACAACCTGGGTGCCGTCGGGATGTGGGTTCCCGTGCTGATCGTGGTCGCACTGGGCGTGGTCTCCTGGCACCGCTACGGCTCGGCCACGCACTTTACGGCCTCGAACCTGATGCCGAGCCTGCATCTGCAGGACCTCGTCTTCTGGTCCGGGCTCTTCTACGCCTTCGGCGGATGCGAAGCCGCGTCGTTCATGGGCGAGGAGATCAAGAACCCGCGCCGCAACATACCACGCGCGCTGCTGTTCGCGGGAGTAATCGTGACTTTCGCTTACATTGCCGGAACCGTCTTCGTCTTGCTGGCGCTGCCCAGCGGTCAGGTGAGCGATCTTCAAGGCCTGATCCAGGCGGTGATGATCACGGGACCGCACCTCGGCTTTGCGGCTCTGGTTCCGATCGTGGCTTTGCTGGTTACGCTCAGCAATCTCGGCCAGTCCGGCGCTTTCCTGGCTGCGACGGCGCGCCTGCCGTTTGTCGCCGGGATCGACCATTACCTGCCCCGGGCCTTCGGAAGCCTGCACCCGCGCTACAAGACTCCGCACGTAGCCATCTGGACGCAATCGATTATCGCAGCAGTCTTCATTTTTCTGGGGCAGGCGGGAACCAGCGTGCGGGGCGCTTACCGCGTGCTGGTCTCCATGGGAGTGATCACTTACTTCGTCCCCTACCTGTTCGTCTTCGCCGCCATGATCGCGTTGCAGCGCGAGCCCGCCGGAGCGGATGTGATTCGCGTGCCGGGAGGCAAGCCAACAGCGATTGTCCTGGGCGCGGTCGGTTTGGCCACCACCACGTTCACAATCTTCATTTCAGCGATTCCGCTTCCAGGCGAAGAAAACAAGACGCTGGCCGTGGTCAAAATATTGGGTTTCACCCTCATCCTGCTGGGCGTCGGGGTGGTTCTTTATTGGGGCGCGAAAACCAGGGCGGCGCGCGCCCGCAGAGTGCCATGATGAGTCCCTGGTTTGAACCAGAGAACCTCGGACAACGTAACTCCTGAAGGATGATTCTGAATTACTGAAAGTACGTGTGATGCAAGTGGAGGTGAACGATGAAAAGGTCAATTGCGGCGGGCCGAGCCGTTTTCCTCATGCTTACGGTCGCGATCACGACCGTGTTCGCCCAAGATCCGAAGGGCGGCAGCACGGCTAGCTCTCAACGCAGAGTAGTCATCTACGTCATGCCGAATGCCCTGGAGGGGCCGGCCCGCGGTGGTTCGCAGGTCATCGCCGAATCGTCTCATAACGGCCAGGAGCCGCAGGTTGATAAAATCTATCACGAGTTACAGCAGTCAAAGAGCTGCCAAAACTTCTCTGAAAACATGATCAAAGAAAAGGCTGATTACTTCCTGTTGCTGCAGCACGGCGGCGGACGGGGAAACCGCTGGGCAGCCTCCGACAAGGAAGGCAACGTGATCGCCTCAGGCGAGTCCTTCAAGCTGGGGACGTCCGTCAACGACGCGTGCATCGCGATTGCACGGGATTGGGAGCAGCACACGCCACAGGCGGCTTCCGGCAAGGCTCCTGATCAGGAAGCAAGCCGCTAGGCTCTGAGTGATTCTTAAGCCTTGCCTCTTGCTCACACAAAGCGGGTGCGCTTCCACAGCAGGTAGCCGGCGAAGCCAAGGACGGTAAGGGTGGCTATCGACAGAACCGCCGCAGCCATGAGGTTCATTTCCAGGGCCGGCCGCCGGGCGGCAAGCCCGAGCCACAAAAACGCGCCCAGTGCCGCGGCCGCAATAAGCAGGTCCCATACCCGGCGGCGGGTCTTTTGATCTTGTTTGACCCGGGGCCCGGACTCTTCTCCAGCAAGAGCGGCCTCCACCTGGGCCGAATCCAGTCCATAACGCTCACACTCTCGCGCCACGGCTTCGCTTCGCGCCTTCTGCTCGCCCGCCGGTGCGGCAGCGCTGGAAATAGCAGCGGCGCCCGCGATCATCACCGCCGATCCGCCCAGCACCAGGATCCGCGTGGCGGGGTCCGCGCCCGAAAGTTCTCCGAACACCAGCGCGCCCCAGGCCAGGCCCCAAAGTTGATTGGTATTAGAAAGCGGGATACCCCGTCCGATGCCGATGTACTTGGCAGCGTACTGCTGGAACAGGTCACCAATCACCCAGCAGAATCCACCGAGAAAAAGCCAGAAGAGCGAGGGCCGTGCCTCGGCGATTCCGGCCGCCAGAGGCTGCCAGCCGCCCTCAAATGTGAGAGCCAGGATCAGGACCGTGACGACTTCACCCACGGTGAAAACGGTCACGAACGAGAGCGGATTCATGCCACTGAGGTACGCCTTGCGGTAGGGGATGTACATCGTACCCCAGAGCAGGGCAGCCCCAAAAGCTGCGGAAACGCCAGCAACTGGATGAGATGAAACGGTAGTGATTCCGTGAGAGGATGCGTAGCCGAGCAGGATGGCTCCGGCTACGATGGCCGCTGCTCCACCCGTCACCTTTGCCCATGTGGATGGGCCGCAGCCGCGCAGTTCACGGAAGAACAAGTATCCCCACAGGACGCCGACCAGGCTGTTGGCGTTCCACAGGGGAAATGCGATGGAGAGTCCGACGTCACGAATCGCGAAAACAGTGAGCGTATTGGCAACTGCCCACAGCGCCCCCGCCAGGACTGCCCATACCATCAGATGCGGGCGCTGGCGTAAATCGGCGAAAACAAATCCGGTCCCCTTCATTAGCGCGGGGAGAGTCCAGCGTCCCACGAAAACGCCCGTCACCATTCCGAGCGAAATCAGGAACGGAGAAAGGCCGGTAGTGACGAGCTTGGTGGGCGCTTCGGCCGCGCCCAGCCAAGCGCCCGCGCCGAAACCGCACACCACGCCCAGCCCGTGCATCGAACGCTCGCGGGTGGATCCGCCAATGACGGGCTCGGATGCGGCTCGCAATTGTGTTTATTCGGGGCTGAAGGTGCTCCGCAGCTACTTGTGAGCGTCCTTAAGACCCGTTTGAATCTCCGCGATCGCAGCCTTGGTTTCGTCCAATCCGCCAACCCTCTTCCCGTCGTATATGCGCAAGGCTTCGTTAAAGTGCACTTCAGCCTGCTGCAAAAGCTTCAGCGCGCCCTCCATGTGAGGGAACTGCTTGCCGGCGGTAGAGGGCGTCTCCGGTACGGCCTGATTGCGAGGCGCGTTAGGGTGGGCCGCAAGGTACGCGTCCATTGCCTTCTGGGCATCGGCGATGGCGGCGTTGACATCCTGGATAGCCTTCTCCCGGTGACCGGCGAATACCGGTTCGCCCTGTTGAAGTTCCGTCAGAGCTGCCTTAAGGTATCCCATGGCCGCGTCCATGTGCGGGAAAACCACAGCCTCTTTGCCCCCCTTGGCGTGTTGAGGCGCACCGAGTGCGCTTGCGACCGTCAGCAGAGCGAGGGCTGCCAGAGCCAACAGCACGAGTCTTCCATTAGAGAGAAATGACTGTCGTTGATTTTGCACTTTTCGAACCTCCTTTTTAGCGCTCGGCTTTCGCCGGCAAAGATTGACCCGCTCCGGGCCATACTTCTCTTAACGCAAGCGCGGATTGCGCCTCTGCAAGACACGCTCGACTAGACTCCAAGCCGCAGTCCGACGAGCAGCACAATCCCGAACCCCAAAACGATCGCCGGGACCCAGAAGTGAACATCCGTCAGAACGGCCCTCCAAGAGATTTTACTCAAGCCCTCAGCTTCTCCTTGGGAGCCAAATCGCACTCAGAAGGCGAGCGCCTGGCCGAGATCTTCAAGCAGATCTTCAGCCGCCTCCACGCCAACTGATAGACGTACCAAGCCGTCCGTCACGCCCATCGCCACGCGCTGCTCGCGCGGAACAGCCCGGTGGCTGGTGGAAGCCGAGTGTACGATCAGCGAGCGAGTGTCCCCAAGACTTGCAGCGCGCGCAAAAATCTTAACCCGATCCATCACCTGCTTCCCGCCCTCGTAGCCGCCTTTCACTTCGAAGCTTACCATGGCGCCGAAGTCCTTCATCTGCTTTTCAGCGAGCTTATGGCCCGGATGGCCCTCCAGACCGGGATAGTTGACGTGCTCAATCTTCGCATGCCCCGCCAGGAACAGGGCGATCTCGCGGGCGTTGGCGCACTGAGCCGGCACGCGCAGATGGAGCGTCTTGATGCCGCGCAGGATCAGCCAGGCGTTGAAGGGGCTCATCACGCAGCCGAAATCGCGAAACACTTCATGCAGCAGGTTGGAGATGTACTCCCTGGGGCCGACGATGGCACCGCCCATGGCATCACCATGACCGCACAGATACTTGGTTGCGGAATGTACAACCACCGTAATTCCGAGCTTCAGCGGCTGCTGGAGCACTGGGCTCGCGAAGGTGTTGTCAATCATGGTGGGAATCCCGCGCGACCGGCCCAGGGCTGCGAGGCTGCTGAGATCCAGAATGTCCAGCACGGGATTGGTGGGGGATTCCAGGTAGATTAGGCGGGTATTGTCTTTGATCGCGCGCTCGAATTCGTCAACTTCGGTGGAAGGCACAAAGGTGGTGGAAGCTCCCATTCGTGGCAGCTTTGTATTCAGAAAATTGTAGGCTGCGCCGTAAAGCGAGCGCGACGCTACCACGTGGTCGCCCGCTTTGATGTAGCCCATGATGGCCGTCGAAATGGCGGCCATGCCGGTGGCCGCGGCAAGCGCCGCTTCCCCGCACTCGAGCGCCGCCAGCTTCTCTTCGAGGGCGTGAATGGTGGGATTCCCGTAACGAGTGTACATGTACCCGGGCTTCTCACCGCCGTAAACCGCTGCCATCTCGTCGGAATCCGCCGCGGCGAAGGTGGTGGACTGGTAGATGGGGGTGTCGAGGGCACCGGTGAGCGGACAGATGCCCTCCCCCGCGTGCACGGCTAGCGTGGCGAATCGATGTAGATGGCTCATGGGGACATTGTGACAGTCAAGAGTCGAACGTTCAAAGTCAAAAGTTTCGGAAAGACGCTCCGAACTCGCTCCTACTCGATCTTGACGCGGACCTTCACTTTAGGTCCCTCTCCCGACAACGCCGGGCCCGCGCTGTCGGCAGGTTCCGCTGGCGCCGCCAATCCAAAACGGTGGCGCGCCAAGAACAGATAATGAAGGCCCGAGGCCGCGGCGAGCGCCGCCGTGAGGTCGATGAGAGGGTGCAGAAGCAGATGCGGAAGGAGCGGCGGCCGGACGCGCACCGCGAGTGCGGTAATGACGGTTCCGACCTGGGCTGCGGTTGAAGCCTTGCCGAGAAAGCTGGGTGGAAAAGGACGGTACCCTGCCACCAGGCTGATGACGCTGGCCGTGAGCAGGATTCCCGCGTCACGGCTGATCACCACAATGGTGATCCACCATGGCAATGCGCTGCGAAACGCCAACGCCAGGTAAGCGGTGGTCATCAGCACCTTGTCCGCAATCGGATCGAGCGCCACTCCGAGCGCGGTCTGGTGATGGAAGGTGCGCGCCACGAAGCCGTCCGCGGCGTCAGAAACCGCGGCAACACCCAGCACGATCAGCGCCGCCAGATCATGCCCCTCCACTACCAGGATCGCGAAAACGGGCACAAAAACCAGGCGGAGGATGGTGATTTCGTTAGCGGGGCTTAGAACGCGAGATGGCATTGGGGTCGAGGCCAATATAGCGAGCGTGTTTGAAGCCTGTCAAACGCGAGTTGTGCCGCAAGCATAGCTCACGGTTGGCTTCGGACGCGTCGACTTTGAAGATTCTTCAACCAGCGGTGCTAAAATCGGATCGAGATGCCCAGCCTTCAACACCAGGCCGTCCAGGAGCAGTTTACGCGTACGGCAGAGGCCTTTTCGGTATCCGCCCGGCGGGACACAGCGGAGGTCCTGGCGCAGCGACTTGAGTTTGCAGAGCTCGCCGCCGGCCAACGCCTGCTCGATGTCGCTTGCGGACCCGGCGCGTTCGTGCTTGCGGCTGCACCTCGGGTCCGGTTTGCGCGCGGTCTTGACCTGACGGCCGAAATGCTGCGGCAGGCCAGCCGCTTCCAGCAGGAGCATGGCATTACGAATGCTTCCTTCGATCGCGGTGATGCGCAGCACCTGCCTTACGCTTCAGGCGCCTTCGACGTTGTGTCCTGTCAGTTTGCTTTCCATCATCTGCCCAATCCAGAAGCTGCCTTTCGTGAGATGCTGCGCGTGGCCAAGCCTGCCGGGCGCCTCTTCATCGTGGATTCGGTCGGCCCCGAGGACAGCGCCAAGGCCGAAGTGTACGACCAGATCGAGCGGCTGCGCGATCCCTCGCACACCACCACGTTCAGCCTGGCGGCGATGCGCGGTCTGTTTGCAAGCAAGGGAGTGGAGATCGCCAAGGAGAGCGTTCGCGATCGAGCTCGCTCGTTCAATCAATGGATGCTGCGCGCCGGAGCCGAGCCGCCAGAGGCCCGCTACCAGGCCACGCGGCGGGCGATGGAAGAATCGATCCCGGGGGACCGGGCGGGTTTCTCACCGCGAGCCTCCGGCGACGATCTGACCATTATCCATCAAGAGGGTATGTTTCTGGTTGGGAGGCGCGGGGATCGAATCTCCCACTGATTCCGGCCGTCTCATCGAGGTGAACAATGGCACCGTCCTGGACTCGCCGTACGTTTCTTGAATCCTCATTGGCGGCGTGCCTGCCGCTCGCGGTTGCCGATCGGACTGGTCTTGCCGCAGTCGAAGCGGATCCCGGCGCGCACGGCTGGAAGCTTGGCATCATCACCGATGAAATCACGCAGAAGCTTGCAACCGCCGTCGAGTTCATCTCGAGCTATCAACTTCACTACTGCGAGCTGCGCGAGATTTGGGATCACAACATCATGAACCTGAGCGCGGCGCAGATCGACGAGGCGCGCAAAATCATTGAGGATCACGGCCTCATCGTGAGCGATATCGGCTCCCCGATCTTCAAGTGGAATCTACCCCAGATGCCCGCCAAGGCTGAGAAGCGCGACACCTTCAACGCCAGCTTTGGCGAGAACGATCGCGATACGCTGCTCAAGAAGTCCTTCGAGCTTGCGCACACTCTTGGGAGCCACAAGGTTCGCGTCTTCAGCTACTGGCGCGTCGAAGCGCCCGACAAGGCCTATCCTTATGTGCGCGATTCCCTGGCTCGTGCCGCCGAGGTGGCTGCGCGTGAAGAGATCGTGCTGGTGCTGGAGAACGAGCACACGTGCAACATCGGTACGGGCGTGGAACTCGGAAGGATTCTCACCGACATCAAGTCGCCCAGCTTCAAGGCTAACTGGGATCCCGGTAACGCGGTGATGCTCGGAGAGGTCCCCTTCCCGCACGGTTACGAGGCCGTGCGCGCGAACGACGTGAAGCGCATAGGCCACATGCACGTCAAGGACGCGCGAAAGGATGCGATGGGTAAGATCGAGTGGGCTCCCGTAGGAGGAGGATTCATCGATTGGCGCGGTCAGTTCGAAGCCCTCAAGCGCGACGGGTACGATCAGACGCTTTCACTAGAGACTCACTACCGGCGCAAGGATGGAAACACGCTGGAGAGCACCCGGGAGTCCCTGAGCGGGCTGCTGAAGATCATTCAAGCTGTGCCCAGGGTTTAGGACCGCGCTGCCTCGTAACTACCGTGACGCGCTACCGGCCTGCGGGTCGCTTACCGTGCGCCATCGGACTTATGCGGTCGACGGGATCCATTCGTTCCCCGGCGCTTGCCGCCCGAGGACTTGAGTCCCGTCTTCTGCTTTACCTCTGAACCCTGATGAGTCAGAAAGAACTGCTGCGCGTTCAGAGCACCGGCCTTTTCACGGCCGAGGCTCCTCGAATAGCGGCCATCGCTGCCGAGAAAGCGCACCTTGGCTTCGTCCCGCCAGAAGGTGTCCAGAACGTCCTTGAGACGGGAGACCAGCTTCGGATCCTGCACCGGGAAGACGATTTCCACCCGATGATCGAGGTTGCGGCGCATCAGGTCCGCGCTGCCGAGGTAAATTTCCTCCGCTCCGCCGTTGCAAAAATAATAGATGCGGCTGTGCTCCAGGAACCGTCCCACGATGCTGGCCACACGGATATTTTCGCTCACTCCCGCTACGCCAGGCCTCAGGCAGCACACACCGCGCACCAGCAGATCGACCTTGACGCCGGCTTGGGATGCTCGATAAAGCAGCTTGATCATCTGCGGATCTTCGAAGGCATTGATCTTGAGCATCAAGTGGCCCTGCCCGCCCTTTTGCTGCACGTCGATCTCGCGCTCGATCAGCGCTTGCAGACGGGGACGTAATTCCACTGGCGCCGCCATGATCTTGCGCCATTCGTGTTCCGGGGCGTAGCTGGTAAGGTAGTTGAAGAAGGGGGTGGCGTCGGCGGCGATCTCTTCGTTCGCAGTCAGCAGGCCGAAGTCCGTGTAAAGGCGGGCCGTGGTGGGATTGTAGTTGCCGGTTCCGAGGTGCACGTAGCGGCGAATAGTGTCGCCTTCCTGGCGCACCACCAAAGCGATTTTGGAATGCACTTTGAGACCAATGAGGCCATACACGACGTGGACCCCGGCATCTTCCAGCATTCGCGCCCACTCGATGTTGCTTTCTTCATCAAAGCGCGCCTTCAGTTCCACCAGCACCGCCACCTGCTTGCCGTTCTCGATCGCTTCCAGCAGGGCCGCTACGACGGGTGAATTCCGGCCCACGCGGTATAAGGTCATCTTGATGGCCAGCACGTCCTTGTCCTGAGCCGCCCGGCGCAGAAACTCAACGATGGGCTGAAAGGACTCAAAGGGATGGTGCAGGAGAATATCCTCCCGGCGGATGGCGGCGAAGATATCCTCCTCGGCGTTGGCGCCGAGGGCCGCCGGCGTCGCCGGCACAAACGGCGGGTCCTTCAGATCGGGCCGGTCGAAGTTGTAGAGTTCCATCAATCGCAGAAGACCGATGGGCCCCTCGATGCGGTAGACGTCGTCCGGGTCGATCTCGATGTTGCTGGTGAGAATCTCCAGGATCTTGTCGGGCGTGTTGGAGTCGACTTGCAGGCGGACGGCCGAGTTGAAGCGCCGCTTCCTCATCGCCTCCTCGACGCTCTCCAGCAGATCGTCGCTCTCCAATTCCTGGATGGCGACCTCGGCATCGCGGATCACGCGAAACGGATAAGCGCCGAGCACCTCCATGCCCGGAAAGAGCAGGCCCAGATTGGCCGCGATCACCTGTTCCAGCCAGATGAATGAACCAGTGGCGGGCGCGACCGCCGGCGTCTTTCGCGTTGCCGTCTCGAGCAGCACCAACTGCGCCAGCGTGTCCGGAATCTTGAGGCGTGCGAAATGCTCCACGCCCTGCCGGTCCGCGACCGCCACTGCCAGGTTCAGGCTGCGGTTCGAAATATGCGGAAAGGGCCGGCCAGGGTCTAAAGCGAGCGGCGTCAGCACAGGAAAGACGCTCTTGACGAAGTAGTCGTTCAGGTTTGCGCGCGATTCGTCGTCCAGCGCTGCGAAGTCGGGAATTCTGATGCCTTCGCGCTCGAGCGCCGGCAGAATCTCCCGGCGCAGCACCGCATGAGCGTCCTCAGACAGGCCCCGCACCTGCTCGCGGATCAAACGAAGCTGCTCCGACGCCCGGCGGCCGTCGATTCCGGCCTCGGGGCTCCCGCTCGCCACCTGTTTCTGCAGGGCTGCCACGCGTACCATGAAGAACTCGTCAAGATTCGAGCTCACGATGGCGAGGAATTTCGCTCGCTCCAGCAGCGGATTCGACGGGTCCTGCGCTTCCTCGAGAACCCTTCTCTGGAACTCGAGCAGACTCAACTCGCGATTGATGTAGAGTTCGGGGCTGTCAAGATCGGGAGGGTCCAGGGTGGCGGCGGCCGCGGATGCGGCGCTCGGGCTTGGCGCCGGGACAGGATCTTTCTTGGAAGCAGGAGCCACCGCCTCGCGGACTCTTACCGTGCTCATATGGGCCATCGTACCTGAGGTGTCTCCAGGCTGCAAACACAGCAAGTCTTTAGGGTACAGCCTGCCGCATCCTGCCAGGTTTCGCCCGCGACTGTCCGCAGAGGGCTGGCCCTCCACCCGGCATCGACACTGCCGATCGTGGTGTGAAGAGGCAGATCTGAAACAGCGGGGTGCGTTACCCGGCTGGACTCGCGGGTGGCAGCCGACCCACGCCCCGTCCAGCCTCGAATGATACAATGAGGGTCGAGGATGGGCCGCAACAAGGACCTGAACAACAGAATCGCCGGCTATGAAAAGATCGTCGCGAGACATGAGGACAAGATTCAGGCAGAGCTTGCGAAAGAAACTCCCAACGAATTTCGGATCCAAGGCTGGAAGCGCGAAATTCGAGTTTGGCGAGGAATGATCGCGCGTTTGTCTCGGCGGCTGAAACGGGACTGGTGATGCATATGAACACCAAGACAGTTCCAGATCTCGTAACAATCGAGGGAATGCTTGATGAAGTCGAGGAGTACGCTCGCGAGATCGCTGCCTCCCGGTGCAAGCTAAAACGAAATGCCATCGGGAGCGCCGCCTACAATGACCTTTTACCGCAGCTTTCCGTGCAACTCGACGTTTTGAGACTGAAGGCCAAACATGCGTCGCAGGCGCTTGAGGGGTACCAGGATTCGCTTCCCGAGGATGGCTAGCACGCCGCCTGCTGTTGTTTGCCCCACTACTAGACCAGGTCTCGCCTTGACGCCCGCCCGAAAGCTTCCAACGTGCCGTACCTAACCTGGCGGATCTCGGCTTATCTCTGTCTCTTGACACGCGCCGCCTCCGGCGCTAAGGTTGCAGAGTTCGTTTTTGCTCTTTGACAATTCTCTGTTCCGTGGGTGCTCCCGAGCCGAGTTCGGGAGAAAAAGGAAAGGCCGTGCAAATCGGCTGCGGTCCCGCCACTGTAATCGGTGAGCCGGATCCTTCAAGGCGCGAGCGCCAGTATCAGGCGCCCCGCCAGCCACTGTGTCTCAAGTTTTGAGCATGGGAAGGCGAAGGATTCAGGCGACGACCCGAGAGCCAGGAAGCCTGCCCCGGAACGTCGTACCTGAACTCTTCGCCGGAAAGAGCCCTCGGAAACAGCGCAAGCCTCCGAAACCCGCCCGGGGAACCAGGAGGCTTTTTTTTGCCTGCCTGGCGTGACTCTTCCCGTCGATCAGCACCCCGCCGTGTGAGCGGGGAGAAGGGTAGAGTCACCATGCATCGAGCTGCCAGCCGCCTTTCCGACAGTCAAGAACTCCCGTTTTGCCCAAAACAAACCGAATCGCGTTGCTTCAACCGTCTATTCACCCTGGCCGCATTTTTGCTGATTGCGCTGCCAGTGCAGGCCAGCTCGATTCAAGGAACGGTTCTGGACCCGCAGGGGCGGGCCGTAGCCGGCGCAAAGGTCACTTTGCTGTCTCCGCTGAACCAGGTGGAGGAGCGCTCCACCGATGCGAGCGGCAGGTTCGCCTTTGACAGCCTCGACCGCGGCACCTACCGTTTACTGGCGGAATCGAGCGGGCTCTCAGCGGCACCCACCGAAACGAAGATCGAGAATCGACAGCAGAATCAGAAGATCGACCTTCACCTCGCGCTGAGCGCCACCACGCAACAGGTGGTGGTGTCGGCGTCGCTCGGCGGCGCCGTCATGCCGCAGGTGGGATCGTCCGTGACCGTCCTCAACTCAAAGGATATGAAAGATCGCGGCGATCAAACCATCTATGACGCCCTGCAGGACGTGCCTGGCGTGACGGTGTCCCAAAGCGGGCGCTGGGGAGGCGTCGCCAGCGTTTTTGTACGCGGCGGCGAATCGGACTACAACCTGGTGCTGATCGACGGCATTCCGATGAACGAGTTCGGCGGGGCGTTCGATTTTGCCCCGCTCACCACCGACGGCGCGGAACGCGTCGAGGTCACGCGCAGCCCCGAGAGCGCTCTCTACGGCACCAACGCCGTCTCGAGCGTGGTGGATATTGTGACTCGCAAGGGTGATGGTCCGCCGCACTTGTCGCTCGTCGAAGGCTTGGGCAGCTTCGATACCCAGAGATTTGGGGTAGGCGCCAGCGGACTTTGGCGCGGCCTGGATTGGGCCGTGGACGCGAGCCGGTTGGAGTCGAATGGAGTGGTACCCAACGACGAGTACACCGATCAGAGCTCGCTTGTAAGCCTGACGTACCCTTCCGGCGGACGGCGTCAATTCGGATTCCATTACTTCGGAAACGCCAATGACGCCGGGGCGCCGGGCCCCTACGGCTCCGATCCCGATCATTTGTTTCCGGGCATCGATCACTACTCGCGTGACAAGCAGAACCTGTTCGGTTACGCCTTCAACTACTCCGAGCAGCTTTCGCCGCGGTTTCGGCAGGTCACATCGGCCTCCGTTACGACGGACCGGTACTACTTCCGATCGCCCTTCGGCGATGAGTTTACGCACGATTTACGGGGCGTTTTCAACACTCGCAGCGAGCTGCTGCTTTCAAATCAGGATTTCCTGGTGGGCGGCTTCGAGTACAACCGGGAGCAGGTTAAGGACACCTACATTGACGACGCCTCCGGCGCGCCCTTTCTGCTGCCGCGTACCACACTGGCTTACTTCCTGGAGAACCGTTGGGTTCCGGTAAGCAGCCTGACCTTCATCGCCGGTGTGCGCGCCGACGATATCCGCACCTCGGCGTTGCCGGCCGACCAATTCGGAGCCCGGCCTTCGATTCCGGCCAGCTCGCTGGTGCAGGTTGATCCACATCTCTCAATGGCCTGGCTCGCTCGTCGCGCTTCCCGTACTTCGGACACCATCGGCGCCCTTCGTCTGCACGCCAGTTTCGGCACCGGGATTCGCGTGCCGAACGGCTTCGAGCTCGCCTTTACCAACAATCCGCAGCTCAAACCTGAACGCAGCTTGAGCTTTGACGTGGGAGCCGAGCAGCGCCTGCTTGGGGATCACGCGGCCTTGGAACTCACCTATTTCTACAACCGGTTCAAGGATCAAATCGTGGTGCTGGGCGGCTCGTTGACAAACCTCAGCACCTTCACTTCCGCCAATCTCGGGAACGCCCGGGCCCAGGGGGTGGAGGCGTCCCTGCGTGTGCGGCCCAGGGCCGCCCTGCGTCTGGAGGCCGGCTACACGTTCCTTCCCACTTCCATTCTGGCTCTCGAGGGCGCGAGCCAAGCTCTGGAGCCATTTGCGGTAGGCCAGCCGCTGCTGCGGCGTCCCCGCAATTCGGGGTTCTACTCGCTGGCATGGGATCACAAGAGGCTCACACTCGAGACCAGCGGATACCTCCGCGGTCACGATCTTGATCTGGAGCCGAACCTCGGCACCTTTGCATGCGAGGCGCCGCCGGCCGGTCCGGGATTACCTTGCCTGTTTGAAAACAAGGGCTACGTCAGGATGGATGGTGGTCTTTCCTACCGGGTTTACAAGGGGCTCGAGCTTTACGGGCAGCTCTACAACCTGTTGGACCGGCACTACGAGGAGGTGCTCGGATATCCGGCTCTACCGTTGAATTTCATGGCTGGGATCCGGCTGACTTTGCCGGCGGAATGACGCTCGGCGCCGAGCCTGGCGCTACAGCGACATCATATATTCGGAGGCCGACAGTTGACCGCCGCCGCTGTCGCCACGGCCGAAGCGAATGCGCTTGATGCGCTCGCCGAGGACGTTCGCGAAGTATTCGAGCACAGCCGTCATCTTCAGCAGCACGGCGCGCTCGCCATATTTCACCAGGTGCAATGCCCATAGAGCGACGGAGAGCACCCGGAAATAGATGGCCAAGGCGCGCTCGCTCGCGGAGAGCTGGCGATCCTGGTTGGCCGCGTTCTTGAGCAGGTAGATCAGCGCCAGATAATCGCACTTGAGGTGCATCGAGAAGCGAGGATAATCAACCGGAGCATCGAACTCTTCGAGGCTCTTGCGCACATAGGGGAACTCAAGGCGGTTGGCGTCTATGATCGGGTCGGGCAAGGGATCCTCAAAGGGCCGCCGCAGAATCCTCTCACAGGCCTCCTGAAGAAAGACCGGTAGCAACGCCAAAGACAACACAATAATGATCCACGAGAACATATGCATACTCGGAACCCTCAACCGTTGAGATAACCAGCCTGCAAAGCGTCCGGCCGAGCCACGCTCCTGCGATGCCGTCCGCCGGCTGCAACGGGCTTCATCTGAATCGCGGGCGAAACCAACTCCGACCTTGCCATCCGCCGTTTGCTGCTCCGGCTTACGGGATCGCTCTCGCCCTCCGGGAGCTCCTCCTGAGTGATGGCAAAGATCCAAATCACCATCATCGCCAGAGAGCAAATCGGAGAGACATACTTGATCATCTCGCTGCCCATCAACGAGGCCGAAGCCCAACCGGCCGCCGGTCCCGCCAACTGCACGCCGAGGCCGCAGACGAGCAGAGTGAGATCGCTTTTAGCCTTGAACCGCTGAACCATCAGGTAAAGCGCCGTGTTCAGCACGAGACAGACGAAATACAAGTCCTGGTTGAACTCATAAATGTAATCGGTGATGTAGTGGGTGCTGAAAAGCTGACCGAAGTTGTGACGAAAAGCCACACCGGCGACAGCGGTCACCAGAAGCAGGATCCACATCAGAATCGGTTTGATGAATTTCCAAACCTGCTCGCGATCCCGGCAGGCGCAGCGGAACAGGGCGCAAAGGAGGAGAAACATTCCCAGGGTGAGAAGGAGGTCTGACAAATAGTAGAAGTAGAAATACGCTTCCGAGTAGAAATACGCTTTGGACGTGCCGTAATGGTGCAGCACCCACCCGCGTCCTGCGTCCACCACGAATAGTGCGGCCACATACGCGCACAGTGCGGTGAAGCGCTTGATCCGCTTGGGAGACAGCAGCAGCACGAGCAGGGTCAGTTCAAGGCCGGAGCCCGCGTACTGAAGCATTTTTATGAGAGATACTTGTCCCATCCGCCATAAGCTTAAAGTCTACGGACGCAGAAGGCAAGTACTTTTTTTGCCAATACCTTCTTTTCTAACCTTGGCCTAGGCTGCCATCAGCTTAGCTGGAGGTGGCAGCGGCACCGGGGCAGTCCCGATCGCAACCAGCTTTGACGGAGGCGGCAGCGGCACCGGGGCAGTCCCGATCGCAACCAGCTTTGACGGAGGCGGCAGCGGCACCGGGGCAGTCCCGATCGCAACCAGCTTTGACGGAGGCGGCAGCGGCACGGCTGAAGCTCCAATTGTTACGGATGCGTCCGACGAAGGCAGCACCGTCGTTATACTCGACGCCCGTCCGGGAAGTTGGGTTGGGCATGCGTGGCCCAAATATGTAATACACGTGTTATTAGCAGCTTCCAGCGCTCGGCGGAGCGACACTCCGGCCAGCACCACCACCAAGGCAACAAAACACTGAGCGATTTGTCTTCGCATCGGGTTCCCTCCCTCAATTTGGGGTTATACGTAATAACCCTTACAGATTTATCGGCGTATATTCTGTGATAAATAACTACTTGTGTCAATGGACTTTCGCTTAAGAGGCAGAGCCAGAGAAGGAGTAGATCTCGTCGTGGAGTCGGCAACCCACTAACCAAGAGTGGCTCCCCCCTTATCGGCCGATGAGCTTCGAGCCGGCAGTTGGCAAGACTGGTCATACAGGGTATCGTAATCTCTTGCCTCCGGCCATTTTGTTTCCCCTGAATTGTATAAGAGATGCAAGTTTCCATCGGTGCGGGAAGCCAGTTAGCTCGCCCGGGAGGCCGGGTTCAGAGTCTGTGTTTGCTTTAGCGAGCAGCCGTTGAGAAGAAGTCGCAGCTCAGGCCCGTCCGGGGCAACGAGTTCCCGCAATGCTCACCTTGGCCGGGCCCTCTCCAATCTCCGGCAGGGCAGCTAAGGCCCTTCTAGTACTTTACTTATAATATAGAGCAGTTAAACAACTCCGGGCGCGGTTTTGTGACAACGTAGTGAGATTTATTTTTAGCAGGTAACCGCCCAATTTTCACGCTTAAAGGTCGCAGAAACTAAAGGTTTTATAATTTTCATTCGTTATTTCTATCATGGGCTGTTCTTGACTGGGCACAGGTCCCGCGATATCGTAAACGGTACACGAGCCCGTTTCACGAGGCTGATTACACCCGCGGAAATTCTACTTTTGGGGAGGTTTCATGGACGCCAAGGGGGTATTGGAGTTTGCGGCCGCAAGTAACGCCAAGATGATCGATGTCCGGTTCACGGATTTGCCCGGACTGTGGCACCACGTTTCATTTCCGATTCATCAGCTCTCAGCGGATTCGTTTGAAGACGGATTTGGCATGGACGGTTCCAGCATCCGGGGGTGGGCTGCGATTCACGAAAGTGACATGTTGCTGGTACCGGACCCGAGTTGGTGCATGATGGACCCCTTCACCGATGTGCCGACGCTGGTTCTGATCGGCGACATTATCGATCCCCTCACCAAGCAGCGTTACTTGAAGGACCCCCGCCACATCGCCAAGAAGGCGGCGCAGTACCTGCTTTACACCGGTGCCGCGGACACGGCCTACTTCGGGGCGGAGGCGGAGTTCTTCGTTTTTGATAACATCCGCTTCGATCAGGCCCAGCAGCACGGATACTACTTTATTGACGCTGAAGAGGGCCGCTGGAATTCGGGACGCGAGAAAGACAACCTCGGTTACCGGCCGCGCTATAAAGAAGGCTACTTTCCGGTACCACCCACCGATCACTACCAGGACCTGCGCACCGAAATGGTGCTGACGATGGAGCGCGCCGGCCTGACCATCGAGTGCCATCATCACGAGGTGGCGACTGGCGGCCAGTGCGAGATCGATCAGAAGTTCAACTCTATGGTGACCTCCGCCGACGGGATGATGATTTACAAATACATCATCCGGAATGTCGCGCGTCAATACGGCAAGACGGTAACGTTCATGCCCAAGCCGATCTATCAGGACAATGGCAACGGCATGCACACCCACCAGAGCCTTTGGAAGGACGGCAAACCCTTGTTCGCGGGCGATCAATATGCCGGCTTGAGCTCGATGGCCCTCTCCTACATCGGAGGGCTGCTGAAACATGCACCCGCGCTCGCGGCCCTGATCGCGCCTACCACTAATTCCTACAAGCGCCTGGTGCCGGGGTTTGAGGCGCCGGTGAACCTGGCGTATTCGCGCCGGAATCGCAGCGCCGCGGTCCGCATTCCAATGTATTCGGCCAGCCCGAAGGCGAAGCGGATCGAGTTCCGGCCTCCAGATCCGTCCTGCAACCCTTATCTGGCTTTTGCTGCCATGCTCATGGCCGGGCTTGACGGCATCGAGAACAAGTTCGATCCCGGAGAGCCGCTCGACAAGGATATCTACGATCTCGGCCCCGAGGACATCAAGAAAGTACCGTCGCTGCCGGGCTCTCTCGAAGAATCACTTCACGCGCTCGAAAAAGACCACGAATTCCTGCTGAAGGGAGACGTCTTCAGCGAAGAGCTGATCGAGACCTGGATTGACTACAAGATGAAGAATGAAGTCCAGGCTATCAGCGCGCGGCCGCACCCGTATGAATTCGCGCTCTACTACGACATCTAGGCTAGAGCCAAGGCGCGGTTTGCCTGGATTGGAGGTTGATCGCCGCGGCTCCGAACTTCGGGGCAGAACTGTCGAATCAAGAATATCAACACTGGAGCGCCGGCGACGCTGACGGTTCGTTCCGGCACTCATTCCTCTTTCCCCCTGACTGCAGCAAATGGCCACCATTGCGCTTGACGCCACCTACAGCCTTGATCCGGAACCCACGGGAATCGCGACTTACTCGCGGCGTCTCGTGGAATCGGTGCTCGAGCTGGATACAACTCACCGATTCCTGGTTTGCTATCGCCTGTCGCGCTGGCATCGCCGCACGGCTTTCATGCGGCCTTCAGCCGGCCGCCGTCGATTCGGCGTTCGTCTGTTCCAGGAACACCTCACGTTCTGGCTTCCCTGGCAAGCAGAGATCTTTCACAGCCTGGCGCAACGTCCGCCGGCCTTTCGTTTCCGCAAAGAAGTGGTCACCGTTTTCGATATCTTCCCGATCACGGGAAGGGACTACTCCACGCCCGGGTTTCAGCGCAAGTTCGGCAGCTTGTTGCGCGATGCCGTGCGGCGGGCCTCGCGAGTGATCACGGCATCCCGCTACACAGCTGAGGAGCTGCAAAGGCACTGTGGCGTACAGTCGAATCGGATTCGCGTGATTCCGGTGGGTGTCGACCTGCCCGACCTTAGCCCGAGCGCTGAGGACCGCCGAATTGAGCGCGAACGCTGGGTGGGGCGCGGAAACGAGCTGGTGCTGGTGGTAGGCGCGATTCAAAACCGGAAGAACACACTGGGAGCGGCGCGGTCGGCGGCGCTGTTGCCAGAGCGTTACCGGTTCGTCCTGGCGGGCGGCAACGGCCACGGGAGTGAAGCCGTGCACGAATTCGTCCGCCGCAACCAACTCTCTGGCCGCATCGTGACGACCGGCTACGTCTCACCTGCCCAGCTCGAGAGCCTATATCGGGCCGCGAGCGTGCTCCTTTTCCCCTCATTTGAAGAAGGCTTCGGAATTCCGGTGCTCGAAGCCATGGCGCGCAGCGTTCCGGTGGTGGCGGCACGCACCTCGTCGCTTCCGGAGGTTGGTGGCGAGGCGGCGCGCTACGTTGATCCGCACTCTGACGCCGCAATTGCCTTTGCGGTCCGGCAGGTGATCGAAGACGAGTCTCTACGTGCTCGATTGACTAGTCTCGGGCTCGAGCGGGCCGCTCAGTTCACATGGCGGCGCACTGCAGAGCAGACTCTCGAAGTCTACGAGGAAGTTCTAGCCGTGAGATGAGAGGGCCGTGGTGCAAATAGGGGATGCCCACCAGGGGGTAAAGCACCTTGGGGCGCACCGCCGGCCCTGAGACGGGGACTGCTTGGAAACCCGGAGCAGAGCGGGTGCCGCAGCGGCCCAACTCGTGCCATTCGGATCCCCCCTTATGTACAGCCCCCAGACCACCTGGGCTCTTTCTTCAAACGCCTGGATCACCAGGCGTTTGCTGTCGCTTGCACTTGAATCGGGCACGCGAGGCTCCACTCTCCGGAGATACAAACGCTTTCCTATCTGTAAGGCTCGCCAGGCTGAAGGCAGAATTGTGTCGGATCCTATCCGAAATCCTTGACTTCTAACTTTTTGGATAGAGTTTTCGGATCGCTCTAGGTGGGGAACTTGGGATTGGCCGCAAATTCAGTTATAATAGCCAAGGGATCGCAACTTTCTACGAATGAGGTGAATGGCGATGAAGAATAAGGTGCTAACGCTCGTGACGATACTCGTGCTCTCGCTGTTCGGCGTCATTTTGGCTGCAGCGCAGAGCCAGCCGGCCGGCCAGAGCCCGTCCGCTGCAGCCGGCACTACCGGCCAAAGTGCCAAGCCTGCAAAGGCCCACCACATGGCAGCCTCAAAGGCGGAAACGATGTCCGGGACCGTCAGTTCTGTCGACGCCGACAAACACCTGCTGGTGGTGAGTGGATCGGACGGCGTGCCTTACAATTTTACAGTTAACAAGGGCACCAAGATTACGTCGGGGGGAACCAAAGCCCAGTTGAGCGACCTTCAGGGCAAGCAGGTCTCGGTCAACTTTGTGGACATGAAAAAGAAGGGCGACTGGGCCAAAAGTGTAGAGGCCCAGTAGGTTTATTGACGGCGTTGCCGTATCGGGTCCCGAGCGGGTCACGAAGCAGCGGGTTGGGGATGCTGGCTGGGATGTGTGTCTTTGGCGCGCCACTTTGCCGGAGTTCGTGAAAGCGAGTCGGGCGATTCTTACAGGCAAATCCGGGTTATGCCCGCCAAAAGAGATGGGAGGGAAGAATGGAAACAAAACCGACGCCCGAGGGGAGCGGCTGGAGCGTTAGGCGGGTGGGGCCAGTGACGTTCGCGATCACAAAACCCAAGCGGAATGGCCGTAAGGTGCGCCAGTCCCGGCTCAAGAACCGGCGCCGCGCCCGCTAGAGCAGCGTAATCCTATCGGGGGTTTGAAACGGAGCGGGCCGGTATCCAGATACAACCCAGCGAGCGCTTCCCGGACTCTAGCTAAGAGTAGCGAGCCTTCGCTGGTGAAGAAATTCACTGGAACTGGGGATGTCGTGCGGAAAGCCAATTTTCAATCCTTGATTCTGATCCTCCTTACTTTGCTGGTGGTAAGCCTGCCGGTTTCACGAGCAGCCGACAAGCCTTTGACGGCTGATGACGTGACGCTCCTGCTCATTGGCGGCGCCAGCTCGCAAAAAATGGTGGATCTGATCAAGCAGCGCGGCATCGGCTTCAAGATGACCGCCGAACTCGCCACGGGATTCCGCCGTGATGGCGCCGACGATTCGGTAATTCAAGCTCTTGAGAGCGCCTCAAGTCAGGGTTCTTCGCAAACGCAAGCGCCGGGCAGCGACACGCAGCCGTCTTCGCAGCCTTCATTGAAGAGGCCCACACTCAGTGGGTCTTCCCCTTCGGCAAGTGCTGCTTCCGGTTCCGCACCCGCCGCACCTTCCGGCTCTGCGCCTGCCGCGTCGAGTCCCGCGCCGGCAGCGCGGGTGGGTGCCGACGGCGTGAGTCCGTCCGTTACGGCGGGTCCGGGGCCGGGCCCTGCGCCCGTCACTTCCGCGGCAGATGGCCAAACCCAGCGGACCGCGCCGAGCTCCGCAAGTTCGGGATCCTCGTCAGGTCCGGTGTTGATTCGTCATGCCCCCGTCGTGTCCGCCCCAGCGCCGGTACAGTCCGCGCCGGCGAATCCTTCTTCAGGCGCAGTTTCCTCTTCCACTCCCAGGGCAAAACCGGCGGGAAGGCCCGACCTCAGTGAACCCAATGCCGCGCAGGTTCAGCAGATTATTCAGGCCTTCGCCGCCAAGGAGACGCTATTCAAACAGGCGCGCGATAATTACACCTACCATCAGATTAATAAAGTTCAGGAAGTGGGACCGGACGGTGAAGTGACGGGCCAGTTTCAGCAGGATTGGGACATTCTTTACGACGACAACGGAACTCGCATCGAACGGGTCACCTACGCGCCGCTCGATAATTTGAAGAGTCTTATCCTGACCCAACAGGATTATAACGCCTTCCGCAGCATCCAGCCCTTCGTGATGACTACGGCGGAGCTTCCCGAATACGACGTCCAGTACAAGGGCCACGTCCAGGTGGACGAGGTGACGGCGTATGTTTTCTCGCTCAGGCCGAAGGCGATTGAGAAGGGCAAGCAGTATTTCCAGGGAATGGTCTGGGTGGACGACCGCGACCTGCAAATCGTCAAGTCTGAAGGCAAGCAGGTCCCTGAGATCAGAATGAAGCACGGCGAGGAGAACCTGTTCCCTCGCTTTACCACCTGGCGCGAACAGATCGACGGAAAGTTCTGGTTTCCCACCTTTACGCTGGCGGATGACACGCTCTACTTTCAGGGCGGTCCGGTCCATATGAAGGAGATTATCCGCTACACCGACTATAAGCAGTTCAAATCCACCCACAAGATTACCAATGTCGCCTCCGTTCCCGGAGGCACGGGCCAGCAGCAGCCCCAGAATCAGAAGATTCCTCCGAAGCAGTGACCTAGCCCTTATGGTGCTTGCCCACGATCCGTGCTCCAGCCATTTCGGGCCGCAGATTACGTTCCGGCTGCCGGCTCCCCCGCGGTGAGGCAGTGCCGTGGTAGAGTGTTGAGGGATTGACCTGTCAAGCTGCACGCGTAACCGCGCGGCGCTGAGACCTTCAGGCGCCGCGGCAAGCAGCAGCACGAAATTGCCCATGAGAAAACGCCGGCGGCAATGGCTGGGTACAGCAGTGATTGCCGTCGTGCTGGCCCTCTTGTTTTGGCGGACCAGCCGGAGTCCTGACTGGAAGCAATTCAGCTGGCCCGAGGTCTGGTCCTTGCTGATTCACGCCAGCCGCTTCTGGCTGACGGCCGCCGTCGTCTTCACCTACTCGAGCTATCTCATACGCGCATACCGCTGGAAATTCTTCCTCGATCCTTTCAAGCCGAGTTCCTTGAGCGTGCTGTTCACCGGACAGATCCTGGGTTTCAGCGCGGTCTACCTGATCGGCCGGCCGGGAGAGTTGGTGCGCCCGGGTTACATTGCTCGTTGGGAGGGCGTACCCTTCGCCTCCCAGCTCGCCATTCTCGTGCTCGAACGGCTCTATGATCTGGTGGCCATGGCGCTCCTCTTTGGTTTGGCGCTGTATTTCGAGCCGACGCACTCGAAAGGCGCGGGGGTGGGACAAACCCTGCATCGCATGCATCAGGGCGCCGTGGCGGTGCTCCTCGGCACGCTGGCCATGGTGGCGCTTCTGGCGGTCTATCGATTTCGCGCGGAAGCCATCATTCGATGGGCCGCGAAGAAGCTGCATTTCCTGCCCGCGAAGCTGCGGCGGATACTCAGCAACGTGGCACGATCTTTCGCCGAGGGCCTGGACGTGATCCGGAATTGGAAGGATTTGACCGCCAGCGTTGTTTGCACCGCGTTACTCTGGGCCGTCAACATCAGCGTTTTCTGGTTCGTCTTTCAGAGCCTGGGGGGCGCGCTCGCGGACTTATCCTGGTGGGTGGCAGCGATATGCACGTTTTGCGCGGGAGTGGGACTGGTGATTCAGCTTCCGGGTGTCGGGGGCGGATTTCAGTTGGCAATGCTGTTCGCCTTGAAGCAATTGTTCCAGATTCCGGCAGGCTCGGCGACAAGCGCGGCCCTGCTCCTATGGTTGGCGATTATGATGCCTTGTGTGCTGCTCGCAGGCGTCTTGTTGATATACGGAGGCCTAAGCTTCAAGAAACTCAAAGCCATGGCGGAAGAGGAGGCCGCCCGTTGATCGCGCACGGAACCACCTTGAGGATTGCATGAAGTGCCCTTTTTGTGGACATCCTGAGGATCACGTGGTAGATTCTCGCGAAGCCAAGGTGGGGGACACCGTTCGCCGCCGCCGCCAATGCGAGCACTGCGGGCGCCGGTTTACCACTTACGAGCGGATTGATGAAATTCCACACATGGTGGTGAAGAAGGACGGCCGCCGCGAGAGGTTTGACCGGCAAAAGATTTTAGCGGGCCTGCTCAAGGCCTGCGAGAAGCGGCCGGTACCCACTGCGAAGCTCGAGGAAATTGTGAATGAGGCCGAGTCCTACGTGGCGGAGTCTCCGGATCGCGAGCGTCCAGTCGCAGCGGTGGGCGAACTTGTGATGAAGCGCCTGAAGACGCTGGACAAAGTGGCGTATGTCCGATTCGCTTCGGTTTATCTTGACTTCAAAGACGTGCGCGAGTTCATGGACGAGCTTGAGGATCTGCTGAGAGCGCGGGGCACGTAGGCTGCCGGCTAGTTGTTCCAGACGAAGGCGCCGAAGGTGCTGAACGTTTCAAAGCCCATCCTCTCGTAAAGCCGCTGGGCTCCTTGATTAAGATCGGTGACGGTGAGCGTCACTTCCCGGTGGCCGCGGTTTGCGGCTTCGCGAAAGGCGAGATCCAGCAGTGCGGTCCCGAGACCGCCTGACTGAAATTCCGATGCGACAGCCACCTGAGGAATGTGCGCCGTACCCGGGCGGACCGTCGTCAGCGCTACCAGGCCCGCCAGCCTTTGCGTTGCGCGATGGACCGCTACCAGCGAGGCTTGGGACACCGGCTCACCGCAGCCACGCAGATCGAAAATATTATCGATCAGCCTCTCGGCGCCTTCGCTCGAGGCGTACTGGTCGTTGATGACGGCATCGATGTGTCCCCGATAGGTGCGGTAGATGAACTCTGCTGCAAGATGGTCGTGCCGCCGCTCCCAGGGCTCAATCACGAAAACTGCCGGAACCGCCGGCTGCCGGGGGGCCGCGAGTTTTAGCGACATGAAGCGCCGCATATAAGATGTGAAGCCGTACTCATGGAAGCAAGGCTCGAGTTCTTGCGCGCTGAAATGGGGCAGTTGGGCTTCCACGCGGCGCACGCCCGGCGTGGCGGTGAGCGTCTCTAAGACGTGATTCAGCAATCTCAGGGCCTGGTGGCGGAAGGCCGGAGCCAGGAAGAAGTCGCCGACGAGCCCTTTTTCGTCTTCGCAGAGAAAGAAGCTGTAGCCTTCGATGCGGCCTTCGTTGACCAGAGCGTAGCCGACGAGACGCCTATCCGCCAGGCAATTCGAGATCACGCGAGCGGCGGGCGCGTGGTCCCACCGCAACTGGTGATTCCAGGCTTGCGCCTCGGCTTGGAAGAGCGGTGCAAAATCGCCGGGGTCGAATCGGCGGATGTCAATGACCTCGGTCGCCAATACTGGCTCCTCGATTCGCAATGAGCGCTCACACGTGACAAGCGCCTGAGTATAACCGAAAGAGAGTTCGGGATGACGGCACGGGTAGGGGCCGCGGAATCGAAGGGTTGCCGGCGCAAAAGGCACGCAACAGACTACGGGCCAGGCGGGTGATGGTTCCAGTCATACTTGACCGATCTATGACCGGCACGATTAAATCTTCCTCTCCCGTCCGGTCCGCGCCCGATCGCGTGAGGCGCGCGCCCAATTTCCGAGATCGCATCGAGTACCTTGCGGCGGCCGGAGTCCTGCGCTTTCTGGGAATTCTTCCCCGCTGGCTCGCATGCGGCTTCTGTAAGATTCTGGCCCTTGGCAGCTACTACCTCTGGCCCCGCTTGGCCACGGTAGGCCTGTTCAATTTGAGGCTCGCCTTTCCCGAGTGGTCTGAGCGCGAACGCCGGCGCGTCCTGCTGCGTACTTTCCGGAACCTGGGACGCATGCTGGCGGACTTCGCTTCCTTTCCCCGCCTCAAGGGAACCAATATCGAGCGGCTGATCGTGTACGACGGTTTCGAGCACTACGCGCAAGCGCGGGATCAGGGCCGAGGCGTTATCTTTCTGACCGGCCATTTCGGAAATTGGGAACTCAGTTCTTTCGCGCACAGCCTTTATGGATATCCGCTGAACTTTACCGTGCGGCAGATGGACAATCCGCTGCTCGACGCCTTGATCACCCGCTATCGCACCCTGAGCGGCGGACGGCCGGTGGAGAAGAACGACTTCGCGCGCCGGGCCTTGCAGGCCTTGAAGCAAGGCGAGGCCGTCGGCGTTCTCATGGACACGAACATGCTTCCGGCCGAGGGAATCTTCGTCGATCTCCTCGGCCGGCTCGCCTGCACCACCACGGCTCCGGCCCGCCTGGCGCGTAAGACGGGCGCGGCGTTGGTGCTGGGACTGGCCATTTGGGATTCGAAGCTGGGAAAGTACCGCTTGCGGTTTGAGCCGGTCCCATGGATTGCGAACGAGGACGCCGAAGAAGAGATTCGGCTAAACACTGCCCACTTCACGAGACTGCTTGAGGCCTACATTCGGCGCTACCCCGACCAGTGGCTCTGGGTGCATCGCCGCTGGAAGACCCGGCCTCCGGGAGAACCGCCGCTTTATCCGTTCTGAACCTGCCGCCCGGTGAAGCCGCAATGAATACGAGGTCTTGCGATGAGAGTTGACGAAATCGCCCGTCGGGTTGACGGCCAAGTCAAAGGCGAGGCCGCCCGCGAGATTTCCGGCGTGGCCGCCCTTCGAACCGCAGGGCCCGCTGATCTCAGCTTCGCGGCTGGACCGGCCGAACTGCCGGAGGCGGCGCATTCGGCAGCGGGATGCATTCTGATCCCGCCTGACGCTTCGCTTCCGGGACAAACCGTGATCGCTGTAATTCAGCCTAAGCTGGCTTTCGTCCAGGCCGCGGCCGCACTCGGTCCCGCCAGTGAATCCGCCGGCGGGGTTCATCCCACCGCCGTCGTGATGCCTGGCGCGTTGATCGCGGGCGGCGTTTCGCTGGGTCCGCACACGGTCGTCGGGCCCGGCGCTCGCGTGGGAGCGCGGACCGTACTCAAAGCCAGCGTCACGGTGGGCGAAGGAGCAGATATCGGCGAAGATTGTGAGGTCTATCCCGGAGTGACGATCTACCCCAACGCCCGCGTCGGCAACCGGGTGATCCTGCATGCCGGGGTCGTGATCGGCGGTGACGGTTTCGGGTACGTCTTCGCCGGGGGACGCCATCATAAATTTCCGCAAATCGGCAGCGTCACGATCGAAAGCGATGTGGAAATTGGCGCCAATACCACGATTGACCGCGGATCGCTAGGCGCGACCGTGATCGGAGAAGGCACGAAGATCGACAATCTGGTGCAGATCGCGCATAACGTCCGCATCGGCAAGCATTGTGTGATCGCCGCGCAGACCGGCATTTCGGGCAGCGTCAATATAGGCGACTATTGCGTCATCGGCGGTCAGGTGGGCATCGGCGATCACGTGGAGATCGAAAACGGGGCGCGCATCGCTTCAAAGGGAGGCGTCCTGCCCGGCAAGATCGTACGCAAGGGAACCACGGTCTGGGGTATTCCCGGCCGTCCGCTCGATGTCTTCAAGCGGCAGTATGCACACCTGAGCCGGTTGCCCGAGCTGGCGCGGCGGGTGAGCGAACTGGAAAAACGACTGCCCGACCGTTCATCGGCCGAGCCGCAGCCTGAACCCAAGAGCTAACCTATCTTCCGCGATTCGTCCTCCAGCGCCTTGCTTTCGACGGGCTCTTGCGACTGGATAAACTTCGTCGCCCACTCGCGTTCCTGTTCGGGCCGCCGCATCACGAAGGCGGCTCGCAGGCGGTTGTCCTTGAGCCACCAGACGCTGAACTCGCCCTTGGCGAGATTCCCGCGATAAGCCACGCGGTCCGCGTCCGAGGGATCGCCCCAGAATTCATAGGACAGGTCGAAAACGTCCGAAAAGAAGTAAGGCACGTGGACGAAGGGCGCCCGGTCTCCCGTCAAGGCGCCGGCAATGTGTTTTCCCTGTTCCACGGCGTTGTCCCAGTGCTCGGTATGGCGGTTCCGGCCGAAGATGACGTCGTGATAATTGGTAACGTCGCCTGCGGCCCAAACGCCTTCAATTCCCGTCTCCAGATACTCGTTCACCGCAATACCGTGATCGATCCGCAATCCGGCACCCTCAAAAAGTTCGGTGGCAGGAACGGCGCCGATACCGGCGACAATCAGGTCAACTTCGATCTCATCGCCCGACTTGAGTGTTGCGCGAACGCGTTCGCCGGCTGCCGAAATTGAGTTGACGCTTGCCTTGCGCAGAAGCCGCACCCCGCGATCCTCGTAGTATTTCTCAAAGAACCCCGACATCTCCGGCGTAAAGAATCGCTCCCAAACGCGCTCCTCCGGCAGCGCGAGGGTGGTCTCGACCCCTTTGCGCGCCAGCACCGAAGCCACTTCCATCCCGATGAATCCGCCTCCAATCACCGCGGCCTGTCTTGCGCCTTGCGAGCGATCGCGGATCAGGCTCGAGTCCGCAACCGAGCGCAGGTAATACAGGCCGTTCGGGGTCTCACGGAGATCCGGAAAGTGACGCGCGTGTGCGCCTGTGGCGATAACCAGCTTCCCGAAATTCAGCGTGTCGCCCGAATCGGTCTGCAACTTTCTGTTCTCGAGATCCACCCTGCCGGCGTGGGTTGACAAACGCACTTCGATTCCGTGGTCCTCATAGAAGGCCTCATCGCGGATCAGGATGCTCTTCAGGTCCTGCTCTCCGGCGAGGTAGCCCTTCGAGAGCGGGGGACGTTCATACGGAAGAGTATCGTCGGCGGACACGATTGTGAGCTGGCCCGGCTTCAGGCCCCGCTCAACAAGTTCCTTGGCGGCATAGCCTGCCACCATGCCTCCGCCAAGGATCAGGTACTGGTGCTCGCTCATCAAACCACCTCCGCCCGGCTTCTCTGGACAAGATTTTGATGATGGGATGCGGGATTTTGACACAACAATCGCGAGCCGAGAGGGACCTTGAACGTCGGACAAGCAGACTGTTCAGCGCTGCACTGCATTTCGTCCTTCATCATCGCCGTCAATCGTCAGCGTGGCAGCTTTGCTTCTCCCACAATCACGAATTGCGTCCAAAGGCCGCTGGACGCGTCTGCCTTCTGCGAGCCGCCTACAAAGGCTTCGTATCCGCCCGGGTACACCCCGTGCTCACCGCCTTCACCGACCAGGCTGAGGTCGCGTGGGCTCAGAGCAAACGTGACGTGCCGGGTTTCACCCGCGCCCAGATGAACGCGCTCGAATCCTTTGAGAGAGCGCGGGTGCCGGGCTGGAGGCGAGTCGTCCTTGGCGACGTACAGCTCGGCCACCTCGTCCCCTGCGACCGGCGAGGTGTTGCGCACATCCACTTCGACCTGGAGAGGTGCACCGGCCTTCACCTCGGCCGGAGAAACCTTGAGATGGCTATAAGCG
Organism: Terriglobia bacterium; assembly: GCA_035946735.1. Lineage (GTDB taxonomy): Bacteria > Acidobacteriota > Terriglobia > UBA7540 > UBA7540 > Gp13-AA77. The sequence continues at coordinate 43,873 of DASYYZ010000130.1, forward strand.
AAGCTCGAATAGCTAAGGCCATATCCAAAGCCGTAGAGAGGCTGCCCGGTGAAGTACCGGTAAGTGCGGTTGGTCATCGCGTAGTCCTCGAACGGTGGAAGCTGATCGAGAGAAGCATAAAACGTAACCGGAAGTCTTCCAGCGGGATTGCTCGCGCCCGACAAAGTCTCGGCGATCGCCCTACCGCCTTCCTCGCCCGGGTACCACGCTTCGAGAATCGCTGCCGCGTGCTGCTGCGCCCACTGCACGGCCAGTGCGCTCCCGTTCATCAAGACCACCACCAGGGGCTTGCCCGTTCCGGCCAAGGCTTGGAGCAGATTGTCCTGTACGAGCGGCAGGTCAATGTCGGTGCGGTCGCCGCCGTTGAAGCCTGCAACATGAACAGGCATCTCCTCACCCTCGAGCCCTGGCGAGAGACCCACGAAAGCCACAACCACGTCCGCCTCGCGTGCAATCTTCAGTGCCTGGTCCCGCAAGGCAGCGGCCGGTGGCTGCCAAAAGAGTGCGAGGCCCGCACCGAAAAGCCGGGCTGTATGGGTGTACTCCACACGCAGAGGATGCGGCCGAGCGTCCGCGAAATGTACCTCGAAGGCGGGCTCCTTCGGCTGCCAGCGATATTGGAAAAAGCTGCCTTCGGTCACTAGCTTGTCATCCAGATACGCAATGAAATTCTCGTGGTTGTCGCAAGGGTAGCAGCCGGGCACTTGGATACTGAACGTGTAGTCTCCCGGCGCCGGAGGCGTCAGCGTGCCGCTCCAGCGCACGGCGAAGCCTTGAGCGGGCACACCTGGAGCGGGCGAGGCGGCGTCCCAGTCAAATTGAATCTGGGGGTCCACGCGAGTTACCGCGGGTGCGCCGGAGAAGTCCAGATTGGCGAAGTACTCCGCTCTGAGGCCTGCCTCCGATCCTTCGCCCCCTTGGCGGAACACGGTCCGCGGCACGGGCACCGGAAGCTCGGCCACGTAGGGGGATCCTTGCGCATAGAGCACATCCGCCTTGCCCGCGAACACCGCGCGCATGCCGTCGACCGGGAGTACTGGCTGAGGGGGCGTGCCATTGTAGTTTCCTTCGAGCGCAGACAGCGACTCGGCGTTGGGTCCCACCACCGCGATCTTTCTCATCGTTGGCTTGAGCGGCAGAAAGCCTTCCTGATTTTTCAACAGCACGATGGATTCGCGCGCCGCCTGCAGAGCCAGTTCGCGGTGGCCTGCGGAATCGACCTCCGACATCGGAATCCGGTTGAACGCCACCGCATCGGGAGGGTCAAACATCCCGAGCCGCATGCGCGCCGTAAACAGCCGCTTGAGGGCCTTGTCGATTTCGCTCACTTTAATGATCCCGTCGTGAACTGCTTTGACCAGCGTCGCGTATTCATTGCCGCAGGTTGTATCCGTACCGGCGACCACGGCCGCGGCCGCGCCGTGCTCGTCGTCGGCTGTGAAATGATGCCCTGCTGTAATGTCACCTACAGCGCCGCAGTCGGAGGTGACGTAGCCTTGAAAGTTCCAGGCGTCGCGAAGGGTCTTCTGGAGCAGATAAGTGTTGGCGCAGGCGGGCTGGCCGTCGACGGCGTTGTAAGCGCACATTACCGAATCCGCGTGGCCGTCGCTTACGGTGGCGCGAAAGGCCGGCAGATAAGTGTCTTCCAGATCGTGCGGAGATGGGTTGACGTTAAACCCGTGACGCAGTGTCTCCGGCCCGCTGTGGACCGCGTAGTGCTTCGGGGTGGCGATCACCTTGAAGTACTTTGGATCGTCGCCTTGCAATCCGGTGACGAAAGCGACGCCCAATTTGGCAGTGAGAAACGGATCTTCGCCCAGCGTTTCCTGGCCTCGACCCCAGCGCGGATCGCGAAAGATGTTGATGTTCGGCGACCAGAAGTCGAGGCCGAAGTAGATACTGTGATTGTCGTCGCGCTGCGCCTGGTTGTACTTGGCTCGCGCCTCGTCGGCAATGCTCTCGCCCTCCTGATGGATCAAGGTGGCATCCCAGGTGGCCGCCATGCCGATGGCCTGCGGAAACACAGTGGCGTAGCCGGAGCGCGCCACGCCGTGCAGCGCCTCGCTCCACCAGTCATAGGCGGGAATACCGAGCCTGGGAATGGCCGGGGCCGTGTGCTGCATCTGAAGCACTTTCTCTTCGAGCGTCATGCGCGACACCAAGTCACTCACACGCCGGTCGACGGGCAGCGACGGATCGCGGTACGACGTGCTGGCCGCGCCGGAAGACTGCGCGCTGTTTTGGGCTCCAATCGGCCGAATCAGAATGGCGGCAAAGGCGACCGCAATCAGGCATCGGACGAGAACACCGAGGTTTCGCATGGTGGTGACAAGATATCCGCAGGTGATGGCTCAAATCAACTCATCCTCGGCGTCGGGACAAAGCTCGCAGCCGGCGAAGGCCGCCCCGACTCCCGATGGTATATTCTGATCCTTGTGAAAGGCTGAAGCAGTCTGTCAGCGCGTGCGACGGAGCAGAACCCAATGCGGCCATTGATCATCGGGATCGATGTTGGCGGGACGAAAGTGGCAGGCGGTCTGGTTACCGGCAAAGGCCGGCTGGTGAACTCACTCCAGGTTCCTACGCGCGCCGCTCAGGGATTTGAGGCGAGCTTTGGCCAGGTCAATCTGGTGATCGAGCGGCTGATCCGCCGCGCCGGAGGCCAGGAAAACGTCCAGGGCATAGGACTCTGCGCGCCCGGACCCTTGGACACCAAGAATGGCGTGATCTTGAATGCACCCAATATCGCCGGATGGCGCAAGATTCCGCTGCGCGCAAAGCTCGGAGAGCGATTCGGGTTGCCGATCGAGGTGGAGAACGATGCCAACGCCGCCGGCCTGGCCGAGGTTCTGTTTGGCGCCGCTACCGGTTACCGGCATGTGTTTTACGTAACGGTCTCCACCGGCATCGGAACCGGGATCATCATCAATCGCCGTATTTATCACGGCAAGAACGGCGCAGCCGGCGAAGGCGGGCACGTCGCCATCGATCTCCGGAGCAAATACCGATGCGGCTGCGGAGCGCTCGGACACATCGAGGCCCTTGCGTCCGGTCCGGCCATGACGCGACGCGCGCGCGTGAAGCTCGAGGAAGAGCACACCACTGCGAGCCGCTTGCGCGAGCTCACTCACGGCAATCTGAGTCTCATCACTCCGGAGATGATCGAGAAAGCTGCCAAAGCGGGCGATGCCGTGGCCAAGGCCGTCATCGAGCGGACCGGATTTTACCTGGGAGTGTGGCTCGCCGGAATGATCACTCTGCTCGATCCGGAGGCGATTGTGATGGGCGGCGGCGTATCCCGGATTGGCAAGCCGCTGTTTGATATCATTCGCAAAACCATTTTGCGCTACACCATGAATCCCGGTCTCGCTGCCCACACGCCGCTGCTGCCGGCCAAGCTCGAGAAGCTCGTGGGCGTGCTGGGCGCCGCCAGTCTGCTTCTGCCGGCCAGCGAAGAGGTGGAGCACGCGTTTTAGGGCGCGGTCGAATCGGTGCAAGACGACTTCTTAACACGATTGAAACGCGTAGCAAGCAGGCAGACGTTGGGCCTGACGCACTACGGCAGGAAGAGCGGGAAGCCGCACCAGGTGACGATCTGGTTCGCGGTACACGGCGCCAAAGTCTATCTCGGAACCACGAAAGTGAATCGCCACTGGGTGCGCAATGTGCAGAAGACACCCCAGATCAAATTGTCGATCGGCGGTGAGAGCTTTGAAGGCACCGCACGGTTCCTCAGTGATCGCGCGGAGAGTAAGCGCGCCCAGTCGTTTATAGGACGAAAATACTGGATGTTCAGCCCGGTCCTCCTGGTCGGGAAAATTCTCATGTCGATGGGCATCATGCGTGATGCGAGTGGATTTTTCGAGGTCACTCTGACGGGGTAAATGCGCGATGAAAGATCTAGCCGATCTCGGCAAGCCGCGAATTGTGCCGCCCCTTCACCAGCACTTCCGCCCGGCGGTTCTGGCGAACCATGCTTACCTCAAGGCTGTTCGCGGTTCCGGCCGGGAGGTTCCGCTTGCGATTGGCTTGGAGCGTCACGAAGGCCATTTCTCCGTTTACAGAACGCGGTGCTTTGAAGAAGGGTCCGATCTGGCGCCGCTGAACCTTCCCTATGCCGAGCGTCTTGTCAAGATGCTGCTGTGGCAGCGCGGCGGCTGGAGAATAGTGGTGGGGGGACCGCGAAGCGTCGGCGAGCATATCCGCCAAGTGTACTCCGGCACCGGCGCGCGGGCCTTCGATGTGGACTTCATGGCGGGCGTCTACGAGCACCCGTTCGCAGTGGAGATCACCGACGCCGGGCAGATTCCGCCGGCCTCCGAAGGGACCATCGCTCTTGGTGGACACCTGGAAGGCTGCCGCCTCGGCTTCGACCTGGGCGCCACGGACCGGAAAGTAGCGGCAGTGCTCGATGGCCGCGCTGTGTTTACGGAAGAAGTTGTGTGGGATCCCAGAAACGCTCCCGATCCCCAGTACCACTTCGATCAGATTATGTCGGCGCTACGTTCTGGCGCCGCGCACCTGCCGCGTGTCGACGCTATCGGTGGCAGCGCCGCGGGCGTCTACATCAACAGCAGGCCGCGGGCCGCGTCGCTCTATCGGGCAGTCCCCAAGGAACTGTTCGACACCAAGATCGACAGCCTCTACCGCGACCTGAAACACGGCTGGGGTGACATTCCGTTTGAAGTGGTGAATGACGGAGAGGTGACGGCGCTCGCGGGCGCCATGAGTTTGCAGGACAACGCCGTGCTCGGCATCGCACTCGGATCGAGCCAGGCCGGAGGATACGTCACCGAAAGCGGCGAAATTACAACCTGGCTGAACGAACTCGCCTTCTGCCCTGTAGACTACTATCCCGATGCGCCGGTGGACGAGTGGTCAGGCGACGCCGGCTGCGGGGCGCAGTACTTCTCCCAGCAGGCAGTGTTCAGGTTGGCGATTGAAGCGGGGATCGAACTGGATTCGTCGCTGGGTGCGGCGGAAAAGCTCAAGTCAGTCCAGGAAGGGTTACGCTCCGGCGACGAGCGCGCGCACCGGATCTTCGAAACCATCGGCTGCTACGCCGGCTACGGCGTCGCGCATTACGCGGACTTCTACACGCTGCGCCACGTGCTGATCCTTGGCCGCGTGACGTCCGGTGAGGGCGGCAGCATCATTCTGAAACGAGCGCAAGAGGTGTTGCGCGCGGAGTTCCCGGGCCTGGCTGAAACCATCGGCTTGCATTTGCCTGACGAATCGAGCCGCCGCGTCGGCCAAGCGGTCGCCGCCGCCAGTTTGCCAGCGCTGAAGTGAATTCGCGCAGTGGGCGGCTTTCGAACCAAATCTGCGTAATGCGCGGATTCCCACTTAGTAGGACCACGCCGTCGGCTGGCGGTCCCAGCGATGCTTGCGCAGCTCGGCGTAAAGGCCGGGGTCGAGCGGCCCGGCGTCGCTCGCGGCGAGATTCGATTCCGCGTTGCGCGGCTTACGCATGCCCGGGATGATCGTGCTGACCGTGGGGTTCATCAGAATGAAACGCAAGGCCATCTCGGGCAACCTCATGCCGGCTGGCACCAGCGGCTTTAGCTGTTCCACCCGGTCGAGGGTGGCGTTGAGATTCTCGGGAACGAAGTAGAGGTTTCGCCAGTCGCCCGGTGGCCACGTGCTCTGCTTGGTCAAGGCGCCCGTGAGCGAGCCTTCGTCGAAAGGTACGCGCGCAATGACAGCGAGGTCTTTTTCAGCGCAGGCGGGGAAAAGCGCGTCCTCCGGATTCTGATCGAAGATGTTGTAGATTACTTGCACAGCGTCCACCAGGCCCTCCCGTACGGCGCGCACGCCGTTCCAGGGTTCCCAGCGGTTCAGGCTGATCCCGACGGCGCGGATCAGGCCTTGGGTCTTGAGCGCTGACAGCTTCTTAACCCAACGATCGTCTTCTACCCAGGAGTCTTCCCAGGTGTGGAACTGGATTAAATCGAGAGATTGCGCTCCAAGGTTCCGCAGGCTGATCTCCACGCATTGCTGGATGTAGTCAGGCGGAAAACAGTCGTCGATCGTGAACTCGCGACGGCTTGGCCAGCGTAAACTCTTGGGCGGAATCTTGCTGGCCACGTAAAGTCGCTTGCCAGGATTGGCGTTGAGCAATCGGCCGAGCAACTGTTCGCTGCGACCATCCCCGTACGCGAGCGCCGTGTCGAAGAAATTGCAACCCCGGTCCACGGCGAGCTGGAGCGACTCAAGCGACTCCTGGTCGTCAGAGCCGGTCCAGCCGCCCATGCCCCACATGCCGTATCCAATCTCGCTGACGCTCCAACCGGTACGTCCGAATCTGCGATATTTCACCAATTCACCTCTCGATTAACGCTTCCCCAGACGCCGCCTTGGGAATCAGAACGCGGCGCCGCGGTCATGGTGCCGCGGGTGCACGGCTGAATTTTACCCGATGCCCGAATGGATAGGGTAGGGGCGTGTCAGCCCAGCCTTCAGCAGGCACAGATTCAAACTCTCGGCCATCGCGAGCGGCCACGGACGCCCCGGCGCTGAAGGTCAACGCAACGATTGAAGTTTGAGGGCTGATGGCGCAAGATCAAGAGAAGAACACCGATTATCATGCCGTTACGAGTCTTCAAGCCGCTCGCTTGTGTTTTGGTCCTGCTTCTCGGGTCAACCGTGCCTTACCGGCCTCAGGGCGCACCCGCTCCGTCTAAGCAAGCGCCGACTGCACAAACAAAGTCCCTGGTGAAACTCTGGGTGCTCGCCGAGGGCCACGGCCGCAAACTTGTTCTTGACTTGACTGCCAGTGATTTCCAACTCTCCGTTGACGGCCAGCCTCAGCGCGTGGCGTATTTTGCCGAACGGTCGCCCGAGCCGCTTGCGCTCGGCGTCCTCATCGAAAATAGTCTGAATCGGACCTACGAGCCTGAGACGTCCGATTGGCGGCCGTATTTAAGCCTGCTTCGAAAGCTTCTGCGGCCGGGCGATAAAGCTTTCGTGGCAAGTTTCGGCGAGAAGGCGCAGCTCCGTGGCGAATTCACAAATGAACTGCCGAAACTCGACCGGGCGTTGCAGGACGTGTTCACCGGGAAGCCTCCGGACGACAACCCTGCGCTGTATGATTCCATCGTCACGCTCTGCGCTGAGCGCTTCCAGGGTGAACCCGGCCATCGGGCGCTGCTGGTGGTGTCGGATTCTGCGGACTCTGGCAGTTATCACAGCCAGTTTCAGACACTGGAAGCGATTGAGCGCAACGGAATCACAGTCTTCACGCTGCTGCCTTGGGTGGACCGCGACGGCCAGCCGCCTGTCGGAGACCTCAGGTTCGCGCGATTCTTTGCCAACGAGACCGGCGGTCAGTTTTTTATGGCTTTCGATCACAAGGCACTGGGAAAAGACCTTGACGGCGTGGCTGCCGCTCTGGCTTATACCTATACGCTGGGATTTGTCCCGAGCAGCGGAGTACGTGACGGGCGCTACCACTCCGTTCACGTCAAGTGCTCGCGGGCCGGGGTCAGGCTCTACGCCAGCAAGGGATATTACACTCCCGGAAGGTGACTCCGGATTCAGGGCCCCGGCAGCCAGATTCAGGTTGAATCCCGTGCGGATGCCGCCTTGGCATGAATCCAATACAGAGTCAGCGAGAACGCCACGGCGCCGACGATTCCTGCACTCAGAAAACCGCACCACAACGCCGCAGAACGGGCAGCCGATTCGTGTGCGAATGCCTTCCAAGTGGTGTAGAAGTTGACGGTGATGATGAAAGCCGCCAGAAATGCGAGCGCTGCCACCAGCAGCGAGATCATCAGCCTTTTCGCTATCCGCATCTGATCCCGTCTCCGCTCGGAGCGCCTGCGTTTCGTACTCCTGGCTTCTTGCCTTCTGACTTCCTGTTTTCCCGGCTCATCCCAACCACTTCGGGTTCTGGGCCGTGCCATCGAAATCACTTGTGGTCTTGAAGGGCTCGTACCTGCCAGTCAGAGCCGCCATTCGGGTTTTCCCCAACAAGGCTGCGACCTCTGCCGAGCTCATGGGCTTAAAGGTTCGCGCGGCCTCAAGAGCCTGATTCACGCGTTCCACACTCTCGCACCCGTTAATGACCACCGAAGTCGGCAGGCTGAGGGCGTAACGCAGGCACTCGATCGGTGTCACCACGCCGGCCTTAAGCACGTTGCCATCGCCCATCGGCTTCATGCCCAGCACCCCGATGCCCTGCTCGACCAGTTTTGGCACCACTTGATGCGTGAAGCTGCGGAAGTGCGCGTCCATTACATTGAGCGGCATCTGGCAGGCGTCAAAGTGGAACTGGTGCGCCGCAGCCTCTTCCAGCATGCGCAGGTGAACCAGCGGGTCCTTGTGCCCTGTGAATCCGATGTAGCGAATCTTGCCCGCTTGTTTGGCGGCCATCACTGCCTCGTGCGCGCCGCCGGCAGCGAAGTAGCGGTCGGGATCTTCCAGGCGGATGTTTTCGTGATACTGGATCAGATCAATGTGGTCGGTCTGCAGGCGCTCGAGCGACTCATCGATCTGCCTGGCCGCAGACTCCCTGGTCCGGCCGTCATACTTGGTCATCAGAAAAACTTTCTGGCGGTACCCGTCGCGCAGCGCCTGACCCATGCGGCGTTCGCTTTCGCCTCCGTTGTAGTCCCAGCAGTTGTCCATGAAAGTGATGCCATGGTCGATGGCCGTGCGGATGATGCGAGTGCTCTCTTGCGGGTCTGACTGCATGCCGATGTGATACCCGCCCAGACCGATGGCGGATACCTTCTCGCCGGTCTTGCCCAGCGTCCGGTAGATCATGCCGCTGCCCGCCGGCGTAGCACCGGCCTGCCCGCTCGATTCTGCTTCCGCCGGAATACCACCGGCTACGGCCAGCCCTGCCATTGCACCGAGAACGTCTCGTCTATTCATGTCCGCCTCCTCTGCCTCCGAATCATTTCCGCATTTCATGTAAGGATAGATTAACTGCGCACCGTCTGCGATACAAATGACTTCTGCTTGGAACTCTGATTCTCAATGTCCTGTCGCCTCTTAGGACGGGCACCTGACGGATGGCCACTCTCGCGGTGGGCCGAAGATCAAATATGGCTTGACCAAATTGTATATTTCCCTCATACTTGGTAATTGATGTAACTACTTCCTAGAGGCACAACCTATGTCGACAGCGGTCTCTTCAGCTCTGGTTATCAAGGTAGCCGATGAAGTTTGGATCGCCACCGCTTTGCTACATCGCGAACACCCCGAACAAGTTGATTTTTCGATCCAGGATGTCGTGAGCCGCGTTCGGGCGGAGGGAATCGAGAGCCCCGTTCGCCCTGGAATTTACGTCCATGTGGTTCAGCACTGTGTGGCCAATCGGCCGCCTAATCCAGGAAGGTATCGAATGCTCATTGAGACCAGCGATGGACGACGCCGGCTGTATCGTGCGGGCGACCCTTGTCACCCTAGCCGCCAACGAGCCAAGATCACACCAGCAGCCGAGGACATCCCGAGGGCGTACCGTTATCTACTTGCTTGGTACCGGGATTGGTGCGCCGCGCTCACGAACAGCGCTCTGAAGAGCGATCCACTTCAGGCCTTATGGGGCTCGGGCCGCGAGCTGTGGTCAGATGAGCATGCAGACGACTACGTGCGGCGACTTCGGGAAGGTTGGGAATGAGCCGAATCTTCTGGGATACCAACTTGTTCATTTATTTGTTTGAGGCCTATGGTGAGCATTCAAAAAAAGTGAAAAGGCTCAGGCAGTCCATGCTGGAGCGCAGCGATCAATTAGTGACCTCCAGCTTCACATTGGGCGAGATTCTCGTAAAGCCTCTGGAGCACCATGACCACGACCTTGCGCGAAAATACGAGCTGGTAGTTACTGGATCCTCACAAATTCTTCTTTTCGATATCAAGGCGGCGCGTCTCTACGCGCGCATCCGATCGGACCGATCAATTCGGGCTCCTGACGCGATTCAACTTGCCTGCGCCGCCGCTGGCGACGTAGACCTCTTCATTACGAACGACGCCCGTTTACAAGACAAGCGAGTCGACGGCATTCAGTTCATCGTTTCCTTGGAGCGGGCTCCTCTGTGACGGCGTCTCACGTCATAGATGCGGGGCCTATTTCGCCGCAAGCTTGCTGGCAATATGTTCCACAAGGCGCGCGGGATCGACAGATTCCTGCTGGCCCGAATCGAGATCTTTCACTTGATAGAGCCCGCTCTCAAGCTCGCCTTCTCCAATGATCACGGCAAATCGAGCGCCCAATTTGCTCGCGGTACCAAGAGCCTTCTTGAGCTTGGCCGGCTCGTAGCCCATCTCAACGCTGACTCCACGCTGGCGCAGCTCGCGAGCCAGCTTCGAGGCGGGTTCTGACGCTGATTCGCCCAGCCACGCCACGTACACCTGCAGCGATCGCGCGGCCTTCAACTGACCTGCCGCCTCAACTGCCATCACCAAGCGGTCCTCGCCGATGGCGAATCCCGTGCCCGGCGCAGGCGGTCCCCCGAGCATTTCCGAAAGCCCGTCGTAGCGGCCGCCTCCGAGAATAGAGTTCTGCGCTCCCAGCACGTCGCTCGTGATCTCGTAAGTGGTGCGCGTGTAGTAGTCGAGACCACGCACGAGGCGCGGCGTAACCTGGTATGCGATGCCGCGTTGATCGAGCCCAGCCAGCACATCGTCGAAATGCCGATTGCACTCAGGGTCCAAATGATCGATCGTGCGCGGCAGCTTGTCGATGATGGGCTGGTCCGCAGGTACTTTGCAGTCGAGCACTCGCAGCGGGTTCGTGTCTGCGCGCCGCTGGCAATCGCCGCACATCTGATCCTTGACGCCGCGCAGAGCCTCACGCAGCGCGGTCAAGTAGGCGGGCCGGCAATTCCGGTCGCCGACTGAGTTGATCAGCAGCGTGTAATTGCTCAAACCAAGCCTACTGAGGAACGAGATCAGCATCTCGAAGACCTCGACGTCGACGCCAGGATGCTCCGATCCCAGAACTTCGGCGCCGATCTGGTAGAACTGGCGATAACGTCCCTTCTGCGGGCGGTCGCGCCGGAACATGGGCCCGATGTAATAGAGCTTGTGTACGCCGCCTTCATTGAACATCGAGCGCTCGATATAAGCCCGGACCACGCTGGCCGTAGCCTCAGGCCGCAAGGTGAGCGAGTCGCCCGATTGATCCTCAAACGTGTACATCTCCTTGGCGACGATGTCAGTGTCCTCGCCTACCGTGCGCGCGAACAAGGCTGTTTGCTCCAGGATCGGGGTGCGGATCTCGCCGAAGTGATATGCGCCAAAGACGCGCCGCGCTTCCTCCTCGATTCGCTGCCACAGCGCGGTGTCGCGCGGTAGCAGGTCGCGGGTTCCTTTGACGGAACGAATCGGGGCCGGTTTGGATGCGGGTTCACTCACAGATTAACCCTGTAAGGTCATCGATCGCGGTGCCCGAGGCCTGCCTAGGCCCTCGGACTTAGGCAGCTTTAGGTTTTCGGCTTGCCGGTCTGCTCGCTCAGGTAGATGTCCTTGTAGCTCAGATAGTGCGTGGCATGTCCGTCGATGAAGCGCTGTTCCCCATCGCCCAGTTGCCGCTTGAACTGCGCCGGAATGCCCATATAAAGGCTGCGCGGCGGGATCACGCTGTTCTCCGGCACCAGCGCGCCCGCGGCAATGATGGAGCCTGCGCCCACGCGCACGTTATTCAGCAGGATCGCACCCATTCCGATGAGGCAGTGGTCCTCGACGGTGCAGCCGTGCAGAATGGCGCGGTGCCCGACGGTCACCCATTTACCTACGATTACCGGCGAGCGCAGCACCGTGTGGACAATCGTGCCGTCCTGGAGATTGCTGTTTTCTCCTACGCGGATGAGCTCGATGTCGCCGCGCAAAACGCACTGGAACCAGACGCTGGCGTTCTCAGCGATCTCGACATCCCCGATGAGGTCGGCGCTCGGCGCTACAAATGCCGAGGATGCGATGCGGGGAACCCGCCCTTGATAAGCAGCGATCATGTGTGGGGATACTCAACCGCTGAAGCGTCGAACTCGCGGCAAAACTCAAATTAACATAGCGTAAGACGAGGGCACAAGGCGGGTGCAGCGCCGCGGGGCGTGGTTGCATAGGCTCAAGCTCGTCCCAAGTCCCGGTGTTTATAATGAGATCTCTATGCTCATTTCGACGCGGCAGCCCTTCGATTTCAAGCGGACTTTGCGCTTCATTCTAAGTCCGCCGAAGCTGCTGGACAGGCCGTTGCTCGATCACTTTGTGGACGGCGAATATCGGCGCGCAGCGGAGATCGGCGGCCAGCCGGTTCTCTATGGTGTTTCTGAGGCGGCGCGTTCGCGGTCAAAGCCGCAAGCACCCGCGCTCGAGGTCCGCATCCTCGCTGGTCCACGCGATCTGTCGATCGACCAGGCTGTCGCCGCTCTGGTGCGGCGCCAGTTCTCCACCGATCTCGATCTTGGGCCGTTCTATCAGCTCGCCCTTGCCGACCCGGCGTTGTCCCGGCTCGTCACGCATTTTCGGGGCATGCGGATTCCGCAGGCGCCCGCGGTTTTCGAGACGCTGATTTGCGCCATCCTGGAACAGCAGGTCAACCTGTCCTTCGCCCATCAAGTGAAGGAGGCCCTGGTCGAGACTTACGGCGGCCAGGTGGAATTCGAGGGACGAACCTACCGCATATTTCCCGAGCCTGCGGCGCTCGCCATCACCACTCCTGAGGAGCTGCGCCGGCTGCAGATCTCGGGACCGAAAGCGCGATATCTCATCGGCCTGTCGCGGGCCGCGCTCGACGGCCGCCTCGACCTCGAAGCTCTGCGCGAGATCGAGCCCAGGCAGGCGCATGAGCGGCTCCTGCGCGAGAAGGGCGTGGGCATGTGGACGGCTCATTACGTGGGGTTGCGGGCGCTCGGCCATCTCGACTGCCTGCCCGCCGCCGACGTGGGCCTGCAAAAGGTGATCCAGCGGCTGTACGGACTGCGTAAACCGCCTACGCCCCTTCGGGTGGAAAAGATGGGCAAAGCTTGGAGCGGCTGGCGCAGCTACGCCACGTTCTACCTGTGGCTTACCTACTGGGAGGAAGCGGAGTGGCGGCAGGCGCTCGAGGAGGACCTTCGTTTGGAGCGGCATAAGTCGCGATCCGGGCGCGCCTGACCCGGCAGCTGCGATTGACAACCGGAGGGTCAATGACATCCGCTGATCCAACACCAGAGCTTTTGAGACTTGCCCGGCACTCTTTGCGGACTCATCATCTGCCGCGCATCGAGCGCTGCCTGCGGACGCTTTCCGAAGAGCAGATCTGGTGGCGGCCGAATGACGCATCCAACAGCGCAGGGAATCTGGTGCTGCATCTCGCTGGAAACGTGCGGCAGTGGATCGTCTCCGGACTCGGTGGTGCGCCCGACGCGCGCCGCCGCGAACAGGAGTTCGCCGAGCGTGGTCCCGTCCCGCGCGTTCAATTACTGCTCACTCTGCGCGGAGCCGTGGCGGACGCGTGCAAGGTGTTGCGCCTGCTGCCGGCCGAAGATCTTGCCCGCGCATATCGTATTCAGAAGCTGCGAGTGACGGGATTGAACGCGGTCCTCCACGTGGTGGAGCACTTCGCCTTTCACACCGGCCAGATCATCTTCCTTACCAAGCAGCAGGCCGGGCGCGACCTGGGCTTAACGAATCTACCAGGCGAAAAACGGCCAAAGAAGCGGCGCGGGTCGCTGCCGGTACTCTAAACAAGTTTCGGCGGGTGTCACGGAAGTTGGGTGACGCGGTTGGCCAGCATCACGAGCTTGCCTGCAGGGATGGTGAACCCGTTCAAAGTGATGCTCACGGGCTCATAGAAAAGCAGTCCCTGCACCAGGAGGTTGGGCTGAGGCCGGAGGCTTGTCAATCCGGTTGTGTTCACGTAGGAGGTCGAGGAACTGGTAACCACGTAGATCGGCAGGGCCGGGGCATCACCCTGCTGCAGCAGGGTGGCGCAAGGGGATAAAGTGAACACTCCCGTGCGATCGTCCGTTTGAACTGCCAGCAAAGATGCGAAGGCGCCTTCGTGACTCTGAAGCTTCAGATCCACTTCACTGGCTACAACGCTCACTGGAGGCGTTACCCCAGGCGCCGGAGTAGTGGGAGGCACCGTGTAAACTCCATGCACCACAACGTCTTCGCCGACGGCGATCGCGGAAGCTCCGAACGGCAGCGCAGCGAAATTAACGCTCGGGTTGGTGGATCCGGGCGCCGGCGCCGGGGGGTAGGTGTTGTAGATGGCGCTGGCCGGCAGGGAGACGTCAACCGCAGTATCAAGGCTGAACGCGCTGACAACCGGCGGAGGCTCCGTTTTTCGCAGGAACATCATAAATCCAGTTACACTGCCGCCGGAGTCTTTCGTAACCGAGAGCACGGGACCGATCAAGGCAATCTGTTGGTTGGTGGGATCCTCTTCCGGACCAATCGTAATGCTGTTCGTTTGCAGGTTTCCGTCACTATCCACGAATCCGTCCAGCAGGGCATAACTGTTAGTCAGGATGGTGTTCAAGGGCTGCGGTGTGCAGACGCTATTCGAAACCGGAAGCTGCGGCGGCACCGGCTGAGCGCAGATTGCGGTGTTCTTGGTGAAGTTTGCCGTTAGCGTCGGGCCGCCTCCAACGCCATTTGTGGGCGGCAACGACTGGACTGAGACGGCGCCGGTAAAGTTGCTGGAGCCTGAAGTAAAAGAGTTGGCCTGGACCGTTTGTAGGAAACCCTCAACGCCATCGAAATACCCGAAGCCCGTCGTGGTGGAGGGCGCAGGGGCGCCTACATTGGCCAGGGGCGTCACCACACCAGTCACGTTTCCCTGCGAATCGACCTGGATGCTGTGTCCCAGATCGAAGTTCATCGTAAGGACCGACGCGCCGCTGCTCGCGAGGTTAAGCTGCGGATCGATCGTGAAAAGCGGCGGCGTCGAGGTGCTTACGTTTGCCGCCATACTCGTGATGGGCGGGTTCCGCGTAGGATCGTAAAGATACATCGTGCCTGCCGAGAGGCCAAGGCTGACGCGATTGTAGGCGCCGGCGTCGATCGAGCTGATATCCAGCGGAACCAGAGTGTCTCGCAGGGATGCGAGATCAACGGATATCACTGTGCTCAGAGAACTGAGCACAGACACTGTGTTGGTGCTGTTGGCAACGCCAAGCACCATCTGAGTAATGTTCACGCGCAGCGCTAGGACGTCGCAAATAGGGGTGTCGCCAATGAACGTATAGAGAGTGCCAGTCCCGGAGACTCCGGTGGGCGTTGAAGGCGCCGAGGAAGATGATCCTCCACAGCCCCATGCGAAAAAGCTCAGCACCAGCAAGAGACCAAACGCCAAAATGCGTCTTGCCATCATCACTCCGTGAAAAGGTCAGCGCCATTCCGTCGCGCGGCTCCGCCGCAGTTCCGGGCCTCGTCACCGCAGTTCCGGCGCCCATCAAAAGTTCCTCGTTCGTTGGTCCTTAGCTCAGATGACGAAGGAACCGGCGCGGGTTATCCCGGCGCGAGCCCTGGAGGGCCTCAACTCCATTTGAAGCCTTAAGATACTAATAACCCGGCAGCCCGACTCTTAGCAACGCCCGGCTCTCTGGTGAGCCGGCGACGAACCCTTGCGGGCTACATCAACGCGGTCTTTCAGAGTCGCTAGCGAGTTGCCGGCCGCTTCACGAGGCAGGGTTCAGGTGGCGTGTTTTTGCCCGGCCGCTTTGGCCGAGTTCCCCGCGATTCGCCACTCGGCTGCCACTCGCTCCGCCAGAAGACCGAGACCATAAGGGAGGCAGCACAGCCCTGCCTTGCCACCGTTAGGCCCAACATCGGATAATTCTTTCAGTCTGGAACAAGGGAGGCCCAACGTGTCGTCGAAGCGAGCAGTCATTTACATGTTCGTAGGAGTCTTTGTGTTTCTAGCCGGAGTCGGCGCCTTGAAACGAACCGGTATTGCGTCCACGCTCTCTTCCAAGCCGCGTGTGATCATCATGGCGGTCAACGGAGCCGAATGGGACGTCCTCCGCCCCTTACTGATCCGAGGCGAGCTTCCCAATCTGAAGCACGTGATCGAAAATGGCGTGTATGGTAAGCTCCGCACCATCTCGGCGCCAAACTGCCCGAAGGTCTTCACCACGTTCTTCACGAGCGTCCCTCCGGAGAAGAGCGGAATCACTGGTTTTGTGGTGGACGGCCAGACGGCCAACACCAATATGCTGCGGAGCGAACCTTTCTGGTCCATCCTGAGCAAGCATGGTGTCACGGTGGGCATGGCCAACGTCCCTGCGACCTTTCCGGTGATGCCGGTGAACGGCTATATGATCAGCGGCATGCTGACCCGGGGCAAGGGTTGCGAGGACGGCGTGCTGTGCGCTCCCAAGCTCTCGGAAGTTGAGGGCGGAGACGCCGTCTACCCCAAGACCATGATCCCGGAACTTGAGGCGAAGGTGGGCGATTTTCTGATCGACTGCTCCCGCATGCCAAACAAAGAAGACCTGGAGGGCAAGGAGGCGCAGGAGGTGCAGGCGTGGCTCGCCGGCGTGCAGAAGATCCGCGAGCAGCAGAACAAGCTCTTCCTCTACCTGCTGCGGAATCATCCCACGGACTTCACCATGTTTGATCAGTCCTGCGAAGACCGCGTGGGCCACTGGCTCTACCCAATCCAGGATTACAACGTGGGCTACAACTCCAAGGTGAACTCGGTGCGGGTGGACGCTTTTCCAGACCAGTACCGCGCCTTCGATAAGGTGCTGGGATCTGTTTTGCCTTTCGTCGACGCCAACACCACTCTATTCATCATCTCCGACCACGGCATCAAACCGCTGCGCGAATTTGGCGACGAGCACGCGGACCACAGTCACGGCAGTTCAGTCCCGTCCACCACGCCGGTGATCGCGAAACACGACTTCCCCGACGCCGACGACGTTCCGGGCGCTTTCATCGCCATGGGCCCCGGCATCAGGAAGGGCTACGAGCTGATGGGCTTCGCCGCCAGCGCTTTCGACATTGCGCCCACTGTGCTGCATCTCTATGGCATTGATCCGCCCTCGCAAATGCAGGGTCACTTTCTTACAGAGATCTACGAAACGAGCCCCGCGAAGCAGACGGCCAAACTCGGTCACTGATGCGCCGGCCTGGAGCTCTGGCTGATTGCCACTGGTGGCAAGTTACCGCTTGGACCGGCCGTCGATCTCCCTCGCCTGCGTGATAAGGTCTGATACCTCCCGGGAGTTCGGCGCGAGACGCCCTGCCAGTTCGAGTTGCTGCAGCGCCTCGGCGGCTTTGTGCTGGGCGAGATAGGCGCGGGCAAGCTCGACATACGCCTCAGGCCGGGCGGGATCCAGGATGATCGCGGCCTGAAGCGCGTCCTCGGACTTGTCCCATATCTTCAATCCCGCATTCACTTTGCCGAGCAGCACTCGGGCCTCGTAGCTTCCCGTAAGAATACTCTCGCTGCCTTCCAGTACGTCGCGCGACCCGCTGACGTCTCCGCTGGCGTATCGGGCGCGGGCCTCGTCGAGCGCCGCGGCAGAATCCTGGGGGCGAATCTTCAGAGCGCGGCTCAGCAGGTCTGTCGCGCGGCCATAGTTTCCCTGGGCAAACTCCAATTGGCCAAGCTGCGACAACACTACAGCAGACGAGGGATCTAGAGCCAGAGCGCTCTCCAGATCGTGGCGCGCGTCCGCGGCTTTGCGGTCCTCGGCGGCGAGCATTGAGCTGTGAATCAGGTTGAACGACTGGATCTTGTCCTTGGGATCGGGCAGCAGGGAGGGCTCAGGAGCCGTCGTCGAGCCGGAGTCTTTCCCGAGATAGCCCAGTGCTCTTAGCTCTTCAATCTTAGCAGGAGCGACGTTGGCGGCCACTCCCCCGGGATCCGTAGCAAGCCTTCGCATATCAGCCACCAGGGCACGCAGCTTCTGAACGTCTCCATTCCAGGGAGCGTATACGTTCTGGCTTTCCGCCGGATCGGCGCTGAGATCATAGAACTCGGGACGCGGCGCTTCGATGTATTTCTGCTCGTGAAGGCGGACGGAGCGCAGCGGTGCCCATCCGAAGCCGAGGGGGTAGTCCGTCTCGCCGAAGGCCGCGCGCTCCGAATTCCTGGACCTGGGCGCAGTCGCCTCCGGCCCTGCAGGTTCCCGGGCGCCGATAGACGTCCAAAGCGGCTTCAACGAAGCGCCGTCCAGCGGCCTGTCGAATTCGATTCCGGCAACGTCCAGGATCGTTGGAAAGATGTCGATCGTCCTGACCTGGTCATCAACGAGACGAGCGCGATCCGCTGGCCTCTGGGCCGTGAGAGCGCCCTGCGGGGGCTTGACGATCAGTGGGACGTGAGTGGTGGAATCGTACAAGAAGATGCCGTGGGTCTGCTCGCCATGCTCGCCAAGGCCTTCGCCGTGGTCGCCTGTGACGATGATGGCTGCGCGGCTGTAAAGGTTCTGTTTCGCCAGAAAGTCCAGCAAATGGCCTAGGGCGCTGTCGGCATACGCGATCTCGCCGTCATACAGGCGGCCCACGTACTCGGTCCGATACGGCTCCGGCGGATCATAGGGATCGTGGGGGTCGTAGAAATGCACCCAAACGAATCTGGGTTCCGCGCCTTTGTGCTCGAGCATCCAGGACTCCGCCCGATGTTCAACGTCCATAGCGCGTCTTTCGAGCCGTTGATAACGGGAAGCGCTATCGGGAAGATGGGCTGGAAAATTGTCATAGTGATCGAAGCCGCGATTGAATCCGGGTGCAAGACCATTGCTATCGAGAATGACTGCACCGATGAAAGCAGCAGTCGAATAGCCGTGCGCTTTCATCACCTCGGCAAGCGTAGGCACGCCCGGCGCGAGCGGCATACCAAAATCGCGCACTCCGTGCCGGGACGGGACAAGTCCGGTGAGAATGCTGGCGTGAGAAGCGTTCGTGATCGGGCTCGGCGTGAAAGCATTGGCGAAGCGGATGCCATCTCCCGCCAGGCGATCGAGAGCGGGGGTGTGAATTGCCTGGTCGCCGTAACACCCGACGTGGTCGGCCCGGAGCGTGTCGATGGTGATCAGGAAAACATCCGGGGCTGCGCCAGCGGCCGGTGCGCTAGAGTTCCCGAGCCTGCCTGGTACGGCGGTGAGGGCTGCACTTGCAGCACACGCCAGCAGGATTGCAGGGAAAGGTCGGGCCGGGGGCCTCATCGCCGCGAGCTTAACACACTCGGCGCTGCCCGGGACCGCCGATCAACCCGAGGCTCATCCCAGAATCGGCGGTCTTGGAAATTGTTGACGCCTCGGACGGCGATTACTTCCCCTGCGCTTGCTGCTCGACCTGCAACTGGTTGTCGACCGAGAAAACATTCGGCACGCCGTTCGCCTGGACGCCGGCAACGTTCTTGTCGAAGGTGTTCGCCACCACGCCTTTCAGCGTGACGTGACCGTTGTCGACGATGATGTGGATCGGCGGCAAGGCTTGAAAGCCGTATCGATCGCTCAAGGCAGGGTTGCCGTAGATGGCGCGGAACTCCGCCCTGCGGATCTGATTGTCCATGTCCGAAACCGGCAGCACTTTGAGATTGTTGATCACCTTCTGTACGCCTTCAACGTGTTTCACCACATTTTCCGCGTCTGACTTGAGCACGGGCCAAACCACTTCGCCGTTCAGCGTTACGGTGTAGCCCTCGACACTGAATTCAAACCAATCGAAGATCGTGTAGTAGGGAAGCAGCACAAGTTGGTGACGGACCTCGCGAGCCAAATGAGCCTCAGCCGGCTGCAACTGTTGCGGCGATTGCTGCGCCTGCGGAATTTGTTGTCCTTGCCCTGCCGACTGTGGTTGCGCCGCTTGAAAAGCGAGGCCCGTGACCGGGGACAGATAGAGAGTTGCCAGGATGCCCAGACCGGGCAGAATTCGTGGGATTAATTTTGTTGCCATCTGTTTCTCCTTTACGTGGCGGCGTCGAGCCGGGGGCCGGCCCTTGCGGGCCCGAAAGCCCATCCGGCTAGCGCCGCGTCCAATCCTCTTGTTTTGATGTTATCCGGGCGGAATCATCTTCATGACTCTCCAGAAAGCAAGGTTTTACAGCGATTTATCCTTAGATCTGCGGGTTTGGAGCGACTCACCCGAGCGAGGGGTGGGAGCGGCTTCGGAAATTGCGCGTCTACGCTGTATCCCGCGGACATCTCACAAAGTGGCCGGTGGCCGGCCTGCAATCACCGGAAACGGCGCAGGCAACTGAACGTCACACACCGCCTGGGTAGAGGAGCGATTCCGGATGGCTTATCCCCCGATTGAGGACCATGGAATCATCGGTAACATGCGCACCGCGGCGCTGGTGGGCATGAACGGTTCCATTGACTGGTTCTGCGCGCCGCGCTTTGACTCGCCCAGCATTTTCGGCGCGCTCCTCGATCAGAATGGAGGCGGGTGCTTTAAGATCGCTCCAACTGTGGAGGGCTTCAGCCAAAAACAGTATTATTGGCCGGACACCAATGTCCTGATCACTCACTTCAGCTCTGCCGAGGGCGCCGTGGAGATCACTGACTTCATGCCCATGGGTGAAGCCAAAGAGCGAGAGGCCTGCCCCCTGATTCGCCGCGTGAAGGTTACGCGCGGCAGCGTTCCTATGGGGCTGGATTGCCGGCCCGCCTTCAACTACGGCCGCGATCCGCACTCGGTCACGATTGACCCCTGCGGCGCGATCTTTAAGTCGGGTACGCTGACCCTCAGCCTCTCCTCCACGCTTGCCCTTGGCGAGCAGCGTCAGGGCGCAGGAGCGGAATTCACGCTCAACGAAGGAGAATCGCAAAGCTTTCGCATCCGCATTGCGGAACCTGGAGATGAGAAGGTTTCCGAGTTCAGCGAGGCTGAGGCCGGCGACCTTCTGCGCGATACTCTGGACTACTGGAGCGCCTGGATCGCAAAATGCACCTATGCGGGGCGCTGGCGCGGAATGGTGAAACGCTCTGCCTTAGCCCTCGAGTTGCTTGTCTACGGGCCTACCGGCGCCATTCTCGGCGCGGCCACCACGAGTTTGCCCGAGGAGATCGGCGGTGAGCGCAACTGGGACTACCGTTGCAGTTGGATTCGGGACTCCGCTTTCACCGTATACGCGTTGCTCCGGGTTGGTCTCACGGACGAGGCCGACCGCTTCATGAGCTGGGTGGAATCGCGCTGCAACGAGATAGAGCCAAGTGGCTCCCTGCGAACCGTCTATGCCATCGACGGCCGCCAAGTCAGGGCTGAGGCAGAGTTGAGCCATTGGGAAGGCTATCGGGGTTCGCGGCCGGTCCGCATCGGAAACGCCGCCGCTGACCAATTGCAAATGGACATCTACGGCGAACTCCTGGACGCCGTTTATCTCTACAACAAATACGGCACTCCGATATCGTCTGCGTTTTGGATGGATCTGAGGAAGCTGCTGGACTGGGTTTGCGACAACTGGCAGCGCAAGGACAGCGGCATCTGGGAGGTCCGAAGCGGCCCCAATCATTTCGTCTACTCGAAACTGATGTGCTGGGTGGCGCTCGACCGCGGATTGCGCATCGCCATTAAACGCTCCTTTCCCGCAGACCTGAATCGCTGGCTCAAAATCAGGGATCAAATTTACACCGAGATTCTCGGCCAGGGATGGGACCTGAGTCTCGGCGCTTTCGTTCAAAGCTATGGCTCGCGGAGCTTGGACGCCTCCAGTCTGATGATGCCTCTGGTTTTCTTCATGTCGTTCTCAGACCCCAAAATGCTCAGCACGATTGACGCGATTTGCCGGCCAGTCTCGGACGGCGGCCTCCTTTCCGACGGCATGGTTTACCGATACAACAATCGCGACACGAAGGACGGCATCAGCGGCGCGGAAGGAACCTTCAACATGTGTGGGTTTTGGCTCGTGGAAGCATTGACCCGGGCTGGAAGAGCGGAACCCCATCGGCTGCCCCAGGCCCGCCTGCTGTTTCAACAAATGCTGGGTCGTGCTAATCATGTGGGACTCTATTCCGAGGAATGCGGGCTTCGCGGGGAAGCTCTTGGCAATATCCCACAAGCCTTCACCCACCTGGCGTTGATCAGCGCAGCGGCGAATCTCGATCGGGCGGAGAGAGGCGAAACCTCGATTCCTTGGGAGCAATCGTCCGAGGGTTGACCGCACACTTAGCCGGTCGACGAGGAACCTCGTGGGTCGGATACTAGCCCTTCTTCCGTTTGAAGAACTCTACCTGTTGAAGGCGCTTCTTGGCCTGATCTTTTGTCTTGTAGGGTCCACCCAGGTTCTTTCCCGACTTCTCGGAGACAACTTTATACCCTTCCTTCACCTTCTTGATCATGGTTCCTCCTGCCAGGATGATGCCGTCTAATCTCTGGCAGCGGCATCAGGAATAAAGGGAGACAGGCCACACGTTGCTCTCTCCCTGTTTGTCAGTTGAGTTTTCGCCTGAAGAAGGAGACTAACTATGAAGACTGGAATCTGGACTTTTGTGCTTGGCTTTGTCGCCGGTACCGCATCAGCTCTTCTCTTCGCACCTCAGTCGGGAGAAGAAACCCGCGACCTGCTCGCTGAAAAGGCCCGCAAGGGCGTGGATCAGGGATCGAGAGCCGTCAGAGATGCCGCTGCCAAAGGCGCTGGCGTCGTTCAGCGGGCGAGGCAACAAGCCGAGGACGCGATTGAAGCCGGCAAGACGGCTTACTCGAAGGCCGCTGCAGCCGTGGAGTAGATCGCTGTCGCAACCGCGGGTGGGTTGCTCCTCGATTGGACTCTCTCCAGTGAGGCGCTCGACGACTTGGCGCAGCCTTTTTCTTCTGCGACGCCACGCGGCAGGAGGTGCGATCCGTATAGCCGTCATATTGTTTTCCTCTCTCACCATGAGACGGCCCGGCGCTCTGACGCCCCGGTCCGTCCCAAGGCTAGCAAAATCGACCCGCCGGAGCGAGCAGTGTAAAGACATTGCACACATTGAGGCCCCGCGGACTCTCCGACCCCTGTTCCTCCTTCTTAGTCTAAGACAATACCTGACTTAATAATCTGTCTCGGCATTCCCACTCGTACCCACGCCCTCGTTTCCAGCGACTAAGCTTGAACTTACCCTGAATGAGCACACCGACGAGGTCCTTGTGGAGCTTGGGGGGACGGTGTCTGCGGCGGGCCATGGGATCGGACGCGGCTACCTAGTCAACGACGGAGGAAGCGGACCAATGCGGATCAGGAACCACCGGGCGAAAGGAATTGACGGGCCAACGGCGGCTCCAGCGGAGCCGGGGACGGTTTCAGCGAACACGGCGATGGGTGGCCCGCCCGTCGACTCGCGACGATCGCGGCTCTTCGACGATTCCATGGTCGGGACACCGCTTCGGCAGCCGTTAGTCAGTCTACTTGTCCTTGTGGGACTCATTCACGGGCACCTGGTCGATGCCGGCCCGTGGCGCCAGGGAAGCCTCGCGGAGCTAAGCCTGGAACAACTGGGGAATATCGAGGTCACAAGCGTCTCGAAGGAGCCGGAGGAACTCTGGCGGACTCCGGCGGCCATCTACGTCATCACCCAGGAGGACATCCGGCGGTCCGGGGCCACGAGCATCCCCGAAGTCCTTCGGCTGGCGCCGGGTGTTGATGTGGCGCGCGTCGATTCCGACCACTGGTCCGTGGCTATTCGGGGGTTTGGAGGGGAGCTGGCCAGCAAGCTGCTGGTGTTGATCGATGGCCGCAGCGTGTATACGCCGCTCTATGCGGGCGTGTACTGGCAGGCGCAGAGCGTTCTTCTGGAGGACGTTGAACGAATCGAGGTGATCCGTGGGCCGGGCGGTACGATTTGGGGAGCGAACGCCGTCGACGGGGTGATCAACATCATTACCAAAAGCTCGAAAGATACTCAAGGTTCGATGCTGTCGGCTGGAGCCGGCAACATTGACGAGGGTACCGCCGGATTCCGCTATGGAGGCGCGAGGGGAGAAGGCTTCAGCTACCGCCTCTACGGTATGGGTTTTGACCGCGGTCCCGAATTTCACGCCGACGGCAATAACTTCGACGAGTGGCGACTCGGCCAGGCCGGATTCCGCACGGACTGGAATGGCGGGCCTAGCGATGCCGTGACGCTTCAAGGGGACCTCTACAATGAGGAGGCGGGAGCCATCACAACCTTCGGAGTCTACTCGCCCCCAAGCGAATCCGTGGTTACCGGGATCTCCAAGCTGTCGGGCGGAAATCTACTGGGCCGCTGGAAGCACACGCTGGACGGCGGATCGGATGTCCAGATTCAGGCTTACTACGACCACAGCAACCATTTTGAGCCCGAATACGGGGAGTCGCGCGACACCTTCGACGTTGATTTCCTGCATCATCTGACCCTGCCAGGCAACCAGGATTTCCTGTGGGGCCTGGGGGCGCGGGTGAGCCCGGGCACCTTCGCCGAGCTTGTGCCCACCATCAACTTCCTGCCCGCGCGGCAGACGGACCAGATTTACAGCGGCTTCGTGCAGGACGAGATTCCGCTCCTGGACAACCGCCTTTCGCTGACCGTAGGTTCGAAGCTCGAACATAACAACTACACCGGCTTCGAAGTGCAGCCGAGCGCGCGCCTGCTGTGGAACCGTACTCCGCGTCAGGCTTTCTGGGCGTCCGTCTCGCGGGCCGTCCGTACTCCCTCCAGGCTTGACGAGGAGATTCAACTCACAGACTTCGCCACCACGGTGCCCCTGCCCATATATTTGCGAGTCATCGGCAACGGCCAATTTTTCTCGGAACGGCTGATCGCCTATGAAGCCGGATACCGGGCGCTCGCCAGCGCCAACTTCTACGTGGATGTCGCCGTCTTCCATAACGATTATAACTACCTCAACGGCTATCAGGTGGGTTCATTCTTTCTCGAAACCTCGCCCCCGCCGGTCCACGCGGTTCTTCCAGTACTGATACAAAACGGGATCAAGGGGACGGCGAATGGATTCGAGGTGGCGCCTGACTGGAAGCCGGCGGCCTGGTGGCAGCTAAAGGCCTCGTATTCATATCTGAACATGGACTTGCAGAGGAGAGCCGGCAGCAATGACCCGTCGACCGTCCTCAACGAGGAGGGATCGAGCCCTCGCAACCAGGTGAGCGTACAGTCTCTGCTGAACCTGCCCAAGAGATTCGAGTTCGACCAGACCTATCGCCAGGTCAGCGCCCTGCCGGCCCAAACCTCCGTCAATGTCCTGCCAGTCGAAGTGGTGAAAGCCTACGGGACCGCGGACGCGCGTCTCGGATGGCGTCCGACGCCGCACGTGGAGTTGTCGATTACTGGAAACAACTTGCTACAACCGCGTCACGCCGAGTTCGGAGGCGATCCCGGGCTGCTGGTCGGGATCAGGCGCAGCGCTTATGGGAAAGCCGTTTTCCGGTGGTGATTAGAAGCAGGGATCGGGTGTCAGGTGTCAGAGATCAGGGAAAAACAGAAAGCGAAAACCGGGAGCAAAGCGAGATTCCTCGCTGCGCTCGGAATGACAGGGCTGGTGGCTTTTCTCCTGGCGCCTAGCCCCTGGCCCCTGAAGCCCTTTTCGCAGGCCAGGGGCGCGGCGCCAACCGAGTACGAAATCAAGGCCGCTTATCTCTATAATTTCGCCAGATTCGTGCAATGGACCGCCAACGCCAACTCCTTCCAGGTGGGGTCTTTCGAGCTCTGCGTGCTGGGTAAGGACCCTTTCGGCCCGGCGCTACACAATACCATCGCCGGCGAGAGCATCGGCGGCAAGTACGTTGTGGCGAAGGCGGTTTCTGCACCGCAGGACACAAGAGATTGCCGGGAGGTCTTCATCAGTTCGTCGGAGGACAGCCAACTGGCAGAGATCCTGCCGGCGCTCGATGAAGCAAGCGCTTTGACCGTCAGTGACATGCCTGAGTTTGCTCAACGCGGCGGCATGATCGGGCTCGTTTCGGAAAACAACAGGGTCCGCTTTGAGGTCAACCTGACCGCCGCCAGGCGCGCCGGCCTGAGCTTCAGTTCCCAACTCCTCAAGGTCGCGACGAAAGTGATCGGGGCCCCCGAGCAGGCTGCGGAAAAATGAATTTTCGGGCCTAGGAAGGGCGGGGTTTTAACGCCGCCGCAAGCCCTCACCCACCGCTTCGCGGTCCCCCCCTCTGCCAAAGGGAGAGGGGTTGGGGGTGAGGAGGGTCACGAAATACGATTGAAGATTGCAAAATACGGTGACGTCATTCTCTGTAGCGCCGCTCTATGAGCGGCGAAAGACGCCGGTCGCAGACCGGCGCTACAGCAGCGGTCGTCACTGTATTTTGCAATGCTCGATAGCGTGAGAAGTAGATGCCGATGCGCAGAATTCGGGATTATTCCATTACGAGGAAACTGACATGGATGAACATGCTGGTGAGCACGGTTGTATTGTTTTTGGCTTGCGCAGGCTTTGTGGCTTACGACCTGACTACGCTGCGCGCGGCCATTGTTCGAAGGCTGTCGATCGAGGCCCAGATCGCCGGCGCCAACTCCGTTTCCGCGTTGGTGTTCAATGACCCACATTCCGCCGAGAGCACCCTGGCAGCACTTACGGCCTCCCCGCATGTCATCTCCGCAGAGATTTACACGCCGGACCGCCGGCTCTTCGCCGGCTATTGGCGTGACCACCGCGGCGTAGAGGCGCCGCCCCCCGAAGATCTTTCCGGACGGGCAGAGGTCCACTGGTTCACGAAGCGGGAACTCGACCTCGTTAGCCCGATGGTCCTAGAGGGGCGACCTCTCGGCACAATATTGATGCGGTCCGACCTTGAGGAGATCGGCGACCGCCTCAGGCAATCCGGTTTGATCGGGGTTGGGGTCCTGGCGTTCTGTCTGGTGGCGGGGCTCCCGGTCTCTTTCCTCCTCCGGCGAGCCATCGCCGAGCCCATCGTACTGTTGGCTAACACTGCCCGCATCGTTTCCCGGGAGAAGAACTATTCGACTCGCGCCCCCAGTACGGACAGACGCGACGAACTGGGCATTCTGATTGAGAGCTTCAACGAGATGCTGGAGCAAATTCAGCAGCGGGATGCCGCTTTGACAGAAGCCCGCGACGGATTGGAACGCCGTGTGGACAGCCGTACTGCCGAGCTGCTCGCGGCCAACCAGGAGCTGGAGGCCTTTACCTATTCGGTGGCGCACGATCTGCGCGCCCCCGTCCGCCAGGCTCAGGGCTTCTCCAGATCGGTGCTGGAAGATTTCGGCGGGCACCTGCCGCAGGCCGGGCAGGACTGCCTGCACGACATCGTGAGGACAACGCAGCATATGGGGCAGTTGATCGATGACATGCTGGGTCTCGCCCGCGTCGGGCGCCAGGAGCCCAGG
This sequence comes from Terriglobia bacterium, assembly GCA_035946735.1. Lineage (GTDB taxonomy): Bacteria > Acidobacteriota > Terriglobia > UBA7540 > UBA7540 > Gp13-AA77. The sequence goes on from DASYYZ010000130.1 coordinate 71,070, forward strand.
CTGGAAGTGACCGGTCTCGGCAGCATCGTGCAGGAGGTGTTGCAAGACTTGAAGGCGGACTTGAAGGGCCGGGATCTATCCTGGCGGATCGGCGACCTGCCGTTTGTGGAGTGCGATCCGGGCCTGATGAAGCAAGTCCTCTACAACCTGATCGCCAACGCCGTGAAGTACACGCGACCCCGCCAACAGGCCGTGATCGAAGTGGGACAGACTGCCCATGAAGGACAGCCAGCGATTTTCGTGAAGGATAACGGCGTGGGTTTCAACATGAAGTACTCGGGCAAGCTGTTCGGTGTGTTTCAGCGCCTGCACCGCCGGGAGGACTTCGAAGGCACCGGGGTCGGCCTGGCCACGGTCCAACGGATCGTCCGCAAGCACGGCGGGCGCATATGGGCGGAGGCCGAACTCGACAAGGGCGCCGCCTTTTACTTCACGCTGGCAACGCCTCAACCCGAACAGTCTCAGGCTCAACCCACAATCCTCGCCAGCAGAACAGACCTTCGAGCGAATAGTCGGTAGTGTCCTAATTTGCGGTTATAGCTTTCCCCAAAAAGCGAACGTGACTGCGCCGAGCAAAAAGAGGAACGAGACAGCATGATTCCATTTGATGCTTTCGCCGAGATACCACCATGCGAACACGACGAACACGACGAGCGTGATCGCCTCCTGGATGATTTTCAACTGAAATGCCGTGAATTCGCCATAACCTACGCGATTTGCGGGGACTTGAAAACAGTATTCGGCAAACGCGATCATCCAGCTCACAAGGATTACGGTAAAAAGCGGAGCCTTGCGGTATTTCAGGTGACCATACCAAGCGATTGTCATGAAGATGTTCGAGCAAATAAGAAGTAGGATGGTTTTCATGACAGCCCCGAATGGTATCATAAGGTCAACAAAGCGAATTACGACACCACCCGAATAGTGTAAAGAAATTGCACACGGCGGGACCCAGCGGCCTCCCCGACTCCTGATCCTCTCTCGCAATCCAGAGATAGTACCTGACCTAATAATGTGTCTCAGCGTTCCCATCCGTACCCACCTTCCCATTACTGATGAGTAATATTGAGCTTAAACCGCTGGAAGACGTCAAGACTCTTTGGCTCTTGACATAGACAGAGTTTCGCTTGGCAATCGGACTACCTATGAGCGCTTCAAGGCGGAGGCTTCAGACTGCCGCTCGACGTCAGGTTCCTGAAGGGTTCGGATCGTCCGCAAGCGCGGCGGGCGCATCTGGGCGGAGGCCGAAATCCCGTCATCCGGCCGTGATCGAAGTCGGGCAGATTACCGATGACGGACTACTTCAATCTGGCAACGCCTCGACCCGAAACAATCTCAGGCTCACCCGCAATCCTTGCTAGGGAGAAGAGGGCTAAATGGAGGGCGCAATGGAAATTCTGCTGGTGGAAGACGATCCACAGGACGTGCGGCTCACCGTGCGCGAGCTGCAGAGCGCAAACCTGGCCAACCGAATCGAAGTGGCGCGTGACGGGGAGGAAGCCCTCGATTTTCTTTTCTGCCGGGGAGCCCACAGCGGACGCTCCCTGCGCCATCCGCCCAGGCTGGTCCTGCTCGATCTCAAGCTGCCCAAGGTGGACGGACTGCAAGTGCTGCAGGAAATCAAGTCCAGGCCGGAGACGCACGCCATTCCGGTGGTGGTGATGACCTCGTCCCGTGAAGAGCAGGACATGATAGAGAGCTACAAACTGGGCGTGAACAGCTACATTCAGAAGCCCGTCGATTTCGACCAGTTCCGGCAGACCATCAAGGCGTTGGGATTGTACTGGCTGGTAGTAAACCAGTCGCCGCCGGAGAAGACCTTTTCGACGGAATGAGTCATCGGGTGATCGGGCCACCGAACCCTTGAGTCAGCGCCAAGTCAGGGGACAGGGATCAGGGGTCAGTGAAAGACAATCTTCTTCCTTCCCTGGTCCCTGAACCCCGAACCCTGGCAGGAGCCGTTGAGATGACAATGCGCGCCCTCTCCCAGCCCGGAGATCATGGTCCCGAGTCCCGCCGCGTGCGAGCGCTGCGTGTGCTCCAAGTAGAGGGCCAATCGTGAGCGCTTCAGCGCAACGCTTGAACAGACTGCCGCTCGACGCCAGGTTCCTGGCAGGGTTCGGGTTGGTCCTGGCCATCTTGCTGACAGCCGGGGCGGTCCAGTACAGAACCATACAAACCCTGGTTGAGACGGAGCGATGGGTGGCGCACACCGACGTGGTTCTTGCGGAGCTTGAGGGCACGCTCTCTGCGGTGGAATCCATGGAGTCCGACTCGTGGGGCTACGTGGCCACGGGGGACTTAGCCTTCGTGAAGCAACGACAGGCTTGGGGGTCAACGGCGAAAGAGCATCTTCGCCGGCTTCGAGTTCTGACGGCAGATGATCCCCGCCAGCAAGGCAACCTGGACCGGCTTAATCTCCTGGTGGAGCAAAAGCTGGCGCTCATGCCTCAGCTCATCGCCCTCCGCCGCCAGCGCGGTACCGTTCCTGCCGCAGAATTGATAGCCCAAGCCCATGGAACGCTGATGAAGGAAATTCACACGCTGGTTGCCGCCATGGAAGCGGATGAGAACCGCCTGCTGGCGGCACGGCAGGCCGCCAGCCGGGCCAGCGCCGGCGGGGCCGTGCGAGCCACTGCGCTCGGCAGCCTGTTGGCACTCGTATTTGCGGTCGTAGCAGGCTGGATCATTCACAGGGACGCCACCGCTCGTGCGGAGGCGAAAGACGCTTTGCGCCACGGCGCCTACAACCGCAGCCTGATCGAAGCCAGCCTGGACCCCTTGGTCACCATCAGCCCGGACGGCAAGATCACCGACGTCAACGAAGCGACCGCCAAAGTCACCGGAGTGGCCCGCGACAAACTGATCGGAACCGATTTCTCCAGCTACTTCACCGAAGCGGAGCAGGCCCGCGCCGGCTACCTCGAGGTCTTCAAGAAAGGCTTTATCACAGACTACCCGCTGACTCTCCGTCACGTGTGCGGACCGTTAACCCATGTGCTCTACAGCGCCTCCCTTTATCGGAATACGCTCGGGAACGTGCTCGGTGTCTTTGCCGCCGCGCGGGACGTCACCGAGCGCAAGAGGGCGGAAGACGAGGTGGCGGAGCTGAATGCCGGCCTCGAACGCCGGGTGGCCGACCGTACTGCCGAACTGTTGGCGGCCAACCAGGAGCTGGAGGCCTTTACCTACTCGGTGGCGCATGATCTGCGCGCCCCCCTTCGCCACGCTCAGGGCTTCTCCAGATCGGTCCTGGAAGATTTCGGCGGACACCTGCCGCAGGCCGGAAAGGACTGCCTGCACGACATCGTGAAGAGCACGCAGCACATGGGGCAGTTGATCGATGACATGCTCGGCCTGGCCCGCATCGGGCGCCAGGAGCCCAGGCTGGAAGTCACCGGTCTCGGCACCATCGTCCAGGAGGTGTTGCAAGACTTGAAGGCGGACTTGAAGGACCGGGAGATGTCTTGGCAGATCGGCGCCCTGCCCTTCGTGAGCTGCGATCCGGGCCTGATGAAGCAAGTCTTCTTCAACCTGATCGCCAACGCCGTGAAGTACACGCGACCCCGTCATCCGGCCGTGATCGAAGTGGGACAGATTGCCCATGAGGGACAGCCAGCGATTTTCGTGAAGGATAACGGGGTGGGTTTCAGCATGAAGTACTCGGGAAAGCTGTTCGGTGTGTTTCAACGCCTGCACCGCCGGGAGGACTTCGAAGGCACCGGGGTCGGCCTGGCGACGGTGCAGCGAATCGTGCGCAAGCACGGCGGGCGGATCTGGGCGGAGGCCGAACTCGACAAGGGCGCCGCGTTTTACTTCACCCTGGCAACACCTCAACCCGGCCAGTCTCAGGCCCAACCGACGATCCCCGCTAAGCCAGAGCAGCGCTGAATGGAGCACGCAATGGAAATCCCGCTGCGTGATAGGGTCATCGAGCCCTAGTCAGCGTCTGATTGAATCACGAGATGAAAATGCGCACCCTTTCCCAGCCCACAACTCGCAATCCCGAGTCGCGCCGCGCACGAGCGCTGCGTGTGCTCTACGTAGAGGACAGCGCTGACGACGCCAAGCTTTCTATCCGGCAGCTCGAGCAGGCGGGCTTCAGTCCCACGACGGACATTGTCGACTCGCCGGAGCCGTTCGCTGAGGCATTGCGGGCAACTTCCTATGATGTGGTGTTAGCCGACAACAACATTCCCGGCTGGTCCGGGACGGAGGCGCTGGAGATGCTTCAGCACCACGGTTGGGATGTCCCCTTCATCCTGGTGACGGGTTCCCTGGGAGAGGAGCCGGCGGTTGAGTTCATCAAGAAAGGCGCGACGGACTACGTGCTCAAGGACCGCCTCGCGCGCCTCCCCTTTGCGGTCGAGCGGGCCTTGAAGGAGAAGTCCGTTCGCGACGAGCGCCGGCGCGCCCAGGCCTTGCTGAATTTGCGCACCCAGGCGCTGGAAGCTGCGGCTAATGCCGTTTTCATCGCGGATTATAACGGCCGGATCATCTGGGTGAACGAGGCTTTTACCGTCCTGACGGGCTACAGCCGCCAGGAGGCGCTCGGCATGGACCTGCGCATGCGCACGCTAGAGTCGGGAAAGCAGGATCTGACGGTCAATGAGGACCTCTGGACGACCATTCTTGCGGGCCGCGTCTGGCACGGCGAGATCATCAACCGGCGCAAAGACGGCACTCTTTACACAGAAGAAATGATGATCGCACCGGTTCGAGACTCGAGCAGTGCCATCACGAATTTCATAGCCATCAAACAGGACGTCACCGAACGCAAGCAGGCGGAGCAAGCCTTGAGTGCCTCCGAAACTCGTTATCGGCGGCTGTTTGAGGCGGCGCATGACGGAATTCTACTCCTGGACCCAGATACAGGAGCTATTAGGGATGTCAATCCCTTCCTGCTGAAATTTCTCGAATACACGGCAGAGGAGGTCTTGGGAAGCAAGCTGTGGGACATAGGTGCGCTACCGGACGTCCTTAGATCTCAGCACGCTTTTCGAACGCTGCAAAAAGAGGGATTCGTCCGGTACGAAGACTTGCCACTTGTAACCAAATCGGGAGGCCGGCGTGAGGTCGAGTTTGTCAGCAACGTCTACGAAGCCGGCGGCGAGAAGGTGATTCAGTGCAATATTCGCGACATCACCGAGCGCAAGCGGGCCGAAGAAGCGCTGCGAGATTCGGAAGCCCGCCACCGGCTGCTCTTCGAAGCGGCTCAGAACGGCATTGTAGTTTTGGACCCGGACACCAAGCGGGTAACGGACGCCAATCCGGCCGCGCTGGAAATGTTGGACAGTACGCGAGAGGAAGTGATCGGCCACAGGCTTTGGGAGATTGCGGCATTCGAGCGGGCCGGCGCAACCATGGAAACATTTGCCAACTGGCGGAGTGCGGAGCTGACGGTCCAGCAGTCGTCCGGCCTTCTCATGGACGTCGAGTTTCTAACCAACACTTACCGCGCCGACAACCGGGAGGTGGTTCAATGCAGCCTTCGAGATGTAACCTTCCGCCGCCGTGCGGAGCTCGAAACGAAGGCGCTCACACAGCTCTTGGCGGAACAGGTTGCGGAACGCACAGCCGAGCTGGAGGCTATGAACCTGAGCCTAGGGGTTGAAATCGAAGACCGAAAGCGGGCCGAGGAAGCTCTCGGAAGGCTGCAGCGCGAGACGGAGCTGATCCTGAACTCCGCCGGAGAGGCAATCTTCCGGCTCGGCCTCGACGGCGAGTGTACCTTCGCGAACCCTGCTGCCGCCGAGCTACTCGGCTACGACCGGCAGGAAATCATCGGCCAGGAGCTTCACGGGCTAATCCGCCACGCCTTGCCGGACGATAGTCCCTGCCCGCTCGAGAGTTGCAGCGTCCATACGGTCTTGACCGAGGGAGTCGTGAGGCGAGCTGAGGATCACACGATCCATCGTAAGAATGGTGTTGCGGTCCCTGTGGACAGCGTCGCGACCCCGATTGTGGAACGCGGCGGAATCGTGGGCGCTGTGGTCGTTTTTCGCGACGTAAGCCAGCGGCATGCGATCGAGAAAATGAAGGACGAATTCGTCTCCACGGTGAGCCATGAATTGCGCACCCCGCTCACCTCCATCCGCGGAGCCCTGTGGCTCCTGGCGTCGGACAAGTCCGTCAAGCTCTCGCCCCGCATCAGTCGCATGATGGACATTGCCCTGCGTAATGCCGAGCGGCTGGCGCGACTGCTGAACGACATCTTGGACTGCGCGCGCTGGGAGTCCGCTCCAGCCCCGATCATGCGCCAGGGTTGCAAAGGCCCTGAGCTGGTGGAACAGGCAGCCGAACTGATGCGCCCGATGGCCGACAAAGCTGGCGTGATCCTGGAAACAGCCGTGGAGCCTTGCACCCTCTCTGTCGATCCCGACGCCATTCTGCAGACGCTGGGCAACCTGCTGAGCAATGCCATCAAGTTTTCGCCGCCAGGATCCACAGTCCGCCTGGAGTGCGGCCCCGAGGGCGCCTACACCGCCTTCACCGCCTTCCGCGTGATTGATCACGGGCCGGGCATTCCGTCCGACCACCTGGAGAGCATCTTCGGCCGGTTTCAGCCGGTGGACGCTTCGGACACACGGCGCAAAGGGGGCACGGGCCTGGGCCTTTACCTCTGCCGCATCATCGTGGAGCGGCACGGCGGGCGTGTCTGGGCGGAGAGCAAGCTGGGGGAGGGCAGCACGTTCATCGTCAGGCTGCCGATCGAGCAACCCTGTCGCTAAAGACCGGCACAACCCACATGACAAACGACAAACTGATCCTGATCATTGACGACGAAGAGGACATTCGAGAAGTGGCCCAGATGTGTTTGGAATTGACTGCGGGCTGGCGAACCGAGGGTGTGGGATCGGGAGCTGAGGGTTTGGCGTGCGCCCGGTCAGATCGGCCTGACGCCATTCTCCTCGACGTCATGATGCCCGGCCAGGACGGTATCGCCGTGCTCGGTGATCTGAGGGCTGACCCGCTCACCGCCGCCATTCCCGTCATCATGCTGACGGCAAAAGCCAGAACGGAACGGCATCCGCCGGCTGGCGCCGCCGGTGTGATTGTAAAGCCGTTCGACCCCGCCAAACTTGCAGATCAAGTCGCAGAGCTGCTCAGGTGGAGCAGCGTTTCCGCACATGCGCCAGACGGTCAATCCGCCGGCGAGCCCACCCTAGGATGATCCCCGATCACACGACTATCCGATCTCCCGGTAATCCTCACAGTACCGGCTCGGACCAGTTCTCAAGGACGGTCTTGACCTTCACCATAAACTGGTCAGCCATAGCGCCGTCGATGACCCGATGATCGAACGATAGAGCGAGGTAGGCCATGGGGCGGATGGCGATGGCGTCGGCGCGGATCACGGCGCGCTTTTCAATCACGCCGATTCCGAGAATGGCAACCTGCGGCTGATTGATGATGGGCGTGCCGAAAAGACTGCCGAAGATCCCCGGATTGGTGATGGTGAAGGTGCCTCCCTGCACCTCGTCGAAGTTCAGGCGCTTGGAACGCGCGCGCTCCGCGAGGTCGGCGACAGCACGGGCGACACCGAGAAAGTTCTTTTCGTCGGCCTGCTTCACCACTGGCACAATCAGACCGGTTTCGAGCGCCACGGCGATACCAATATTGACGTCGCTCTTGTAAACCACGTTGTCGCCGTCGATCGAGGCATTGAAGATGGGATACTGCTTGATCGCCTCCACGGCCGCGCGGAGAAAGAAGGGCGTGAAGGTGAGCTTGAGCCCGTTGCGCTCGTTGAACTCCGCCGCCTGCCGCGTGCGAGTGTCGTAGACGCGGGTCATTTCCACCTCGAACACCGTGGTAACATGCGCCGAGGTGCGCCTGCTTAAGATCATGTGCTCCGCGATCTGCTTCCGCATGGGCGTCATCGGCACCGCTCGCGTCGGGCCGGCAAAAACCGGGGACGCTGGCGCCCCCGCAGTCTGTTGCGGCGCGCTCGGGCGGGCCGGCGCCGGCGCCGCCGTGATCGGAATCGGCGCGACGGGTTTCGGAGCCGCCACCGGAGCAACGGCGATGTGAGCCAGAATATCTTTCTTGCTGATTCGTCCGCCGAGGCCGGTGCCTTTCACCTGCGCCAAATCCACGCGCTTTTCTTTAGCGATACGCCGCACGAGCGGCGAAGAACGAATCTTGTGTCCATCCGCTGGTAGCGCAGGCACCGGGACCGCTACTCCCGCCTCTTCGGCAGCGCGCAGCCGCGTGCCGGACTCGATCTTGGCAGCGCTCGGCGCGGGCCCGGCAGCCGCCGATCCGTCCGGCGCTGAGACAGGCGCGGGCGGCGGCGCCGCCTGTGCCGGAGGCTGCCCGCCGGTGGTCCCGCCTGAACTGTCGCCATCGATCTCGGCCACGATGGCGTTGACTTCCACCGTCTGGCTCTCCTGAACCAGAATCCGGGTGAGAATCCCGGCGGCCGGCGACGGAATTTCCGCATCAACCTTATCGGTAGAAATCTCAAAGAGGGGCTCGTCCCGTTCAATCTTGTCGCCGACCTTTTTCAACCACTTGGTGACGGTGCCTTCGGCGATGCTTTCCCCCATCTGGGGCATGATCACGTTCGTCGGCATTTCTCTCTACCTCGTTCCCTGAACTTTCAGCGATGGGCTCGCGGCCACCAACCAATCATAACCGGCTTTGGCTTGCTGACCGCTGATGGCTCATCGCCGAGCGCTGTCTTATGACTTTCCGATCAGGACGCCCGTGAGAAAAACCAGCGCTCCGCCAAGGACCACTTGCAAGGCCGCGGAGACGGCCGGGGTGCCCATGTAACGATTGCGAATGGCGGCGATGCTGAAAAGCTCGATGATCACCACGGCTCCGGCCACGACCATCGCCACCCGGAAATCGCCAATGAGGAAGGGAAGGGTGTGGCCGATGCCGCCCAGAGCGGTCATCAAGCCGGTGACGAATCCGCGCAGCGTGGGGTGCCCGCGACCGGTGAGGCTGCCGTCGTCCGAGAGAGCCTCGGCAAAGGCCATGCTGATGCCGGCGCCGATGGAGGCCGCGAGCCCCACGGCAAAAGCGTCATGGCTGCTTTGGGTGGCGAAAGCGGCCGCAAATACCGGCGCCAGCGTTGAGACCGAGCCATCCATCAGACCTGCCAGCCCCGGCTGAACCACTTGCAGCACAAACAGGCGTCTCTTGGCTTGCTCCTCCTCGCCCTGGGTCTTGGTTGTGAGTTTTTCCTCGCCGAGCTCCTGGGCGCGCAGCGAGTGGTTGAGTTCTTCCTGGGCGAGATCGTCCAGGAGCTGCCGGATGCTCGCGTCGTTGCTGCGGTCAGCAGCAGTCTCGTAGAAGCGCCGCGTCTCGATCTCGATCGCGCTCGCCTGCTCGCGGAGCTTTTCGACCCCGAGAGGGCGGACGAGCCACACCGGCTGGCGCTGCACGAAACCCTTAACGTCCTGCCGCCGGATGAGCGGGATATGGTCGCCGAATTTCTTCTGAAAGAGCTCAATCAGTCGCCGGCGGTGGCCGGATTCCTCGCTGCGCATGCCGTCCAGGGCAGCGGCGGTGCTCGGACGATCCTGGCGCAAGCCTTCGGCAAAGTCCGCGTAGATGCGCTCATCCTCCTCTTCCAGGGAGATCGCCAAGGCCAGGACTTCCCTCTCCGACAAGCTGTCGAAATCTCTCATGAGTGAACCTCGCGTCAGGATTAGCGTTCCATTCTGACACGGTTGGCAAGCGTTGCAGGAAAGAAGAAGAAAGTCCGCCTTGAGGTGTTCTTCGACAAGCAAAACCGTGAAAGCATGGTCCGGCGTGGACGGGCAGCGGGGTGCAGTGATAGAGTGCTGGCCCTTGGTTAGTATGGGCTAAAGTAAGATCACCGTCAGCCGTTCGCGGTTCACAGTCAGCAAGCGACGGACGATTTCTGACGGGATCTGATGGCTCAGGCTCAGGAATAGGCTGGCTGTGCGCGATCAAGTGAAATACGGCTGGGTGGCGGGTGTGGACATGGGCGCGAGCAACTTGCGATTTGCGCGCGCAGACGTACGCGGACGGATCGAATCGGTAGCCGCCGAACGATTACGTCCGGAGGGCGGTCCCGAGGGAGTCATCGCGCAGATCACCGCTGGCGTCGAGGCGCTCGCTACTCTTAAGAAAACCGGTCGTCGAAAAATCAGACCACCCGCCGCCATCGCCGTCGGAGTGCCAAGCGCGGTCGATCCTAAAACAGGCCGTGTGAGTCTCGCAAACAACTTGCCAGGCTGGCGTGACATCGATCTCGGAGGAGCCATCAAGGACCATTTCGACGTTCCGGTGGTGGTGGACAACGACGCCAATATGGCGGCTCTGGGCGAACGCTGGCGAGGCGCTGCGCGACGAGCCGCAAATTTCGTCTTCGTAGCGCTCGGGACCGGAATCGGCGCCGGCATCGTGGTGAACGGACGGCTCTGCCACGGCCGCACCGGCAACGCCGGTGAGCTGTATCGTCTCAACGTCGACTGGCGCCGCTGGGAACAGACTTTTCCGGACACCGGGTATTTCGAGTTCCAGGTCGCCGGGCTCGGAATCGCAGCAGCCGGACGGCGCGCCTTGGGTGGGCGAAAGCAGCGGAGTGCGCGGGGTCTGGTGGCGGATCGTGACGCTCAGTTCGTTTTCGAGGCGTTCAGAGCCGGGGATCCTCGCGCTCGAGCCGTGCTTGATCGAGCTTTTACGATCCTCGGCGTGGGCATCGTCGATCTCGTATCGGTCCTCGATCCCGATCTAATCGTGCTCGGCGGCGGCGTAACCCTGGGCGCTCCGGAGTTGATGATGGAGACGGTTAGACGCGTGCTGAATCGGATCCACCCTGACATTGCGCCTCCAGTGCGGCTGAGCACTCTCGGCGACCGCGCTCAGCTTTACGGCGCGATCTCGGCCGCCTTGGAAACGATTGCGGCTCGCTCACGAATCGGGCCTTGACAGAAATCGTAGTAACGAGTAATTTCACAATCGAGCAGGAGCTTCACCAATGCGAATCTCAAGTAAAGGATTGTACGCTCTCGAGGCCATGGTGCGGCTGGCGCGGAACTATCCCGAGAAACCCACTAAGATTCATGAAATCGCGACGCAGGAAGACATCCCTGAGAAATTTCTTGAACTAATTTTGCTCGACCTGAAGGCGGCGCGGCTGGTTGAAAGCTTACGCGGCGCAAATGGCGGCTATCGGCTGCGTCGCGCGCCCAACAAGATCTTCCTCGGCGAGATCATTCGCACTGTCGACGGCCCCTTGGCGCCGCTCGGGGACGCGGAGAGTCTGCGGAGGCTCGTCAAGAACGATCGAAAGCATAGCTCTTTGTATCAAGTGATGTTGGACGTTCGAAACGCCGCCGCGGGTATTCTGGATCACACGTCGCTGTCCGACCTCTGCCGTACTCCGAGCAGCCATTAGCTGGCAGATCGGCACCCAATCCATCTCTCGACTCTTCACGTCGGCAAATTCTTTTGTACCAGCGTTTCGTTCGACCTCCGCCGGTATTTCGGCAGCGTGCCGGAATTTGGGCGGACTTGACCCTTTCGCGTCGAACCTCCCGAACATCGACAACCTCAAGTCCTTTGCTGCCCTCACATTGGCCGGATCCTTTGCGGTTGCACCTTCGGCAGCGATCGTGCACACCAGTCCGCACTACACGCTCGTCAATGGGCTCCACACGTCAATGGCTCGATAAGGAAGAAGGGAATGTTAAGGGTCACAAAGTCCGAAGCTGCCGGCAGAACCACTTTTAAGTTGGAGGGCAAGCTGGCAGGGTGCTGGGTGGAGGTCATGGAGCAGTGCTGGAGGCAGGCGGTGGCGGAGGAAGCGCAGAGGCCGTTCACAGTAGATCTCAACGCGATCACATACGTCGATGAGCGCGGTACGGACCTGCTGCGTGAAATGCACAAAAGCGGCGTTGACCTGAGCGCCACCACCTGCTTGGGAAAGGGCATCGTGGAGCAAGTCCGGTCGTGCGAGGGGACGCCGGCCGAGAACTGGCGCTGAGCCTATGAGCGATCAACAGACCCGCGGAGTCGCACTGGCTTTGCTCGCCCCGGCGTTGCTTACGGTGACCGCCAGAGTGCCGGCGCAGGACAAGCCGCCCATCAGGCTCACATTGAGGCAGGCGGTGGCGGTCGCGCTGAAGGAGAACCCCGAGGTGCAAATTGCCGTGCTCGATCTCGCTGAGAGCAAACAGGATCGCAACCTGGCGCGATCAGGCCTGTTGCCACAAGCCGACTTGCGCGTAAACGAAAGCGTGATGCGGGAGAACATTGAGGCGCTTTTCGGCAAGCCCTTTCCAGGAATACCGGAGCATATTGGCCCGTTCCAATTCTTCCAGGCGGGTCCGGGTTTTTCTTTCCCGCTCCTCGACCTGACGGCCTTCCGCCGCTGGCAGGCCGCTTCGCACGAGGCCCGGGCAAGCGAGCGCGATTCCGAGAGCGTGCGGGAGCAGACCGTTCTTCTCGTTGTATCGCAGTATCTCGGCACTCTGCAGGCTTCCGCCAATGTCACAGCGGCCGAGTCGCGAGTGCAACTGGCTCAGGCGCTCTACGATCAGGCGAGCGACGTTCAAAAGCACGGCGCCGGCACGGGGCTCGACACGTTGCGGGCGCAGGTGGAACTGCAAAACCAGCAGCAGCGGCTGATCGAGGCCCGGACGCAGCTTAAGACGTCCACTTACGGCTTGGCGCGACTCCTCAATGTGGATCCGGGTGAAGAGATCGCGCTTGCCGATCAGCTGAGCTTCTTCGAAACGCCGGAATTCGCCGGGGACACAACATTGCAGCAAGCCTACGCGGAGCGCCCGGAGATGCAGGCGCTCGGGGAACGCGAGCGCGAGGCGGAGCTGAGCCGGAGGCAGGCGTCTGACCAGCGCCTGCCGACGGTCAGCGTGAGCGGGAATTGGAGCTACACGGGATTGTCCCTGCAGTCTTCGATTCCTACCTACACCTACTCCGCGAATCTCGACTTTCCGCTGATCACGGGCGGGCGGATTCACGCTCAGATGACCAAGGCCGAGCTCGAATTGAAGAAGATCGACCAGCAGCGCCAGGATCTGCGGAACCAGATCGCTCTTCAGGTAAAGACTGCCCTGGCGGATCTAGAATCGGCGCGCCACGAAGTGGATGTAGCCAATCAGGGCGTCAAGCTGGCGCAGGAGGAGGTGAACCAGGCCCGTGACCGGTTCGCCGCCGGTGTGGCCAACAACATCGAGGTCGTCACCGCTCAGGACGCGCTGGAACGTGCCAACAACAACCAGATTTCCGCCCTTTTTTCGTACAACCAGTCTCGTGCCGATTTGGCGCGAGCCACCGGTCACATTCAGGATCTTTACGCGAAGTAGTTGGAATCTTCGAGGAGAGCATGGAGAGCCAGACAGCAGAGCTCGAAAGAGCAAGCCCGGATAACCCAGCGGGAGAGCACTCCGAGCCCGGAAATATGCAGAGGGTGAAGCCGCCCGCCCGGCTCTCCAATCCCAAAGTACGCGTGGCCCTGATTGGCGCCGTCATTGGTTTGCTCCTGATCGTTCTCATCGCGTACCTGCACTATCACAACCGCATTTCCACCGACGATGCCGAGGTGGACGGCCACCTCATGCCAATGTCCGCCCGAATCTCCGGCACCGTGGCCGAAGTGCTGGTTCATGACAATCAGATGGTGAAAGCAGGCGACGTGCTGGTTCGGCTCGATCCGCGCGACTACCAGGCGAAGGCCGACCAGGCAAAGGCCGCCCTCCAGGCCGCAGAGAGCAATGCCGCGGCCGCGAGCGTGGGCGTTCCCCTAACCAACGAAACCACTTTGAGCGCCACTCATGACGCGGGCGCTGCGCTCTCCGTCGCTCAGGCGAACTACAACCGCGCCCGGCTGACCTACGAGCAGGCGTCCACGGCACAGTTGGCCGCCGCCCAGGCCCAGGTGGAGCGAGCTCAAGCCGACGACGAAAAGGCTCGGGCTGACCTGGAACGAATGCAGCCGCTCGCCGCCAAAGCTGAGATCTCGCAGCAGGAGCTTGACTCCTACACGGCGGCGGCCAAGGTGACAGCCAGCGAGTTGCAGCAAGCGCAGCAGAACCTGACCGCAACCAAACAATCCGCCGAAATTGCGCAGGCCTCAGTGCTTGCCGCTCAGGCCCAGGTGGAGCAGGCTCAGGCCCAGATTCGCGAGGCCAATGCCAATCGTAAGCAAGTGGATGTGCGCAGGGCAGACGTACATTCGGCCGATGCCGCCATCGCTCAGGCGCGCGCCAACTACGAGGCCGCGACGCTCGATCTTTCCTACACCACGATCACGGCGCCGGCCGATGGCGCTGTGACGCGCAAGTCCGTTGAGGCGGGTCAGGTGCTGCAACCCGGGCAGCAACTGTTCGTGCTGGTCCCTCTCAACAATGTCTGGGTAACCGCGAACTTCAAAGAAACTCAGCTCGCCAAGGTGCATCCCGGCAACCGTGCCGAGGTGCACGTGGACATGTACGGCAGCAGCTTCACCGGCCACGTGGACTCCATCGCCGGCGCCACCGGTTCGCGGCTGAGCCTGTTGCCTCCCGAGAATGCCACCGGCAATTTCGTGAAAGTTGTGCAGCGGATACCCGTAAAGATCATCCTCGATCCCATCCCGCCGGAGAAGGCGGTACTGCGGCCTGGAATGAACGTGGATGCAACGATTTTTACCGAATGACCGGCAAAACCCGTTGCCGACGGCCGGTTGTATTTCGAGGAAAGGGGAAACGATTCGGATTCTAACAGGCCCTTCTCAGGGCGAATCTGGGGCGGGTCAAGCGAACTTGGGAGACGAAAACATGATTGTTAACAAACCTGTTGACGAAGAGACCCTGGTACGAAGCGCACTTAAAGGTGACGCGGAAGCCTTGGACAGGCTCTTCTCGCGCTACACGCGGCCGCTTTTTCAGACGGCGCTCCGGCTGCTTGGGAACCCTGAGGACGCCGAGGACGCGCTGCAGGACGGCTTGCTTTCGGCCGTTCGCAACCTGGCGCGCTTCGAGGGCCGCAGCAAATTCTCCACCTGGCTCACTCGCATCGTGATTAACGCCGCGCTCATGCGTCTGCGCAGCCGCCGGTCCCGGCCCGCAGTGTCCCTCGAGCAGGAGGATCCCGAGCAGCGCGACCTGACCTTGGGAAGCCGCATTCCCGACCACAGGCCTAGCCCTGAAGAACGCTACGCCGAGGCCGAACGGGTCGAGATTTTGGAGCGCAGCCTGGAATCCCTTCCGCCGGCATTGCAGTCCGCTCTCTGGCTGAGAGACGTCCAGGGTCTCTCCACTGCCGAAGCGGCCGAGGCCTTGGGACTCTCGGAGGGAACGCTGAAGTCGCAGTTGCACCGGGCTCGCGGAAGGGTCTCCTCGCTCATTCGCCACAGTCAGGGCCTGCGCGGAGCACCTGCCGCAGCTTGATGGGATCAAGCAGTCGGCTGCCTGGTAACCGGAGGGACGATCTCTGGCTTCTGCTTTCGACACAGTTGAGTCCTGAGGTTCAACGGCTTACAATGTGCCTGGGAGCCGAAGGAGGTTCTATGTCTCGCATTGGCAAATGGACGGGCTTAGCGATCTTGATTGCCGCTTGCGGCGGCGCCGGAACTGCTTGGGGGCAAACCGGTGGTTTCACGGGCCACGTGACTTTGCAGGACGGCACTACCTGCGTCAAGTGCATCGTCGTCTTGGAGCGCCAGAGCGTGAAGGGGGTATATCAAGTCAAGACGGACAAGAAGGGCAACTACGTTTACGTCGGACTGCCGCTCGATACGTACAAGATTACGCTTCAGGACCCGGACGGCAAGACGCTCTTCTTTTTCAATGGCCGACGTGCGGAAATGGGCGAGCCGACGCAGATGGACTTTAATCTGCCGAAAGAAATGGCACAGCAACAGAAAACCAATGAATCCAATCCTGCCGTGCAGCAACAGAAAGCCCAGGAAGAAAAACAGCAGAAGGAGTTCACCAGCCTGAAGCAGGTCTTTGAGCAGGGGCAGGCCCTCGATAGTCAGAAGCAGTACGCCGAGGCGGCGGCCATGTATCAGAAGGCGGAGCCAATGGCCAAGGGCAAGAATCTGGGCGTGCTCATGGAGCACGAGGCGGTTTCTTATCAGAACGCCAAGATGTACGATCAGGCGGTTGCGATTTATCAGAAACTGATCACCGCCGACCCCGCCAATCCCACTTATCACTCGGACCTGGGAACAAGCTACGCCATGATGGGCAAGCCCGCCGACGCCGAAGCCGAATGCGCCAAAGCGGCCCAAACTGCTCCAGCAGACGGCTCCAAGTGCTACTTCAATCTGGGCGCGGTGGCGCACAATGCCGGCCGCATGGACGATGCCGCCAGCGCTTTCAAGAAAGTCACCGAACTCGATCCCAAGAATGCGGACGCTTTTTTCCTTGAGGGCCAGGCTCTGATGGGAAAAGCCACCATGGGCGCTGATGGCAAGGTGGTGCCCGCGCCCGGCACGGTGGAAGCGCTTCAGGCTTACTTGCAGCTTCAGCCGAGCGGACCGCACGCCCCCGAAGCGCAGGGCATGCTCCAATCGCTCACCGGACAGGTTCAGACCGAGTTCAAGTCTGCAAAGAAGAAGAAGAGTTCCTGAATCTCTGTGGTGGTTTGTCGCAGCTTCGCGCGGCGAGAACGATCCTGGGGCTTTCGCGGTGGCGGCTCCGATCAAGGTCCAAAGCCGTTTCAAGTGTCGACTTGTGACTCTAGGCCGTCTCTTGTGTATGACTCTTCAAAGAGGCTTTGGTGCGCGGCCGCCTGCTTTCAGGCGATCGTGATGCTGGCGCTCACCGGGGCCCCTCCGATTTTGGCGGACGTCATTTCACAGATTAACGCTGAGGGCCGGCAGGTGGTGCTCCAGCGCGATGCGATTGTGATCAGGCAGGACTCGTCTTCGATCACCTACAAGCATTTTGACCTGAAAGAGCGACGCGTCGTGAAAGCGCGCCTGCAGGAGAGCAGCCTGCCCTATCAGATCACGCGCAGCGCGCCCGATGCGCGCCAGCAGATCGTCGGCTTGTGGCGGCGATTCGGTTTCGTGGCAACCGTCATCGACGCGTCCGGCAAGAGCACGCGCGTGTCTGACGCCTACATCGATTTCTATCCTCCCAACGGCCAGGGATCCATGGTCGAGGTTCTTCCGGCGCGCACCGATCTTCCTGTCGAGCTCACGTCCGGCGGCGGCGACATCGTGGACTTCGCGGATCTCATCAGCGCGGAGTTTCAGGGCGAACATCTCAAACTGACGCTCGCGAGCGGCCAGGTGAAAGAAGGACGGCTGCTGACACCCTCCAGCCACCCGGTGGAAGCTCGATTCCTCGGCATCACCGACCACTACGATCCCGCCAGCGAAGACGTGTTCGACTTTTCCCTGCCTCTCACCCGCATCAAACAGATCGATTTCGAGCACTGAGATCGACTCCGGAATGGAATTTTGAATTTTGATTTTGAACCTGCAGGCGAGTCACGTCTTCGAGTCGGCTGGGCCGCGGACGCCGGATGGTGTTGACGAGCGCTGGGAGAGTCCAGGCTTATTCACAGCTCAATCACAATTCTTCCACAGAAGCTTTCACAGATTTTTTCTGGCGCGAGGCGCCGGCGCGCGTCACCCGCTCTCTACACTGCTATAATGGCGCCGAAGATATAGGAACGCAGCTTTCTCCCCTTGACGATGAGCATCGCGACCGAAAGATCCCTGCCGCATAACCTGGAGGCGGAGCGCGCTCTTCTGGGGTCGATTCTGCTCGATAACGGCGCCCTCAATGCGGTGGCGGGCACGGTGGCGCCCGAGGACCTTTTCGCCGACTCCCACCGCCTGATCTTCCAGCAGATTATCAATCTCTCCGAGAAGAACCAGACGGTGGACCTGGTGACCCTCGCCGAAGAGCTGGGGCGCGCCGGGGTGCTGGAGAAGAGTGGCGGGGTAGCCTACATTGCTGGGCTGAGCGACGGAATCCCCATGGGGGACTACTCGTTCGTGGGCAATTACGCCCGCATCATCAAGCAAAAGTCGATCTTGCGCCGGCTGATCAACGCCTCCAGCAATGTCATGAGCCGCGCCTTCGAGGGCGCCGAGGACCCCGAGGTCCTGATCGACGAAGCTCAGCGGCAGATCTATGAAATCGCCGGTGACAAGGTTCAGTCGGGCTTTTATGGTATTAAGGACATCGTCAAGACGAGCTTTGGCACCATCGACGTTCTCTTCGACCGCGGGCAGCGCGTCACCGGCGTCGAAACCGGCTTCATCGACCTGGACAACAAGACGTCGGGTTTGCAGCCCTCCGAATTGATCGTGATTGCCGCGCGGCCTTCGCTCGGCAAGACGGCCCTCGCCATGAACATCGCCGCTCACGCCGCCACTCAGGGCAAAGTGGTGGGAATGTTCTCGCTCGAAATGAGCAAGGAATCGCTGCTGATTCGCCTCTTGTGCTCCGAAGCGCGGGTAGACAGCCACAAGCTCCGCACCGGTTTCGCCAGCCGGCAGGACTGGGACAAGATCGTCAGGACCCTGGGACGCCTCGCCGAGGCTCCTCTTCTCATCGAAGACACGCCCTCCTTAAGCGTGCTGCAGATTCGGGCCAAGGCGCGCCAGCTCAAAAGCGAGCGCGGTCTCGACTTGTTGATCGTCGATTATCTGCAGCTTGCCACCGGCCATGGACGCTTTGAGAACCGCACTCAGGAGGTCAGCTACATTTCGCGCAGCCTGAAAGCGATCGCCAAGGAGCTGAATATACCCGTGATCGCGCTTTCGCAGCTGAGCCGCGCTCCCGAACAGCATGGCGGCGGAGAGCCGCAACTGCACCATCTGCGCGAGTCAGGCTCGATTGAGCAGGATGCCGATGTGGTGATCTTCATTCACAAGGAAAAAAAGGAAGCGGCCGACGAAGCTGAAGGCGGAGTGGATCCCGAGGTGGGCGTGGAGAGGAAACTGATCATCGGCAAGCAGCGTAACGGACCGACCGGCGGCGTCAACGTTGTGTTTCAGAAGCGGTGGGTTCGCTTTGAGAACGGTCCCTTGGAGAACGAACCCGAAGGGTCGGCATATTGATTCCTTCTGCGGCTGCATGTGATCAGCGAACAAAAAGATGGTATGAGGCAGTCATTTGAAGCTTAGCCGCCAGATGTTGGCGCAGGCACGAGTGATCGCCAGAGGCAGGCGCATTCGGGATTTCCGTCGTCTGATGGCCACGTATGGTGGGACCGCATCGAAGTGGTTGAAGAAGAGCAGTCCTCACTTTGAGGTCGAGGGTGAGCATTTCGAGTATCATTGGTATGAGCATCCCGGAATTGGACGGGTGGAACCAAAACTGAAGCAGGTCAAGGAGCGATGACGGTCAAGTTAAGGCGAAAAGATGGCAGACATCCCGACTTGACAGTAAGGCAGCCGTACGTCGTCATCGGAATCGAGGCTGATGACTACCGAATTCTCAACGACCTTGGCCGTCCCTACCTCTACTCCCGAGATCTCTTCAAAGTGGTCGATGCCCGTGAGCCTGACGACTGGCTCAGCGAGTACGGCGAAGAAGGCGAGCGCTACGCCTACCCGGCCCCGCTCAACGCCCCTGGATTTTTCGAGGATTTCTTTGATGACAGGTCCAAAGCCATAAAGGTCTTTTGGCGAGTTGTGAACCGACGTCTCGCCGCGTTTGCAGCAGTCGCATAGCGCCGGCACGAGCCACTGTACTGAAGGCGACGCCTAGATCAAGGAGTGGCGCATGGTCGAGCCGAGTCGGCACAAGTGACCGAACGCACAGCACAGGGCGTTCGGCCCCGCAGTTGTACCATAAAGGTTGCCTTTCGCATCCTGGACCAGGCCTCCATAAGGGACTCCTCCATTGAAACCACACGTGAAGTTATAAAGCACAGTCTCGTCGCCCGTGGCTGGTAGCCCGTAAACCGTCCGCAATCGTAGGTGCCGCCGTTTCTGTGGCAGCGGGTGTCGCGCTTCTGCCGCGACTTCCCCGCTTCGTCTGCACGAGTCGTTGAACCGGCGCAGTGCGCCACGACATTCTACTTGAATTTCCTGTCCGGCTTTGCTGCATGCAGGGTTAGCCCGTGCAGTTACGTCAAGACCGTCAGCCGGACGGGGTATCCAGTGTTCCACGTCCTAAGTTGCAAGCCGTTGACAAAACCGGAACGGAGTCGCCAAGATGTCTGCGGTCTTTGAGTGCAAAAGGAAGTCTCAGTTGGAAACCCTGACTGCCAGCGCCGCAAGATTCCTGCGCCCAACCTGGGCGGAGATCTCTCTTCCAGCTCTCCGCCGTAATTTCCAACGCGTCCGCGACCTGGCCGGCGCTCGCCAGGTGATGGCGGTGATCAAGGCTGACGCCTACGGTCATGGCGCCGTGAATGTGGCGAAATGCCTGGCGGGCTGCGGCGTGGACTGGTTCGGCGTGGCCACGGTTGAAGAAGCGGTGGAGCTGCGCCAGGCGGGGATCGAGCAGCCCATCCTGCTGTTGGGCGGGCTCTACATGAGCGATCCGGCAGACCTGGTGGAGTACAGGCTCACGCCGAGCATCTCTTCCACGGCGCGCCTCGACACCTATGCTGAATGCGCGCGGCGATTCCAGCAACCGATCGGGTTTCATCTCAAGATCGATACCGGCCTCGGACGGCTGGGTCTGCCACCGTCACGCCTGCACCTGTTCCTGGCGCGTTATCGCGAGCTCGAGGGGCTGGAGATCAAAGGTCTCTTTACCCATCTGGCCTCCGCGGAGGACCTGGTGGCGAGCCAGACGGACGAGCAGTTGGAGCGATTTCAGGCTGCGGTCAGGGAGCTGCCCTGGTACAAAGTGCAGCCCGAATTGATTCACGTCTCGAACAGCGCGGCGCTGCTGGTGCGGCATGACTTTCCCGAGAACCTGGTGCGGATCGGAGCGCTGCTCTACGGCTACTGCCTGCCGCTGGTGTATCCTGCCGGCGAACCCGAGGATCCCAGTCATTCGAGGCCAGGCGGAAATTTGGGAGCGTCCAACCTGCCGCAGGACGGCTCCGTAGCCTGTCTGGCGGATTTCGAACCGGTGCTGAGCTTCAAGTCGCAGGTGGTGTACCTGAAGGACGTACCGAGCAACACGCCTTTGGGTTATGGAGCATCGTTCCACACCCGCCGCCCTTCGCGCATCGCCACCGTTCCCGTGGGCTACGCCGATGGCCTCAGCCGCGCCCTCTCGAGCCGGGGTCGCGCCATCGTGAATGACGGCTACGCCCGCATCGTGGGAAGCATCAGCATGGACCTGACTCTGCTCGACGTGACCGATATTCCGGGGGTGGAGGTGGGCGACGAAGTGATCCTCATCGGCCGGTCGGAACACTGCAGCATCACCGCCCAGGAGATCGCCACCGGTCTTGAAACCGTGCCCTACGAAGTCCTGTGCTCCATCGGCAAGCGGGTACCAAGAATCTACGTGGACGAAGAGGCTGCTGGAGCGTAATGAGTCCGTGGCGCTAGGTTCCTCCCGGCAATCCAGCAAGACAATAAAAAAGCTGTTCTGAGGAGGAGTTCCTCAGCGGCAAGAAAAGCCGCAAGGCGTGAAGTCAGGTTTCTAGACCGCGACTGAAACCGTTTCCGTGTAGACCGTTCGGGCTCGGGGTATGGGCCGGTGGGTGGCTCGGCATTCTTCGATATAGAGCCTCATGGATTCGAGAATGCTGAGCTTGGCCGCCTCGATGGAATCTCCAACTCCGTACACTCCCGGGAAATCCTCACTGTATGCCCAGTATTTGCGGCCTTCGCGCTCGACAGTGATGGGGTAGGTGTAGGTTTCCATGACCAGATGTTATCACGAAACCCGGGACGACGGACTGCACTCGCCGGCGCGTAATCTGGGTCGTTTCACGATTGGCAATACGCTCAAGCAGGGCTCATGCATGGAGCCGCAACAGCGACACCCGGTGGCTGGGCAAGACGGAGATCAGAGACAAGAGGCAGCCATCGCGGTTTGATGGCTGGCGCGGCTTCGGCGTAGAATCGACAAGGAGCATTTCTGCTTGAATCCGGTCGGAAAGAGGCACCGATGATGGCGTCAAACCCAAAGACCCTGTACGAAAAAATCTGGGAATCCCACGCGGTGTGGGAGCAGCCCGGCGAGCCCTCGCTGATCTATATTGATCGCCATCTGATCCACGAGGGTACTTCCCCCCAAGCCTTTGCAGGGCTGAAGGCGGCAGGACGAAAGGTGCGCCGTCCGGACCTCACCTTCGCCGTGATGGATCATTCTGTGCCCACCAAGGATCGCAGTCTGCCCATGGCGGACCAGGTGGCCGTGGCGCAGTTTGACGCCCTCGACCGCAACTGCCATGAGACCGGCGTCACGCTCTTCAACATGTTCAGCCGCAACCAGGGCATTGTGCACATCATTGGACCGGAGCTTGGCATCACGCAGCCCGGACAGACGATCGTTTGCGGCGACAGTCATACCTCCACGCACGGCGCCTTCGGCACGCTCGCTTTCGGCATCGGCACGAGCGAAGTGGAGCATGTGTTGGCCACCCAGTGCCTTTCGCAATTCAAGTCGCCGACGATGAGCGTCAGCGTGGACGGCCGCCCTACGGGAGTGACGGCCAAGGACGTGATCCT
Organism: Terriglobia bacterium; assembly: GCA_035946735.1. GTDB lineage: Bacteria > Acidobacteriota > Terriglobia > UBA7540 > UBA7540 > Gp13-AA77. The sequence continues at coordinate 93,613 of DASYYZ010000130.1, forward strand.
GGCCATCATCGGCAAGATCGGAATCGGCGGCGGCAATGGCCACGTGATCGAGTATCGCGGCGACGCCATCCGCGAGCTTTCCATGGAAGGACGGATGACGGTTTGCAACATGACCATCGAGGGTGGAGCGCGCGCCGGCATGATCGCGCCGGACGATACCACGTTTGCTTATCTCGAGGGCCGTCCTTTTGCGTCCCGCGGCAAGGATTTTCTGGATGCGGTCGCCTATTGGAAGACGCTGCCGAGCGATCCGGGCGCCAGGTTCAATCGCGAAATCACGCTGAATGCCGCCGAGATCGCACCGCAGGTCACCTGGGGCACCAATCCCGGCATGGTGACCGACATCACCGGCCGCGTCCCCGATCCGCTTTCATTCACTGATCCCGGGGATCAGAAGGCCGCTGAGGCTGCGCTCGACTATATGGGACTCCAGCCGGGCACTCTCATGGCGGAGATCTCCGTCGACCGGGTCTTCATCGGCTCCTGCACCAACTCGCGCCTCGAAGACTTGCGACTGGCGGCGCGGGTAGTCGAAGGCAAGCACGTGTCGAGATCGCTGAAGCAGGCGCTGGTGGTCCCCGGGTCGATGGTGGTGAAGTCCCAAGCGGAGAAAGAGGGCCTCGACAAGATTTTTCGCGCCGCAGGATTCGAGTGGCGCGACGCCGGCTGCAGCATGTGCATCGGCATGAACGCCGATGTGCTGCCGAGCGGGGAACGCAGCGCTTCAACCTCAAATCGCAACTTCGAAGGCCGCCAGGGCAAGGGCGGACGGACGCATCTGGTCAGCCCCATGATGGCAGCAGCGGCGGCGATCGAGGGGCATTTTGTGGATATCCGGAAATGGAATGTAGATGCCTCATCTGCCGCCGCGAAGTGAAGGTAGAGAAACAAAATGGTGTTAAGCAGAATGAGAACGACCGCAACGGGGGGAGCAACATGACCTTCGAAGAGATGGACAAGTCGATCGGAGAACTGCGCGACAACCAGATGGTCCAGGGATACCGCCTGGCCCGCACCGAGAGCAATCTGGACCGGTTAGAGGCGATGGTCGAGCAAAACGCGCAAGCGATCGAGAAGCTCGCTGACGGCTTCATTCTGCTCCAATCCGCGATGAAAGGCTTGGCCGAGAGACTGGACGGGCTGACCGCGACGGTCGATCGCTTCATTCGTGGCATGGAACACAACGGGCATCACCCGCACGGCGGTGATGAGCCCGGCGGATTCCATTAACCCGAGGATAGAGAAATGAAACCTTTCACAAAGCACAGGGGCTTGGTGGCGCCGCTCGATCGCGTCAACGTCGATACCGACCAGATGGTGCCCAAGCAGTTTCTGAAGGCGCTCACGCGCGAAGGCTTCGGCCGCACGCTCTTTTACGACTGGCGTTATTTGCCAGGCGAACAGCCGAATCCGGATTTCATCCTGAACGCTCCGCGTTATCAGGGCGCATCGGTGCTGGTGACTCGGGCCAATTTCGGCTGCGGTTCGAGCCGCGAGCACGCGCCCTGGGCGCTGGACGACTACGGATTCCGCGCTCTGCTGGCGCCAAGCTATGCCGACATCTTTTACAACAACTGCTTCAAAAACGGCATCCTTCCCGTCACGCTCTCAGACGCCGAGATCGACGAGATTTTCCGGCGCACCGAGAGCGAACCAGGCTACGAGTTGACGGTTGATCTCGAAACCCAGACCGTGACCGACGAAACAGGCCTCAAGCTCAACTTTACCGTCGATCCTTTCCGGCGCGACTGTCTGCTGAATGGCTTGGACGATATCGGTCTGACGTTGCGCCACGACGACCGGATCGCAGCCTACGAGCGCGACCACCAACCAAAGGCCACCCTGTACGAAGAAGTCGATGCTTCGGTGCTGGCCGCGGGATTAAAGGCCTGATAGGAGCGCGGTCGACCGCCGGCCGGACCGTGACTCAAACCATTCCCGAGAGTTCGATCTCGCCGACTGATACCCCGTCTTTTGCGAGCGGCTAAGCGATTTCCGCTATTGAACGGATCCCACCGCCCGGCTAGCCTCGTATGACCCTGGCTCTGCATGGAGAGGTTGGATTCGATGGGTCCCCAAACCGATGTTTCTGCCCGAAGTGGAGTGAGAAGAACTCGGCGCCCGGGCCGCACGCCGACGGCATTCAGGGCTCTGTTTAGCTTCTACAATCGCTGGGATCGACCGCCGGAAGAATGCGAATTTCATCAACTTTCGAAGCGAGATTCTCAGCGCATTCGGAATGACACGGCTACTTTCACCTTGAGCCATTTTGTCTGATCGCTGAAGCTCGCGGTCATATGCCTGCGGGTTCAAAAATGATAGACCACCAGGAGAGCCGGCGCCTCGCCTCTACAAACGAATCGGATTTTTCCTATTACGGGTGGCGCGTCGTGACGGCGGCGGGCCTGGGCGCGATGGTAGGGTTCGGGTCGCTCTTCGTTTACAGCTTCAGCGTTTTTGTGAAGCCGCTGGCGGCGGAGTTTGGATGGAGCCGCGAAGCGATTTCCCGGGGCTTCGCCATTGCGGCGCTCACGGTGGCGTTTGCTTCCCCGGCTCTCGGCCGCTGGCTCGACCGCTGCGGTCCGCGCCGGATCGTTCTGCCCTGCATTGCTATCTTCGGATGCGCGCTGGCTTCACTCGTCTTTCTGCGGGCGAGCCTGTGGCACTTCTATGCGGTCTGCTTCGCGCTCGGACTCGTTGGCAACGGCACCGCGCAGATGGGCTATGCGCGGGCGGTCTCCACCTGGTTCCGCGCGCGGCTGGGACTGGCGCTGGCGCTGGTGATGGCAGGAACGGGTATTGGAGCAATCATTTTCCCGTTTCTGGCCGAAAGGCTGATCAGTGGTCCCGGGTGGCGCGCTGCCTATTTGATCCTGGGAATTCTGGTTCTGGTCGTTGGTCTGCCGCTTAGCTTCCGCTATTTGCGTGAACGCGAGCAGAGCCGGTGTTCTCACGGGCGTGTTCAAGCCGGCATCACATGGCGGGAAGGAATGCAGTCCCTCCCGTTCTGGATCATTGTCATCGTGCTTTTTGCCGGCTCCGTCGCCATGAACGGCGCCATTACTCAGATGGTGGCGCTGCTGACGGACCGCGGCATCAGCGGCCGAACAGCGGCGCTGTGCGCGTCGATTATGGGTGCGGCGAGTCTCATGGCTCGATTGGCGGTGGGCTGGCTCCTGGACCGCTTCAGAGGCTCGCGCGTCGCATTTGCAGTGACGGTGGCTGCAGCGGCGGGGATTTTGTTTCTGGCGCGATCGGCCACGGTACCAATGGCATGTCTGGCTGCGGCTCTGATCGGTATTGGACTCGGTGGAGAGGCGGACACCACGCCGTACCTCCTGTCGCGCTACTACGGCCTGCGATCTTTTTCCACCTTGTACGGCGTCACGTGGACCTTCTACGCAATTGCCGGAGCCACGGGCCCGGTGATCCTGGGCCGTGCTTACGACATGACAGGCTCCTACACGGCTCTTCTCACGGTGCTCGCTGTTACGCTGGGCGCGGCCGCCAGCCTGATGCTGGCGTTGCCCGCTTACCCGACACTCGAAGGGGACCTGCTCGCGGTGACTTCACCTGCAGCACTCAATGAGGTGTCCTGAAAGTTGAGGCGCGGGTTATCTCCGATCATCGCGGTTACAAAAGCCCTCCTTCCGGGAGGATCTGCTTACTCGCACCGCAGCGCCACCATGGGGTCCACACGCGTGGCGCGCCGCGCCAGCCAATAACAGGCGGCGACTAAGGTTGGATATCTCCCACCATGGTCTGCTTCATCGGCAGGATGTTTGCGCTGGTTCCCTTGTTCGCATCGGGGAAGGCCCGGGCGAGGTTGGCGGCGACAGCCTGCAAGTCCACTTTCGCCTGCTCCAGCGTGATCCCCGGCTTCAAACGCCCTATTCCATGCAGCCCGAGCGCCGCTTTGCGGTTGCGCAGCGAAGTATTGCCCCACTGCCGGACCGGTGCGTAGACGTCTCCGGCGCTGAAGCTGGGTACTTCGAGATTGAAGGTGGCCGAAATCAAGCCTACCACGGTGAAGCTCGTGCCGTCCAGGATGATGCTCTTTCCCAGAACATCCAGGCTTGAACCAAACTTGGGCAAGAATATATTTGGCTGACCAAGCCAAGGCTGGTACAATTCCTTTCGTGCCAGCGTCCTCAATCCTTGCAGCGGTTTGGCCGTTTTGGCTTGACCTCATCGGTCGGGCGGCTGAAGCCGCTATCGCATCTGGCGGAACCACCGCGCTCGGCATCGTCGGAACAATCATTATCTCCCTGTCAGACATTCTCGCAGAAAAGAAACAGCGGGGGTGGGCTGGCGTGAGGCAGCATTGGCGAGATCGGTTAAAGTATGCGGTCGGACTAAGCGTCGCTTGGTGGGGACTGCTCATCTGCTACCACCTCATTGTCACGGTCCCGCGCGGCATTTGGTCTAGGTCTGAAACTGAGCGCCCATCGGCCAACATTCCCGCTCCTCCACGCCCGCCTGATGATGCATATAAGTCTCCTCCAGTCAGAAACGGTCAACACGGGGAAAGCGCGGCGGACATAGCGGCAGAAGTCGCAAAGCTATTACCGAACTCTCATCCGCTGCCGCCCAGCTTCTCTGTTGACATTGAGCTTGCGATTGTAAACAGCAAGGGCAGAGGATTCGATACTAGTTTGTGGTCATCATCAATGCTCTCGGGGATCGGATGCATCTTATCTCCATCGGACGCGGCGCTTTTCATTAGAATCACAAATACTGGGTCGTATCCCGAGTTGATAACGCATTACAACGTGACGCTGGGGAACCAGCCTCCGCAAGAAGGTATACCAATGCTAACGTCAGAACTAGTTCGGCTAGGATTTGGAAAGCCGATCTACATGCCGCGGAAGGGCGAGGCTGTTAACGAGACGGACAAGGTTCTGCGGTTCCAACAGGGTCCCGGTGCTTTCGCAATGAGAGCGCTTCCATCTTCAGATGCGGACCCGGCCCATGCCGTTCCTGTTGACTTGGTTCCATCTCTTGATGACGAGATCGGGGGAAAATACATAGAGCCAGACAAATCTGCGCGTGGATGGGTGCTATTTGAGAATCGGAGCGATGATCCGTTTTTCTTCGCCGAAATGAACATCACCATTACCGACCAAGGCGATCATCGGTTCTTTTACAAGCTGCCACTGAAAAACGGGAATCCTTTTGGCGACATTCTCCCAAGAGAAGTGATTATGCATCCAGCGGTTGATATGTCGAATTGTACGATAAAGTCGTACTACACGAATCCGATGACTGGCCGCTAGGCTCGTGGTTTGCCAGAGATGGTCTGTAAGTCATTCATGGAATTTAAAATAAAGTTCTTGACAGACCTCGCTCTTTGAAGTATCATGCTGACCATGAGAGAAGAACAGTTTACACTGAAAACGCTGCTTGAAGCTGTGAAATTCTTCGCGGAATACGAGAATTGTCATCGTTTCATGGTCGAATCCCGTTGGCCGGACGGCGTAGTGAAGTGTCCGAATTGCGGCTCCGATCATGTGACGTGGCTGGCGAACGCCCGCGTGTGGAAGTGCTACGGCAAGCACCCACGCGCCAAGTTCTCGCTGAAAGTCGGCACGATCTTTGAGGATTCGCCGCTAGGTCTGGACAAGTGGCTTCCAACCGTATGGCTGCTGACAAGCGCCAAAAACGGAGTTAGCTCGCATGAGCTTGGCCGGACTCTCGGGGTCACTCAGAAGTCCGCATGGTTCATGCTCCACCGCGTCCGCAAAGCCCTTCAGACGGGAACGCTGATGAAGCTGGACGGCGAAGTCGAGGTTGACGAAACGTTCATCGGCGGCAAGGCGCGGAATATGCACGTCGCGCAACGCGAGCGCCGGATCACCGGAACGGGCGGCAAGGACAAAACGGCGGTAATGGGAATCGTGAAGCGTGGCGGGGAAGTCCGCGCAATGGTAGTTCCCGACCGCAAGAAACAAACCCTCCACTCTTGCGTAGAAGAGCACGTCCAAGCGGGCGCTGCCTTGTACAGCGACGATCTTCGCTCCTATGACGGATTGGCCGGACGCTATGCGCATCAGGTCGTAGATCACGCTGTGGAGTACGTGAAGGGCAGCGTCCACACCAACACGCTCGAAAACTTCTGGAGCCTGCTGAAGCGCGGGATTCACGGAACCTACGTTTCGGTCGAACCGTATCACCTCCACCGCTACCTTGACGAACAGGCTTTCCGCTATAACAACCGTGCCAAGGAACTCGGGGACGGTGGAAGATTCCGGCTTGCCTTGTCGCAGATCGTCGGCAAGAGGCTGACGTATGACGAACTCACCGGCAAGGCAGCAATGGAGAAGCAAAGGGCAAGAGTTTTCTAAGGAAGTCCGAACGTGGAAAGAGACGATCAATTAACCGATGGCGAAACGAATCAAGGCTAAGGACTTCAGGGTCGATGATCCCGAAGCGGCAATGGAGCGGTTCAAGGCGGGCTTGAGAATGATTGTCCAGGTCCCAAAGTCCGCCATTAAGCCGAAGCGAAAGGCCGCTCGGAAGGGCAAGGCGTAAACGTTGAACGCGCCGTCACAACCCGGTTTCGCGTCGCCTTGGTCAGCCAAATATATTCTTGCCCAAACTTGCGCTTCCAGAGCGCCGCGCTGATCAGCGCCACGGGGCCTGCGCCGAATTGATCGTCCTCCGGCGCGAGGTCGCGACCGATGACCGGTTTCACGCCCAGCGTTTGGAAGAACCCGGCGGAGATCCACTCGCCCTGCAGCCGCTCCGCCTCACCCATGCCGGTGAGGCTGAAGCTGTATCCCCGGCTGATGGCCATGGAGGAGAAGGTGTGGTTCTGCGCCTGCCAATCCACTAAGTTCAGGTAAGGTATGGCGCCGGTTTCGAAATTGGGTTTGCTCTCGTGCAGCGTGACGAGTTGTTCGGGATGCGGGTAGGGCAGCGGGTTCAGCAGGACGCCATTCACCACCGAGAAGAGCGCCGTGTTGGCGCCGAGACCCAAGGCCAACGTGAGCACGGCGAGGGCTGCGAATCCTGGTTTGTTGGCCAGCATCCGGCAAGCGTAACGAAGATCCTGAATCAGCGTATCCATGATTTCCCTCCCGCTAACGAGCTCTTATTCGCTCATCTATAACGGCATCGGCTTTGTCAAGAGACACGTCCAGCCTTGCGAGCCGGGCGCGGGGTCAAGGGCGGTCCGGCGCTTTTGCTTTTTGCCGGACCGTTCATCGCAGACCCTTGAGGCCGCG
>DASYYZ010000131.1:0-67945 GCA_035946735.1 Terriglobia bacterium
CCAGCGGATATCGGTAAGCGCCTGTCGGCAGACTTCCGGGTCAGAGTAGTATCGAACCGCCTCAAGCAGCGTCTCTGGAATGTTGTTTATCATGACCCAATAATATAAGGCTTTTCGTTGTTTGTCAAGTGATTTGTTGCCAAAAGATGCCCCAAATCGCAAAGCTCAAATCGTTGATCTGTTGCGGGTTCGATGCTGGTGTGTTCGCCAAGAGCTGACCAAGGTAAATCTCGGCCTGATAGTCCTTAAGGAAATTGCTGCTCAAGGCGCCCGGATCGTCGCTGGCGTTGAACTTGAGTTGACCCAAATTACTGAGATTGTTGGCGTTGGCTGTCCAAGTCTCGCCGATATAGGTGTGCGTGTCGAAATCATCGCAGAAGGCCAGCGTCGGCCTGCCATTTTCGGTGAGAGAGTACAAGCCGGTGTACACGCCGCCTGCGGAAGTGCCGCCAACGCCCGTAAGCTCGACCGGGCCCGCAGAGCTCAGCTGGGAAAAGGTTGTTAGGCCCGCCAAGAGCAGGCTGAGGCACACGGCGAGTCTGGTGAAGCTTTTCATCGATTCCTCCGATTCTCCTGGCCAGCCCGATCAGCATCCTGTCGGTCCTGGGCCATCCTTAAACGTGCCCAGATTCGAATATCGACACTTTGAAGCTGGTGCGTGAGTACAGCGGAGGCTACCGAGTCGCATTTGCCATATCAAAAGCCATTGACAGCCGGAATCCGGCTGTGTCATTCTTTTGATCGACAATTGAATACGTGATTCAGTAACCCTGAATCTCATCAAGAGTGGCTGAGGGAAAGGCCCGATGACGCCACGGCAACCGGTTCTGCTGCAAGGCGGGACGCCAGGTGCCAACTCCTACCCGAGGACCGGGAGAGATGAGAGGGGCATGTAGTTTAGGCCTCCCATTTCCGTCGGGAGGCTTTTCCGTTTATAAGCCTCCTCGACGGTCGATTTAGTCTCCCGCGCATTCGCCTCTCTTGCAGATGAGAACTCAGGAATACCTAAGGAGGCAACGTGAGCTATCTTCTGTACCTGAAGTGCCGCGAATGTGAGCGTACTTATCCTGCCACTCCAATCGCTGCCTGCGAAGACTGTTGGGCGCCGCTCGAGGCCCTCTACGACTACGGTCGATTGTGGGCCGACCTGCGCCGCGACGACCTGGTTCGGCGTCCGGCCAATATGTGGCGCTACCGCGAACTGCTGCCGGTTCAAAGCGAACCAACTTTGGGGCGCGACACTGGATTCACGCCGCTGGTGCCTGCGCCGCGACTGGCTCGTGCTCTCGGGGCGCGGGACGTGTTCGTAAAGAACGATGCGGTGAATTATCCCACGCTCTCCTTCAAAGATCGTGTGGTGGCGGTGGCGCTCAACAAGGCGCGCGAGTTCGGATTCGACACCGTGGGTTGCTCCTCGACCGGCAATCTGGCCAACGCGGTGGCAGCGCAGGCTGCGGCTGGCGGCTTCAAGGCGTTCATCTTTGTGCCGGCCGATCTCGAAAACGAAAAGATCGTGGGCACTCAGGTGTTTGGCGCCACGCTGGTGAAGGTGGAGGGTAATTATGACCAGGTGAATCGTCTCTGCGCCGAGATCGCACAAAGCCACGCCTGGGGACTGGTGAATGTGAACCTGCGCTCTTATTATGCCGAAGGATCGAAGACCGTCGGCTACGAGGTCGCGGAGCAAATGGGCTGGCGCCTGCCCGATAACATCGTCGTGCCCATGGCCGGCGGCGCGCTGATCACCAAAATCTCGAAGGCATTCGGCGAACTCACGCAGCTAGGTTGGGTGGAACCTCATCCGACGCGGTTTTTTGGTGCTCAGGCCAGCGGCTGTTCGCCCATCACGACGGCTGCCAAGCAGGGTACCAGAGAGATCCAGCCGCAGAAACCGCGCACCATCGCCAAATCACTCGCCATCGGCAATCCTGCGGACGGACCCTACGCCGTGAAGGCGATCCTGGACTCGGGCGGTGCCGGCGAGGACGTGACTGACGACGAGCTCGTGGAAGGCATCCGGCTGCTTGCCGAGACAGAGGGAATCTTCACCGAAACTGCAGGTGGGGTCACGGTGGCGGTCGCAAAGAAGCTAATCAACGCGGGGCGCATCGATCCTGATGAGTCGCTCGTGCTAGTGATCACCGGTAACGGTCTCAAGACCCTCGGGGCGGTGAGCGGGCGCCTGGGCCCGTGCGTCAGCATCCGGCCGAAGTTGGAGGAATTCGAGGAGCAATTCCTGGCGGTGGCTTGACCCATGCCAGGGCAGCGGAGATATTGGTTCTATGGCAGACAGTATCTCCGTTCGAGTTCCGGCCACAAGCGCCAATCTCGGATGCCTCTTTGACTGCGGCGCTCTGGCCCTCAGCTTGTACGTGGACGTACGAGCCTCGGCTCGCCCGGATCACGGGATCGGCGTGAAGTACAGCGGCGAGACTTCCGACCGGGTGGGACAGGGCGAGGACAACCTGATCGCCCGCACAATCAGGGAGATTCTCGTACTTTGGGGACTGGAGCGCGGCTTCGATCTCGAGATCCAAAACCAGATTCCGGTTGCAGTCGGACTGGGATCGAGCGCGGCCGCCATTGTGGCGGGGATCTCAGTCGCGCGCTGGCTGGCGGGTCGTACTCTGCTAGATGAGGAGATCATTTCGCTGGCGGATCGCCGCGAGGGTCACCCGGACAACGCGGCTGCGGCCTGGGAAGGCGGCTTCACGCTGGCCGTGCGGGCTGGCGAGCGGGTGATCTCCTGCTCGTGCCCGGTTCCGGACTCATTGCAGTTTGCCCTGGTCGTCCCAGGTTACGCCATGCCCACCGAGAAAGCTCGCGCAGCCTTACCCGAATCCTATTCGCGCCCGGACGCCGTACACAACTTGCAGCGTGCGGCAACTGTAGTCGCGCAACTTTTCTCAGGGCGCGTAGCCTTATCGCAGCCGATGTTCGACGATCGCTGGCATCAGCCCTATCGCGCCGGTCTCATGCCCGGACTTCCCGAAGCGCTGCATTTCACCGCTCCGGACGTGCTGGGGGTCTGCTTGAGCGGCGCCGGCCCTTCGATCCTGGCTCTGGTTCGAGGTAGCGCCTTGCCGGTGGGCCAGGCCATTCAGGAGATCCTCGCCGCTCATGACGTCCAGTCGCGGACTTTCGCTTTGGCGGCGGACAATCGGGGTGCCAAAGGCTGGAGTCAGCCTTGTTGCGGATGAGGAACCCGTTCGCGGGCCTTGCCGGCCTTAGCGCTTGAACCGGCCCATCACTTCAGCCTGCGCCAGCACGTGTCCCTGCACAGCCTTCTCTACCGCGTTCTTCGATGCGCCGGCCGGAAGTTCGAGCTTCCGGTCAAGAGCGTAAAGCCTGAAATAGTAGCGGTGAACGTGCCCCGGCGGCGGGCAAGGTCCTCCGTAGCCGAGTTCGTTGAAACCGTTGCGCCCCTGCCGTGCGCCTTCGGGGTCCGCCTTTTGCGGCACGCCTTCGGGCAACCGGCGCGCGCTCCGAGCGAGATCGTAGAGCACCCAATGGTTGAAGACCCCGCCCGGCGCGTCGGGATCGTCGACGATCAGGACCAGGCTCTCGGTGCCGGCCGGCGGATCGGTCCAGGCAAGAGCAGGGGAGAGGTTGTCGCCGCTGCACGTGTAGCGTGTGGGAATGTCGCCGTTCGGCTGAAAAGACGAGGTGCTGATGCTGAATTTTGAGTCCGATTGCGCCGCCGCATACGCGTTGAATGGCGTTGTTCCGCTCATTCCAGCGGCAGTGACTACAGCGCAGAGAAGCGCACACACGAAGGCACCATTCCTCCGGCCGATACTCATGGCGGACCTCCGCCATCATCATAGCACGCGTTCCGGGCGCGTTCTTGCGGTTCGTTCTGCCGGCATACTAAGCTGAAGTTGTGATTGCCACATCTCGTTCTTCTGCTCCGGCCCGTCTTGCTGTCCTGATCTTCACGGCCATTTTTGTTCCCAGCCTTGCTCTAGCTTACGTTGCATCGGGCAGCCAGGTCCCGGATATGTCCGGAGAGTACGAATTCCTGTCGGCCCAGAACACGCTTGGGATTCTCGAGGAGGAAGGCAAGCTGAAGGGCTATATCGACGTAGCGCAGGGTGAGGACGAGTCGGACGCTGTGCTCACCTTCCAGATCACGCAAGGCACGCGTCAGGGCGACCGGGTGCAGTTCAAGACCGGCAAAATCCACGAGCGTTACTATCGCTTTAGCGGGGCCGTGGAGCGCGGTCGCGGCCGCACGGATCAGGACGGTGATTTCCTTCGCCTGGTGGGTGATCTGGAGTCAGTTCGGGTGGACGCCGCGACCGGCCAGGAGCACGTCGAGGCACGGCACGAGACCTTCAAATGGAAACCGAAGGGCGCGGCCGAATCGGAGCGGTAACCCCGCTAATTGTTACTGGTGCTCCAGAAAAGACAGTTCTGACGATGCGTTCCTCCGCGCCAACTTGCGCCGCAGCCGGTCCAGCCGATGCGTGAGCCGCCGAACATCGGGGCGCGGCCCAGGCCGCACGTTCGCTGTCCCATTCCGCCCCGTCCTACCCGAATCTCCGCCAATCCAAGCTAGCGCTCTCTCGGTGAATTCGAGCGCGACCCCGCAATCGCGCAGGCGATGCTCGGCGTGGATCGCCAATTGTTCGAGAGCATCCAGAAAGGCATCCGACTCGCGCCGCGTGATCTCGTGCCAGATCTCCACCGCCTGTTCGTACTCGCGCCGGCGCTTGTGCTGAGTGGCGAGGTGCCAGAGGGCGCGCGGCTCGAATGCAAGCGGAAGCCCGGAGGCGAGAGCCCGGCGGCAGACCGAGACCGATTTTTCGCTGTCTCCGGCGCGCTCGAAGATGCGGCTCAGGCTGAACAGGTCCAGGCTGTGCGTGTCTCCCGCAGCGGCGAGCGCTTCGATTTCCTCGCTGCCTGCGAGTGCCGCCTCAATCCGAATGATGCGGGCAAGCTCCGAAGTGAGCGCCGCCAGAGTCACAATATCGAGCGCATTGTGGAAGAATACCGGCTGCAATCCTCGGGCGTCGCCCGTGCGCAGATAATCAAAATAAATGCCGGGAATCTCCGAGCCCGGTACGTCTCCCTTGCGGCTGATGCCGAGCACCTCTTTCTCAAGATGGGTCAGGTGACAGCTTTCAAGCCGCAGCTTCCACAAGCGGCGCGCAGGGTGCAGCAGGTCAAGATGGACCATGCGGCCGAAGGGTGACCGCTGGCGCGCGAGAGTGAAGCGGGTTTCGAGCAACGGTACGTCGAAAGTTTTGCCGTTGAAGGTGACAAGGCCTTTGTACCGGCTCAACTGTTCGGCGAGTGCGGCCAGAATGGCCTTTTCCTCGGGGTAATCGCGCAGGAAAAATTGGCGCACCACGAAATCGCAGCCTTCGATCACGCCGATGCCGATCAGAAACGCACAAGTGCCGGTTCCACCCGCGAGGCCGGTGGTTTCGGTGTCCAGATAGACGAGATCGGCCGGGTCGGGCAGCGCATTGTCTTCCAGGAACAAGTCCAGCGACCGCAGATCGGCGACGGAAACGTCGCCCACCCGCAGCTTGCCGTACGGTCTGCCAAAGGGCAAAGACTGTCGCGCCGCGAAGTATTCGCCGCCCTGATTCTGCTCGACACGGCCTTCCACGTAGTGCTCGATCCCGCACGGCACGCGCTGCGAGGGTAAAGGCCGACCCACCGGAGACGCCGTACGACGTCGCAGCCATTCGAGCTGCCGCTCGAGATCGCGGTCGGCGCTGGTCTTTTCCGCGGCCTTGCGGAGTTGGCGAAGCTTTTCTTCGAGGTTCATGCAATTATTTGAGCGTTGCAAAATACAGTGACGGCCGCTGCTGTAGCGCCGGTCTGCGACCGGCGTCTTTCGCCGCTCCCTTACAGGGCAGGCTCCGAGCGGCGCTACAGACAATGACGTTACTGTATTCTGCAATCTTCATTGGTTAGTCAGTCGGTCAGTTGTTCAGTCTATCAGTCACGAAAACGTACTGCTGACTGGCTGGTGCTAACCGCCTACGATCAAACGATGGCATCGAACATTCTCAAAATAGCGAACGCCACTTCTTTGCCCTTCTCGCCGATCTCCCCCACCGGACCCACGCACGACGGACACCCCGATTCGCACGGACAATTCTCGATCAGCTTGCGCACGTTGCCGAGCAACTGCTCGCTCATGCGATAAAGCGGCTCGCTCAGGCCGATTCCGCCCGGGTATTTGTCGTAGAGGTAGATGTTCGGTTCGAAAAACGTCGGTGGTCCGCCGTCTGTAGTGCGTTGTCCCTTGCGCCATTTCGGAGTCTTTGGATTTTGCTCTGCCTCAGGTTCGACGGACGACTGACGACTGACCAGTGAGGGCTCATTTTCGTTCTGATTTCTGACTTCTGGGTTCAGGCTTCTTTCTTCCAGCCTCTGACCCCCGACCCCGGATCGCTGATCCCTGCTATTCTCCCCTACCGCCACTCCGAGATCCCGCGCATCACACATCACCAGCAGAATCGCCATTGACTGCAAGGCATTGCCGAGAGCGTGGACGCCGTCCTGCCGGTCAGTGCTGGAATAAGGAAGGGCCTCGAGCGTCGGCTCCGGCAGATTGAGCCACCAGGCGGTGGTGTGCATCTCCTGTTCGGGAAGAGTCAGATTGCCGGCGCCCACATTCTCATGGGTGTGAAACTTGATCTTCTTGAAACCCACCACCTGGGTGTTGACGTGGACCTCGCCGTGATTGCGAGTCGGGGTTCGGGAAGACCGAAACTCGAAACTCGAAACTCGAAACTCGTCCTCTTCCTCAACTGACGGCTCGTTTTCATTCTGACTTCTGGCCTCTGGCTTCTGACTTCTGCTGCTTTCTGACTCCGAACCCGGAACTCCGAACCCCGAACTCTCAAACCTTTCCAGCACCGTGATCTTGGTGTACGTGATGGCGTCGGTGTAGTAATCCGAATCCACGCGATGCACGTAGGCCTTGCGATCGTCGTAATCGAGCCGTTCCACGTGATACTGCTCGCCGTTCTGCATGTAAATGGCTTTCTCGTGCAGCGTCGAGAGCGCGCTCGGGAAATCGACCTCGCCCAACAGGCGAGGTTTATCCGTATTATCGACGATCACGAAATTGTCGGAGGAGACCGAGCGCAGGCTGACGGCATCGGCCGGATAGCTTTCCGAAACCCAGTGCCAGGCGCCGCCGGTGCGATGCAGGAATCCAGCCTCGGCAAGATGCCTGCACAGGAGCTTGAGATCGAGCGCGCCGAAGCGCTCATCATCGGTCAAAGGAAGTTCAAACGCCGCGCACTTGAGATGATTCAGCAGAATCCCGAGATTGTCAGGATTCACGAAGCCCTGCTCCGGAGAGCTTCCGAAAAAGTAATCCGGGTTCTGCATCATGAACTGATCAATCGGAGCGCTCGAAGCCACCAGCACCGCCGCCGAAGTCCCCTGCCGCCGCCCGGCGCGGCCTGCCCGCTGCCAAGTGGAGGCGATAGTGCCGGGGTATCCGGCCAGCACGGCGGCATCGAGGCTGCCGATGTCGATACCGAGTTCGAGGGCGTTTGTAGCGACCACCCCCAGCAATCGTCCTTCGCGCAAGTCGCGCTCGATCTCGCGCCGTTCGAGCGGCAGGTAGCCGCCGCGATATCCGCGCACCACCTCCGAACCGGCAGGCGCGCGCTCGAAATCCTCTTTGAGATAAGTGACTAGGAGCTCGGTCGCGAGGCGGCTGTTGGCGAACACGATAGTCTCGAGGCCGCGCTCCAGGAACGTACGCGCGATGCGCCGCGATTCGTTCAGGTAAGAGCGCCGGATGCCAAGCTGAGGATTGACGACGGGCGGGTTGTAAAAGACCAGGTATTTGTCCGAAGACGGAGCGCCGTTGCGATCCACGAGCAGAACGTCTCGTTCGAGGATGCGCGCTCCCAGTTCGGCAGGATTGGCGATGGTGGCGGAAGTACAGATAAACTGCGGCCGGCTGCCATAAAACTGCGCGATCCGGCTCAAGCGGCGCAGCACGTTCGCCAGGTGGCTGCCGAACACGCCGCGGTAATAATGCAGCTCGTCGATCACGATGTATTGCAGGTTCTCGAAGAGCCGCTCCCACTTCGTGTGGTGCGGCAGGATGCCTGCGTGAAGCATGTCTGGATTCGTGATCACCAGATTGCCGCGCGCCCGGATGGCTCTGCGCGCGTCCTGCGGGGTGTCGCCATCGTACGTGAAGGTGCGGATTTCGTCTCCGAGCTCGGCCGTCCAGCGATTAAGCTCCGTGAGCTGGTCCTGGGCAAGCGCCTTGGTGGGAAAAAGATACAGCGCCCGGGCGGCAGGATTGCGCACCAGCGTGTCGAGGATGGGCAGGTTGTAGCAGAGCGTCTTGCCCGAAGCGGTGGGCGTCACCACCACCAAGTCCCTGCCTTCGCGAGCCAGGCGGAACACTTCCGCCTGGTGAGAATAGAGCCGGCTGATGCCGCGCCCTTGGAGAATCGCGGCCAGCCGCGGCGCGAGGCCGTCCGAAAGCGGCACGAGATCAGCCGCGCGCGCGGGAATATGCTTTACCGCCGTCACGCCCCCGAACTCGGGCGGGCCTTTGAAGCGGCGCTCGATCTCGTCGAGAGCGCCCTCGATGCTGGCGTCGCCGCTTAGGGCGAGAGCCTGCGTTTCGGTTGCCATAAGGGTTGCCGCACTGTTTCACTCTCCCGGGTCGCGGGATGGTTCGCCTTTTATTCGCCAACAATTTTATCACACAAGGCGACACCGAAAAAGAATCTCAGGAGGATGGCAGCGCCAGAATGGTCGGGTCCGCGAGATCCGAATCACGAGAGGCGGCTTGACACGCGCCGCATCCCCTCGGTATAAATATTGGTAATAAGAAACCAATTCACAAACCGAAGCAAGTTGATGGTCCCCGTGCTTGACGTCGACTCACGTTCGACATTCAGCCGCAGCCCGACCGTTGGTCGCCACTCGCTCACGCCACTGCTGCATCCTGCCGGAACCTTGCTCCTGCTGGCCCCCTTCATCGGCGCTGCTTTGATCTGCATGGCCTCATCGCTGCGGTGGCCGCGGATACACGACGGGCCGCTGATGGACTACATCGCCTGGCGCATCACGTCCGGAGCCGTGCCTTACCGGGACATTTTCGACATGAACTTGCCGGGCACCTACCTCATCCACATCGTGGAGCTTCGGGTATTCGGAAGCGGCGACCTGGGCTGGCGTTTCTTCGATCTTGCATGGCTCGTGGCCACCTCGGTGGCCGTGTACGGATTTTGCCGGAGGATCAGCCGTTGGGGCGGAATGCTCGCCGCCGCCTTCTTTTTCGCCCACCACCTGAGCCAGGGAGCCCGCAGCATGGGTCAACGGGATTTTCTCCTCTGCCTCTTTCTGGTCTCGGGCGCGCACTTTTTAGCTCGCTCGGTTGAAGCGGGAGGGCGTTACCGTCTCAGCTTGCTGGCCGGACTCCTGGCCGGTTTCGGAGCCAGCATGAAGCCTCACGCCGCGATCTACGCACTTTTCATGCTCGCGGTGCTGCTGGCCTGTCTGATACGGAAGCCGGAATCGCGATGGCTGCTCAACGCCGTCTTCTTTCTCGCCGGGAGCGCATTGATGCCCGCTGCCATCTGCGCCTGGCTCGCCTTCGTCGGAGGCCTTCATCCGCTGGTCCAAATCGTGACCCAGTATCTGCTTCCCTACTACCCGAGACTCGGGGGACTCAGCCCCGCCGGCCTCATGTGGACGCTTCTCAAGCCCAACCTCGTTTGGGTCTTGCTGTCTGTGGTGCCGTGGGAGCGCTCGCCGCGCGGACCGCGCTACGCCCTGGCGATGCTGGGAGCGGTTTATGGGATGTTGCACTATGTTTTGCAAGAGCGCGGCTGGTGGTATCACGAATATCCCTTCCACGCCTTTCTCTTCATCCTGATCGCCATGTCGCTCGGAGGCCTGCTCGCCCGTCCGGAGACGAAGAGCAGGGTATGTGCACTGCTCTTCCTGCTGCTCGCGGAGTACCCGCTGGCCGTAGCCTGCTATCGGGTGTCGCGCGAGCCCATGTCCGGCGGGTCGGCGTACGGTGAGAAAAAGGACCTCGATAGCCTGGTGGCTTATCTTAGGCCTCGAGTGGACCCGAAGCTGGACACGGTGCAGACCATGGACACCTCCGGCGGGGCCGTCGACGCGCTCTTTGTTCTGCGCGTGCGCGAGGCCACGCGCTTCATGTATGACTTCCATCTGCTGTACTTCGGTGAGGAGCCCTTCGTACGCCAGTTGCGTTTGCAGTTCATGACGCAGATTCGCGCCAGCGCGCCCAAGTATGTGGTGCTCTTCAGACGGTCCTGGCCTTGGCCGCAGTCCAATGGCTATCAACGCTTCGATGCCTTCCCTGAGTTTCGCCAATGGCTGGAGCGCCATTACTTCAAAGAATTCGAGCAGCCGGAATACCAAGTCTTGCGGCGCAGGGATCAAGACCTTACCGAGCGCGCGCCTTCATCTGCGGCTGCCCGCTGGACGTGGGCTTGTGATAGCGTAAAGCCTTTGATGGAAGGAGCGAAACCATGAAAGTGTTGACTGGGGTAATCCTCGCCATAGCGTTGTCATCGCCTGTGGCGGGCGCTCAATCTGCAACCGGGGCCGGCTGGATGCCCCTCTTTAATGGCAAAGACCTGACGGGCTGGCAGAAAAACGGCACCGAGAACTGGACCGTACAGGACGGCGCTATTCTGGGCGAAAGCACAACAAATAAGTACGGGTATCTCACCACCGACAAGACCTATCGTGATTTCAATCTGCGGCTGCACTTCAAGCCACTGGCAAAAGGGAACAGCGGCGTTTTCGTCCGCTCCCACATCACCGGCATCGATCCCGAGCACGGTCCGGACATCGAAGGCATGCAGGTGGAAGTGGATCCAAGCGTGGGCAAACACACCGGCGGGATCTACGAGAGCGGCGGCCGAGGCTGGGTGATTCAACCCACTGCGGAAGGGGAGCAGGCTCTGAAGCCCGGAGAGTGGAACGAACTCAAGATTTCCGCGCATGGCAATCGCATCGTCACCTGGCTCAACGGCGTCCAGATTGTCGACTACACCGACACCGCTCCAAAATTCACCGATGGCGTGATTGGTCTGCAGCTCCACACCGGAGGCGGCGTCAAGATGCTCTTCAAAGATATTGAGATTCAGGAACAATAACGGAGGCCTGATGGCTGATGCGTCGAAATCCCCTTTGAGATCATGACCCGGATTGGAGATCAACCCGCCCTCGAGACGACGGCCTCTCCCACGTTTCTGCCACTCCGTTCGATGGCAGGTGTCGCGCTTGCCAGCTTCTCAGCCCTTTTGCTGGAACTGACGCTCACACGCCTGTTTTCGGTGATCCTCTTCTATCACTTCGCGTTCCTGGCCATCTCGATCGCTCTACTCGGCCTCGGAGCCGGCGGCGTTTTCTCCTACTTGCGGCGCGATTGGCTGGCGCGTTTCGGCACCCGATCGCTGGGCGCAGGCTGCTCCATGATCAACGCGCTCGCTACGCTGGCGATGCTGGAGGTGGTTCTCCACATTCCCGTCACGCTCGAGCTCAACGGCCTCAATCTTCTCGAGCTGACAGGGGTCTACCTTGCGCCCTTGATTTCCTTCTTTCTGACCGGACTGCTGCTCTCGGCGGTGTTCGCGCGGGAGCCTCAGCAGATTCCGCTGCTCTACGGCGCCGACCTGGCCGGAGGCGCTTTGGCCTGCCTGGCGCTGGTTCCGCTGCTCAATGAATTGGGGGCGCCGGGAGCGGTGCTTTTTGTGAGCCTGACTATGGCCTTGGCGGGCGGCGTCTGGGCCTTGAGACCGGCGCACCGCAAGCTTGCGATCGCAATCGCCGCCGGCCTTGTGCTGGTCGTGGCGGCAAACCGCCTCTGGAACTTTGTCGATGTTGTCTACGCCAAGGGCCTTCGCGTGGGCGGCACGTCCAAGGTTGAGTTTGCGCGCTGGAACGCGCTCTCCCGCGTCGAAGTCGACCGCCAACCCGATGGCTCCAAGAGCGTCGTAATCGACGCGGACGCCAGCACCGCCATCATGAACGTTGATCCATTCCACTGGCAGGGTGTCTGGCAACACGACTTGATGGCAGCGCCGCCCAGCCTGGCCAATGTCCTTCGGCCCCGGGGCGACTACGCCATCATCGGGCCCGGTGGCGGCGTGGACGTGCTGCGGGCGGTAGCCAACGGCAGCCCCAGAGTAACCGGCATCGAGATCAATCCCATCATTGCCGACACCATCATGCGCGGGCGCTACGAAGCTTACAGCTTCGGTCTTTACAAGCTGCCGCAGGTGCATCTGGTGGTGGGCGACGGCCGATCCTTCATCCGGAGCGCTCACGAGCAATACGACGTGATCGAGATGACGCTGGTTGACACCTGGGCTTCCACCGCCGCCGGAGCCTTCGCGCTCAGCGAAGGCTACCTCTACACAACCGAAGCTTTCGAGCAGTATTTCGATCACCTCAAGAACGACGGATTCATTGCCGTGACGCGCTGGGAGTTCAAAGAGCCGCGCGAGGCCCTGCGCGTGGTATCCGTGGCGCTCGAGGCGTTGCGGCTGTTGGACGTCACGGGGCTGGCGCGGAACTTCATTGTGGTATCGAATGGTCCTTTGAACGAAGACGGGCGCTCGGTGACGGTGCTCGCAAGAAAGACTGCTTTCACCAAGGGTGAGGAGCAGCAGGTGATCGGGCACGTTGGTGCGAATCCGAATCTCGCAATCGTCTATACGCCTTCCGCTCCCGGGACGGGTCCTTTCCAGCGCCTGATCGCCTCTGCGGATCCGGCAGGCTTCGCGGCGACCTATCCTTACAACGTGGCGCCGGTAAGTGACAACGCGCCGTTCTTCTTTTTTACCCAGAAGACCAGTACCCTGCTGCGGAATCCAAATGTCTTCGGCCGCCCCGCGGCTCGCGGCCCCCGCGGTATCGATTGGAAGGTCGGATTGGGCGTGGTGGTCCTGGACGCCGTTCTGCTGATCTCGGTGGTGGCGGTGCTGGCGCTGCTGATTCTTCCCCTGCTGCTGGGCCGGCGCCGTCGATCAGTGGCGATGGGCCGCCTCGTCTATTTCGTGGCCATCGGGCTCGGCTACATCCTGGTTGAAATCACTTTCGTGCAGCGCCTGGTGCTGTTTCTAGGCCACCCCACTTACGCCATTACGGTGGTGATCTTTCTGCTGCTGGCCGCAAGCGGCGCGGGCAGCCTCGTGTCACGTCGCTGGCCGCCCGGAGCCCGAACGCTTCATCTGCCGCTCGGAGCTATCGCTGCAGCCTTACTGATCTATGCGTTCCTGCTGCCGCGCCTGCTTACCTCGGCTGTCGGCCTGGAATTCGCAATTAAGTTGCTCGTGAGCGCCGTCATCCTGATTCCTCTGGGTTTTGTGATGGGAATTCCGTTTCCCACCGGACTGCGCGCTTTAGCGGGACATGCGGCAGCGATGGAGGATCATGCCGGGCCAAACACTGAGGCGACGCCCCTGTCCGGCTCCAGTGACAATGCGGTGGAGTGGGCCTGGGCGCTCAATGCAGCAGCGAGTGTGCTCGGATCGGTGCTGGCGATGTTCATTGCGGTCAACCTGGGACTCACGCTAACTCTGGCCTGCGGTCTCGCAGCCTATCTCGCCGCCTGGGCGCTTGGGGGAATCTGGCTGCGGGTGCGCGCGGTTTGAGGCGCTCGCCCGCGCCGGCCATTCTTGCCCGCCCCAGACTTTGTGGGACACTTGACGAGAACCAGAACGGTGTCGCTGGTATGCAGCACGTCACCAGGGTGAAATTCGCCGTCATATGCGCAGGATCGCATCGCAAGATGATCTCCTGAGCGCTGGCTGCCGCAGCCAGACCAAGCCAGAGCAGACAGAGTGATGCCGCATCGCGCCGCGCCTTGCCCTCATACTCATCACCGATCTTTCGCAACCCCCGGGGCGCCGTCTACGCCCTCAGGAGTCTCCAACCGAGCGCCAGTCCGTTAGCCGCCGCGTCAATTGAGGACGCGGCACCGACGTGCATTGCCACCAGACCCGCAAACAGTTCCGGTTCAGCCACGAAGGCGCGCATCATTCGGCGTCGCAGCCTCCCGTGGCTCTCGAGCAGAAGCAGCGCGCGAGCCATCAGCGCGGGCCGCCGGGCCAAGGCGCGGTGCTCCGCCTGGTAACGAGCCAGATCGCCGGATTCAAGACAATCGCCCAACAGACCAGCCTGAGTGAAGGCGAGAGAGAGGCCCGCGCCGGTGATCGCGTCAACGCCGCCGGAGGCGTCGCCGATCAAGGCCACGCGCCCGGCACAGACGCGAGCCAGCCTGCGGGTTACCGACACCGCTCCTCGCTCTGTCGACACGCGTTCGGCGCCGCGCAGACGCTCCGAAAGTTCGGGAAATTCATGCAGGGCTCCATCCAACCGCAGGCCAGGGCCGCTTGAGAGCAGCGCGAGGCACAATTCGCGCGGGCCAACCGGGGTCAAAAAGAGCTGGCACCGGTTTCCCCAATGCAACTCCATAAACCGAGACCACGGCGCCACCCGATAATGCCGGCGAAACGCGAAGCGCCGCTCTTTTTCCCGATGAACGTCGAGCCCCGCCCAACGCCTCACGCGTGAATCCCCGCCGTCCGCGCCAATGACCCAGCGCGCCCGGACGAGTTTCCCCCGCACCAGCGCGCCGTCGGGATGAAGTCCCGTAACGACGGAGCGCCAAAGTAATCGCACGCCGGCTCGCTCCGCGTGCTCGATCAGGATGCGGTGGAGCTCGGTCCGCCGCACCCCCAGGGCGGATCCCTGGGAGAAGCGAGCCTCCGCTTGCAAACCGGAACTGACGAAGCGAATTCCGTGGAACCGATGCGCGTCTGACGGCGGAATGCCGACCCCCAGCCGTCCGAGCGCCGCGACGCCGTCCGGCATCAGCCCCTCGCCGCAGGGCTTGTCGATTGGCGGGCTGCAGCTGTCCGCGACCGTAACGTCGAAGCCGCGCTTGCGTGCCGCGAGAGCCGCCGCCAGGCCCGCCGGACCTCCGCCGACCACGAAAACGTCAGTCGAGCTATTTGAGCATTGCAAAATACAGTGACGACCGCTGCTGTAGCGCCGGTCTGCGACCGGCGTCTTTCGCCGCTCATAGAGCGGCGCTACAGAGAATGACGTCACTGTATTTTGCAATCTTCATTAAGCGAACTTTCAGTTGTCACGTCCAAGAACCTCAGAACGACGGGCTCGCCAATGTTTAGTCCAGGCGACGATGCCCGATCTATGAGATGGCCGGCGCTATGCTTGACGTTGGCGTCGATACACAAAAAAACCCATGGCCGGGCAGTCGCCGGCGACGGATCGGTGAAAATGGGAGACGGATCAATGGACTTACTAAAATTGAAGACGAGGACTAAGGACGGAAGCATCAGCACCGGCTAAGGATCGTGAATGGTTTGCATTTGCTTCACTTCAAACTCCCGGGTACCGCCGTTGGGCGTTGTGATCTTCACCGTGTCGCCCACTCGCTTCCCCATCAGACCGCGGCCGATGGGCGAGGTCGTGGAGATGAGCCCCTTCGCGAAGTCCGCCTCCTCGCTGGTCACAAGGCGGTACTCGACCTCGGCGTCCCGGTCAATGTCGTACAGCACCACGCGCGAGCCGAAAGCGATGCGGTCCTTGGGGATGTTCGCCATGTTCACGAGCGACATGTCCGCGAGCCTCACCTTGAGCTGGCCGAGGCGCGCGTTCACAAACTGCTGGCGCTGCTTGGCCATGATGTACTCGGCGTTTTCACTGAGGTCGCCGTGCGCCCGCGCCTTCTTGAGCTCGGCCGGCAACTCGTGATTAAGCTCGTGCTCCAAAACCTGAATCTCTTCTTGCAGTTTTTTGACAATGGGGTTCGAAGACATAGACGCTTGTTCCAATCTCAGTAGCGCTCAACTCGAAAGCGCAAGCGGTATACATTTGCGGGGAGGTACTCAGGGCTGTCACAGAGCGATTATAAGAAAGCGGTACGGCGCGGCGCAACGCCAGCAAGCAGGATTCAGGAGCTGGGATTTAGGAATTGGGCTCGGCTTCCAGTATCGTGGAATACTACACCCATCCAGGGAGGAACATTGCAGAAGCCGTCTGATCGTTACGCTCGGGACGCAGGCATTGGCCGCGGCCCCATTTTCCTGGCAGCGATTTTGGCCGTCATCATTCTTGCGGTAGGTTGGAAAGCACTCCAGAACCAGGCTCCCGTCATCACCCTGAGACAGCAGCCGCGAGGGCTCGGCCAGAGCACGAAGTTGCCCATCGAGGTCCGCGACAGCAGACACAACGTGCGCAGCATCTCAGTCGACGTGGTCCAAAACGGAAACCATATCTACCACACTGCGACTGGCGCGGCTGCGAGCGCGCGTAAGGGGTGGAAGTTCTGGTCGCGTCCGGAAAGCGTCTTGAATTGGACACCGCCGCTCGACCCCAGGCTGATTCCAGGCTTGGCCGAAGGCAGCGCCACGGTGGAGATCACAGCCACCAACGATTCCTGGGGCCGCTTCTTTCGCGGCGGCCGATCGACCCTTACTCTGACCTTGCCCGTGCGCTTCACGCCGCCGCAGATTGCCGTGCTCACGACGCAGCACTATATCAACCAGGGCGGATGCGACATGGTGGTGTTCCGCGTTTCGCCCGGCACGGTGGAATCGGGCGTTCAGGTGGGCAGGTACTTTTTTACGAGTTTTCGGGTTAAAGCCTCGATGCCGGAGACGCGCCTCGCTCTTTTCGCCTATCCTTGGGACCTCGATCCGGCCACGCCGGCCGAAATCGTGGCACGCGACGATGCGGGCAACCAGGCTGTCGCGAGCTTCAACTATCGCGTGTTTCCCAAGAAGTTCCACACCGACACCATCAAGCTCGATGACGCCTACATTCAACGCGTAGTGCCGCCGATCATGAGCCAGACACCGGAAATGGATGACCAGGGAAGCCCGCTCAAGAACTTTCTCGAAGTGAACGGCCGCCTGCGCCAGATCGATTCCGACAAACTCATCGAGTTCTCGAAGCACACTTCGTCCGCGTTCCTGTGGCACGAACCCTTCATCCGCCTGGCATCAAAGACCGAAGCCTTTTTCGCGGATTCCCGAACCTACACCTACAACGGCCAGACCGTGGACCATCAAACCCATCTGGGCTTTGACCTGGCGGGTCTCGAGCACATGCCGGTGTTGGCCTCGAACGACGGGGTGGTGGTGATGGCTCAGTTCTTCGGCATCTTCGGCAACGCGATCCTGATCGATCACGGCTGCGGCGTCCAGTCCTTGTACGGCCACATGAGCTCGCTCAGGGTGAAGCCGGGCGACACCGTTAGGCGGGGCCAGCAGATCGGCGTCAGCGGCACGACGGGTCTTGCCGGCGGAGATCATCTGCACTTCACGGTCCTGCTCGACGGCATCCCGGTGAATCCCACCGAGTGGTGGGATCCGCACTGGATTCACGACCGCATCCAGGCGAAGCTCACGGCGTACCAGTGAGCCTAGGGCAACCCGCGAGCGATTCCGGACAGGCGAGCAAGCCGCTACGGAGTGCGCTCAGCGCACGGCGATATTCAGAATCACGGTCCAGTACTGCACCGATTGCAGCATGAACCCGGTCACTACCAAGCCTGCGCCCAGCGCTCCCAATCGCCGTTCGGGAAGATTGTCCGCCCACCACTCCACAAACGGAACCGCCACCGCCAGCACTGCGCTGGCGGCCCCGATCGTAAGCCCGATGCTGACACTGAATCCGAGCGCCTGCCGGCCACTGTGAGTGACGGCCCCGCAGACGAGTCCGGCAAGAGTGTATCCCACGGTTCGGTTGAGCGTGCCCAGCAATTGCCTGCGATTTAACCGCGGCCTGCGATCAGCCGCATAACCGGCGGTAGGTCCGAAACCAACGCGATAAGCGAAGAGTTGGCCGCCAAAGCTGAGCAAGCCGAACCAGAAGCCAAAGTCGCGGCCGATGAGAACCCCGGCTCCAAGCCCGAGGCCGGCTCCGCGGATCAGGCTGCACACGACGACCAGCCGCCATGCGGGTTGTATCCGTCCACGCGACGCCTGGCTGAACTCCACACCGAGCGTAACGCCCATCGTTACGGCCATGACCAGCGCAAAGAAAGCCCCTAGGGGAATCAGGACGCCGATACCAAAGAAGAGTCCGTAAGTCACCGAGCGTGTCAGAGTTCGCAACGGACCATGCTTTCCGCCGAGCAGGTCGTACGCAAGGTAAAGCGCGCCCAGGACGTCCAGAACGCTGCCGGCGATGCTCAACTCTGCGAGCAGGTAATGGTTCATGTTGATAGCGCGCTCTGATCGAGTCCGCCTTGATGGAGTCTGGTGCGGAACGCTACGAGCCCCGGGCGCGACCTAAGCCGGCCGGCGGAAGCGGTCCAGCACCTGGAAGAGCACCAGGGCCAGAGCCGAGTTCAATAACACCCGGCTGGCGAGGTCGAGCGCTTGGAAAGGTTGTGGAGAAGCGATCAACACGCGCTGGAGTCCTGCCACGGCAAGGCTTTGGAAGAGCACCAGCGCCGCCGTCAGAGCCAACCTGCCCAGAAACTGCTCGAGATCGAATTGTACGCTGGCCCAGGCCCCCAAATATCCTGCCAGCGCACCGGCGATGCCGAAGATTCCGATCAGGCTGGCGCCGAGCAAGTCCTCGGTCAGGCCGAGCGCCGCACCCACTACTGTGCCAAACACCTTGTTGCGACGGATCACCGAGAAGTAGATGACCACGAGCAAGGGAAGATCAAACTGCCGGGCCAAAGGTACGCGGGCCTTGAGAAACGTCTGCAGGACAAGGGCCGAAAAGGCCGTAATCAGCATTGTGAGAGGATGAATCCGGTAAACGTTGATGGGGCGCTCGGCGGCAGTAGGCATCCTTCTAATTGCTGATCGAGGATTGGTGATTGATGATTGACGACCACGAGGACCAGGCAGCTTTTCGAAAATTCAAAGAGCCCGGGCAGCTCTGCAAACCTGCGATCATCGATCACCAATATGACTGGTCACTACCAGGACCTCTTCCAGCCGATCGAGTGAGACGGCGGGCCGCACCACCACCTGCTTGTAGATATTGCCGCTGCCGACTTTCGCCACTGTGCCGAGCGCGAGCCCTTTGGGAAAGACGCGGTCAAGGCCGGAAGTGAGCACCCTGTCGCCGGGCGCCACCGCGTCATCATTCATGATGTAGTCCAGCCGGCACAGCCCGGCCCCCTGGCCTTTCAGTACTCCTTGAGCTCGCGTCTTCTCCACCAGAGCGCCGGCGCCGCCGGCAGGATCCGAAATCAGAAGCACCTGGGCTGTGTGAGCATAAACCGTAACGACTTTTCCCGCGACGCCCTCGGGTGTGATCACGGCTTGGTCCAGAGCGAGGCCGGAGTCCGCGCCCTTATCGATCACAACGGCGTTCGATCCTTGGCCCGGGCTCGATCCGATCACCTCCGCGCTCGCCGTGGCGTCGGGCAGGCGTGTTTTGAGCTGGAGCAAGGCGCGCAGCCGGCCGTTTTCAGCGGCTTGCTCCGTGAGATCGCGAATCTGGATTTCATCGGCGGCAAGGCGCAGACCGAGGTCGTGGTTGCGCTCCCCGTTGTGTGTCAGATCGTGGGCGACGGACCAGAAACCGACCGCCGCGTCGGCCAGCCCCCGCAGAGAGCGTTCAAACGGCGCCACGGCGCTTACGGCCCAGCGGCGCGCCAGGGGAGCGTTGCGCTGCCGCGTGATCTGCACGGAAAGGAGCACCAATTGCGCCAGCAGCACTACCATCAGCGTGAAGAAAGGCCGATGGCGCGAGATGAAAGCCTGCACCAGCTCAGGCGCTTCAGGAGAACGTGGCGGGACCGGACGCGTCGCCAGCGGCGACCGGATTTCGAGCAGTGTGTCCGAGGCCATCCTCGCGCCTGCCTTGGAGAAAGCACGATGCGTCCCAGTGGCGTGTTCGCGCCGGCCGGCGAAACTACTCAATGGCGACCCTCCTCAGAAGGTGGAAGTCCGTCAGCATTCGTCCGGTGCCAAGCACCACCGAAGCCAGCGGGTCTTCAGCGATGGACACGGGCAGGCCGGTCTCTTCCCGGATTCGTTTGTCCAGATTCTTCAGGAGCGCGCCGCCCCCCGTCAGCAGAATGCCGCGATCGGAAATGTCGGCGGAGAGCTCGGGGGGGGTGCGCTCGAGCGCCACCCGAATGGCGTTGATGATGGTTGCGACGCAGTCGGCCAGCGCGTCGCGAATCTCCGAGTCATCAATCGCGATCGTCTTAGGAATGCCCTCCAGCAGATGCCGGCCCTTGATCTCCATGGTCAGTGGCTTCTCCAGCGGGTAGGCAGAGCCCAGCTCCATCTTGATCTGCTCCGCTGTCCGCTCGCCAATAAGCAGATTGTAACGCCTTTTCAGGTGTGCCGTAACTGCTTCGTCCATTTCGTTGCCCGCCACCCGCACCGAGCGGCTGTAGACGATGCCGGAAAGGGAAATCACGGCGATGTCCGTGGTGCCGCCGCCAATGTCGACGATCATCGATCCGGAGGGCTCGGTGATCGGCAGTCCGGCGCCGATCGCCGCCATCATGGCCTGCTCCACCAGGAACACTTCACTGGCTTTAGCGCGCATCGCCGAGTCCTGTACCGCCCGCTTTTCCACTTGGGTGATCTCGGAAGGCACGCCGATCACAATACGGGGATGGACGAACATCTTGCGGTTGTGCGCCTTCTGGATAAAGTAGTTCAGCATCTTTTCCGTGACCTTGAAATCGGCAATTACGCCGTCCTTCAAGGGGCGGATCGCCACGATGTTGCCGGGAGTCCGCCCCAACATCTCCTTGGCCTCGCGTCCTACCGCCTCCACCTGGCCGGAAACCTTGTTGATGGCCACAATCGAAGGCTCATTCACCACAATACCTTTACCGCGGGCGTAAACAAGCGTATTCGCCGTCCCCAGATCGATCGCGAGGTCGGAGGAAAACATGCTAAAGACAGACCTGAAGTTCACGCCCAGAGCGACTCCGTACTAAATGGTAAAAAAACTATTCTTGACTAACCATCCTACCCGGTCAAGGCAATTTCGGAAACTCCGCCTCGCGCTCTGAGGTTCGGAACTGGAACCCACAGGCGACTCGTGACGAAGTTACGAGCAACCGCTTGTCGTGATGGGCTCGCGCGGCGAGCGGTCTGAGCCTGAAACCGAGCCCGAATTTCAAGACTCAAATAAGCTGGACCCATGCAGATTCGCGCACTAGCCGAAGAGGACGCCGACGCATACTGGCACTTACGCCTCGAGGCTTTGGAAACAGTACCTCAAGCCTTCGGCGAATCGGCGGAAGAACACCGGGCCTCTACACCGGCCTCGGTCGCGGCGCGCCTGGCATCCGGCAGGGCGGCTGGCAATTTCGTCTTAGGGGCGTTTGAAGCAGGGAGGCTGGTCGGCACGGTGGGATTCGCACGCCGTCAGAATATGAAGGAGAGCCACAAGGGCTTGATCTGGGGCGTGTACGTCACAGCGGAATGGCGCTCGAAAGGAGTTGGCCGGGCTCTGTTCGTGGAACTCCTGAGGAGGCTTCGCTCCGTGCCGGGTCTCACGCAGGTGACGCTCACCGTCGCTACGGGACAGACCGCCGCCAAGCAGCTTTATTCGACACTCGGCTTCAGGACCTACGGTTTCGAGCCTCGGTCGCTAAGAGTCGGCGAAGTCTATCTCAACGAAGATCTGATGATCTTGAATCTGGAAACAATAGGCGAGACGAGAGCTCAACGCTAGAACACAATGTGCGCTTCATGCAGCCCCCATTGCCATTCTCGTGCTAGGCGTCGGCTGACATCACTTGCCTGGCTGCTGGTTCTCCCGGACTGCACCGGCCTTTCTGGCGCCTTGCCGCCTGCGCCAGACTCCGAACCGCTGTCTTCCTTCGAACAGGACGTGATCACGGAGATAAATGCGGCGCGCGCCCATCCGGACTCCTACGCTTCACTGCTCGAAACCTGGAGACCCTTTTACCAGGGACGCCGCATCGTCGTACCTCACGACGGAATCGAGGAGGTCGAGCTTACTGAAGAAGGTTTGGCTGGTCTCGATGAAGCCATCAAGGTACTGCGCACAACCCATCCTTTATCGACGCTGCTGGTTTCCGATGCCTTGTGCCGCTCCGCCCGAGACCTCGTCGAAACCCAGGGTCCCACCGGACAGGTGGGCCACATCGCTCCTGACGGCAGTGATCCGATGGCGAGGGCGCGCCGTTACTTTCCCAAACCGAAGTTGATTGGCGAAGCGATCAGCTATGGACGCGAGGGCGGCAAGGACGTTATCCGGCATCTGCTGGTGGACGACGGGGTCAAGGATCGCAGCCACCGCAAGAACCTGCTCGATCCACGTTTCCGCTTTGTCGGCGTCGCTTGCGGTCCGCATACCGTCTACGGCACCATGTGCGTCATTGATCTGGGTGTGCAGTTCTAAGTTTGCGTAGCGCGTGATCCGGATCGCCACCTATCGGGTGCGGTGGTAACCTTGTAAAGTCGGGACCACATTATTAGGGTGGGTCCTGTCTTGGTTCAGCCAACGTGTGTGCAGTGCTGCGCCTGACTCGCTTCAGCGAGCCAGCAGCGATGGTTGCGGGGTTCATCAAGCATGGATCGACGGGCCTTCATTCTTCTCGCCGCCGGTTTGGCGGGGTCGGCGAAAGCTCTTCGCGCTGACCACCACGTGATTTCGTCGGATCCTCTCGAAGTGGAGTCCGACTTGGCATCTCTGGCCGGACGCTACACGACTTTGGAAGACTTCTACGTTCGCAATCACTACCGGGCCCCGGAACCGGCCGGGACGCCGCTACTCACTATCGAAGGCGAAGTGGCGAAGCCATGCCGGCTTGAGACATCCGATTTGAATCGGTTGGCAAACCGCGAGCTTGGCGCGGTGCTCGAGTGTGCCGGGAACCCGGTTGGTACCCGGGTCCTGGCCAGTAATGGGGACTGGAGCGGCTGGAGCTTCGCCGATACCCTGGGCCTGGCTCAGCCGGCAAAAACTGCGAGCTACGTTCATCTTTTCGGCAGGGACGGCTACGCCCGAAGCGTCGATCTCGAGCGCGTAATGAGTGACGGGATGCTGGCCAGGAGCCTGAATGGACGGCCTCTGGGGCAGAATCACGGGACGCCTTGGCGCGCACTTTTCCCTGGCTGGTACGGAATGGATTCCGTGAAATGGCTGGAGCGAATCGTTGTCTCAACGGACCCTCTGCCAGCGGTGGGAACCGCCTATCTGGAAGCGAGGAAGGCTGCCAACGGGCAGGTGGCGCTCCAACCGCTGCCACGGATGCAGGTGAAATCGGTGATCGTCTCTCCCGTTAGCGGCAGTGTTGTGAACCGCGGGAAGATCGAGGTGCGCGGGCTGGCGTGGACCGGCGAAGGCACTATCTCCGGGGTCGAGGTCAGCTCTGACGGTGGAGTGCATTGGAGCGCGGCTTTCCGGGATCCTGGGGGGCGTTACGAGTGGACCCCATGGCGATGCCTGGTCGATCTGACAAAGGCCGGCGCCGTCGAATTGACCTGCCGGGCCACGGATAGCCGGGGCCGCACTCAGCCTGAAAAACGTGAGGCGGCGCGCCTCGATGGCTACGCCAATAATTGGTATCATCGCGTTCGCTGCGTCGTGGTCTGAGGGACTGTCTTGACTCGATCACTCCTCCACTTTGCCGGCCTGCTCGCCATGGCCAGCGCTTTGGCAGCATCTACCTGGAGCCTGCTGCCGTCATCGGAGACTCGATCTATCAAGTATGACGGATCTGATTGGCATCTGAAGGGCGAGGGCGTCGTTTGCTGTCCGTGTGCGGTTCCGTGTCCTTGCCGCACGAACGGTCCGGCGACATACGGACACTGTGAGGCCACCCTGTACCTTCGCATCAAGGAAGGACGCTATGCCGCCACCAGCCTCGACGGGATGGACGTTGTTGACACGGGCGGCGCCTGCTCGATGAGCTATGAAAAGCTTTCGGCGCTCTATTTTGACCGCCCTGCCACGCCGGAGCAGCGCACGGCCTTCATGAAGCTGGTCAGCAGCTTTTCACCGGGCAAAACAGCGGATTTCCCTTACGTTCGGATCGTTGCGATGCAAGTGCGTGCCGCCGGCGGCCTTCAGTTCGCCGTCATGATCCCGGGCGTGCTCGAGATGCAGGTCGACCGGAATTGGGGCCGGTCCCAGCCGCCGATGGCGATGAGCGCCGGGGCTGATCCTTTTTCCAACCTGCTTCAATATGCCGAGAACATCCGCTACAAGATGCATGATCCTGCGGCAAACCTGGATTTCGATTACAGCCGCCGCCAGGCGAACTATCGCGCCGTCGACCTTGACGCGAGCCAGTACCGGACCCAGTCGATGTTGATTCAATTTGAAGACGGGCGTGGATGGTTTAACGAGGCGCAATTGCGGTTGATCGAGACTCAAGGCTTGCCGCTTCCGGATCGGGACGGTATTCGGCGGCAGGTGCTGACGCTGAAGCGGGACGCGAAATGAGTCTCTCTCGATCGGCTGCGCTGCTAGCGCTCGGCTTGTTCGCCCTCCGGCCGCCGGTTGCAGCTCAAACTAACCCTCCCGGGGACACCTTGCTGCAAGGCGGAGTTGAAGCGCTCCAGAAGGGAGACTTCAGCCGCGCCCAGGCTCTCTTCGCGGAGCTGACGAAGCAGCGCCCAACCGCGCAAAACTTGGCTTATCTCGCAATGGCTGAGGCAGGGGGTGGAGATCTTACCGGCGCCATCGGTCACTTCAACCAATCCATCGCACTGGGCAACGATGCCCCTGCAATCCATTACAACCTCGGACTCGCGTACTTGAGGGACCATCGGAGCAGCGCTGGGATCGCGGAAATGCGCCGGGCCATCACCTTGGATCCGAATTACGGACGCGCGCAGTACGCACTGGGCGTCGCTCTGCTGGACGCCGGTCAAGCCGGCGAGGGCGCCTCATGCCTCCGGCGGGCATCGGCCCGGCTGCCGAACAGCGCTGAGGTCCGTGCAAATCTCGTTCGCGCCTACTTTGAAGCAGGCGACACCGCAGCAGCGCTCGCCGCAGTCAAGGAAGCCGGTGACGCGCTCCCTGACGATTCGCGGCTGATGGTGACGCTTGCGGATCTGTGCCTCCGTCACGGGCAGTTGCAGCGGGCCCGTTATCTGCTCGAAAACGCCAGCGAGCTGCTGCCTGATGATACGGACGTGAAATTGATGCTGGCGAAAGCAAGTCTGCTGGCCGGGGAACCAGCAGAGACGTTGGCAGCCCTCAAAGACGTGCCTTCAGCGGCAGGCAAACCCGGAGAGGTCATGATTCTGATGGGCGAGGCGCGCGCCCTCACGGGGAATCTGAGTGTCGCGAAGACCGATATTTCGACCGCAGTGGAAGCCTCGCCGCAAGAACCACGGTACTGGACTGCGCTCGCCTGGCTCAACCAACTGCAAGGCAGCTACGATATCGCCCTTTGCAGCCTCAGGCAGGCTTGCGGTCTTGACAGCAAGAGCCCGGAAATACCTTACCGGATGGCGGTGAGCTATTTCCTGCTCGGGAAATACGGCCAAGCTGCGGCAGCTTGCGAGCATACTCTGCGATTGGACCCAGGCTATGACCGGGCTCAGCTCCTGTTAGGGCTGAGCGAGCTCCAGCAAAACAACCTTGACGCGGCGCGAGCTTCTCTGGAGCAAGCCGTCCATTTGCAGCCTGTTTCTGACTTGTACCACCGCGAACTGGGGATCGTGCTGTTCAAGATGGGAGATGTGAGCGGAAGCATGCGAGAGCTCGACGATGCTCTGACAAGAAATCCCAAAGGAGCTCAGACTTATTACTGGCGGGCTCAGGTATTTGCGCGGCGAGGCGAGCCGCGAAAGGGTATCGCCGATCTCGAAACCGCAACGGCGCTTCAACCAGGCTTTGCTCCCGCTTACTCTGAATTGGCTCGGCTATACTCGACCATTGGCCAGCGAACGAAGGCGGCCCTTGCCCTCGCGACGCAGAAAAAGATCGAGCAGACTACGAAAGCAGACGATCGCAGCCGGTTGCGAAACGACTTAGTCAACCCGCTCCTTTGAGGCTGAGCTGAGCGCGGTTATGCGTGGAGGTTGCGGGAAGCTGCAGAACAGGAGAATGCGATCAGTGAAGGAGTTCCCCAAAAGTGCGGGGTTGCTGCTAAGACGGGACGTCGCGGCGTTGATGATCCTCGCGGTTGGGTCCTCTCTTGCAGGACCATTCTTGTACGCCCTGCAAGTTTCTCCCGGAGCGGAGCCCGGTTTGAAACAGCGAACTCCATCGCCCATGTCTTTGCCGTGCCGCGAGGCGCAGTCAGCTTCACCGCAGAAAACGGCGGCGGACTACACAGCCCTCGGCCGCGCATTCGTCCAGCAGAAGCGATTTGACTGCGCGACGGCCGCTTTTGAGGCTGCGCTAGCCCTTGATCCGAAGTCCTGGCAATCCCGATATGCCTTTGCTCTTGCGCGGATGCAGGAAAAGGACTTTGCACGCGCGGCGGAGAATCTGAAGATTGCGGCCGAACAGGAGCCCGAACGAGCGGAGTTACGGGGCGCGCTGGGAGTCTGCCTGCGTGAGTTGGGGCGGCTGGACGATGCCGCCGAGGAATTCAAATCCGCGCTTGCGATTGACCCGGCCCTTGCAAGCACGGCGCTGAATCTCGCCGGAGTCCTGGACGAGCAGAAGCGATACACGGCTGAAGCGTACTACCTTGAGAAAGGACTGTCCAACCCAGGCTCAGCGGACCGAGTCAACGATCTACAGCTTGCACTCGCCGCCGCCTACGCGCACGCTGAGAACTACGGCGCTGCCATTCCCCTGTTTCAGAAACTCTTGGCGTCTTCCCCACTTTCAGCTCGGCTCCATTTTGAACTGGCGAACACTTACGCGCAGAATCAGCAGTTTCAGGAGGCCGCTGCCGAATACAAGGAGGCCGTGCGCCTCGATCTGGCGAATACGGTGGCATTGCTTTCACTTGGCAAGAGTTTCGTTATGCTGAAACAATACCAGGCAGCTTTACCTTATCTGCGCGACTATACTCTGCGCGAGCCGAACCAGCCGGACGGCTTTGCCTTGCTGGGCCAGACTCAAAAGGACGTGGGCCGGCTACCGGACGCCGAGCAGTCGCTGAAGCGTGCGTTGACATTGGATCCCGGGAGCTACCAGGCTGCTTACAATCTCGGCGTGGTTCTGGAAAGGTCGGGCAGGCGTGACGAAGCTGTGCAGGAGTTCCGAAGAGCGGAACAGCTCAATCCGCAGGCGGCCGAAGTGGCCTACGAACTCGGTCTTGCGCTCGGAAAGGATAATCAGCCTGATGCCTCCCGGCAGGAGTTGCAGAGATTTCAGGAGCTGAGGTCTAAACAACAGCAGGCCGCCGCGAGCGGGGACCTTATCAGAAAGGGCAACCGGCTCGCGCTCGGCGGAGCTTCGGCACAAGCCATCCCGGCCTATCGTGAGGCTCTCAAGCTCGATCCAAGGAATGCGCTCGCGCACTATGACCTGTCGCTCGCGCTCGCGGCCAGCGGTGATTTACGCGGTGAATGGGAGGAACTCACAGAGGCGCTTCGTCTCGACCCCAATCTGGCCAAAGGACACAACCGGCTCGGACTACGGTATTCAGGCTTAGGCAAGATCGATGACGCGGAGAGCGAGTTCAAGACAGCCATCGCAATCGACCCGCGTTACGCGGAGGCTGAGAACAATCTCGCCGTGCTGTATGGCCGGGAAGGCAAGAATGCGGACGCGGTTGCTCTTCTGCGAAGAGCAGTGAGCGATGATACGGAATACGCGCAGGCGTTCGTGAATCTGGGCGTGCTGCTGGCTGGCGACGGCCGGTATGGCGAAGCCGAGAAGAGCCTGGACCGCGCCTTGAAACTGGATCCCCGTAATGATTCGGCGCTGAAAGCCCTGAGCGCATTGAAGGCTGTCGCCATCGATCCCGCAAAGCATACCTCGGGCACACCCATTCGGGAACCCTGAACCCTTGCTGCGTCTGGACGCCGGAGTCGAGGGCTTAGCGGGCTCGGTTCGGCTCGCGGACGCGAAGCACCTGATTCGAGGGAATCTTCTCCAGGCGCTGGACGATGCCACTCGGCCATGCAATCTCGAGCAGTCGCACGACTTTGTCAGCGCCCAATCCGAAATGGACTCGCTTGTCGCTCGCCGAAAGATAGCTGCCCGCGGTACTCACGGTAGCCCATTGCTCGTTCCCCGACTCACTCACAAGGTGCAGTTGCGCGCCGATGCCGTCGCGATTGCTCTTTGTTCCGATGGTGTCGATCACGAGCCAGCAATTCGCCATGCCTCCCTGATTGCGGAGTAGCACCGGGGCCTGATCATTACAGTTCACCACCACGTCCACGTTCCCGTCGTTGTCAAAATCACCCACAGCGGCGCCACGCCCGGCCCGCGGGACCAGAAACGGCGCGCCGCTTTGAGCGGAAACGTCAGCAAATCGCCCATGGGAGTTTCGCAGCAGCAGCAGCGGCTCCAGATAGCGGACGTCCGGTTCAAGGAGCTGCACCTGGTCAAGCACGTGTCCCTGGGCCACGAAGAGGTCCTTCCATCCGTCGTTATCGTAGTCGATGAACTTGGCCCCCCAACCAGAGTATAGCGACGTGATGGCGCCGATACCGCTCGGTCCGCTGGCGTAATCAAACGTGCCCTTCAAATTGCGGTAAAGTGCGTAAGCTTGATTGGACAGCGCATTGATAAAGACGTCCGTCCATCCGTCGTTATCGTAGTCCTGACAATCGATTCCCATACCGGCAAAAGCATGGCCATTGTCATCGTATGCTAGGCCGCTCGTGAGGCCGATTTCGGAAAATGTTCCGTTGCGGTTGTTCCTGAAAAGCTGCTGCCCGATGGTGTCGTTTGCCACCGCGACGTCGGGCCAGCCGTCGCGGTCGAAATCGAGAACGGCCACGCCCAAGCCCTTTCCCGCGGTGGATTGAAAGCCTGACCTGGCCGTCACGTCGGTGAAGGTGCCATCGCCATTGTTTCGATACAGGACGAAGGTGACCGGTTTGAACTTGTCCGGCGGGCAGTATCCGCGGTAGCCCTGCGGTCCCGTCTTGCCGCAAAAAAGATTGGTTCCGAAGTCCCAGTCCAAGTATCTCGTTACCAGCAGGTCCAGGCGGCCGTCGCGGTCCATATCGAAGAAACAGGCGCCGCTTGACCATCCGCCGGTCTCGACTCCGGCCCTGGAGGTAACATCGGTGAACGTGCCGTCGCCGTTGTTGTGATACAGGGCGTTGCGGCCGAAGCTCGTCACGAAGAGGTCCGGATAGCCGTCGTTGTCGTAATCGGCGACCGCGGCTCCCATGCCGTACCCCTTCCCTACTAGACCCGCCTTTGCCGTGACGTCGGTAAACGTGCCGTTGCCATTATTCCGGTAGAGCCGATTCCAATAGGCCCGTTCCGACTTGTCGGGAAGCTTTCCGGCAGGCATCGGATCCTCAATCCTCGCTCCGTTGACAAAGAAAATGTCGAGGTAACCGTCGCCGTCATAGTCAAACAGGGCCACGCCGCTCCCCATCGTCTCGATCAGATACTTCTGCGCGGTGCGTGAGGCTCGGTGGACGAACGTGATTCCGCTGCTCGAGGTAACGTCTGAGAAGGGGGGCTGGCGAGGGCCGTGCTGTAGACTCTGCGGTGCCAGAACGCTTTTGGCGATGAGCTGCCAAACCTCGGAGAAGCCGGCCGCCCCGGCCAGTGCCATGAAGGATCTACGATTCACAGAGGCAATCCTGACGGATCATGGTAGCACGAAGGATCATGTATAATTGGTCGTGCCAAAGGAAAGCCCGCCCCAAATTGAGCGGTTAAGAGATGCGTCGGCGTGAAACCACCGGTGACATTACCGCGAAGCTGCTGGCCAGCTTCAAGAGCCTGATTTCAGCCGGTACGTTCGTTCCCGGGTGCAAACTGCCTCCGGAACGCGAACTCGCACGCCAGTTTGGAGTGAACCGCTCTTCCTTGCGGCAGGCGCTGAAGGTGCTCCAGTTGATGGGTGTGCTGTCACAACGCGTCGGCGACGGCACGTACCTGAGCGCGGATGCGGCCAATGTTCTGCGTGAGCCGATCGATTTCCTGATTCTCATGGGGGACATCTCCGACGAAGAACTGTTTGATGCCCGGATGATCGTAGAATCCGAACTGGCCTCCCGCGCGGCCGAGCGGGCCACCATGCATGATATGAAGGCCCTTCGCAGGGCCATTGAGGACATGGAGGCCAGCCGGTCAGACCAGGCTCGAATCGAAGCCGATCTGGCGTTCCATGAAGCGATTTTCCAGGCCTCTGGGAACAGAGTCTGCCGGTTGATTTTCACCGTGATCCATCGGGCGATTCTGTTGAGCATGTCGAAGATCGTTACGCGGGCCGCCGTCAAGCAGCCGCTCTCTTACCACCAGGCAATCTATCAGGCTATCCATGACCGCAATCCGAGCGAAGCGCGCCGCCAGATGACTGAGCATCTTCTGGATGCCAAGTCCATGCTGGCCTCTCCGCGGGCCGCCCAGAGCAGAGCGGGCCGGTCCGGCATTCGAATCGGGCCGATATCGCGCTAATCCGCTCGACAAACCAGCCGTGCGGGCGCACAGTGATGGCAGCGGTCCGAAGCCCAATCCCCCGTCGAGCCTGAGGAGCACCGCCGCACGGAATCGCTTGACATTCAGGAGACATGCCGATAGGATGATGCGTTTTGCGATTGGCTCAACCAATCGAGTCGTCGAGATTGGGTTCGCGGAGCACAACGATTCCCACGCACGGCTTCAGGGAGCGCCGGATGACCTTCAAATGTCGAATCTGCGCAGCATTCTTGCCGCTGATCCTCGCGATAGCCGCCGGGGGGCTGTTCGCCCAGGAGCAGGGGCCGGCGGCGAAATGGGCCTTCGACGAAGGCAGCGGCACCGTGACGCGCGAAAGCGTGAGCGGGTCCCAGGACAAGATCGAAGGCTTCTACAAATTCGTGCCCGGAGTGTCAGGTACGGCGCTACGGCTGGACGGATACACCACCAGCGTTACGGCACCCGGAACCGGTGTGCAGCTCGGCGATTCGTTTTCGGTTTCCGCGTGGGTGGCGCTCAATGCCTACCCGTGGAATTGGGTGCCGGTTGTGGACCAGGAGGCGGATCAACTCGCGGGCTATTTTTTCGGCCTCGATGCCTTCGGTCATCTGGGACTGCAGGTGGATGTAGACGGGAAATGGGAGTCCCTCACTTCTGATGCGCACCTTCCACTTAAGAAGTGGGCTTACGTGGTGGGTACGTTCGACGCCACCCAGGGACTCTCGATTTACATCGACGGCAAGAAGGCGGGCAGCCTGGCGACTCATGGAAGCATGGCCCCGGCCAGGGGAATCGACATCCTCATCGGCCGCGTCCGTCAGGCGATACTGCCCGCCGAATGGATCCACCCCAAATACGCAGTCTGGTACTCGCTCGACGGCATCCTCGACGAGGTTCAGATCTTCAACCGAAGCCTGAGTCCGGAAGAAATCACCGCCGCCTACTCTGCCGCAAAGGCGCCATCGGGAGAGGTCCTGCCCTGGACTCCGATGCCCTCCGGACCGCCGGGAGCGGGCCGGTTCGGCGCCTATTACGCCACGCTGAAATTCGAAGACATGTGGGACATGCCGCGCCGCATCGGGCCGGATTCTGACGTGGTGGTAAGGTTCGACGTCTCTCCCATGCGGCTGGTCTTCTGGCAGGGCGCCAACTACATTCCTGCCTGGGTCACCGAGAAGGATAAGTGGTATACGGATGAATTTCTTGAAACCGGGGGCGCCGGGTGCCCCCCCGGCGGCGACTGCGAGCCCATGTCTGACAAGCAGAGCAAGTACTCCCACGTCCGGGTAATTGAGAGCAATGACGCGCGCGTGGTAGTGCATTGGCGGTACGCGGATGCGGAGGTGGAACAATCGATCGGCGCCTGGCCCGATCCTTACACGGGCTGGTTTGACTGGGTCGACGAATACTATACCGTGTACCCGGACGGCGTCGCGGTGCGGAAACAGGTCTTATGGAGTTCGGCGCTCGACAAGGGTCACGAATGGCAGGAGACCATCGTGATGAACCAGCCGGGAACGCGTCCGGAAGATAACATCAACGTGGACGCTCTCAGCATTGCCAATATGAGCGGCGAGACTGCGACGTATTCGTGGTCGCCGAATGCGCCGAAGACCTTTGACAAGCCCGCGGGCCCCAACATTCAGGTTGTGAATTTGAAGTCGGACTGGAAGCCATTTCAGATCGTGGCGCCAGCCCACTCTCGAATGAAACCCTACACCGGTGAAAAGACCTATTCCATGTTTGAATGGTGGAACCACTGGCCCGTGGCCCAGATCAAGTCCAGCGGCATCTCCGCTGTGGCGCCGGACCGCGCTTCTCACTCCTCGCTCTCCCATTTGTTTTGGGACGCCTACGCTCAAACAAACGACTCCATGACGAAAATCATGCTCGACGGCTTGACCACCAAGCCCGCCGCGGAACTCGTTCCTCTGGCCAAGTCCTGGCTGGCGCCGCCCAAGCTCACTCTTACCGGCGCGACATTCCGGACTGACGGTTACGATCCGACCCAGAGAGCTTACATCATCACGCGGCAGGCAGGCTCCGCTGCGGCTGCTCTTGAGGCTATGCTGGCGGCGAGTGAGGAGTCACCGCTCGTTAATCCTGCCATCGTAGTGCAGAACTGGGGCGCGGAGGGCGCGCGCATCAGAATTGATGGCAAGCCCGTCGCGGGCGGCACAGATTTAAGGGTGGGACACGCCGATACCTTGGAAGGCACAAACTTGATCGTTTGGATGCGCAGGGAATCCACACGCCCGTTGAGGATTTCTCTGGAGCCGGTCCGTTAGCTAACTTTGAATTCACAAAGCCCGTTGAAACAGTGTGTGCACGGCAAGACTGGGTTTTCACGGTTTCGCCCCCCTTCGGCGGCGCGCTTCCAGCTGAATCGCAGCCGCGTTTCGGAGGACGCTGCCGTCGGAAAACCCAAAGGATGATCGTGCAGAACTCCGTCGCAATTCCTCTTCTCGACCTCGCAATCATTGCTGCCTACCTTGCCGGGATTCTAGTGATTGGCGTGGGTGCAACCCGCAGGGTAAAGGTGACCGGCAGCGTCTTCTTTCTGGCCGGACGCTCGCTGAAATGGTGGATCGTGGGTGCCGCGCTTTTTGCCTCGAATATTTCTACGATTCACCTCGTGGGCTTCGCGGCGTCGGGTTATAACGAAGGGCTTGTATGGGGCAACTTTGAATGGATGGCCGGCCCCACTCTTATTCTGCTGGCATTGGTCTTTGCGCCCTTCTATTTCAAGAGCAGGATCTCCACCCTGCCGGAGTATCTGGAAAGGCGCTACAGCCCCGCTTCCCGCTCCGTGCTCGCCTTCATGGCTATCATGGCGGCCCTGCTGATCCACATCGGCATGAGCCTTTATGCTGGAGCAGCGGTCTTTCAGCGATTCTTCGGGATCAGCCTGGTGACGTCCATCGGCATCGTGGCGTTGATCACGGTCACTTACACGGCGCTGGGCGGACTGCAGGCGGTCGTAGTTACCGAGACCATTCAAGCCAGCATCCTGATTCTCGGAAGCATTGTGATCACGGCCTGCGCGGTCCACGCGCTGCCGGCGCACGGAATTCACTCCATCGCGCAATTTCGGGCGGCTGTAAAACCCGGCCAGCTCAGCATGATTCACACGCATGACAGTGTGGGACTATCCTGGTACGCCGTTCTGCTCGGTTATCCCGTGCTGGGTGTGTGGTACTGGTGCACCGACCAGACAATTGTCCAGCGGGTTCTCGGCGCTGCGACCCAGCGCGACGCGCAAGTTGGTCCGTTATTGACCGGTTTCCTGAAGATTCTGCCGGTGTTCCTGATGGTCCTGCCCGGAATCATCGCCTACGTGCTTTTCCGCGACATCATCGGATCAGCCAGCAACCAGACCTTACCCGTGCTGATCAATCAGCTCGCGCCGACCGGGATCCGAGGGCTGATTTCCGCCGCGATTCTGGCCGCTCTTATGAGCACCGTGGCCGCAGCGCTGAACAGCTCCGGCACGCTCGTGGCCGTCGACATCGTCAAGCGCCTGCGGCCTGCCACCACGGACAACGCACAGGTGTGGATCGCGCGAGTAAGCTCAGTGGGGGTCATGATTCTCGCCATCCTGTGGTCAACGCAGGGCGGCAAGTATTCGAGCATTTTCGAGGCAATCAACGCCATCGGCGCCGACCTTGCGCCGCCCATCACCACGGTATTCATTTGGGGGGTTTTCTGGCGGCGCGGTACCAGGCAGGCTTCGTTGGTGACGCTCATCTCGGGATTCCTATTGGGGGCAACCGCGTTTGCGCTGGACTTGCCGGCGTTTGGCACGGAAAAAATCATCACCCATCACTGGGGGATTCCGTTCATGATGCAGGCGTGGTGGCTCTTTTGTATCTGCAGCGCCATCTACGTCGTGACGAGTCTCGCCACCCCGCCTCCGGCTCCGGAAAACGTGGAGGGGCTTACGTGGGACCATCCCTGGGCGGTCGTTGCTCAGGGACGCCTTTCGGGAATCTCAGACCCGCGTCTGCTTGCCGGTCTCCTCCTGGCGACGCTTGCGGTTCTGTACTACGTGTTCCGCTGATCACAAAGCAGATTTGGAATCTCTCTGCAATCGATTTGCGCGAGGGAAGAAAGAGAACAATGGCTCCGGGTTGGATCAGAAAAACGGCGATCTGGATTCTTCTGCTTTGGCCTTCGGCACGGCTGTGGGCGCAGCAGCAGGATCTGCTCGCGTGGTGGAAGTTTGACGAGGGCACCGGCAGCGTCGCTCTCGACAGTGTTTCGCGCCAGCAGGACAGGATCGTGAATCATTTCGCATGGGCTCCCGGCGTCTCAGGAGCGGCTCTGAAATTCGACGGCTTCACGACTCTGGTCAGCCGCGAGGCCAAAGTCACGCCGCACTTCGATGGCAACTTTACGGTCGAGGCCTGGATCGCGCTGCAGAGCTATCCGTTGAACTGGGTTGCGATCGTCGACCAGGAAGACGAAAAGAAAGCCGGGTACTTTTTTGGCGTGGATTCGCGTGGCAGGCTAGGTTTGCAAATGGCGGTTTGGGGCGACTGGGAAGAGTGCATCTCAACTGAAGACTTGCCGCTGGGACGCTGGAGCCATGTGGTCGGAACCTACGACACGCACTCGGGGATCAGGCTTTACGTGAACGGCCGGCTCGCCGGCCAGCTTGCCCTCACGGGTAGCT
Organism: Terriglobia bacterium; assembly: GCA_035946735.1. GTDB lineage: Bacteria > Acidobacteriota > Terriglobia > UBA7540 > UBA7540 > Gp13-AA77. The sequence continues at coordinate 35,180 of DASYYZ010000131.1, forward strand.
TAACCCCTGCCGAGGACACGGGCCTCCAGATCGGGCGCAGCTTCAAACAACTGCCTCCCGACTCGCTGGTCCGCGCATTCGTGAGTTTCCCGGCCTCGTACTCGTTCGACGGCATCATCGATGAGGTCAAGATTTATGGAAGGGCGCTCGGTGCTAAGGAGGCAGCGGACGCCTATGCCGCGCGCCGGTCGAGTGAGCTGCCGGCCTTCTCTCCCCGCCACTGGCCAGTGTTGAAGCAAGGCCCGCACCATTTCGGAGCCGTGTACACCCAGCTTAAGCTGTATCCCGAATGGGATGATCTCTGGCGGAGCGGACCTTACTCCGACGTAGTGGTGAACTTTGATGACGCTCCCTACCATCTCGCCTTCTGGAGGGGCACAAATTTCGAAGAGAATCTAGTGACCGAGAATAACGTCTGGATGGGCGACCAAAGCTTCGAGAGCGGTACCAAGTGCGGCTGCGCGGAGCACATGTCTGACAAGAAGAACCTGCACGACTGGGTGAGCATCGTTGAAAACACGGCAGCCCGGGTGGTGCTGCACTGGCGCTATGGCCTGGTCGACGTAACCGGCAACTTTTCGAATGTTGATCCTCTGACAGGATGGGGCGACTGGGCCGACGAGTTTTTCTACATCTATCCCGACGGAGTCGCGGTACGCTACGGCACCGTGCACGGCACGGCGCGTGAATACAGCTTTACTGAGCCGACGGTTCTGCTCGAGCCCGGCAAGAAGGCCGAGGACTACGTCAACCTCGACGCAGTGACGATCGCGAACCCGGAGGGGCAAAGCCGCACGTATTCCTGGGATCCCGTTTCTCCTCCGTTCCCGTTTCCCGATCAGCCGGACGGCGCCAACATTGCCGTCGTCAACTTGAAGTCGACGTACAAGCCCTTTTACATTTACCAACCCGGAACCATTCTGGGACCTTACGGGAATCCGCCAGAAGCGCGGCTGGAGTACTCACGCTTTCCCACCTGGAACCACTGGCCCGTGAATCAAGCGCCCACGGACGGCCGGTATGCTCTGGTTCCAGACCGCTATTCGAGCGCCGCCGTGATGTCACCGGACCCGAACCAGGCCTGGATTGACGGTCCCGGCCCCACCAAGAGCACGTACTTCCTCTTTGGCCTTACCAAAGAGCCCGCTGCCGCACTGGCCGCGCTGGACAGGTCATGGTTGCAGGCACCCACCCTCAAGATTTCGTCAGGTAACTTCACAGGCGAAGGCTATGACCGCTCCCAGCGTGCCTACCTCGTGACGCGGAACGATAATCAAGATACGTCCTCCCCGAATTTCATGCTGGATGCCAGCGACCATTCACCCATGATGAATCCCGTATTCGTCATCGAGCGATGGGGCGATCGCGATGCCGTTCTCAAGATCAACGGCAAGAGCATCGATCCTGGACCAGACTTCCACGCGGGGTTTGTCCACCGGATGGATAGGACTGACCTCGTCGTTTGGATCCGATATACGTCAAACCATCCTGTCGAGGTTTCGCTTTCCCCGGCAGGGTTGCGCGATGGCCGCTCGCAGCACCGGGGGCGATCATGACGGACTTGATGAAGGCTGCGGTCCTCCAGAAACCCGGCGAGATTCACATGACCGAAAGACCGTGGCCTGGCAAGCCCCGGGCAGACGAGGCTTGCGTTCGCGTGCGCCGGGTCGGAGTGTGTGGAACGGATTATCACGCTTTTCGGGGTAATCAACCTTTCTTCCAGTATCCGCGAGTGCTGGGCCACGAACTGAGTGTAGAAGTCTTGAGCACGAGCGAGGTCGGCCTAGGCCTCAAGGAAGGCGATCGGTGCGCGATCGAGCCCTATCTAAATTGCGGACATTGCAGCGCCTGCCTGCGCGGCAAGACGAACTGCTGCGCTCATCTCCAGGTACTCGGCGTCCACATTGACGGTGGGATGTGCGAGCGCATGAACGTTCCGCTGTCAAAGCTCCACAGGTCTCGCCTGCTCGGCCTCGATCACCTGGCCCTGGTCGAAACTCTCGGCATCGGAGCTCACGCCGTGGAACGTGCTGCTCTGAAGCCCGGAGAGCAGGCGCTCATCATAGGGATGGGGCCCATAGGTCTCTCCGCCGCCGAGTTCGCGCGTCAAGCTGGCGCGGAGATCATTGCGGCCGATCTCAGCGCCCAAAGGCTTGCTTTCTCGCGCGACATCTTCGAGATGTCTCGTTGCCTGGACTCGCGGCACGACTTGGTTTCGCAACTGGCGGATGTTCTGAAAGGCGATCTGCCCACCGTTGTCTTTGACTGCACCGGGAGCGCGGAATCGATGCGCCGGTCGTTCAATTACGTGGCTCCTGGCGGCAAGCTCGTCTTTGTGGGACTCTTTACCGGAGAGATCACTTTTGATGATCCTGAGTTTCACCGGCGGGAAATGACACTGCTCAGCAGCCGCAATTCAACGGCCGAAGATTTCCGGCGCGTTATCGGCCTCATGGAGACGGGCCAGCTCGATGTTTCCCGCTGGATCACCCATCGTGTCTCTTCGCGGGAATTCATCGACGCCTTTCCGCGTTGGATTGAGCTCGGCGCCGGCGTCATCAAGGCCGTGATCGAATGGTAGATTTTCCCCGCGAGGCCGGCAGGCCGATGAGAATCGATACCCACCAGCATTTCTGGATTTACAACCCGCGCGACTACACCTGGATGACCGACAGCATGGATGTGCTCCGCCACGATCACCTGCCGGCGGAGCTCGCTGCCTTGCTCGAAGCTTCGGGTATCACGGGTACGATCGCAGTGCAGGCCCGGCAGTCGCTTGAAGAGACCGACTGGCTGTTGGAGTTGGCAGATCGGAATCGCCTTGTTAAGGGTGTCGTCGGCTGGATTGACCTGTGCAGCCCGGCAGTTGACGAACAAATCGAGATGTTTACCGCGCATCCGCTATTCCGCGGCGTTCGCCATTTGGTCCAGGACGAGCCTGACGATCGCTTCATGATGCGCGATGATTTTCTGCGCGGTATCGGCCGCCTGAAGAAATTCGGCTTGAGCTACGACCTGCTGCTCTTTCCGCGGCACCTGCCCGTGGCTTGCGAAGTGGTGAGACAGTTCCCCGAGCAGCCGTTTGTGCTGGACCACATCGCCAAGCCATTCATCAAAGCCCACCAGGTTGAACCTTGGGCGAGCGGCTTGCGGCGCCTGGCGGAGTTTGAGAATGTTTTCTGCAAGCTTTCGGGCATGGTGACGGAAGCGGACTGGCACAGCTGGAAGCCTGGCGAGTTCACCTCCTATATGGACGTCGTACTGGAGTGCTTTGGGGCGAAGCGCCTGATGGTGGGCTCCGACTGGCCGGTGTGTACCCTCGCGGCCAGCTACGGAGAGGTGATCATGCTGGCTTCTGATTACATTGCCCAGCTTTCGGCTGCAGAGCAAGCCGACATCTGGGGGAATAACGCCGGGAGGTTTTATAAGATTCCGATGTGACCGAAGTCTCTAGGGTCGCACCGCTTAACCAGCATCCGCCCCGCCTGAATCAACCGCAAACACCCACCCGATCCTGAACGCCCACCCGCTGCCGCCTCAGCCCACGGAACTCCCGAAGGAAACGCAACAAGAATCAGGCGAATGTCACCTTGAGCGTGACTGCATAATCGGAGGGTTTCTCGGCGGGCAACTGCACTCGCAGGGCGGCTGGCTCCTGCGCCCAGTTTAGTCTCGCCTGACGGCCCAGGAGCTCCACATTCACGATCTTGCCGGGCCGCTGCAGGCTTGCGGTTCCAAGCGCCTGCACGGTCGCTTCTTTCCCCGGCCATCCCATGATGACGGCGTAGAGCGCATGACCCTTCGTCGTGAACCGAACCTCCTCCGCTGTGAGCGGCTGGCGGACGCGCTCATTCATGCTGCTGGCTGGCTGTTCTGAACGGGTGCCGGGACCCTCGCCGTATATTTTCCAGGGCCGGGTGCCGTAGATCGCCTCGCTATTCACTTGTATCCAGCGGGTGATTCCGTCAAGCACTTGCAACTCGTCGGAATCGAGTATGCCGCTGTTGGGCAGCGGAAAATTCAGAAGGAGGTTGCCGTTCTGGCTCACGACATCCACCAGCATGTCCACCACTGCCTTGGGCGTCTTGTATTTGTGATCTCGAAAAACATTCACGTCATAGTGCCAATTGCCGAGGCAAGTGTCGGTTTGCCAGGCGGCCGCACGGATCTGGTTCGCAAGGCCGCGCTCGAAATCGAGCACGCAGGTTCCCACCGCGCAATCTTCGGGCTGCTTACTGGTATAAACCGCTTCGACTTTGCCGCCACTCCGCTTTGCGCTCTGGTTGTAGAGATTGGCCACCGCGCTGTAGCCGTATCTTTCGAACGGCAGCGGACCATCCGTGTAGAGAAGGTCAGGCTGGTGCTGGTCCACGAGATCCTGGATGCGCAGAAACCAGTGCTGTTTCCACGAGTCGGGCACTCCATCGTCGTCCCAACCGAGCTGGCGAGGATTATTTGCGCGCGACCACCGCGAGCATCCGGCGTCGTGATAGAGGTCCGCATATGCAGCGTTCAGACCATCGTAAGGCACTCCGGCCAGAGGGCCCGTGCTATCGCTCCCGTGACTCACGGCAAACCATTTGTAGCTGATCCACAGGTGCTCGGTGACGCCGAAGCGCAGGCCGCGCCGGATGGCGGCTTGCCGCCACATTCCTACAATGTCCTTCTGGGGTCCTGTCTTCACTGCGTTCCAGCGCGTATGCTTCGAATCCCACAAGTCGAAGTTGTCGTGATGCACTCCCATGCTTACGAAGTATCGAGCTCCCGCCTTCTTATAAAGGTCCATTAGATAGCCGGGGTCAAATGCGGCGGCCGTCCACAAGGGACAGACATCCTTGTAACCGACCTTTGAGGGATGCCCATAGTGCGCCAGGTGGTATTCATACTGGCGGTTGCCCTGGATATACATGTTGCGAGCGTACCAGTCACCCTGCTCTACTCCCGATTGCGGACCCCAGTGTGCCCAGATACCGAACTTGGCGTCTCGAAACCAGTCCGGAACGGCATACTGCTGCAGAGACTCGCGCGTGCCTTCGAAGGGACCTCTCTGGATTTCAAGCGGAGATTGAGCCCCGAGATTCCGGCTTAGCGTGAAGGCAGGAACGGCGCCCGACAATAGCTTCATTGCGGAGCGTCGAGTAACCTGCATCGCCATGACCTTGCGGAAATCAGAAATAGAGCTTCAATGCCAACTGTAACTGTCGCGGGTTATTTTGAGTGCTTGCGACCTGGCCGAAAGTGGGATCACCAATGAAGCGATCAGGCAGACCGAAAACGACGTTGTTAAATGCGTTGAAAGCTTCAAACCTGAACTCCAGCTTGGAGCCCTCCCCAAGGGGCAGCGGAAACTGGCGGAAGACTGAAAGATCCAAATTACGGTATGCGGGACCGCGAAAAGTATTCCGGCCCAAATCTCCGAACGTGAATGGAGGCGGACTCGAGAAGGCCGCCGGATTTATGGGTTGGAGCGAGTTCGTGCCGGCATAAGGATTGCCGACAATGTTCACACGTTCGCCCGTTGAAATTCCAAGGTTGGGGATGTCACCCGAGGCCGAAACATCGTAAGGGACGCCGCTCGCAAGGGTCCCGATACCGTTGAGCTGCCAGCCCCCCACCAGCCAGGACAAAGCGCCGCTGTCAGCCGCCCACTTCATCCTTGGCCCGAAAGGCAGCGGCCATACCCAACTGACGGTGAGGTTGTGCGTCTGGTCAAACCCAGCGACGCCATAGGTGTTCGTCTGCCAATGGTTCGGATCCTGAACTCCGCAGGCGGAGTTCCCAAAGTTCCCATCGCAGCCAAAATCCATAGCTTTGGAATACGTGTACGAAAGCTGGAAAACCAGCCCGCGGCTCGACTGCCTTTTTAGCGAGATTTGAAGCGCATTGTAGTTCGATTTACCGATGGTCTTCAGATACGGCTGGGCGACTGCATAAGGGAAAGGGGCGCTGTCCATGGGGTTACCGGGCCCCGGAGTTACCGGAACATTGGCCGGGAAGAAAAGCGGAATCCGAATGGTGTGTGACCCAACGTAGGCTGCCGCCAGCACCATGTCCGACGGCAACTCGCGTTGAACCTGGGCATGCCATTGGTCGGAGAGGGCGTCTTTGGCGTTGGGATCTGAAAAGTGTACCTGGTTGAAGTACGGATTGGCCGCGGGCAAATCAAAATTCCGCGACGGAAACGGCGCCTCGGCGTGGGTGTCAGGCACGGCCTGATTTACAGGAGGAGTGCTGATGTTCAATTGGTCCGGCCAGCTGAAGGAGTAGTTCAACTGGTTCTGTGTCACCGAAGCCCACGTATCGAAAAACCGGCCATAGGCGGTGCGCAGCGCCGTCTTGGTGCTGAGACGATAGGCGAGGCCCACACGGGGCCCCCAATTGTCACGAGGGCTGTTCACTAGCGACTGTCCCGGATGAGGCTGCACGGCAACATGAGCTGGAAGAACACCCCCTGGGATACACGGGAGAGCCCCGGTTACGCTACAAGACGGCACCGGGACCTGCAGCACATAGTTGCCCGTATTGAAATCCCAATTGCCGACTTCCGTGCTGTGGTCACTGGCCTGTCCCACTTCGGAGTTAATCGGCATGTCATAGCGGAGCCCCAGGTTAAGCGTCAGCCGTTCAGTGGCCTTCCACTGATCCTGAATGTAGAAGCCGTCCACCCAGCCGCCGGTATTGTCAACCGGGGCGATCCCCAGTCCGGCATCGTTTGGAAGTCCGAGGAGGAATGAGGCGAGGCCGCTCCCACCCGCTCCTGTCTCGAGGTTGGAAGTCTGAAAGGGGCAGAAGGATTCGCCCGTGAAGAAGCAAGGGAACACCAGCTTGTTTTGCGCAAAATCCGCGCCCGCGCCGATGGTGTGTTTACCGGAGACTTTTGAAAAGTCAACCTTCCACTCGTTGCCGTCGGCCGCATGAAGACTGTCGAAACCCTCTCCGCCGCTGGCATAGCCCGGGATACCTAAGCCGGGAATAAAGGTGTGGCCGGGGAAAGTGTACTGAACCGGCTGGAAACCGATCTGCTGGACGAAATTGGCGGCGTTAACGTTGACGAAACGGCCGAGGAAAATGTTGTCGGACATGGTGCGGCCATAGCCGAACGTCAACAACGCGGTTGGCCCGAAGGTGTGGGTCCAGCCGGCGGCGATGTTGTCGCCGTGGGTGTTTTGGAAATTCTTGAACCCGCTAAATCCGTTCGAGCCTGTGATGGCTTGAGTGGTGCCGGTCCAGCGTGCGAACAGGCGATCCGTATTGCCCAGATCCTCGTCCACCCGAAGAGTTCCTTCATCCTGGCTGGTGTGGATCGGACTGGTGTCGAGTCCATTGAAATTGGGCAGTCCCGCTCCCGCCGAAATTCCAGTATCGACCGGCTGCGGAAAAATGGTTTGCGCGTACAGCACCATTTTCGGGTCAATCAAGTTCTGGGGAATCTGGTTGTTCTGAAAAACCTGGCGTGTGAACTGTCCCGGATTATTGGGATCGGCTTGGGTCGTGTAGGGATTGTAGATGGGTCCGGGATTGAAAGGGTCATTTAAATTCCCCAGGAGTTCGGCCGGGGTGGGAACAACGTACAGGCTCTGCGCCGGAGCAGTCTTGCGGAAACCTTCGTAGGCCAGAAAGACAAAAGTCTTGTTCCGGCCATTGTAGAGGTGCGGAATGATAAGCGGGCCTCCAACGGTTGCACCGAACATGTTGGAAGTAAACTTACCGACGCTTGGCAGGAAGAAATTGCGGGCGTCGAAGTCACCGTTCTCGATAAAATCCCAGGCGCTGCCGTGATACTGATTGGTGCCGGACTTGGTCACAACGTCGGCCATGGCGCCGGTGACGCCGCCGAATTGGGCCTGGTCGCTTTGGTTAACGTCCTTGAACTCGGCGATGTCGTCCAATACGGGCGCAATGGCGTAAGTGCTGAGGAACGAACCGTAGTCATTCACGCCATCAACCCAGAACATGTTGCTTCGATTCGTCTGACCGTTGACCGCGGGGAAGCTGATGGCGCCGACCGGACTTACTCCCCAGCCTCCGCCGTTTTGGTCGGTGTTGATGGGGCTGGCGCCGGGCGAGAGCGTCAGGAGCATGGTGAAATTCCGGCCGTTCAAGGGAAGATTGTTCACTTCCTTCTCTTCGGTTACCGTCCCGAGCGCCGACGAGGTCGAATCGATATGGACCCCGCCCGCCCTGACCGTTACAGATTGCGTGGGAGCTCCAACCGAAAGCACCAGATTGAAGGTTGCGCTCGAGTTGACCTCGAGAGGGAAAGCCTCTTGCCGGACAGTCTGGAAGCCCTCTTTGCTGACCTCCATGGTGTACTGGCCGGGAGGCACCTGCAAGATTACATAGTCTCCGCTGTCGTTAGTCTTCATTGTCCATTTGACGCCGGTTTGAACGTTGCTGAGCGTTACCGTGGCTCCAGGGACCGCCGCTCCGCTCGGGTCGGTAAGCGTGCCGTTGACGGAGGCCGTCGCCTTGGTGATCTGTGCGAGCAGGCCAGCCGGACACCCCACCCAGAGAATCGCCAGGAACAGCAGCCCGGGGACCGAAGCAATGCGAAGGTCCCTATCGCGGACAACTTGGTTCATGTCCTTCCCTCGCAGAATAGATGTTCGAACCCGACACCGGCAGCATTCGACCCGGACGGAGGGAGCACCGCGCCGCTCTTGCGCATATCGCCACCCCAGAGGGTTCATCTGTCCTCGGCACATTGGTTCAACCATTGCGTCCAGCCATTATGGCTCCTCAACCGCCAAAGTCAAGCTTTTTTTATCGTCCGGGCTGGGGAGTTTTGGCGCTCTGCGGAAGCTCAGGCGCGCAGAGCCCAGAGCCGATTTGGCGGGGGTTCACGGCCTGGTTGCCCTTAACGCACAGGTCCGGCTTGGGCGGGTCAGACGGCGTAAGCCTGCCTTAACCCTGCCTTCAGGTATGCAAGATCCCGCTGCGCCGCCGCAAGAGTGTTCTGCTCGCGCTCGCTGCGCGTCTTCCCGGGAATCTCGTATTCCAGGTGCAACGAAATCGGACCGCGATATCCGGCCTGGGCCAGCACCTCGAAATACTCCGGCCACTTCACCATACCCCCACCCAGCGGGCAGTTGATCGTCTGCCAGCCTTTGGACGTCTTGCTCCAGTAGCAGTCCTTGACCGCGATCATCTTCAGCCGCGGAGCGACAAAGTGGGCGGCACTCTTCCATCCACCGGCCCCGCCTTCGGCGGTGGCATGGCGGATGTCAAAATAGTAGCCCGCCCAACGCCGGTCCAAAGGCTCGATCATGGGAGCGAAGTCCCAGACCGGGCCGCCCATCAAGCCTTCATGGTTGTGGTCCGCACTGAACGCCACAGCTCCGCGCAAGCTCCACCAGTCCGTGCAACTGGGCGCCGGCCTGCTTCAGCTCTCTTCTGACGTCCACAAACTCGTAGGCATAATAGCCGGGCTTGAAGAACGGAATACGCAATTCTCCGGCCGTGCTAAGAATCCCCTGCGCGGCCGGAGCCGAGCCGGAAATAAGCTCGGTAGTGATCATCGGAACCGTGAGCCCGGCAGCGCGAATGGCAGTCACTGCTTTCGGAAGGTCCTCGCGAGCCCGTTCCGGAAGGACGTGACCGGCCGGGCGCACAGTAAGGTCCACGCCGCCGAAGCCCGCCCGCTGGGTAGCCTGGGCAAGTTCGTGCCAGTTCATTTCGGGCAAGTGTTTTGAGAAGAGACAGATTGTCCCTTCGAAGGAGCCGGTCCTTAAGGGAGGTTCCTTCTTTTGCGGAGAGCCGGCCATGCCGGCCCCAACCGCCGCGCTGGCAAACAGAAATTCTCGTCTCCTCACTGGGTCGGTCCTCGCTTTCGCAGGCATTGCTTTCTCGCCAGATCCTATGGCAAACCGAAGCAGAGAATACTCGGCCCCGCCGCCAACGCCACAAACTGTTTTCCGTCCGCGGTGTAAGTCATTGGAGAAGCCTTTAGGTCCTGATTGGTCGGAAACTGCCACAAGCGCTGTCCGTCGCGCTCATCAACGGCCGCAAACTCGCCGCTGGGGTCGCCATACAAGACGATTCCGCCCGCTGTCGCCAGCACTCCAGCCCACCGCTTGCCGTCGGCGGGTCCTGTTTGAGGAACCTCCCAGACCACGTTCCCGGTCTCAACATCGAGCGCTCGCAGATACTTCTTGGCGGGCTCCTTTTGGAAATGACTCGGTTTCGAACTGCCAGGCGCGCGGAAGAAGCCGCAGTCCTCGACCGCCATGACATAGTAGAGGCGGGTTACTGGGCTAAAGGCAGTTGACATCCAATTGGTCGCACTGGTTGGGCAGCCAATTTCTCCCTCGGGCGGGGGAAGGTAACCGGGCAGCAACTGCGGCCTGCCGTCGGGCCCGATCCCACTAGCCCAAGTCAGATGATTTACGAACTTGCGGGCGAGCAGCAGCTCGCCGTCCGTGCGGTCGAAGACATAAAAGAATCCATTCCGGTCCGCATGCAAAAGCAATTTTCGGTCTCGGCCGCGGTAAGAGGTGTCGACCAGAACGGGCGGTTCCGTGGCATCCCAGTCGCGGACATCGTGCGGCGTGAATTGGTAGTACCATTTCAAGGCTCCGTTTCCGGGATCGAGCGCCAAGATACAATCGGTGAAAAGATTGTCGCCTTCCCGCTCGCGATCGTCGCCGTCGGGAAACGGGTTGCCAGTGGGCCAATAGAGCGTGCCGGTCTGGACATCATAGGTCCCCGTTAACCAGGTTGAGCCGCCGCCAAGTTCGGGGTCCTTGCCCTTCCAGGTTTCGTAGCCCGCTTCTCCTTTCCTGGGAATGGTCCATCGGCGCCAAACGCGTTCGCCGCTGGCGGCCTTGTAGGCGCAGACGAATCCGCGAATGCCTTCATCGGCCCCTGAAACACCGGCGATCACCATGTCCTTGACGACAAGGGGCGCGGACGTCGATCCGTAGTGCTGCGGCTCGTCGGCCATTACTGCTTCCCAGACCGGGCGGCCGGTGACCCGGTTCAAAGCGATCAGATGGGCGTTATCCGTCACCATAAACACCTTGTCGCCGAGCAGCGCCACGCCGCGATTCGTGCCGAGCGCCGCGTCTCCAACCATGCCTTGGCTACGTGGCCGCGAATAGTGCCAGATTTGGCGGCCGGTGAGCGCGTCGAGAGCAAACGCCTGGTTGGGTCCTGTCACGTACATGATTCCCCTGTCGACCACAGGGGTTACCTCGAGGCCGAAATAGGGAATCGAGAAGACCCACCTCGCGACCAGCCTTGCCACATTGGTACGGTTGATTTCGGCGAGATTGCTGTACCGATTTCCGCCAAGCGTCCCGTTGTAAGTCAGCCAGTCGCCTGGTCTCGGATTCGAGATCCTGGAGAAACTCGGTTCCGTATCCGCGGAATCGGCCAGCGGCGCCAACATGCCGGGCTTCACGCCAGTCAGTCCAGCGAGATAGGCAATCAGGTTCTGCAGTTCGACAGGGCTGGCGGTCACTGGCGTCATCGGGGATTTCTGCACCTCCCGGATCACGGCAATCCGGTCCCCGTGGAGCAGGTGGAAGCGACCGCTGAGGTCCTGCAACTGTATTTCAGAAGTGCCACGGCTTCTAGCAAAACCCCCAAGGGTCTGCCCATTGGGAATCGTCACGGTGACAAAGTCATATCCCGGAGTACGGTGCGCCCCGGGTTGCGCCAACGCCTTTCGAATCTCGTCGACGGAAAGAGTCCGGCCGGTTTCGGACAGGTCCGGTCCGATCGCCCTACCTCTGCCGTACACCATGTGGCAAGAATCGCATTGCCCCTTCCCGAAGAAGAATCGTTCGCCTGACTTCGCATCACCTGCTACGGCGCTCTCGGCGGCCGGAGCGTTCAAAGATCGAACAAAGGCCGCCAAAGCGTCCAGTTCTGGCGGCGGAAGATCGAAGGCCGGCATCCCCGAATCCGGAACTCCCTCATGAATCAAGGCGCGGACTTGCTCGATCGATTGCCGGCTCAGAGCGCGGTTTCCAGCCAACTGCGGGGCGCGCTCGGTGCCCCGGGCATCAACTCCGTGGCAAACGATGCAGTGCTCCGCATAAGCTTGCGCGCCTTGTCTAATCGCAGATGTCCCCGCAGCTTCCTGCGCCGCGAAGACTCCTGGAATCGAAAGAAGCGCTACCGCAACGATTTGCACGCAGCGCTTGCGAATCGTGCCGGCGCAGCGACGTTCTTCACCCATGACGGCTCCAAGGCGCTTGCAGCAGTTCGATTCTTTCGAGGTTGTAGACGAATTGGGCAGAGAGTTCAGGCCGCTGAATTGGACTTGTTTTCACGCGCCTCGATTTTACCAAGGCTTTATTGGACGGACCAATGTCGGGCCATGCCAGGCGGAGAGAACGGCCGGCTTAAGACTCGGTTGCGGAGGTGTCGAGGAATATTCAGTTCCCGGTCCCAGAAAGGTCTTGCGGCCTCATGCCCTTGGTGTAGTCCTTCGCCATAAACGAGTGCGGGTGATAGTCTCCGACCAAATCGACGTTCGCTTTGGCAGGGATTTTCTTCTCCAACCCCACGGCCCAATACGTTGCATTCACCAGCAGCCGGCGCAAGGCCTCGTTCTCCAGGTCGTCCGCTGCCCCCATCGTGGTGGCAAACACACGCGCGGTCTTGCCCTGTGCGCCCGTGTAGCTGTTCGTCCAAGCTACAGGCATCATGGGATCGTTGGTCTTGCCGCGGACGGGCGGATCGTCAGGATGCATCCCGGCGAGCGCCTGGCCGAGGATGAGCGGTTGACACGAAGCTGGCAAGGGTAGCCGCACCTCGTAAACATCTGTCGGGACCCAGATCGCGCCACTTGCGATCCCGCGCAGAATGGGGCTATTTGCCTCGCCGGGCGCGATCAGGCCACGCGTGCTCTCCTTGCCGTGCCGGGCGTGATGGGCGATCCAGGTCTCGCCCAGAATACGGCGGCCGAAACCTCCCTCCCACCCCTCAATTTTGCTGTCCCACGAGTAGCGTTCGTAGGTCTCGCTGGTCTTCAGCTCAAAGGCATGGGTGGCGGTACGCAAACCGATGACCGGCCGGCCAGACTCAACGTAGTCCACGATATACTTCATCTGATCGTCCGGCAAGTCACGAAAGCGGGTGAGGATGATCAGCAAATCCGCTGTTTGAAGCGCCTCAAGGCCCGGAGTGTTCCTGCGACTGTGCGGATCAATCGTGCCGTTTTCCGGGTCGATCGAGAACAGAACCGCGCAGGTAAAGCCATGCCGCAGAGCCAGGATTTTGGCGAGCTGCGGCAGACCTTCTTCGGAATGGTATTCGTCGTCGCCGGCGACCAGCACGACCTGCTTGCCCTTCCCTGGTCCTTTCCTGCCCTTAAACACCAACCCGGCGTCAGCCGATAGCCCGTTGGAAGCAAGCAGCAGAGAGGCCAAGCAAAGTGCACCCATAAGCCTGAAACAAACAGGAAATCTCATTTTCTCGCCTGGACCCCGATTCGCTGAGCCAAGTTCGACTCCGCCGATCCTAGTTTTCACTTTGGCCGGTGTCAAGCAGTTTCTTCGGCAAGTCAGCGCCTGAGAGCGCTGGTGGATCAACAGACCGAGAGCGGTCGGGGATGGAGCGCGGTTCAAATGCGTTGCGGTGATTCTGAAATCATGTACTGAACAAGGCCTGAGACATCCTGACGAGCACAACATCTCTTCCATTTCAGGCCCATTCACATCAATCCGCTCGCAGCGCACTCATCGGATCAGCCTTCGTGGCGCGACGCGCGGGCAGGTAGCAAGCCACGGCGGCGACGGCGAGCACCAGAATCGCCACCGATGCGAAAGTGAGAGGATCAGCCGGACTAACTTCGTAAATCAGGCTCCGCAGCACTCGCGCGAAGGCTAGTGCGCCCAGGAGGCCGATGGCGACTCCGCCCAATGCCAGAAAGGCGCTCTGCCTGAGCACCAACCGCACCACGTGCCAGCGGCTCGCGCCCAGGGCCATCCGCAGTCCGAACTCGTGGGTGCGGCGGCTGACCGAGTAAGAGATCACACCATACGTCCCAATGGCGGCGAGCGCGACGGCCAGCGCCGCGAAAAGACCCACCAGAAACAGCGCGAAACGAGCCGTGGACACGCCGGCGTCGGCAATCTGGTCAAGCTGACGCACTTCGGCTACCGCCAGGGTAGGATCAAGGCGGTGCACCTCCCGGCGAAGTTGGTTCGCCATCTGCGCGGAGTCAAAATCCGAGCGCATCGCCACGGACATGAGCGTGATACCAAACGGCTCCTGCAGAACGGGCCACCAGAAGGCGGGCTCGGCTCCGCTGAGCTCGGGCCTGTCCTTGACGTCGCCCACGATGCCGACGACCGTCATCCAGTCCTTTTCTTTAGGCGTATCGCTGAAGGTGATTCGCGCCCCGAGGGCTTCTTCATGCGGCCAATAGAGGCGCGCCATGGCGCTATTGATGATCAATGCCAGCGGCGCGTCCCGACGGTCGCCTTCGGTGAAGAATCGGCCGCGCACAACCGGAATACCCAAAGCTTGGAAATAGTCGGGTGTGGCGGAGTGATATCGGGCGTGAAACTCCTGTCCCGGCGGCGGCTTTTTGCCTTCAATCGTGAAACCGCCCACGTTCTCGTCGTAGCCGGTCCAGGGCAGGTCCGTGCCGGCGCCGGCGTACTTCACTCCCGGAGCGGTGGCGAGATTGGTGATGAGCTGGTCATAAAAGTGAGTTACGGCGGCGGGCGTTTTGTATTCGGTGGAGGGTAGCGACAGGCTGGCCGTGAGGACGTGCTCCGGCCGAAAGCCGGGGTCCATCCGCAAGAGGTTGACGAAACTACGCAGCATCAGCCCGGCGCCGATCAGCAGCACAGACGCCAGGCTGACTTCAGCCACCACCAGGGCGTTGCGCAGGCGCAGGTGGGCTCGCCCCTCTGTGGAACCTCGTGCTCCCTCGCGCAAGCCTTGTTGCGGATCGGCTCGTGCGGCCTCGAAGGCGGGCGCGACGCCAAAGATAAAGCCGGTGGCGACCGCGATGAAAAAGGTAAACGCAAGCACAAATGCGTTCACGTGGATCGACCCGGCGCGCGGAAAACCGGCCGGCAGCAGCGAAACCAGCGCGCGCACGCCGGCCGTCGCGAGCACGATGCCCAACAAGCCGCCGGCAAGAGCGATCACCATGCTCTCCGTGAGCATCTGGCGCACCAGCCTGGATCGCCCCGCGCCTAGAGCCGCTCGCACTGCGATTTCGCGTTGGCGCGCCGTCGCTCTCGCCATCAGCAGGTTGGCGACATTTGCGCACGCGATCAGCAACACGAGGGCAACCGCTCCCAGCAGGACCAGCAGCAGACGCTCATCCGGCCCCACGATCTCGTGATACAGAGAAACCACCAGCATGTGCCAGCCCTCGTAGCCGCCATGCTCGCGTCCGATCTCCGCCAACAACGTATTCATCTCGGCCTGCGCCTGTGCCGGCGTAACGCCCGGCTTCAACCGGCCGATTCCCTCCATGAAATGGGATCCCCGCTGGTTCGGGTCCCCATCGAACGTATAGGGCCACCAGCCGTCTACGCTGTCGCCATAGGGGAGCGCGTGGTAGGCGTTGCCGGGGTGCTCGACGCCGCGAGGCATCACGCCTGCCACGGTGAAGGGCTGCGAATCGAGCGTGATCTTACGCCCCACGATATCCGGCGCCGATCCAAACTGCGTGCGCCAAATCCTGTCGCTCAGGACCACCAGGCGGCCGCCTCCAGGCAGCTCATCCTTTTCCTCGAACTCCCGTCCCCGCTCCGGCGCCACACCGAGAGCTCGAAAGTATCCGGCCGTCACGCGAAACGCCGCAAGGCGCACCGGGTCGCCCGAACCGGAGAGCTGGACGTCGCCGCGCGTAAAGGCGGCGAGCGCCTCGAAGGAGTGGCTGCGCGTTCGAAAATCGCGGAAGTCAAAAGGATTGATCGGAAACTTGGGGTAGTGGTCGCTGCTGAAGAAGAGGCGAACAATGCGGTCCGGTTGCCGGTAGCGCAGCGGCCTCAGCAACACGCCGTCGATCACGCTGAAGATGGCGCTGTTGGCGCCGATGGCGAGCCCGAGCGTCAGGATAATCGCGGCGGCCAGGGCGGGGCTCTTCGCCAGCGTGCGGGCGGCGTAGCGGAGGTCCTGAACCAGATTGTCCACGTGGTTTGTTCGGCGCATTTCACGGCACTCCTCTTGGATTTGGGCCACGCCGCCTAACCGGCGCAGGGCGGCGTAGCGTGCTTCGGCGGCGCTCATGCCGGCCGCCTGGTATTCTTCGATCTGCCGCTCGATGTGAAAGCCAAGTTCCTTGTCTAACTCCTGCTCCACCCGGCCGCGCCGCAGGACGGAGCGCAATCGCATCCGAACCCGGTTCCACCAGCGCTCAGGCGTCACGTCGAACCCTCCTGAACCATGCGGATCACCAGTCCGACCCCGTTTGATAGGCGCTCCCACTGCGCCAACTCTTTTTCAAGCTGGACGCCGCCTGACCGGGTGAGTTCGTAGAACTTCGCCTCGCGTCCGGTTTCGCTGCTGCGCCACTTCGCGCGAACCCAGCCCTGTTGCTCCAGGCGATGCAGAGCGGGGTACAGCGCGCCCTGGGTAATCTGAAGAGCTTCATTACTGACCTGCTCGATGCGCTTGGCAATCGCCCAGCCGTGCTTCGGCTCAAGTGAAATCGTCTTGAGGATCAGCAGGTCCAGCGTTCCCCGAATCAGATCGGATGGTTTGCTCATCGGCTATTCTGACGCTCGATTCAAGAGACACCTAAGTTATTTACAATACACCGGAGGAAGGACCGGGAGCAACCCCGCCAGTGAGTCCAAGATACGGCTGCCGCCTGCGTGGCTCAGTGCAGCAACCCCGGCCCCAGGCGGCGTGCTTGGAATCGCCGCTCCCGCCGATTACCGGATTGCGCTCCCAGGTTACCGAGATTATGAAGTGCCACCGATGCAAAAGCGCATGATCGATGCCATGGGGTCGATTCCGGGCGTCGCCTCCACAGGACTAGTGGGCCCGGTTCCTCCAATACGGACGTGGGATTACCGCTCAATCGTTTTCGCCGACAAAACTGGCGATCTAAGGCCGTCGAACGCCGCTGCCGACCCCGACACTTACAGCATCTCCCCTGAGTACTTCCGCGCTGCGGGAACAGTCCTGCTTTCGGGCAGGGCATTTACTTGGCATGACGATAAGAATGCGCCGCGCGTAGCCGTCGTGAATCCGGAGTTTGCCAGCAAGCTCTTTGGCTCCGCGGCCAAAGCCATAGGCGGCTATTACAAGGTGCCAGATGGAACGCGCATCCAGGTGGTGGGGATTGTCGAACAGGGAAAGTATGCGTCCCTTGCCGAGGCACCTCAGCCGGCGATGTTTCTCCCCATCCTGCAACTACCCTCGAATGACGCGTGGCTGGTGCTGCGATCGCCGCGCGATCCACAGCAACTTTCGGCGGCCATAAGAGCGAAACTGCGGGAACTCGATCCGGGGCTGGTGTCGTATATCCAAACCTGGAACGACGACATAATCGAAACTCTTTTTGCTCCGCGCGTGGCGGCGATCTCGCTGGGGATGCTGGGTGTGATCGGCGCCCTCCTGTCGATTACAGGTGTCTTCGGACTCGCGGCGTACTCGGTCAGCAAGCGGCTGCGGGAGCTGGGAATTCGTATCGCCCTCGGCGCGCAGCAGGCTGCGCTCGGACGAGCATTCAAATTGCTGGCTTTTGGTTCAGCGGCAGGACTGTTACTGGGAATTCTGGCGAGCCGGGTGCTAGCCTTCATCGTGTATCAGGCGACCCCGCGCGATCCGCTGGTACTCGCTGGAGTTGTTCTGGCGATGGCATTGCTGGGGCTGCTGGCTACCTGGATTCCGGCGCGACGCGCACTGTCGATTGAGCCTTCCATGCTGATGCGCGAGGAGTGAATTAGATGGCTGGGCAGACCCCGCCGCTGCAATGAATAGCGCCACTCGGGAAACTTTCCTCCCTGCTTCCGCGTAATAGAGTCCGGGGACATCGCGCGCCGCGCTGCCGGCGAAGCGCCGTCCACCCGGAGGGCGCAATGAACGCTTTCATGCAGGATGTACGATACGGGCTGCGGATGCTCTTGAAAAATCCGGGCTCCACGGCCGTTGTGGTGTTGTCCCTGGCGCTCGGGATCGGAGCCAACACCACCATTTTCAGCGTGGTCAACTCCTTGCTTTTCCGCCCGCCCGCCGTGGACGCGCCGGCTCGCCTGGTCGACGTCTGGATGCACAACGTGAAGCGGAGCGGTTTCGACGGTTACTTTCCGCTGAACTTTCCCGACTTCGTCTACTATCGCGACCACAACTCCGTGTTCTCGGGCCTGACGGCCTACGCCGGCGACGGACTGAACGTGGTCTGGAGCCGCGACGGCCAGGGCGAAGCCTTGCAGGGCACGATGGTATCGGCCAATTATTTCTCAGTACTCGGCATCCGGCCGGAGCTTGGCCGCACCTTCCTGCCTGAGGAAGACCGGCCCGGCGCCGCCCCGGCGGTGGTGGTCTCCGACGCCTTTTGGCGCCGGCATCTCGGCGGCGACGCGGCGGCACTTTCGCGGCCCATCATGTTGAACGGCCACGCATGTGCCGTCGTGGGCGTGATCCCCGATTCGTTTAACGGCGTCCTGATCGGCGCCACTATGGACGTATGGGCGCCGATGAGCCTGCAGCCGTGGATCAGCCCGGGTTCCTACCTGACCGACCGCAACTCGTACTGGCTGGAAGCGTACGGCCGCCTGAAGCCCGGCGTGTCGCGCCGGCAGGCGCAGGCCAATCTTCAGGTGCTCTCCAAACAGCTCGCCGCCGCCTACCCCGCTGCGGACAAGGATATGGAGGCGGTCGGCTATCCTGCCGCGCTAATTCCCGGTCCGTACCGCGGATTCCTCTCCATCATTACGGCTGCGCTCATGGCCGTTGTGGGGCTGGTGCTGCTGATCGCCTGCGCCAACGCCGCTAATCTGCTGCTCGCGCAGGCCTCGCGACGCTGGCGCGAGATGGCGGTGCGCGCGGCTATGGGCGCGGGCCGATGGCGCCTGGCGCGGCAAACGCTGACCGAAAGCGTGCTGCTCGGATGCCTGGGCGGCGCGGCCGGCCTGCTGCTTGCAGCCGTGGCCGCGCCGCTGCTGACGCGGCTGGTGCCGCCCAGCATCCCGGTCACTGTCCGGATTCCAATCGATTGGCGCGTCCTGGTGTTCACCCTAGCGGCAGCGGTGATCGCCGGTGTGGCGTTCGGACTGGCGCCGGCATTGCGAGCTTCGCGGCTTGATCTGGCGTCAAGCCTGAAGGCGGGCACGCCCGGTACTGGCCAGAGCAAATCGCGCTTGCGCAGCATCCTGGTGACATCGCAGGTAGCCGTCTGCCTGGTGCTGCTCATCGGCGCCGGACTCTGCCTGCGCAGCCTCGTGAACGCCCGATCCATCGATCCCGGCTTCGACGCTCGGAACGCCCTGGTAGCGTCCATCGACGTACAGAGCTTCGGGTACAACGAGGCCCGCGGAAGGTCGCTCTACCAGAATCTGCTTGGCCGGGTGGCGGCGCTGCCCGGAGTGCGCTCGGTCAGCCTCGCGGACCTGCTCCCACTCAGCGCATCGGAGCGCGTGGAGGGCTTTACGGTTGAGGGATCGAAGGCCCCGGCGCCGCGCGCGGGCGAGCCCGGCCCGGCGGTCCACGATGTCGCTGTGGCGCCCGGCTACTTCCGCACCATGGGTATTCCCTTGCTTCGCGGACGCGACTTCACCGAACGCGATGGCAAGGGCGCGCCGCTGGTGGTGATCATCAACGACGCCATGGCCAAGCGCTACTGGCCCGGTCAGGACCCCCTCGGCCGACGCATCGTGATGGGCGGCGAGGACAACCCAAAAGACCGCCGGGTTTGCGAGGTGGTCGGCGTAGTGAAAACCGGCAAATACCGCACCCTGGGCGAGGATCCACTGCCCTTCATGTACCTATCCTACTGGCAGAACTACGATCCGCGAACCCACCTGGTGGTGAGAACTCAGGCGGACCCGGCCTCCGTGATCGCCGGGATGCGGCAGGCGGTGCAGGCTCTCGACCCGCACCTGGCGCTTTACGACGTGGAAACCATGGCGCAGCTCATGCTGCTGCCGCTCTTTCCGGCCCACGCGGCCGGACTCGTGCTCGGCGTCTTCGGCGGTCTGGCGCTGCTGCTGGCCACCATGGGACTGTACGGCGTCATGTCATACCTGGTGGCCCAGCGCACGCGCGAAGTGGGCATTCGCATGGCGCTCGGAGCGCGCCGCACCGACGTTTTCAGGCTGGTGCTTGGGAACGGCATGAGGCTCACCACCGTGGGCGTCGTCATCGGCCTCGCCGGAGCGCTGGCCGTTACACGGCTGCTCGGGAGCCTGCTCTACGGCATCCGGCCCACAGACTTCGTCACTTTCGCCGGCGTGTCGCTGCTCCTCGCGGCGGTTGCGTTTCTCGCGAGCTACATGCCGGCGCGGCGCGCCACGCGGGTGGATCCGATGGTGGCGCTGCGGCACGAGTAGGCCACCCATGTGAAAACTGAAAGTGTGGTTGGCGCCTGTAGCGGGGGTGTCCGCACCCGCGGTTCGTCTCCGTCCCGTTGGCTCGATCTCGGACGGCGCGGGTGGGGACACCCGCGCTACAATCCTGCCAAGAGGAACGGGCGGACCGTAGTAAACTTGGTCGGGAGAACGGTCTTACTCTGTCTGGGTAATGCTGATGCTCGCGCCGCGATCAACAGGGATGAAGACGAGGCCGATACGAACTTCCACTCACGCAATAGTTGTCCTGATCTCGGTCGCAGCAGGGTTGGCGGTGCTTGGCGCGGCGGGCCAAACCCCGGTCCGCCCGCCGCAGATTCAGTGGAAACATTTGTCGAGCGCGACTGGCGATTTGCCCGTGCCGGGTGAGTCCAGGGAACAGACCGGCGCTCTGGTCGCTGACCTCGACAACGACGGCCTCAACGACTTCGTCGTGAGCTTCCGGCAGAGGGCTCCGGCGTTGGTCTGGTACCGGCGCAATAGCCGTGGCTGGGACCGCTACGTCATCGAGAAGGAGTTTCTCACCCTCGAGGCGGGCGGCGCCGTCTACGATATCGACGGCGACGGATATCCCGACCTCGTGTTTGGGGCGGACTACCAGGGCGATCAGCTCTGGTGGTGGCGCAACCCTGGCGGGCACTACGATCCAGCGGTCTCCTGGGAGCGGCACACCATCAAGACGGGCGGCGCGCATCAGCACCACGACCAGATCTTTGGCGACTTTAAAGGCACGGGCAGGCCCCAACTGGTGTTCTGGAATCAGGGTTCCAAGACGCTGTTCATCGCCGATATTCCTTCCGACCCGCGGCATCTGGATCAGTGGCCGATGCAGGAAGTCTATACGGGAAGCGCAGGCGAGGGTCCGGGAAAATATGCTGAGGGACTTGCCGCGATCGACATCGATGGGGACGGCAGGGTGGATCTGCTCGCCGGCAATTACTGGTTCAAGTACGAGGGCAACGGACACTTTCGGCCTGTCAGGATCGCCGATGTCGGCGGCCGGATTGCAGCCGGCCGCCTAATCAAAGGCGCGAGATACCCGCAGGTGGTGATCAACTCCGGCGATGGGGTCGCACCACTCAAGTGGTACGAATGCAAGGGTGATCCGGAGGACCCCAAGTCCTGGGTGGGTCATGACCTGGCGGGCCGCGACGTGATCCATGGGCATAGCCTTCAGATCGCCGACATCGACGGCGATGGCAACCTCGACATCTTCGCCGCCGAGATGGCAAAGTGGACCGAGAGCCGGCCTGACCCGGACAATCCCGATGCCGAGGCCTGGATCTTCTATGGCGACGGCCGGGGCCACTTCCGGAAAACTCTTTTTTCCCGCGGGATCGGGTTTCACGAAACACGTGTGGCAGATCTGAATGGTGACGGCCTGCTCGATGTTCTGGACAAGCCTTACAACTGGGAAACGCCGCGCGTAGACATATGGCTGCAGATGCGTGGTCGCGCCCCGTAACACGATAAGGCAAGGGTGAACAGGCCCGAGATTGCAGGCTTGGCGTCACAAAGTCTCGCCAATTCCGCTTCAACAAAGCAACGTCGGCAGAGTCAGCCGGGAGCAGTGAACTGCTACTCCGGTTCGCGCAGTACCACGGATACGCCGCGCTTCGGTTGCAGAGTAATGCTGGGCGAGAGCTCGAGCTTGAAGCCCGGAGCCGCAGACAGATGGAACTTCTGTGCCATCGTGGCCAGAAGGAGCGTGGTTTCCATCTTGGCGAAAGAAGCGCCAATGCAGGTCCGCTGGCCGCCCCCAAACGGAAAGTACGCGAACTTCGGCAATTGCTTTTCGAACTCCGGCGTCCATCGTTCCGGACGGAACTCCTGAGGTTGGTCGTAGTAGCGTGGGTCCCGATGAGACACCCACTGGCTGAGCACCACGGTGGTTCTGGCAGGCAGGGCGTAGCCACCGAGTTCAACGGGCTGCACAGCCTCGCGAACGAAGGCCCAAACCGGAGGATACAGCCGGAGCGTTTCCTTGATGATCTTCTCGGCGAAGGTCAGCTTGGGCAGGTCTTCGAGTGCGGGCGCCCGGCCTCCTAACACCGCGCCCAGCTCCTCCGCCAATCTGGTCTGGACTTCGGGGTGCCGGGCCAGGAGATACGAGACGTAGGAAAGGGTGAGCGCGACGGTTTCGGAGCCGGTGAAGATAAGAGTCACAACTTCGTCTCGCACTTGCCGGTCACTCATCGGCGTCCCGTCCTCGTCCCGGGCTTGGAGGAGCATTGAGATGAGATCCGTACCCAACTGGCCGCTCGCCCGGCGCTCGCGAATAATCCGGTAGATCACCTGATCGAGCCGGTAAATCGTCCAGAGGTAGCGAAGGTTGCGGGGGATGGGAAAATACTTGAGGGCGTACATAGGCGCGATTCCGCGTGAGTTTCGCAATTGCCCGGCGCGCGCCGCTGCCACCACCCGATCCAGATGACCGTCGATGTCGACGTCGAAGAGTACGCGGGTAACAATTTCCAGGGCGAGACGTGTCATGTCGCAGTACATGTCACGCGTCTCCCCGTTTCTCCACGTTGCCAGCGTCTCTTGCGCATGCTGCACCATGACCTCGGCATAGCGGCCGATACTTCTGCGGTGAAATGCCGGTTGCATCAAGTACCGCTGCCGCCGCCACAGTTCTCCCTCGCTGGTCAGCAAGCCGTCACCCAGGAAACGCCGGTTGCCGACCAGCGCCAGGCCGTGGACGAAGTTGCGGCTCTGGGTTACCAGAACGTCCTCGATCAGGTCGGGCCTGCTGATCAGGCACACGTGGATGCTCAGAGCGCGAAAATAGAAGATGTCGCCGTATTCGCGCCCCCAAGCCTCAATCCTGGCAAGCCCATCGCCTCCGAGCATCGGCAGACTGCCGATCGGCCAATGGCCCTTGGGGCCTGGAGGCACCCGGGGCTCTGTTCTCTTCAGGACTGGCAGATTCAATCCAACTGTCATGGACATTTGGTTTCCTCCTTCGCCGGGAGCGGCTCAAGGGAGCCGGCTCCAGCGCTGCTGCTGACCGATCGCGACCCGTGCGCCTCTCTCGCAGCCCGCGCGGGTCAGGCCGTGACTGCGGCCGAGGGCCTCGTTTCTGGCACGAGCGCCACCAGGTCCGAAATGTCCCTTTTCTCCACGACGCGGGTCAGGCTGTCCACGACCTGTTGCACACTCTTCATACTCCTGGCGACGGTGTCGGGGATCGAGATGTTCATCTCGGCTTCAATGGCGAAGAGTATGTTGATCCCGTCCAGCGAGTCGATTCCCAGTTCCGCAAACGTTGAGTCCAGCCTCACGGCGCTGCGGTCCAGGTGTTGCTCCCGGGCGATGATGTCGATCACTGTCTCCTCGATGTTCATGGCTTTCTCCTTTACGATTCGGAATTACGGTGACGACCGCTTGCTGTAGCGCCGTCTGCGACCGGTTTTTCGCCGCTCATAGAGCGGCGACTACAGAGAATGACGCCGTATTTTGTAATCTTCATTAATTCATCGAATGCGCCGGATGAGAGACGCTTGCCGGTAAACCTTTCAGGCGCTCGCCATGGCAGGTATTGGCGCTCCGCGCCACGACGGACCAGCCTTTGTTACGAACGCACCCTCTATCGCCTGCCGGTTCAGGTCGAACTCGGCCAGAGCCGCGAGTCCCGGGCTGCAGACGCCCACGAGTGCTGCCTGCTCCTGCGGCGGCAGCTTCTGCCACGACGAACGCACCGGCCGGACCATCGCCGCCGACCTTCGTACCCACTCCTCGTCCACAAGCTCGGGATCGATAAACCCGATCAGTTCCCGCAGGCAGGGCGCGGGATCTGCCAGAATGTCCTCGAAGCGCAGGGTCAACACCCGTTCCCGGGGTAGTTCGGCGAGGGCGTGCAGCCCGCGCTTGATCTCGCCGGACCAATGAAGCCCGAAAAGGGCGGGCGGCGCGTCCATGTTGTGGAACGTGTCGACGTCGAAGTGCTCCGGCAGCAGACGGTAAAGATAGCCCGGCAGATCTTCGGTTCCAGCCCGGTTGTCGCAATCAAAGGGATCGTAGCCCAGGATCATCGTCATCATCGTGGCCGCCATCATCATGCGGAAGCCGGTGTGGCGGCTCATGGAGATAGCGCAGTCGCGCCCGTCACGAACAATGTGGACGAATCGCGCGTCCGGAAGGCTTTGCGCCAGCCTGGGCACGGCTCTCAGTGATCCGCCCGAGCGCTCCACCCAGACTCTCTTCCGAAAGCGCCGCTCGAGCCACTCGAAGACCCGCCGGTACTGCACGACGGCGCGAGCGGAATCGAGGGTCATGACAAACTCGCGCAGTTCATCGAACAGCGCGTCGGGCTCAGCGGTGAGGTGTGGAAGCGTGGTCAGCAGAACGGCGGGGACGCCGCTCTCCCGGCTGAAACGCGAAGGTGGCGCGGGCCTGTAGAGGAACTCGTCCATCTCGATTCCGTGGCGAAGCATCACCGCCGACTTCGGGTGGCAGGAGCCGAGCACGGACCACACCTGCGCGGCATTCACGGGAGTTTCTGGAAAGGCATGCGCAATCCGGCTTCCGAGGTCGGTCACCGCGACCAGAAACTCCGAAATGCTGAGTACGTCCCGGTGCCGGCGCAGCATGTTCGACAGCATCGTCGACCCACAGCGCCCGGTGCCGACAATGAATACGGGTTGAATTTGGCGTGTCATGGAAAGCCTCCATCCCGATGCGATCAGACTAGGCTGCCGCCGCGGTTGCGCTCGAGCCGCGCAGCACGCCGGCGTACCAGCGGATGTAGGAACCGAGCGTGCCCGGGTCCATCCGGTAACCGGCCTCGTTCTCGTGACCGAGGGCGGCGTCGCTGTTCCGCCGGTCAAAATGCTTGTTGCTGCGGAAATAGGAACGGTAAAAACCCAGGGCCTCGTCCAGCTTCCGGTCGAGCCAGGTAAACCGATTCGTATCGCGCACGAACACCGGCAGCTTCAAATCGAGTGCCTGGAAAATTGCGCCGGCCACCTCTCCGGCCGAGGGTGGCGTGGGATTGGTGATGTGGTAGACCTTCGCCCCGGCAGCCGACCGGCTGATCCGCACCATTTGGCGGGCTACCACGTCCACGGGAATCAAGTTCATGAGCGCGCCGCGGTCGACGATCACCTGGAAATCCGTCTGCTCGGCCAGCCCGTCCTGCAGGCGCCGCATGATCTGGGAAAGCCGCAGAACCCGTCGCATGAAGCCATAGAGGCCCGTAAAGCCAGAGGCCACGGCGTAGGTGCGGCTGTGCCCGATCACGATGCTCGGCCGGTAGATGCGGGTGGGCAGGCCGTGCTCCTCGTTCACCAGCATCTCGGCCTGAATCTTGCTGCTCTCGTAGTGATTGTTGGTTTCGTGGCCACGCGTGATCTCTTCGCTGATCAGGCCTGTCCGGCACCCGGCGACATAGGCCGTGCTGACGTAGTTGAAGTAGCGGTCGAGACGGCATTGCCGCGCGAGCGCGAGGGCGTTGCGCGTTCCCTCCACATTAGCCCTATAGATTTCGTCCGCGTAGCGGTCCTCGAAGCGTAACGAAGCAGCCACGTGCCAGAAGCTGGTCAAGCGCGGAAGGCGGAGCGCGTCAACTCCGCAGGCTTTTTCTTCGATATTTCCTTCGACGGCGTGGCAGCGCTCTTCGACGGCTCGATCCAGCGAGCGACCGTATCCCGCCGCCCGGGCAGAGCCCATCAGGGCGTTTCGCAGCCTCACGGAAGCCGACTCCTGCCCTGGCCGCACCAGGGCGTAGATGCGTGCGTTTTGTTGACCCAGAAGTTCAAGCACGAGGTTGGATCCTACAAATCCAGTCGCGCCGGTAACAAAGTGAGCAGCGTTCACGGTCATCCTCCCTGGCTGGCGAGCAGCGCCGGGTTGTTTCTCGGCAGCGGTCTTGAGCCAGCCGTCCCCATCGGCTATGGCGACCTTCAATGTCCATCGCCTTACAACCTGATAAGCGACGTTTTGCGCCCGATTCCCTCACGTTGTCTTGATGGGGGTTCGGTAGACGTAACTCTTGGGGCCGACAGGGGTTCTGCCCATCGGTTCGGCGCCGCCGGTGACCGCACAGACGCTGCAGCGATCGGCTGGACTGCAAGAGCCGTTGGGCACTTCCATGGCCTATGGACGCTGACCCCGGAGCGATCTACACGAAGCAAGCACCCTGAGTTGCCCGCCGCGAAAGGCGTCTTGACATCAGTCGTTGTAACGAATTATTGTGACTTTGATGGAGAAAACGAGCGAGTCGGACAACAAGCGACGGCGCACCGCCTGTCCTGAGGAGGCGGCATTTCTGGACCTGCTGCGCACCGCAGACATACTGTCCCGCCGTCTGATCTCGGTGCTCAAGGCCGAGGACCTCTCGGCGACGCAGTACAACGTCCTGCGAATCCTGCGCGGCGCAGGCGAAGGACTCGCCTGTGGGGAAATCGCCAGCCGCATGATTACGCGCGACCCGGACGTTACCCGGCTGCTCGACCGTCTGGAGAAGCGCGGCCTGATCTCGCGATGCCGTGAAACCAAGGACCGGCGGACCGTGATGGCCCGCATCACCCGCGAAGGCTTAAAGCTGCTTGCGAAACTCGACGAACCGGTGCAGGCCGCCCATCGCAAACAATTAGGCCACCTGGGGCGGCAGCGCCTGCGGACCTTGGCGGAAGTGTTGCGCCTGGCGCGTAGGCAGGTGGCGTGATTTCTCGACTGAAATATTTGTTGTAACGATTATCGGTGTAACGCATCAAACGCTTGGAAAGGAGAACCGACATGAACGCACTGGCGACACCCCAAACTGCAACCACCACCTGGAACATCGACCCGGTCCACTCCGTGGCCGAGTTCAAGGTGAAACACATGATGATCTCCAATGTGAAGGGACAATTCACACGTCTCAAAGGGTCTCTGGCTCTGGACGAGGCCGATTTGACCCAATCCCGTGCCGAGGCTTCGATCGAGGCGGCCTCCATCAACACGCGCGACGCCGATCGCGATGCGCATCTCAAGAGCCCCGACTTCTTCGATGTGGAGACGTTTCCGGCGCTGTCGTTCCAATCGACGCGCATCAACCGCCTCGCCGACGGAGAGTTGACCGTGGCCGGAGACCTTACGATTCACGGCATCACCCGCAACGTGGCGTTTACGGTTGAGGGACCGACGCCGCCGGCCAAGGATCCTTGGGGGAATATCCGCGTGGGCCTGTCGGCGACCACGAAGATCAACCGCAAAGACTTCGGCCTCACCTGGAACACCGCGCTCAAGACTGGCGGCATTCTGGTCGGCGACGAGGTCACCATCACGCTCGACGTCCAGTTCGTGAAGGCCTGAATAGTTCCGGCGCCCCTAGGGCGGCTCGACTGGACCGGGCTCGACTGGACCGGTGGCTGCGCGACAGTGTCAGCGCTCAGCCGCGCCGAAACGTCGGCATGCAGCGCATCTCCCGAAAGTTTGGCTTCGAACCTCTTTGGGTTAGGACCATACCACGGTGCGTGCGCGCATCTCTGGACTGGTAGTTGGTCGTTTCGCGGGAAACTGAGGGTTTGCCAAGGATCAGCCGTCAGCGGAGCTAGGCATTAGCCTGGCTGACGGCCAAAAACGGATAGCGAGGACTTGGCGATCACCTGCGTTTGGGACGCAACGCTGGTTCGCGCTCCGCCGGCAGCGTGCGACGACTGGGCTGATGCGGACTGGCCGAAGGAGGAGGCTATTGGCCTCCTTGCTCCTTGATCAATTGCGCCACTCGTGAGTCCGTGCCCACAGGTTCGACGAAGAGGATTTGCCTCGGATTGAGGTACATCCTGTCAGGCTTGTGCAACTCCTGCCCTCGCCGGATGAGGCTGTTGGTCACTTGCTTGGTTTCGGGATTGGTCTGGCTGACCACGTAATAGACCTGAGTCAATTCCGGCGCCGAACTGCCATAACCCTGAAGTTTGCCGAAATAGACCGAGCCGTTGGTAAGAAGGACGGCCTGATACGGCGTCAAAAACTTGACCTCGGAGTTGTGCGACCCGCGCATATGCTCGACGATCAGCATAATCCCCACGGCGATCAACACGAGCCCCGCGATCATCCACACAAGCCGAAAAAAGCCACCCCTCGGTTCATTCTCCACTGGACACCCATCCAAAAGTAAGATTCACGCTTCGACCCGGCTCACCACCGGACAGTTTCCGGATCTCAGCCGTTAGTTGATACGTGGTAAACTCATTATACGCGGCCAAGCCACGATGACACATCGGCTGATTTTGCTTGCGACATTAGTTCTGTGGCAAGTCACGCCTGCTTATCGCGCCCGACAGCTCATCGCCGAGGGCGCAGGCCTGATCAGCCAAGGCCGCTTCACCGAAGCGGAAGCGAAATTCCGCGATGCCGTTCAGGCGAATCCCGCCGATATCGACGCCGTCGTCAACCTCGGCGTGGCTCTCTTCAGACAAGGAAAGTTTGGCGAGAGTATTCCATTTTTCCAGCAAGGCGCTTCGCAACGGCCTCAAGACCCGGCGGTCCACAACGATCTTGCCCAGGCTTATATACGCACCGGGCGCCCCCACGATGCTGTGGTTGAGATGGCGCGAGCCTGCGATCTCGATCCTGGGAACGCGTCATATCACCGGTACCTTGGCGACATGATGTCCGAGGCCGGCCAGCGAGAAGCCGCCGAAAAGCAGCTTCGATTAGCGCTCAAGCTTGATCCGAAAAGCGCCGACGCCAGCCTTTCACTGGCGCGCCTCTACATCAAAGAAGATCGTAAGAGCGATGCCGGCCGCCTTTATCACGCCTCGCTTGAACTCAATCCACGCCAGGTTGACGCCCGCCGCGAACTCGGGGAGCTCTGCTCGACCGAGGGCAACTACAGGTCAGCGCAGACTGAGTTCCGCAGCGCCCTCGCGCTCGACCCGGGGAACGCCGTCCTGCACCAGGACCTAGGCAGCGCGCTGCTGAAAGCGGGCGAGCCCGAACCCGCAGCCTCCGAATTGCGGACCGCCATCCGGCTTGATCCGTCGCTCGGCCCGGCTCACCGTGACCTTGGCCTCGCGCTGCGCGATCAAGGCAACGTGGAAGGCGCCCTCCAAGCATTCCACCGGGCGGCAGAACTCCTGCCTGCTGACAGCTCGGTTCATTACATGCTCAGCCAGACCTTGCGGCGCGC
This sequence comes from Terriglobia bacterium, assembly GCA_035946735.1. Classification (GTDB taxonomy): domain Bacteria; phylum Acidobacteriota; class Terriglobia; order UBA7540; family UBA7540; genus Gp13-AA77. The sequence goes on from DASYYZ010000131.1 coordinate 64,787, forward strand.
CGGCAAGGCCCAGGACGCAGCCGCTGAGGCAACGATTGCGGAGCAGCTCAGCCGCAAGGAAAAGCAGGCTCCGTTGATTGCCGCCTACGCCAATGAAGGCCTGTTCCTGATCGACAAAGGCCGTCCCCAAGAAGCTCTGGCAAAGATCAAACAGGCGCTAGACCTCGATCCCTCGAATCCGTCGACCCAGTTTGATTACGCCTTGGCGCTCCGCCACGCCGGCCGCTACGATGAATCGATCGTCGCCTGGCAGAAGGTCCTGCTGAAGCAGCCAGACCTGCCCGGGGCGTACTATCAGCTCGGATACGACTATTTTGAGAAGGGCCGCTATGCGGAAGCCGTAGCTTCCTTCACACGCGCCGCCCAGCTCTATCCCGGCAACGCCGACGTGCACAATGGATTGGGAGTGGCGCTCGAGCGCAGCGGCGACTCGCCGCATGCCGCCGAGCAGATTGAACTAGCGCAGAAACTCGCCCCCCGAAACCTGCAGTACCAGCGGAACCTCGATTGTATCCGGCGTCAGCTCGCCGGTTGCACGCTGCGACCCTGATTCATTTTCCCGGACCGCTGCTCTCGGATTTTAGGCGACGCCTCCAGTACGTCCCGAGCGCCGCGAAGCCCGTCCCGAGCAACAGCAAGCTGCCAGGCTCGGGAGTGGGGCTGTTGAGGGGCAGGTTTTGCGCCAGCGGACCTATGCCCGCCAGCGGACCCATGCCCGCCACCACGTCCAGCGTGACATTGTTCGTGTTGTAGACCACCGTGAAGTGCTCGTTTGAGTTGATCCCAGTGCCGGTGACGGTCGCAAAGGTGGTGCCGTTGAGCGTGCTGGCGTTGAGAATATCGAACATCGAGCCGACCGTCGGAACGAAGTTGTTGATCAGATCGAGATTGAGAGTCCCGTTCAGGCTGGCTGCGCCCGTAACCGTTAGCTGATCGAATTGCGTTCCCGCAGTGTTGCCGCCGATATCAATGTCCAACGCCCCTGCCGAGTTCTGAGTGTAGGTGCCGGTGACGGTTTCCTTACCGGCCGTCTTGACGGCGTCTCCAATGTTGAGGGTTCCGCTGTTGGTTGTGTTGCCGCTCAAATTGCCGCCGTTGCCAAAGAAGTTGCCGCCGTTGATCTGAATACTCCCCGAACCGCCGGTGGAGATCGTCCCATCGACGGTGGTGGTACCCACGCTCTGGGTGTAGTTGCCGCTGTTGGCAATCGTGAGCGTGCTGCCCTTGTTCACCTTCACCGTCCCCGAGTTCGTGATCGTGCCCGCGCCGGTAAAGTTGGCGTTGCCGGCCAGCGTGAAGGTGCCCGTCGAGGAGTTGGTGGCCAAGTTGGCCAGGGCATTCCCCGCGGTCTGGTTCTCGATATGGTACCCATTTCCGGTCAAGGTGAGATTGGCAGCGTTGGACACGATGTCCGCGTTGTTAAACTGCAGTGTTCCCGCCACATTATAAATACCGCCGGTCAGCGTGTCGGTTGAGCTGTTGAAGTTCGTCAGATTTCCGTTCACGTCGAACTTGCTCGTGCTGTTGGTGGCGCTTCCTGCGATCAGCGAACCGTTGTTGGTGAAGTTCCCGGCGGTGGTGAAACTGTACCCGTTGGTGATGTCGAAGCTGGCGCCGGCGTTGTTGGTGGCGAAGTTCGTGAGAATACTCGCGCCGGCGGAGCTGATGATCTTCGCCTGCGTACCGGTGAGCGTGATGTTCGCCGCGTTCGTCACCAGACTCGTGCCCGTGGCGCCAAACTGCAGTGTGCCGGTGACGTTATAAGTGCCGCCCGTCAGGGTGGTGCCGGAGAAGTTTGTGAGGTTACTGCCGCTCTTGACCACAAACTTGCTGCCGCCGCCCCCCACCGTCAGCGTGCCGTTATTGGTGAAATTTCCCTGGGTGGTGAAAGTAGCGCCGCTGGTGATATCGAAGAGGCTGCCGGTGCCGATTTTGGATAGCGGCACGAGGATGTTTCCGCCCGAGGGATCAACGATCTTGGCGGCTGCGCCTGTCAGGGTGATCTTGGCGTCGTCGGTGGTGATGGTATTTCCGGTGGCGCCGAACTGAAGCGTTCCGGAAACCAGGTAAGTGCCATTCGTCAGGGTCTTGTTGGTGGCCGAATAATTCAGGAATGAATTGGCCGGTCCTGTAATCTGCAACTCATCGCCCGTGCTGACATTCACCGTGCCCTTGTTATTGAAGCCGCTTGAGGATGGGTCGATGATCAGCGGCGTGCTTTGATTCGCCAGCACGGTTCCGGTGTTGACGAAGCCCATGTTGCCGTTGCCGATGTTGCCCGAGCCTTCGATCGTGTTGGCGCTGGTCAGGATGTCGGTGGCCGCCGCGCCCGTAATTGTGTTGCCGGGAAGATTCGACATGACGATCTTGCCGGTGCCCGACAGGGTCACGGCCGCCGAGCTGATCTTGAGAGTCCCCACGCTGGTGGGGCTTCCCATGTTAAACGTGCCGGAATTGGTGGACGTCCCTGAAGCGGTTAGGTTCAGGAGCGAGCCGGTTGCGGAGGTCCCGGTCCCGACGTCCACCGTACCCGAATTGGTCAAGCTCGCGATGTTGACAGCGTCGTTGGTACTCCCGCCGTCGCCCACCACCAGCGTTGCTCCGGCGTTATTTGTAAAAGCCCCGCTCACATTGATGGTATTGGTGCCGCCCGAGAAGCCGGTGCTGACTGCACCGGAGTTGTTGACGGCCCCCGTGATCGAGAGCGTGGTAGTCGAGGCGACCGGGTCGGAGAGATTCAAAGCCCCGGTCGCGCTGATGGTCAAGGTGCCGCCGTTCGGCGTAACGGCGTTGGTTTGGCCGTTGTTCAGGTTGACCGTTCCTTCCAAGCTGGTCAGTTTGGCCAGTCCGTTGGCTGTTCCGGCCTTCAAGTTGCCTTGGAGGTCGAGGGTGGAGCCTTGAGGGACATCCGTGATGCCGTTGGGCTGATTGGTGAGATTCAGTGTGTCGCCCGCTGCAATCGAGACCAAGCCGGAGTTGCTCAGGCTAGCCACACTGACTGTGTCGTTCGTGCCCTGTAGCTCAAGCTCCGCCCCGGCGTTGTTGGTGAAGGCGCCGCTTACCGTAACCGTATTGGTGCCGCCCGAAAAGCCGGTGGTGAAATTGCCGGAATTGTTCACACCGCCCGTAATCGAAAGGGTGGTCGTGGTGGCTAGGTTG
>DASYYZ010000132.1:0-22581 GCA_035946735.1 Terriglobia bacterium
CCCGGATCGCCTCGATCGCCACCCGCGCCTTGAACTTGGCACTGTACTGCTTGCGTGTCGTGCTCATCGGCCCTCCTAGCCTCGACGACTGAGCCGACATGTTAACTTATTGCCTGGTCCAAAATTCGGGGTCCACTATAAGCCGCTTGCCAACGACTTGGGACAAAACCGCCTTGAATCGTCCAGCGTCATCGATCTTACGCATGTTGTAGCGAACGTCTGTTCGTCAAGGTAGCGGCGAAGGTGGAACGGCTCGACGCTTACATAGGTTCCGTGAATCCCGCGCTTCAACAGCCTCCAAAAGTTTTCCAGCGTGTTGGTGTGAACACGACCATCCACGTATTGCACGGCGTGGTCAACAACCTGATGCGCGTAGCGTCCGGCCAATCCGTCATACAAAAGACTGGCTTTTCAAGGCTGCTGTTAACAAGCAAAAGAAAATTTGCGACCCAGAAAGAACCGCCAAGAACCCCGAACTCGTGGAAACCTTGGCAATGTTTCCGACCGAGGAAGTTCCAATGCCGATGGCCGTTTCGGCCAGCAGAGAGGACATGATTTCCAATAGAATGCCATTTCCAGATCGGCCCAACGACAACTACATTAGCCCGGTTCTGGTCGGCTGCGTCGATTATCAGTTCACGTTCTCCCCTGAGCATCACCAGACCATGTTCGCGTACAATGTCTGCCGCGCAGACCCAAAAACTCCAATGGGACTGGTGGTCAAGATTGGCGATGATGTTCTGGTCAGCAACCTCAGACTTGAGACTTTCCTCTTTGGCGGAAACGGTGCGGACTGAGAACAACACGCCTGTCAATGCAAGAATCGCACACAACAACGTGGTCAGGCAACGATGTTGTTGCCTTAATTAGCCTAATCAGTCTTAATCATTATAGCGCGCGCACAGGGGGGTGCTTGGGAAGCCTCTGACCTGACTCGGAGTCCCTAACTCCGACATCGCTGTGCCCTTACGCCATGGCCGTACACGGTCACGGCGCGGAAACAAGTTCCGTGAACTTGGCGAGATCGATGTTGCCCCCGCTGACGACGGCCACCACCTTGCCGCTCCCGCACTTGCCGGTGAGCGCTGCCGCCACGGCGCAGGCCGCGGCCCCTTCCGCGATCACGTGGTTGCGTTCGGCCACCAGCTTCAAGGCGCGGCGCGTCCCTTCGAGCGTGGTCACGATGGAGCCGGCCAGCAGATGGTGCGCGAGCGCCCACATGCGAGGAAAGACGCTTTTGCCTCCGCATCCATCCACCCAACTGGCCGTCCAGCCGGGGAAGTCCTGAGCCGATCCGGCGGCAAATGAGCGGGCCAGCGGTGCCGCGGTCTCGGGCTCAGCTGCATAAACCCTGACTTCCGGCTTGAGCCCGGCCAGGGCAGAGGCGATTCCGCAGGAGAGCCCTCCACCGCCGAAGCCGGCCACGACAGCGTCCACGTCAGGCAGATCTTCCAGGATCTCGACGCCGGCGGAAGCATTGCCGGCGATAAAGGCGTCGTCTTCAAATGGGTGCACAAACGCGCCCGTCATCGCGGGATGCCTGCGCTCGCCGAGCGCCTGCCAGCACTGGTCGTAAGGAGCTTTGACGATTTCGGCGCCGAGGCGCCGCATGGCATCGATTTTCGCATCCGGCGCCGTCTCGATCACGAGCACTTTGCAGGATACTCCTGCCTGCCGGGCCGCGAGCGCCACGCCTTGCCCCGCGTTGCCGGCGCTCACCGTCCACACGCCGTGGGCGCGCTCGTCCGCGGGCAGCAGGCGGACCGCATTATAGGCGCCGCGAATCTTGAAAGAGCCGATCGGCTGCAGGTTCTCGAGCTTCAGGTAAACGGTACAAGGCGCCTCGGTGTAATTGAGCGGCACCAGCGGCGTGCGAAAGGCGGCTTGGTAGACGTGCTTTCGCGCGTCTTCGATGAGGTCCACCGGGACGGTGCGACGCGCTGCCGGAGGGGCAGATGGACGGAGTTCATTCGACGACATGGGCAGCCTCTAAGGTAAAACCGGTTGTCAAAAAAAACCCAGGAAACCTCACGGAAGGTGCCGCCTCAGCCGTGCCGCCCCCGCTCACAAGGGGTGATACTAGCGTGCGGTTTGTCCTTAGCGCAAGAGCCGCTTCCAATTGCGACTATTATAGTAAACTTGCCTGGACCGTTAGTTTGCGGCGGGCACTGCGCATGATTTCCAGGTCGCTTCGTCAGAACGTCGCTCTTCTCGCGGTTCTGTTGTTATGGGTTTCGCGACCCAACCCACTTGCTGTTCAGTTTCCGGGCGGAAATCTGGACTCCCGGTTACCGCAGCCAGTAGGTTCTCCAACGCCCTCGACCGTCCGGATGCCCCCTCGAAAAGGTGAGATTTTTGATGGTGAGGCCCTCAGGCGCGTTACGGCTTTCTGCCTCGACAGCAGCCATCTGTCCCATTCTGAAGCGGCTGGCGTGCAGGAGTCCCTGACCAGGCAAGGACAGTCCAGGAAACTCTCTGAGCGGCTCTCCTGGAAACTCATTGATAACTGCAGCCAGGCCGATGCGGTGGCGCGAGTCTATTATCTGGGAGCCGCCATCCGTCAGGTCGTAGAGGCCGGCGGTCTTCGCAGTTCCTCACCAAAGGTGCAGCAAGAAGTGGACCCGGTTCTGGTGATCTACGACAAGGCTGCGCTGCGGCTGTACTATCGCGCCGAGGGAAGCCCCATCCATAGGGACGCCAGGTACCCACTTGCAGATCCGCTCGCGATGCTGGCAAAAGACCTCCGAACGATGAATCAATAAGGCCCGCGCCCTCATCATGACCAAGAACTGCGCGCTCGGGAATTCGGAAGGTTTCTACAACGCAATGCCGCGGAAGTTTTCTGGAGCAATCGTTCGCGCAGCGCTCGGCGTCGCATTAGCTTATGGCGCTCTGCCAACTTGCCCCTTTGCTGTTATCGGTCAAGAGGAGGACGAACAGTCATACTACAAGCACGCTTACAGCATTGTTGATCTGCCGCTGCCGGAGATCATGTCGGCCCTTCCGGAACTGCAGGGTCTCCAGCCCGGCACGAATCAACAACAGCTTCCGGACATCCTGACGAAGGCCGGCGAGGCCGTGGTTCAGGCCTACGAGGACCTGCGCAACGTGGCCGCCGACGAAGAGATCACCGAGCAGCAGTATGGGTACAACGGGCGGCTTTTGGACACCTCCCGCCATCACTTCGGTTATTTAATCACGGTCGACAAGGCGCCAGGAGAGGAAGTGCTGCACGAGTATCGAACGAACGCTCGACTGAAGCCTGTAGAGCCAGAAAGCGCGCCGCAGGGGTTTCCCTTCACCACGAATTCCGCTTCCATGTGGGTGTTATTTCATCCGCAAAACCGGTACCAGACTAATTTCCGTTACCTGGGCAAGCAGTCCGTTGAGGGGCAGGACCTTTACGTGATTGCGTTTGCCGAGGTGCCTGGCAAAGCGGCGGTCACTGGGAGAATCAACCTCCAGGGTAGATCGGCGCTGCTGCTGTACCAGGGTGTGGCATGGATCCATTCTAAGAGCTTCCGCATCGTGAAAATGCGCCTCGATCTGCTCGAGCCCCAGCTCGACGTCGCCTTGGAGCAGTTAACCACGGAAATCCAATTCGGTGAAGTCCGCATCCCCCAAGCCACGGCTGCCCTCTGGCTGCCGCAAGCGGTCACCGTGACTACGGTGAATGGCGGGCAGCTCTTTCGCAACCGGCACGCCTATTCGAATTTCAGGCTGTTCACCGTCAAAAGTGAGACCAAGGCCGCTGCTTCGGAGCAGGCCCCGCCACGGCGATAGGAGCCTCCCCAATCACCGCTGCTCCGCCTGAAAATCCGGCACCCCGAATTGCCACAGCATGAAGCTCATCTCGTCGGCCATCTCTTCCTCGCGCTGCGTCTTGGTGGACCCAAAGCCGTGCCCGGCGTCGTAATCAACACGCAGCAGGATAGGCTTCCCGCTGGATGTGGCAGCCTGAAGGCGCGCCGCCATCTTGCCGGGCTCCCAGGAAATCACGCGAGGATCGTTGAAACCGGTGGTCACCATGACAGCGGGGTAAGCCGTGCCATCCTTCACGTGATGGTAAGCGCTCATTTCGTAGAGCCCCTTGAAGCCGTCCTCCGTCTTCACCGTGCCGAACTCCGGAATATTGGGCGGACCATTAGGCGTGAACTCGGTACGCACCGCATCCGACATTGGCACCGCGTCAATCGCGGCCGCGAACAGGTCCGGTCGCTCGGTGATCGAGCGGCCGATGGTGATGCCGCCCGCGCTGCCGCCTTCAATCGCGAGCTTCGCGGACGTGGTGTACTTCTGGTCGATCAGGTATTGCGCGGAGGCGATGAAATCCTGCCATGTATTGTGCTTGGTCAGCATCTTGCCCGCCAGATGCCAGTCCTCGCCATACTCGCCACCGCCGCGAATGTGGGCCACGGCGAATACGCCGCCGCGCTCGTACCAGGCGAGATAGCGGGGATCGAAGAAAGGATCGCTGCTGATGCCGTAGGCACCATAGCCTTCGAGCAACGTAGGATTCGAGCCGTCCAGCTTCAGTCCTTTCTTGTAAACGATCGAAAGCGGTATCAACGTGCCGTCATAACTCCGGGCCTTCACCTCGACGGATTCGAGGTCGGCCGGAGCATCGAAGGGACCGGCCGGCTGCAGCTTGGTGTTGCTCACCTGCCGGGTCCCGGCATCATAGGCGTAAATCTGGGCAGCCTTCGTCCAGGTGGTCATTTCAAGGAGTGCACCGGGCACACGCTGATCGGTCGCCGATATCGAGACCGTCCCCTGGAAGGGCAGTGACACTTCTTGAGTCTTGTTTTCGCCGTAAGCGACGCGCGCCAGGTGGCCGATCCCGCCGTCAAGCTCCTGCACGTAGAGAGCGTCCTCGGCGGCGGCGATATTGCGGATTACGGACTGGCCGGCGGGCACCACGACCTCGGCATGGGCCACCTCCGGCTTCGAGACCAGTGTGTGGAGCACCTTGAATCGCGAGGCTTGCAGGTGAGAAAGCAGGTAAAGATCGTCACCGTGCACGTCGAAGCCGGTGATGTCATCGTCCACGTCGCAGATCAATTTCCAGGCTGGGCTCGAGCTGCTCAGGCTCTCGATGGGCGCCTCGTAAACCGTCTGCTCGTTTCGAACGCCGTGCGCGATCACACCCAACGCAAACGGCGTGCCGGGGGCGATAAACACGAAAGGAATATCCGCCGCATCGATCTTCACCGAGGAAACGCCGTCGCCGAAAACGAGCGTATCTTTGTCAGCGCTGGTGCCAAGCACGTGCAGATAAGCGCGGCTCTTAAGATAGCGATCGGTGGGCGCGGCGTTCGGCCCAAGCTCCTGCAGCCGGTTGTATACAAATGAGTGGCCGTCAGGAAGCCAGGACGGATTGCCGAACTGCGCCCGGTCGATCACGTCATCGGTCTCGCGGCCCGACGCCACATCGATCACATGGATCACCGCATCTTCAGAGCCCGCCGGAGATACACCCACGGCAACGTAGCGCCCGTCCCAGGATGGGCCGTAGTAGCTGATGGCGAAGTGCGGACCGCCCGCACGCGCGAACTTCGCCGGGTCCACCAGCAGCTTTTCCTCGCCATTCAGCCCGTCACGCACGTAGACCTTGGCAAGGTCCTCGCTGGCCAAGCGCTTCTGGTAGAAAAAGCGGTCGCCGGGCAAGCGCCGGAGGTCAGTTACGCGCGCCGGCGCCGACTCGTCCAGCGTCTTGATGCGAGCGAGAAACGCCGTGCGTCCGGGGATGCGGGCCAGAACCGAGCGAGTGTAATCGTTCTGACCCTTGAACCAGGCAGCCACCTCAGGATCTTTGAGGTTCTCCATGTAGCGGTAAGGATCGGCGACCTTTACCCCGAAATATTCGTCGGTGACCGGTCGAACGGCAGCCACCGGAGGCGCGGGTGCCGCGCCCGGAGTCTTCGCGCTGAATGCGGCGGCCAACCGTAGTGCGCCAAACGATAGCGCAGCCAGAAGCGCAAATGAGTACGTCGTTCGCAGGCCGCGGGAAGTTCTCTTCATAGTGTCATACCCCTTATCTTGGAATCGTGAGATTGGCCTTCAAGATCACTCGCGCCGTTCGGGACGCATTCCACTTCTCCGGTGCCACGAGTATGACGCGGAGGTCGGCAAAAGTCGAGCGTCGAACCGTCGAGCGCAGTACGAGGAACCTCTCAGTCCCCTGTCCCTTGTCCCTTGTCCCTTGTTCTCTGAGGGATTGGATGGACCAGGCGCGGCGCAAATGACGAGGACCAGGGACGAAGGACCGGGTCTCAATCTTTTCACTCTTGAAACGGCTCGCGCCGCCAGCGTATATTCGGGACTCGGCTCTTATGCTTGATATCTCCTCGCACGATGTTCTTCTGGTGGGCGGCGGCGGAGCGGGCCTTCGCGCTGCTATCGCCGCCTCGGAGACCAATCCCAGCCTCAGTATTGCCGTGATCTCCAAGGTCTACCCCATGCGCAGCCACACCGTCTCAGCGGAAGGCGGAGCTGCGGGCGTGGTTCTTGCTGACGACAGCCTGGATGAGCACGCGTACGACACGATCTCCGGTGGCGACTGGCTCTGCGATCAGGACGCCGTGGAAGCCTTCGTCAGGGAAGCTCCCGAAGAGCTGATGCGTCTGGAGCACTGGGGCTGTCCCTGGAGCCGCGAACCGGACGGCCGCGTGGCGGTGCGGCCTTTTGGCGGCATGAAGAAAACCCGGACCTGGTACGCCGCCGACAAGACCGGTTTTCACCTGCTGCATACCCTGTTTCAAACCTCGCTCAAATACAACGCCGTTACCCGCTATGACGAGTTCTTTGTTACCCGGCTGTTGGTGGATGACGGCCGCATTCAGGGCGTGGTGGCGATCGAGCTCACCACCGGAAAGATTCAAGCCATCACCGCCAAGGCCGTGATCCTGTGTACCGGCGGCTGCGGCCGTGTGTTTCGTTTCACCACCAATGCAGCCATCAAAACCGGCGACGGCATGGCGCTCGCTTATCGGGCCGGCGTTCCGCTGAAGGACATGGAGTTCGTCCAATACCATCCGACCGGCTTGCCTTTCACCGGCATTCTGATCACGGAGGCCGCCCGCGCCGAGGGCGGATACCTGATCAATAAGGACGGCTACCGCTATCTGCAGGATTACAGTCTGGGAAAGCCACAGGCGAAGCCGGTGCTTCGCAGCATGGAACTCGGTCCACGCGACCGGCTGTCGCAAGCCTTCGTCAAGGAACAGGAAAAGGGCCGCACCATCGAAGGTCCGTATGGTTCCGTAGTACACCTCGATCTTCGTCACCTCGGCGCGAAGACCATCAACTCCAAGCTGCCGTTTGTGCGGGAGCTGTGCCTTAAGTACGAGAATATTGATCCCATCAAGGAGTTCATTCCGGTGCGGCCCGTGATCCACTACATGATGGGCGGCGTTCACACGGACATCAACGGTGCCACGCCAATCGAGGGCTTGTATGCGGCGGGCGAGGCAGCCTGCGTGAGCATCAACGGCGCCAACCGCCTGGGCTCGAATTCCCTGTCGGAATGTCTCGTGTTCGGAGCGCGGGCCGGACGCGCGGCGGCGGACTATGCATCCGGACAGAAGGCTCCGGGCCGTCAGGCCCTCACCCAAGCCGTCGATGAAGAGGCGCGCCTGAACGAGCAATTCCTTCAGAAGGCCGCAGGTAGCGAGCGGATCGCGACCCTGCGCGAGGCGATGCAGTTGACGATGGAACGCGGCGCCGGCATCTATCGTTCCGGCGACTCACTGGCTGCTACGGTGGACAAGCTCAGCGAATTGCAGGAACGCTTCCGCGACGTGGCGCTTGACGACCGCGGCCACATCTTCAACACCGAGCTCGTGTCCGCTTTGGAACTCGCCTTCATGCTGGACGTCGCCGAATCGATGGCGCAGTGCGCCCTCAAACGTATGGAATCGCGCGGCGCGCACCAGCGCACGGATTTTCCGGAGCGCAACGACGAGCGGTTTCTGGCGCACTCGCTGGTACGCCGCCAGCCAGACGGACGGCCTCAAGTGGAGTACTTGCCGGTGACGATCACGCGCTGGCCGCCGGCGGAACGGGTTTACGGAAAATAACGGAGAATCATGGCTGATCAAATCGCTCTTGAAGTCACACGCTTTCATCCCGGCCAGGACACCAAGCCTCGGAGCCAGACCTACGAGGTTCCGCTACGCAAAGACTGGGTGGTGCTTGACGCCCTCAATTACGTGAAGGACAAGGTGGACGGCTCCCTCACCTTCCGCTGGTCGTGCCGCATGGGTGTGTGCGGAAGCTGCGGCATGATGGTGAATGGCGAGCCCAAGCTCACCTGCGCCACATTTCTCACCGATTACGCGCCGGGTCCGGTGCGCGTGGAGCCGCTGAAGAACTTTCCCGTTCTGCGCGACCTCATCGTCGACATTTCGGATTTCCTGGTGAAACTCACCAAGTCCAAGCCGTGGCTGATCCGGAACAAGGAAAAGCCGTTGACTGACGGTGAGTATCTTCAGACGCCGGAACAACTCGATACCTACAAACAGTTCAGCATGTGCATCAATTGCCTGCTGTGTTACGCCGCCTGTCCGGTTTATGGATTAGACCCGCTTTTTTCCGGGCCGGCCGCGATCGCTTTGGCGCAGCGTTACAACGCCGACTCCCGCGACGAGGGCGCGAGCGAACGCCTGGACATCCTCTCACACAGCGATGGCATCTGGGGTTGCACGTTTGTGGGCGATTGCACCGAGGTCTGCCCCAAGCATGTGGACCCGGCCGGGGCGATTCAGCAGTATAAGCTGACTGCCGCCAAAGAGTGGGTTAAGTCCATGCTGATGCCTTGGGGCGGGAGGTAAAAGACATGGCCGCTCCCACCGAGTACGTACCGAGGACCTACCGTGCCGGGATGTCCACTTATTGGTGGCTGGGCCGCCGGCCTTACCTGAAATTCATTCTTCGGGAATCGAGCAGCGTGGCGGTGGCCTGGTTCGTCATCTTGACCCTGCTCCAGGTCCGGGCCTTGAAGCAAGGCGCGGACAGGTACGCGGTGTTTCAAGCGTGGCTGGCGAATCCAATTGTGATCATCGTTAACGTGATCGCGTTATTTTTCGTCGTTTTTCACGCCGTCACATGGTTCAACTTGGCCCCAAAGGCGATGGCCGTGCGCCTAGGCGGTAAGCGCGTTCCGAACATCCTGATCGCGGGGCCGAACTTCGTCGCCTGGATCGTAGTCTCGGCGGTGCTGGCTTGGTTTATTCTGCGGTGACGGCCTGATTCTCTGAGGACAAGATGGGCAAGCGATCGAACGAACCGTTTCTGTGGCTGCTTTTCAGCGCAGGCGGGGTGGTGGCCGCCCTGGCGATTCCGATCCAGCTTTTTCTGTTTGGGCTGGCGTTTCCGCTGGGATGGCTGAAGGCCCCTGGTTACGATAGCCTGCTGGCTTTGGCTAGCCACCCGCTGGCGCGATTGTATCTGTTCGTCCTGTGCATGCTCTCCCTCTTCCACTGGGCTCACCGCTTTCGCTACACGCTCTACGATGGATTGCAGATCAAGCACCTCAACGAGCTGATCAACACGTTCTGCTATGGCGGCGCGATTGTCGGGTCGATTGTGGCGGGGTATCTGCTATGGAGATTCCCGTAGGCGGGATCGCGGGCGTGATGACGGGCCCTCAGAGAGTCGTCTCTCTGGCGCGGCTCCTAAGAAGGGCCGCAGACTTCGAAAAGCGCGAAGTCTGCGCTACCCTTCGCTACTGCGGTTGACGAGCGGCCTTGTACACCACTCCGCCCTTCATCACAAAGTTGACGTTCTGAAGCGCGCCGACGTCTGCCAGCGGATTGCCCGGGACCGCAACGATATCGGCGAATTTCCCCGCTTCGACCGATCCGATTTCGTCCTGCATGTGAAGAAGCTCCGCCGCCGTCACGGTTGCCGACCGGATTGCTTCCGCCGGCGTCATGCCGTACTGGACCATGAGTGGAAACTCGTGCGCCGGATTGATGGTCCATTCGAAGCCGCCCACGTCCGTCCCGAAAGCGATCTTCACGCCCGCCTGGTGCGCCCGCCGGAAAGTCTGGGCGTGAATCTCGGTTCCGCGTTCAAAGCCGGGGAACCCTTCAGTGGAATGGATCTGGTCAGAGTAAACGAAGATGTAAAGCGTGGGGACGTAATAGATGCCGCGCGCCGCCATGGTCTTGAGATCGTTGTCCGCGATGTAGACTCCGTGCTCAAGCGTGTCCACACCGGCCTCGACGGCGTTGTGGACCCCCTGCAAGCCCATCGCATGCGCGGCCACCTGGTGGCGCTGGCGGTGTGTCTCATCCACGATCGCGGCAAGCTCCTCCGGCGTAAAGGTGGGAATGCTTTCCATGGTTGCGCCGGAGCCGTGATAAACGCTCTTGTCCGCATAGAATTTGATCCAGTCGGCGCCGTTGCCGATCTGCTCGCGGACGGCTTTGCGCGCCTCGTACGGCCCGTCGATCACCTGAACGCCATGAGGCAACTGCAGCGCAGGATCGTAGCCGAGCAGCGCATAGGCGCCGGTAACGTCGAGCGCTCGCGTAGCTACCTGCATGCGCGGTCCCGGAACAACGCCCTCGCGGATGGCGTCGCGCAAGGCCACGTCAGCGTAATACGCGCCTTCGGTCTCAAGGTCACGAATGGTGGTGAAGCCGAACTCGAGCGCCCGCCGCGCCGACTGCGTAGACCGTATAGCGCGATAGGGCAGCGACCACTTCAGGATCTGCTCCTCGTACTGGCCAGGCCTCTGGTCGCCCTGAAGCAGCGTGTGGGTGTGCGTATCGATCAGGCCGGGCAGACAGGTCTCCGAGGCGAGGTCGATCAGCGTGGCACCGGCCGGTTTGGCAAAGCCGGCGGAGTAGCTCCTGACAGCCTGGATCTTGTCGCCGGAGATTTCGACGACCCTGTCCCGCAGTGGTTCCGCCGACTTCTCGTCGATCAGCGTTCCGCAGCGGACATAGGTGACAGGGGAAGTCTGAGCGAGCGCACGGTTGAAGTTCGGGCCAAACACCACAACAGCCAGCAACCAGCCAAAGATCCGGCGATCCATCATATAACCTCCGTTCCCGGCGACCGCCAGGCCGCATCATTGAGCTTCTTCAAAGTTGCTCGTCGCTTCAATCGGTTCCACGAGCCTATCGACTGACGAATGAGCTTATCACCTCCCGGCGAACCAGGCACCTAATTGAGACCCGTTCGGTTTCGACGGGGAATTCCCGGCGCCCACTCCGTTGCTGGTTGCTTGCCCACCGACCGAGAGACCACGCTTGCCCACGCGACGACGGGGTCCGACAACGTCAGGTGGGCTGCGGGATGTACCTTTTCCCGGCGGATTGCCGATAGGGAAATTGAAGGCGTCTTTCCCTACGCGCACGGAAGACGACGGCGAAGCCTGCGCGCAGCGACACTGAGTTTCGCGCGCGTAGACGCGCATAGAAGAGTGGAAAAGATGCAGGGACCGAACGCATGCTTCAGCAAGCCGGCCAAGTGAGCACCAATCAGGCGACAAGCGGACGACCGCTGAGTGCTTCGGGGCTCGATCTAGCCACCCTGGAGGTGGATGCGGCGGTGATCCGTCTGGTGCCTCAGGAGACGGCTCGCAAGCATCAACTGATGCCGTTGCAGCGTCTCGGCGCCACGCTTAAGGTGGCGATGGCGGATCCCACGAACTTCCTCGCCCTCGATGAAATCCGTTTTATGACGGGTCTCACTGTGGAACCGATCGTTGCTCCGGCGGCGGCAGTCCGGACAGCCATCGAGCGCCACTACGGATGGGTTGAGGACGACGCAAGCCAAAACGCGAGCCAAAAAACGATGGAAGACCTGGTGGGTTTCACGGACCAGGAGGAAGCGGAAAGCGTCGAGCTGGAGGAGGAAACCGATGACGGCTCATTTAACCTGGCGGAACTGGAGAAGGAAGCCGAGGGAGCGCCGGTCATCCGCCTCGTAAACCATATCCTTACCGATGCGGTGCGGCGCGGCGCGAGCGACGTCCACATGGAGCCTTACGAACGCGAGTTCCGCGTGCGCCTTCGGGTGGACGGAATCCTGCAGGCTGTGATGAGCCCGCCGCTGCGCATGCGCGACGCTCTCATAAGCCGGGTCAAGATCATGGCCAAACTCGACATCTCAGAAAAGCGCCTGCCGCAGGACGGTCGCATCCTGCTGAAGCTGAACCATGAAGGCAAAAAGAAGCAGATCGATCTGCGGGTCTCGGTGCTGCCGACGCTGTACGGCGAAAAAGTGGTGATGCGCCTGCTCGACAAAGAGAACCTGCGGCTCGACATGGCCCTCCTGGGATTCGAACCCGAGTCTCTGGCCAAATTCCAAAAAGCGATTTTCAAACCGTATGGAATGGTCCTGGTGACAGGCCCGACGGGAAGCGGCAAGACCAACACTCTGTACTCTGCCATTGCGCAGCTCAACAAGCCTGAGACCAATATCCTGACCGCCGAGGACCCCGTGGAGTTTCAGATCACGGGCATCAATCAGGTGCAAATGAAGGAACAAATCGGGCTGAATTTTGCCGCCGCCCTGCGCTCCTTTCTGCGCCAGGACCCCAACATCATTCTGGTGGGCGAGATCCGCGATTTCGAGACCGCCGAAATTGCCATCAAGGCGGCCTTGACCGGGCACCTGGTGCTCTCCACCCTCCACACCAACGACGCCCCTTCCACGATCTCACGCTTGATGAACATGGGTATTGAGCCCTTCCTGGTGGCGACCTCGGTGCACTTGATTTGCGCGCAGCGGCTGGTGCGCAAGCTCTGTTCGGTATGCAAGGCGCCTGAGAACCCCGGTTCCAAGGCGCTGCTGGCGGCTGGATTCACAAACGAAGAAGCCCGCAGAGTCAAAATATTGGGGCCCAAGGGTTGTCCCAAGTGCCTGGATCGCGGATACAAGGGCCGGGTGGGGCTCTACGAAGTAATGGAGGTTGGCGACGAGATGCGCGATCTGATTCTGGCGGGCGCATCAACCATGGACCTGCGGCGTAAAGCGATCGAGCGCGGAATGATCTCCTTGCGGCGCAGCGGACTCACCAAAGTGATGGAAGGGACCACTAGTCTGGAAGAAGTCATCCGTGAAACCATACTCTGAAGCTCGAAAATCGACGATAAATGACCGGCGCCCGATATCGCCCCCTGCTCACGTCCCGGCGCCTGTTTCATCACCCGGCCACAATCTTCCGGCAATCGTCACCGGGGATGCACTCTCAGAATACTCTCGCGGCGCGGAGGTTTGACATGTCTCTACCGGCTTTGACTGACTTGCTGAAGCGTCTCGTGGATAAGAACGGATCCGATCTTCACATCACCGTCGGCAGTCCGCCCCGTATGCGCGTCCATGGCGAAATTGAAGTCTGTGAGGATGTTCCGGCGCTTCACACGGCAGATACCAAGCAGCTCGCCTACAGCGTACTGACGGACTCCCAAAAGCACCGTTTTGAGGAGGCCCTGGAGATGGATTTCTCCTTCGGGGTGAAGGGCCTCGGCCGGTTCCGCGCCAATCTTTTCAACCAAAGGGGCGCTGTCGGACTGGTTCTGCGCCTGATTCCCTGGGGAGTGAAGAGTTTCGAAGACCTGGGCCTTCCACCCATCGTTCGAAGGCTTGCCGACCGGCCACGGGGACTGATTCTGGTGACGGGTCCCACGGGAAGTGGCAAATCAACCACCCTCGCCACCATCATCGACTTCATCAATCAAACTCGCCATGGCCACATCATTACGATCGAGGATCCGGTAGAGTTCGTCCACGAACACAAAAACTGTTTGATCAATCAGCGCGAGGTGGGAGGCGACACCCATTCCTTCTCCGCCGCGCTTCGGGCCGTCTTACGGGAAGATCCTGACGTGGTCCTGATCGGAGAGATGCGCGATCTTGAGACTGTGGAGGCCGCGCTGCGCATCGCCGAAACGGGCCACCTCACGTTTGGCACGCTGCACACGAATTCGGCTGTATCCACCATCAATCGCGTGATCGATGTTTTCCCGGCGCACCAGCAGTCACAGATCCGCACCCAAATCTCCCTGGTACTAGAGGCCGTGCTCTGCCAGTCGCTGTTGCCAAGAAAGGACGGCAAGGGCCGGGTGATGGCCATGGAAATCATGATTCCCAATCCCGGCATTCGCAACCTGATTCGTGAGGACAAGGTCCACCAGGTGTATTCGTCCATGCAGTCCGGCCAGGATAAGCACGGAATGCAAACCTTCAACCAATCGCTGCTGTGGCTCTGCAAACAAGGACTGATCAGTCTGGAAGTGGCCCGGCAGCAATCGCATAATGTGGACGAACTCGAAGCGCTGATCAACCGTCTGCCGCCGTCGCAGGGACCAGCCGGCCCGCAGTTTCAACAGCGGCGGTTCGGAAGCGCCCCGCGTCCCAGCGGTTAGGAAGTAAGCGGCGCCGGGGATGTCTCCGCACGTTGAGTGCCCCATCACCCATCGCCGATCGAGCGTCAGGTAACCGAGGTGATTTGCAATGGCAACCCCAAGACCGCAAGCGTCTCCCTTAACCTTGCCACGTCCGGCGAGTCCACGTTCACCCAGTCCCACGGCCCAGGCTACGGCGCCAGCGCGCGGCCAAGCAGGCTCCAAAGCTGCGGGCGTGAAGGGTGGATTGTCGGGGCGAGTGCGGGTTAAACCCAAGGAACTGGCAATCTTCACTCGCCAGTTGTCGGTGATGATCTCATCAGGCCTCCCTCTGATCCAAACCCTCGAAATCCTCGCGGAACAGCAGGAGAATAAAGGCTTTGCCGGCGTCCTGAGGCAAATCCGTGCGGCCGTGGAAGGTGGCTCCACCCTCTCCAGCGCGTTCCAGCGTCATCCCAAGGTTTTCGATGCGCTTTACTCCAACATGCTGCAGGCCGGGGAGACGGGCGGCATCCTCGAAGGAGTATTGCAGCGCCTCTCATCCTATATTGAGAAGGCTGTCAAGCTGCGGGCCGCCGTAAAATCCGCGCTCATCTATCCGGTGGCTGTGGTCGTCATCGCCGGAGGTGTGATCACCCTGCTCCTGTGGAAGGTGGTCCCCATCTTTGCCACGCTCTTCGCCGGCCTCAACGCCACCATGCCCCTGCCCACCCGGGTTGTGATCGGCCTCAGTGGTGTCGTAGCCAAATTCTCCTGGCTGATCGTGCTGGCAGCGATAGGAATTCCGGCTGGACTCAGGCGATATCACTCCACTCCCCGAGGACGCCTGCTCCTCGACGGCTTGATCCTTAAACTGCCGGTCCTGGGCGTGCTGATGCGCAAGATCGCCGTGGCCCGCTTCTCGCGTACGTTCTCAACCCTGATCACGAGCGGCGTGCCTATGCTCGAGTCCTTGGACATCACCGGACGTACCGCCGGCAACGCCGTGATCGAAAAGGCGATTTCCGGTGTTCGCGCCGAGGTTGAGGCCGGGAACACGGTGGCTGATCCTATGCGCCGAAGTGGCGTATTCCCCAATATGGCGGTGCAGATGGTTGAGGTAGGCGAGCAAACGGGTGCGCTCGACGCCATGCTGGGGAAGATCGCGGATTTCTACGAAGAGGAGGTCGATGTCGCCGTCAAGGATCTGCTCGCCGCCATGGAACCCGCCATCATCGTTTTTCTCGGCGTGGCCGTGGGCGGGATCGTCATTTCCATGTATCTGCCCTTGTTCAGCCTGATTGGCAAGCTGGCGGGTTGAGAGTTTGCCGGCCTCCGTTCGGCAAGAGCCCCTAGGCTAGCTGGTGAGACTCATCTCGCGGTTGTCGAGAGTCGCGTCTTGGATGTCACCGGCTTTGGCGAATCGAACTCCGACTATAGCCTTGACCCCGCTTTCCGCAGGGCGCCTCCAGACCACCCAGGCCTCCTGGGTGGCCGGCGCGGTCACGATTCCGTAGCCCACAATGACACTAATTGCATCTCCGGCGGCGAGGTCGAGCTGGGTGGCGAAGCTGAGGCCGGTTCGGGACACGTCGTGGCTTATGGTTTCTTCGGACCGCCCTTCCGCAGTCTTGATCTGAATCGGCACCCGCACCGCAACCCGGCGCGCCGCCCGGCGCTGAGACGCCTCCGGCTCCCCGCGAGCGCCCGGCGCTGCCGGCTCGACCTTACTCTCCGGCAAGATCCAGGCGGCCCCCGGTTTCGAACCTGCGGCCGGGCAGGGCTCCCAGTCTGTCAACTGACGGCAGACCGGACACACCCGAGGCAAGACAAAAGTCTTTAACAAAACGGCGTATTCCGGCTCCGAAATCCTAACCAGTTCTTGCCTCCCGCATAGCTTGCAGAGCAGCGGCGCCGCGATGTGCGCTTCCATCGGTGTTTTCAGCTCTTCAAAGGCGATACCCCAGAACTCGGACATCAAGTCTGGCATGGGTTGAGAGAGGGCAATGCCCCATTCGGGAGAACCGCCGTAGCTCTGCGGGCACTGAACCACGACCCGGAAAAGGGCGCTGAAACGCGTGGCGAGATTGCTGACCCGCATTTCCGCGCCCAGCCGCGGGCTGCTCTTCAGCCCGATCCGCGCTCCATCCCGATTCACTTCGATGGTGGTGGTTTGTTCAGAGAAGGGTTTGCCCTGGTGGTCCACGCCCTGGACCACAATCGGGATCTGAAAGAAGATCCGTTCCGTTTGACGCCGTTCGGCCATCTGCCCGCACCCATCAACGCGCCGCGAGAGGCTCAACCGTTAAATCTCGCGGCGGCCCTCAATCGACTTCATCATGGTAATCTCGTCGGCGAACTCCAGCTCTGAGCCGACTGGAATACCCATCGCAATGCGCGTTACCTTTACGCCCAGCGGCCGGATCAATTTCGACAGATACACGGCAGTGGCTTCGCCTTCCACGTTCGGATTAGTGGCTACGATCAGTTCGCGGACCTTGCCATCTTTGAGCCGGTCGATCAGGCTTTTCAGCTTGAGCTGTTCGGGACCGATGCCCTGCAGGGGCGAAAGACTGCCGTGCAGCACGTGATAGAGCCCCCGGAACTCGCGGGTCTTCTCAATCGAGACGGCATTGTACGGGGTTTCCACCACGCAGACCAAGGACGGGTCGCGGCTCGGATCGGAGCAAAAGGGGCAAGCCTCGGAGTCCGCAAGGTTGTTGCAGATGCTGCAGAGCCGCAGTTTATCTTTGGCCTCGATAAGGGCGCCAGCCAGCCGCTCCACGTCCTCACGGCTTCCCCGCTCGAGATGAAAAGCGATTCGCTGCGCCGACTTTTGCCCGATCCCAGGCAAGCGCTTCAGTTCATCGATCAGGCGCGACAGCGGTTCGGGGAAATCCCTCATCTCTTATCTCGTGCCGCAAACCCCTCCCGCCGGCAAGCGGGCCCTACCCTTTCGGCGGCAACGGTCGTATGAGGCTGGTTGTGCGGGGAGTCCTCAGGTGCAACTCGCAAAATACGATTCACTTCACCTACGTGAGGCCCGGAATGTTGAGTCCGCCGGCGAGCGAACCCACCCGGCTGGCCAGCTGTTCATCCACGCGGCGCGTGGCTTCATTGACGGCGGTGAGGACGAGATCCTGCAGCATTTCCGCATCCCTGGCGGCGAAGATTTCCGGGTCGATGTGCACGGTTACCAACTGCTTCTGACCATTCATGCGTACCACCACCATGCCACCGCCGGCCGAGGACTCCACCACCAGATCGTCCAGCTGTTTCTGCAGTTGTTCCTGCATCTGCTGGACCTGTTTCATGATCTGCTGCATCTGTTGCAGATTCTTCATGATTTTGCCCCCCGGAGATCCTCAACATTCACCCAGACGCAATCAAACCGCTGCTCAAAAGCCCGCACCAGCGAATCAAGCCGGGCGCGCTCACGCGCCTCGGGAACAGGAAGTCCGCCTTTCGGCTCCCCATCCTGCAGAGTAACACGAACCCGCACGGGCTTGCCGAACACTTGCGCGCAAACCTGGCCCAGGGCTTCATGATTTTCCTTCAGGTTGAGTGTCTCCGCCAGAAAGCGGCCGTCGTCTTGGCTCGAAAAGACGAACTGAACCTCGCCGTCTTCAAAGCGCCAGCCCACAGCGCTGTCGAGCGAAACGCTGATCATTCGCTTGGAACGGGAGAAGAGGAGATTCTTGATTTCTGCGAGCCGCCCCTCATCAGCGCTCCCGGTCTGGGTTTGTGACGGCATGGGCGTCGTTGGCGGCGCCTTCCCAGCCTCGACCGCACTGGAGCTGGGCGCCACTCCTGATTGAACTGATGCTCCGCCCGGCCCGCCCGAGCCACGCAAATCCTCCGGAGTCGTGCCGGCGCTGGACGCCGGGGAAGCAGGGTTAGGCGCCGTCCTTAAAGGCGCCACCGGGACGGTGCGATTTACAGAATCGGACGGAGCCGGACGCGACGGCGGCTGAGCAACCGGCTGGCTTTGAAGGCGCTGGGCAGAGGGAGGGCTCCAGGGCGCTGCTCCGCGGCCATCCCGCCGCTCAGGCCGGCTCAAAACTGGACTGACGGGCCCGGAAGGCACGGTTCCTGCGGCGGGAGCGGAGGTCCGAGCAGGTGTTCGTCCCGCCGGCTCCATAGCAAGCTCCTTAAGCTCGGCGAGCACTGATTCCAGAGACGTCAGCCGGCGGGCGTGCACCAGTTTCAGCAGCGCCAATTCCAGATGGAAGCGCGGTTCCAGAGAATAGCGCAATTCGTTTTGGGCCCGCAGCAGGATCTGGAAAAAACGCAGCCAGTCTTCCTCGGAGAGCGCGTTGCCAAGGCGCCCCAGCTCGGTGCGAGTATCCTGCGGGACCTCCAGCAGCGGGCTCTCGATGCCTGCGCTACGAGCGATCATCAGGTTGCGAATGAAGCGCGTGAGCTCGCCCAGGAAGGCGGCAGGCTCGTGACCCTCGGATGACAGGCGCTGCAGTTGCTTGAGGACGCGTTCGGGATCGGCTGCCACAATAGCGTCCACCGTTTCTGCCAGAAACTTGCCCGGCACAATACCCAGCAGCCGCTGCACTTCCACCTCGGTCAGCCGCTCGCCGCAGCCGGCAATGACCTGGTCGAGTAGCGACAGCGCGTCGCGCAGGCTGCCGGCCGCAGCCTCGGCGATTACTCCGAGCGACCCTTCGTCACACTCAATCTTTTCGGCGGCGCACACGTCCCTCACCCGCGCCACCACTTCCGCATAATCGAGCAGCCGAAAGGCGAAATGCTGGCATCGCGACTGGATGGTGGTGGGCAGCTTGTGGGCTTCGGTGGTGGCCAGAATAAAGAGGCACTGGGGCGGCGGCTCCTCCAGCGTCTTCAGGAGAGCGTTGAACGCCTCCGTGGTGAGCATGTGCGCTTCATCTACGATGAAGATCTTGTAGCGATCACGCGCCGGCAGATACCGCGCCGTCTCGCGCAGCTCGCGGATCTCGTCGATGCCGCGGTTCGAGGCGGCGTCGATCTCGAGAACGTCAACCGAATTGCCGCCGGCGATCTCCTGGCAGGAGTCGCAGGTTCCATCGGGAGTGACCGTGGGACCTTGGGCGCAGTTGAGGGCTTTGGCCAGAATGCGGGCCGTGGTGGTCTTACCCACGCCCCGCGCCCCGGAAAAGATGTAGCCGTGAGCGACACGATCGTGCCGGATGGCGTTCTTCAGAGTTTCGGTGGCGGTGCGCTGCCCCACCACGTCGTCAAAAGTCTGGGGACGGTATTTACGCGCAATAACCTGATACGGCATTTACGATTTCAGATGTTGGATTCTTCGATTTGAGACTTCACTTCGCACTTGAACCCTGGACGCGACTGTGTGCACCTAAGCCCTTGCCTCAGCACGCGAGCCGATCGACACCTACGCCTCGAATCCAGCGGATCCTAAGGCGAAAATCCAAAATAGACTGAGTGCCAGACTCCGGGTTTCCGCGGCACACGGAGAGGTTCGCTACCGTTGCTTCCTTCCGGACCTGGCGGGGTTCACGAGCATCCGTCGCACAGAGCCCGAAGTCTGACATAAAGGCCTGGTGGACTGCCAAGCTTACCGCACCCGGAATAGTAACACGCCCTTAACCTGGACGTCGAGGGTTCGCTGACAGGCACGAAAGGGGCGGCGCAAGCCGAGCCAAAAGTGTGCAACTTTTGCACAAAAGCGTTCATAGGGATACAAAAAAACCAGTTTTCCGATCCAAGTTTGGCGTTCATAAAGCAACAAATTCGAGCCCAGCGATTCCGGGGTCCCCGACATGAAACGGTGGTAGCTTGAACGGACGGGCAGTGTGTGGCGCGCGGCCCACCGGCTGCGGGAGTTGACCATCCCGCCATCCTTATCAAAGCTGACAACTTCCAATCACGGCGCAGATAGAGCTTGACCCAGAGGGGGTAGTAGGGTCTTATGACGTATGCCAAGGCAACCGTCCACACAAAAGGACAGAGAGAGGAAGAGAACGATGCGAAAGATCAGCGAGCGATTCGGCGCGGTGGCGGGGGTAACGGCTTCGATGGGGATGCTGCGGGCTGCGGCGATTGACGCGTCATGGCGGGATCATTAGAGTAAGTACAGTTTCCCAAACGAGCGGAGGAGAAGCTGCTTATGACCGGCATCCAATTCGTAACCGACGAGAAGGGCAACAGGGTGGCCGTTCAAATCGATTTGAAAAAGCACGGCGCGAGATTAGAGGATTTTTGGGACGGGCTGATTTCCGAATCGCGTCGGAAAGAGAAGGGGATACCGTTTGAGCAGATCAAAGCGGACCTCATAAAGAGCGGACGAATTCGTGAGTAGCTATTCCGTCGAGTTAAAGCCGCCCGCACGGAAGGAACTCGAAGCGTTACCGGATAGCATGCTCGCCCGCGTCGTCAAGAAGATCGAATCTCTGGGCGATGCGCCACGGCCCACCGGATGCAAGAAGCTAAAAGGCTATAAAGATCAGTGGCGCGTCCGCGTGGGCGACTGGCGGGTGGTCTACGTTATTGACGACCCGGCGAAGCGGATCAGTGTTACACGCATTGCGCACCGGCGCGATGTGTACGAGCGATGACTGCAGCGGGTACGGCCGCAGGCGGTTGAGGAATCAACGACCGAAGGGCGCAAAGGGGGAAGAGGATATGGTAGAGGCGCAAAGAAATAGCGGATGGGCCGCAATGATCGTTCCTACGATTGTGATGATGCTGGCGGCGGTTGCCGCGCCCGCGCAAAGCTACACGGTGCTTTACGACTTCCCCATTTATAACGGCTCCCAGCCTTTTGAGCCGCTCTCGGGTTTCGTGGCCGACGCGGCCGGTAACCTGTACGGCACGACCCCATATGGGGGCACGACCGACAACGGCACAGTTTATGAACTGACGGCTCCCTATTATTCCAGCGCGACGGTGCTGTACAGCTTCAAAGGCGGGAATGACGGCTCGGAGCCCTATGCGGCCTTGATCCGTGACGCGTCCGGGACCTTCTATGGTACGACGCAGGGCGGCGGGGGTCTTGGAAACTGCCTTGGGAACTGCGGGACGGTGTTCGCGGTCAATTCGAATAAGGAAAGGGTACTCTACGCGTTCACTGGAGGGGCTGACGGGGCCGAACCCACCGCGGGGCTGGTCCGGGATAGCGCCGGCAATTTCTACGGGACCGCAGCAGCGGGCGGCATTGCGAACGGATGTGGCGGGTACGGGTGCGGGGTGGTATTCAAGCTGGACCGCACTGGAAACGAGACGGTTTTGCATACCTTTACCGGGGGGGCAGACGGTGGAGGTCCGTACGCGGGTCTAGCACGGGACCAGGCCGGCAACCTGTACGGAACAACCGAATGGGGTGGCAGCCTCGGAAACACGTGTTTCGCTCTCGTTACTGGCTGCGGAGTGGTATTCAAGTTGGACCCGTCCGGGAACGAAACCGTGCTTTACACCTTCACCGGAGGTGCGGACGGGGGAGGGCCGGGCGGAGGGACTCTGCTTTTGGACGCCACTGGCAACCTTTATGGAACAGCTCAGCAAGGCGGAAACACCTCTTCGTGTACGTACTCTTTCGGGTGTGGCGTGGTTTATGAGGTGACTCCCGGAGGAGTCGAAACCGTTCTCTATTCTTTTAGTGGAGGAACGGACGGAAGGATGCCCTATGCGGGCTTGGTTCGGGACGGCAAAGGCAATCTGTACGGTACGACAAATAATGGTGGCAGTACCAACAATGGGAATGGCTTCTGCGCCGAAGTCGACGGCTGCGGAGTCATATTTCGGCTCACACCGGCAGGCACTGAGACGGTCCTGCATGCTTTCGACGCAACCGACGGCTATCTATGCGAAGGAGCTCTCCTGTACCACAGTGGGTTTCTGTACGGCGCGACCTATGCGGGCGGAACCGAAGGATATGGGCTAACTTTCAAGCTGCAGCCGTAACCCGCGGACCCGAAACCGGGGTCCGCGCTACACACTTATTTCGAGTCGTACAAACAGGGAGGAATTCATGAGGAGCACTCGAACCGGTCATAGATGGGCCGCAGTGATGGTTGCTGCGATCTTGATGATGCTGGCGGCGGCGATTGCCGCGCCCGCTCAAGTGTTCACCTCGTTGCACAGCTTCGACGTAACGGACGGGGCCCAGCCGTGGGCCGGGCTCTTTCAGGCTAGCAACGGCCAGTTATATGGAACGACCTCGACCGACGGTGGCACAAACGCTTGGGGGACAGTTTTCAAAATGACTCCCACGGGGACACTAACCACG
>DASYYZ010000133.1:0-5470 GCA_035946735.1 Terriglobia bacterium
CCCGGATCGCCTCGATCGCCACCCGCGCCTTGAACTTGGCACTGTACTGCTTGCGTGTCGTGCTCATCGGCCCTCCTAGCCTCGACGACTGAGCCGACATGTTAACTTATTGCCTGGTCCAAAATTCGGGGTCCACTATAACTTTCAGTTGTTTTGACTTCCAGTTCTTAATCTCTCCCGTCCTATGCCTACGTTGGATGTGGTAATCCTCGTCTGGAGGATACAACTCCCCGATCCAGTTGCTCCATAAATGCTCGGCTGTCAGAGTAGCGTCCCGCTGACAGAAAATACACGGGCCTCTCGACATCCCCAGAGCTTACCACATTCTGTCAGCCAAGTATATTGATGCCCAATTATTGCACACTTATTAAAAATCATAGATGATGCAAGTTCTTTGGAAATCGGAGGGGGTGGGTTGGGTGCGGGCCTTGGTGGACCGAGGATGCCGAAAACTATCGCGAGGAGGCTCTGGCCGAAACCTCCCACACCGAGTATTTCCAGGCGGTCCACAAAGGCTGAACCACACTCGGAAGGTTCTCAATGTCGAGGTTCTGATCGTTGCGCACCATCACCAGAAAGGGCGCGGGCGGTGAGCGCCCGAGCGCGGTAAACTCGCTGCCAGTCACAACAAGAGGCAGCGCCACGCCGTCTGCGGCCATCATTTTCACGGCACGATCTGGCCCCGGCGCGCCCAAGCGCGTGGCGACGTAGTTGCTCGTAAACTGGCTGGCATCGCCCGTGACCAGTCCTACCGGACGCTGCAAATAGAATGGCAGGCTCGTGCGGAAATAATAGTACCCATACACCGGCATGCCGCGGTCTGGGCCGCGATCGATAGCCTCCGCCAGGCTCTTGCTGCTTGAGACGAGAGCGTATTGCCGAATCGGCTGCCACCACCGCAGCGCCACCAGCGGCATGGCCAGGGCAAGAACTGCGAAGCACTTCGCCGTATAGAATTGCTGCTGCGCACGCCCTGCCAGATTGCGGCCCAATATTCCGAGTGCGGCCAGGATGATCCCGCTCGAAAAGATCGAGCCGCTCAGAAGCTCAAGTACCCTGGGATGAATCTTCTCCACGGCCCGCTTATGCACCGAGGCGGCCTGGAGCCAAGCTGGCGCCGCTGCCAGCAGCAGTCCCAGTGCGATCAGCGATGCGTACCCGGCCGTCAGCCAGTCGGGGCGGGGCCGAGCCGTATCGCGACCCACGTCGGCACTCCAAATCCTGCCCATCAATACGGCGAGAGCGGGAATCGCGGGCAGAAAATAAGACGGCAGTTTGGAATGCGAAATAGAAAAGAATACGAACACCGTCGCCCCCCAGGAGAGCAAGAAGGCTTCAGGAGCGTTATCCCGCTCGCGGAAGCGGCGCCAACGTTTCAGTCGATTCAAGGCGGCAAAGGTCAAGGTCAAGCTCCACGGCAGGAATCCAACCAAGAAGACGGGAATGTAATAGAACACGCTGCCGCCGCGACGCGCGCGTCCGGTGGTGAATCGAAGAATGCTTTCGTCCCAGAAAGCGTAACGTGGAAAGTCCGGATGGCGGACCGAAACTGCGATGAACCAGGGCAAACTGACCGCCAGAAAAATCGCGATACCGGGGGTCCACGCGATCTTCTTCAGATCGGCAAACCGGCGCTGCACCGCCGCATAGACCAGGATGGCGAGCAGCGGCACCAGAAAGCCGACTGGCCCCTTTGTGATGGTGGCAGCTCCGGCAGCGGCAAACATGAGGTATTCGAGCAGCGGGCGCCTCATGGATACTTGAGAAAGCCAGAATGCGGTGAGCGTCAGTGTGACCAGAAAGGTGAGCGTCATGTCGAACACTACGACGCGCGCAAAGACCATTACCAGGGGCGCGGTGGCGAAGACGAGACCCGCCGGAGTTCCGGCGCTCTCGCCAAACATCCGCCGTGCCAGCATCCAGACCAGCAGGAGCGTTCCCAAGGCCGCCAGGACTGAGGGCAGCCGGGCAGCCCATTCCGAAGTTCCAAACAGGCGCAATGATCCTGCCGCGAGCCAGAAGAAAAGGGCAGGCTTGTCGAGGTAAGTCAGGTTATCGTAATGCGGCGTGATCCAATCGTGCTGGACGATCATTTCGCGGGCTACTTCGGCATTGCGTCCTTCGTCGGGCTCCGTAAGCGGCAGACTGCCCAGACCGGCAAAGAAGATGCAGGCTGCGACGGCGAGGATCAAGAAAAGTTGGTAGCGAGGGTTCATAAGAGCAGAAGCCAGAATCAGAATTCAGAAGCCGGTTGCTGATTGCTAAGAGCTGACGATTCCTGACTTCTTCGTATCTGCCTTCCGCATTTCCGAGTTGTCCACAATCTCGAACGCCGATTCATAGTCGATCCGATTCCGCTGCATCCAGCGCACCGCCCAGACATCGCTCAGCCCCTTAAGCATGCGTCCCCAGGTGCCGTAGTGAGTCTTGCCGGCAACGCGCGGCCGATGCCGTACGGGAACCTGCGTCACGCGAGCCCCGCGCATCTTCAGCAGAGTCGGTAGAAAACGGTGCATGCCGTGATAGAGCTCGAGTTGCTGGAGCCACTCCCGTCGATAGGCTTTGAGCGTGCAGCCGGTATCAACGATATTGTCGCCGGTGGCCCAATTGCGGAACCCATTGGCGATCCGGGATGACATTCGCTTCAGCCAGGTGTCTCGACGTTTGGCGCGAACACCGCAAACGACGTCCCAATCCTTGAGCATGGCCACCAACCCCGGCACGTCGGCCGGGTCGTTTTGCAGATCGCCGTCGAGCGTAGCCACTGCCTTGCCGCGCGCGAGGCGAAATCCAACAGCCAGCGCAGCCGTCTGACCGAAATTGCGCCGGAAGCGCGCCACGCGGATTCGCGGATCGAGGCGGGCGGCTTCCTTTAAGCGCTCCGGCGTGTGGTCCGTGCTGCCGTCGTCGACGAAAATAATCTCCAATCCGCCAGCGAACCCGCCGAGCGCCTGCTGCACCTGCTGCAGCAGCGGTCCGACATTCTCCTCCTCGTTGTGAACTGGAATGACGATGCTCAGTGCCGGATTTTCCATCACGGATATCGGTCGCGAGACCGCCGAGGGCATTCTAACATGGGGCTTGCGCGCGTTCGGAAAGCGACGCCGGCAACGCTCGACACGATCCGAAGGGCTATGAACGAGCCCCTCCGAGTTGACCCGTAGCCTTCATAAAGCATCCAATTTAACGCGGTAGAATTGCGGCCAAGGGGGCTGGAGGTACTTTGATGAGCAAGCTTCGGGTGTCAGTGGGGGTGTTGGTTTTCGGGTTGTGGATCGCGCCGCCGGCGCTGCGCTCGCAGCAGACGGCTCCCGCCAATGACCAGGCAAACGACCAGGCGATTGTAGACGACATCAACTCCAAGCTGTTCGCAGATTCCACGCTGAAAACGCGCGATATCCGCGTGAGCAGCCAGAACGCGATCGTGACTTTGCAGGGATCGGTGGCGACACGCTTGGAGAAGTCGGCTGTAGACAGGATCGCAAGCACCGAGCCCGGCGTCCAGAAGGTGGTTGACAGCCTCAGCATCACGAGCGAGACGCAGCAGGCCCCGCCACAACAAGGGCCGCCACAGCAAGCTCCGGGCGCGGCAGCAGCCCCGTCCGGCGCCACCATTTCGGCGGGGACTGTAGTGACGATCCGGATGATCGACAGTGTTGATTCGAGCCGCAATCAGCCCGGGCAGGAGTTTGACGCTACCGTCGACAGCCCCGTGGCGTCGGGCAGCCAGGTTGTGATTCCGCAGGGTTCCACGGCCAAAGTGCGTCTGGCCAATTCAACGGACTCCGGCCGGATTGAGGGCAGTGCCCAGCTTGAACTGGAGTTAGTCTCGGTGACGGTTAATGGCACGCCTTATCAAGTCCAGAGCGGGTACTATCAGCAGCACGGCTCCTCGCGGGGCAAGCGTACGGCAGGCGCTGCGGGCGGTGGTGCGGTTCTCGGAGCCTTGATCGGCGCGATCGCGGGCGGAGGTAAGGGCGCGGCAATCGGTGCGGGCAGCGGAGCCGCGATCGGCGCGGGCGCGTCGGTGGCCATGAAGGGTTCGAGCATCAAGGTACCGTCTGAAACTAAGATTGACTTTACGCTCAG
This sequence comes from Terriglobia bacterium, assembly GCA_035946735.1. Classification (GTDB taxonomy): domain Bacteria; phylum Acidobacteriota; class Terriglobia; order UBA7540; family UBA7540; genus Gp13-AA77. Next base: position 4,090 of record DASYYZ010000133.1, read on the forward strand.
GCAGCCAGTGACCATCAACCCGGCGTCCTGAGGCGGGTACAGCACACTCGCAGAAAGCGGCTTTGGACCCGCGGTCCCGGCGCAGCGCCGCCTCCAAACCGCTCGCAGGGTAAGACACCGCCCTCCCACCCATTCAAACTGATAGACTTACGGCTAAGAAGATGAGTATTTTCTCAAACAACTCTGATCGGAAAACGCTGGAGCCCAGGATGAGAGAGCAGGGACGCCCCTTCCGCCTGGGCAAGTGGCGACCCTCAAGTGGCCGGTGCTGCATCTTGGCGACATACCCCGATTCGATCCCGACACCTGGGACTTCCGCACCGGCGGCTGGGTGAAGAAATTGGTTCGGCTCACTTGGGATGACTTCATGGCACTGCCTCACGTCGAGGTCACGGCCGACTTCCACTGCGTGACCCGCTGGAGCCGATTCGACAACCACTGGGAAGGCGTGCCGTTCCGCGCGATTCACGATCTCACCGAGCCTTTGGCGAGCACCAGCCATGTGCTGGTGCGCTGTGAGCGCGACTACACCACCAACGTTCCGCTCTGCGACCTGATGGAGCCGACGGTGTTGTTCGCCTCGCGTCGCGACGGCAATCCCCTTGAGCCGGAGCACGGAGGCCCCCTGCGTCTGGTGGTTCCGAAGCTGTACGGGTGGAAAAGCGCCAAGTGGGTGCGAAGCCTCGAGTTTTTGACAAGTAACGAAGCTGGCTACTGGGAACGCAACGGGTACCACATGTACGGCGATCCGTGGAAGGAGCAGCGTTTCGATACAGACTGAATCCTGTACCGGCTATGAACCGAATCCATCGTTGGATGTGCCGCTCGGCGCGCTGGCAGAGAATGCTCGGACAGGAAGTGATGCCTTGGGTGCTCAATGGAGTCGAACTTGGGGCGAACGCTCTCGAAGTCGGTCCGGGCCCCGGCCTGACGACAGACTTGTTACGCTTGCGCGTCGGTCACCTGACCGCGATTGAGATCGACCAAGCCCTCGCCGATTCCCTGGGAGCGCGGCTTAAAGGCAGCAATGTCACCACGGTGCGCGGGGATGCTACCGCCATGCCTTTCCTGGACGGCAGCTTTTCGGGCGCAGCATCATTCACCATGCTGCATCACGTTCGGTCAGCAATTCTGCAGGACAGGCTGTTCCGGGAGGTGCGCCGGGTGCTCAAGTCGGGCGCGATTTTTGCGGGTATAGACAGCATGCAGAGCCTTCGGATGCGTTTGTTTCATATTCGCGACACTCTGGTCCCGATCGATCCGACGACACTGCGCGATCGCCTCGAAGCGGCGGGTTTCGAGGATGTCGTTGTGGAGACCAACGGCCGCGCCTTCCGCTTTCAGGCGCGGTGCTTGCCCTCGGCGTGAGACCCGTAAGGGC
>DASYYZ010000134.1:0-1512 GCA_035946735.1 Terriglobia bacterium
ACGAAGCATTACGGATTGGAGAGGTGCTCACATGACCGGCCCAAATGGCCACGCACAGGGTAATGGTGCGTCCACACCTGTCGCATTCCCAACGGCATCAGTCATGCCGCCGGTGCCTCAGTTCTCACCGGAGAGGGTCAAGGAGTTGATAGCAGCGTTAGAGGTGCCCTTCGACGCTTCGGAGATCGAATGGCGGGTGATGAACACCACGAAGAACGGGCAACCGATGCGGGGCCAAGTTGTTCCGTATGCCGACCAGAGAGCGTACACGGACCGGTTGAACACCCTGGTTACCCCTGCTGGCTGGACGCGCAAATACACCATTCACACGAGCGCGAATTTCGAACGAAGCAAGGACCAGAAGATTGTGGCGAAGGTGCTGGTCACCTGCGAGCTGACGATCTTCGGCTTGGGCTCGCATTCCGCCACCGGAGAAGAATGGGCGGACAATGACAACGCCGGGACGAGTGCGGAAGCGCAGGCATTCAAGCGAGCCTGTAGCTGTTTCGGTCTCGGCCGCTACCTTTATTACTTTGAAGGCATGTGGGTTGACCTGGACGAACGAAAGCGGCCAAGGAGTGTACCCCAACTGCCCAAGTGGGCGACACCCGAGGGCTGGGCCCAGGGTCTTCGGCCAAACGTCTCGGGCAAGTCAAATGCGCGCGACGGAGCCAAAGCACACGATGGCAGTTCCGAAGCTGGGGCGTTGGCAAAAGCAATCGAGGGGATGGCAGAACCGCTCGGGCGCGGCCTGTATCGCGGACTGCTGCGCGATCTGGCAAGGGTCTGGAGCCCACGGGAGATCCCGGACATTTCGTTGCTCCAGAAAGTGCTGGAGCACATGCGGTCCGCAGAGCGTGGACTGCGGCGCGTGGAAGCCGCTCTCGACAGGACAGGCCCGGAAGCGCTTGTTCCTATCCTCAAGACAATCGGCCTTAGTTCGCTTGAGCGCGTCGACAATCTCGAAACTCTGAAGCGGATCGTCTTAGAGCTGGAACGGGCCGCCGAAAGCCACTTCTGACATCGAATCCCTCCCACCCCCAAGGGAAATCCCGATTCTATTAGGCGTTGTTCTCCTTTTCACGAGTCACCCTTCCCGCCCCGATCTTGATCTCTGAGAAACGAGGATAGCCATGAGAATTCGTGTGACCACACGAGCCGATTTGTTTGAGAAGCGCAAGCAGGAGCACATCGAGCGCGGCTACCGAGTTGAGGATGAGCGCCCAGTACCCGTGAACGGGATGTGCTCTTTCATGGCTGTGAGAGACCTGTCTGTCGAAGACCTACTGTCTGGCCTTGTAGCTCAGGCTCTACATGGCAACCACGGCAGTCGCCGAGACTGGTGAGGCGTCCGATGTCGCTCAAAATCCGCTTCCGCTTTGATGGCAAGTGCATCCGCCATCCCCGCTACAACCCGAAACGCGATGGACGTCCACCTGATGGAAAGTGCGACGGGTGCGAATCCCTATACGTGATTCACCTTTACACGAAGATCGCACAGAAAAAGGCTCA
>DASYYZ010000135.1:0-52035 GCA_035946735.1 Terriglobia bacterium
GGCTAAGTCCTTAAATCTCAATAGCCGACCGAGGCCGTATCCGAAAGATACGACGTGCTGACTGAAAGATAGGTGGAGGACTGCCAGCCTGAAGCCTTAAGCTGGTAAGCCATCCACTAAGCGCCGGTCGGGTGGAAGTCCAAATATGTTTATGCATACGTATACTCAACTCCGGCGCCGGAATCGCATCCCTCTTGGATCGGCCAACTGCTTTTTGTTCATGGTCTTAGCCGTAGTGACAGCAAGCGCCCGGGGGCAGACGGCGCCGCCTGCCAAGTTCGACCTCGACCAGGCAATTCAGCTTGCGCTCGCCCACAATCACAATCTGCGGGCCGCCCGCACCCAGATCCAGCAGAGCCAGGCGCAGGAGATCACGGCCGCGATCAGGCCGAACCCGGTCCTCACCTACGACGATCTCTTCATTCCCATCACGCCGGGAGGGTTCACTTCAGGCAATCTGAATACGATCACCGAATTCGATCTCAGCGCGGGCTTCACCTGGGAGCGCGGCCACAAGCGGCCAGCGCGGATCGAGGCGGCCAAAGACCAAACCGCCGTAACGCGGTCGACGGTATACGACAACGAGCGCACGCTGACGTTCAATGTAGCCCAGCAATTCGTCAACCTGCTGCTCGCGAAGTCGACGCTCGACTTTGCAAAACAGGATCTGGAGAGCTTCCAAGAGACGGTAGACATTTCCCAGTCGCAGTACAAAGCCGGGGCCATCAGCGAGGGCGACTATCTGAAGATTAATCTGCAACTTCTGCAGTTCCAGCAGGACGTCTCTTCGGCGCAACTCAGCCTGGTCCAGGCACGCGCGAATCTGCGCCAATTTCTCGGCTACCAGACGGCTCCCGAAGACTTCGACGTGGTGGGTGATCTCGCATACACGCCAGTCCCTCTTAACAAGCAGGATTTGCAGATGATGGCCCTCCAGCGCCGCCCTGACCTGCTGGAGGCAAAGCAGGGAGTGACGGCGGCCGGCAGCCAGTACAAGCTCGCCAAGGCCAACGGGAAGCGAGATCTCACCACCGCCTTCACTTACAGCCACGTCTCGGGAATCAGTTCCGCGGGCTTCACCGCCAGCATTGAAATCCCGATCTGGGACCGCAATCAAGGCGAGATCGCACGCACCAACTACGCCATCGGGGGAGCGCAGGAAGCAGAAAAAGCCGCCGAAGATACCGTGATGAATGATGTGGATGACAACTATGGGAACTTCCAGGCCGCCGAGGAAATCGCCAAGCTTTACGAATCCGGCTATCTGAAACGCGCCCAGGATTCGCGCGATATCAGCGAATACGCTTACCGGCACGGCGCCGTGAGTCTGCTGGACTTTTTGGACGCCGAGCGCAGCTACCGCGCCACAGAGCTGGCTTACCGCCAGGCGCTGGCCAATTACATGATGGCGGTCGAGCAATTGAAGGAATCGGTGGGGTCGAGAAGTCTGAGTAGGTAAAGAGAATGATCAGGTCTCAACGCAGTTGTCAGTAGTCACTTTTCAGTCGTCAGTGAACTGAAAAGTGCTTTTCGGAAGGTGGATCATGCGACAACGGAATTCCTCCTCTTATTCATTCGCCGCACTCGCGATCGTATTTTGTCTTGCGCTGCTGGCATCCGCGTGCAGTAGCGGCAAGGCAAACCAGGCGTCGGAAGCGCCACCGCCGGCGCGGGTGGAGCGCGAATCGGACGCTAATTCGTTCAGGGTCGATCACCCCGAGCAGTTCCCGTTGGCCAGCGCGGCGGAATACGACGAGGCGCCCGAGCTTAAGGTCACGGCCGCAGTAAGTCCCGACATTTCGCGCAACGTTCCCGTGATTTCGATCGCCTCGGGCCGCGTGCTGGAGATCGACGCCAGGCTCGGTGACACGGTGCATAAGGGGCAAGTCCTTATGCGCGTGCAGAGCGCGGATATTTCCCAGGCTTTCTCAGATTACCGGCAGGCGCTCGCCGACGAGACTCTGGCGCACACTCAGCTCGACCGCTCACAACTCCTCTACGGGCACGGCGCCATCGCACTGAATGACCTGCAAGTGGCCCAGGACACCGAAGAGAAAGCGAAGGTAACGGTTGACACCACGCTCGATCATCTCCGCGTCCTCGGTGCCGATTCCAGCCATCCGTCCGCGATCATCGATGTCCGCGCGCCGGTTTCGGGAGTAATCACGGACCAGCAGGTAACCGCGGCAGCCGGAACCCAGGGTCTCGCTTCACCGAACGCTTTCACGATCTCCGATCTGTCCCAGGTATGGATTTTGTGCGACGTCTATGAAAATGACCTGCCCTTTATCCGCCTCGGTGAATACGCCGACATTCGCCTGAACGCCTATCCCGACGTTCATCTCAAAGGACGGATCGCCAACATCGGCCCCATTCTGGATCCGAACCTCCGCACTGCCAAGGTACGGCTGGAAGTTGCGAACCCGGGCATGCTGCGGCTCGGCATGTTTGCCACCGCCACGTTCCACGGCCCGAAGAAGCAGCCCTACGCCGTCGTACCAGCGGGTGCTGTTTTGCATTTGCACGACCGGGACTGGGTTTACACACCGGCCGGCGGCAGCGAGTTTCACCGGCTGGAGGTGACCGGGGGAAAGATGCTGCCGGGTAACGCGCAGGAGATCACCTCCGGCCTGAAACCGGGGCAGCAGGTGGTGGCGAACGCCCTCGATCTTCAATCGAGCGTGGAGCAATAGATAAGTGATCGCTCGTCTTGTCGACTACGCGCTAGGCAACCGCATTCTCGTGCTCGCGATGGCGGTGGTGCTCTTTATTTGGGGCATCGTCTCGTTCCATCGGCTTCCCGTGGAGGCCTATCCTGACGTAGCCAACAACTACGTCGATATCATCGCCCAGTGGCCGGGAATCTCGGCGGAGCAGATAGAGCAGCAGGTCACGATTCCGCTCGAAATCGTCATGAACGGAATTCCTCACCTCGTACACTTGCGCTCGTTTTCGCTCTTCGGCCTTGCCGACGTCAAGCTGATCTTTGACGACGATTCCGATAACGCCTGGAACCGGGAGCGAGTGCTGGAGCGGCTTAGCCAGGTTACTCTTCCGCCCGGCGTCGTGTCTCAAATGGGCACGGACTGGAGCCCGGTCGGCCAGATCATGTTCTACACCCTGCAGAGCACAAATCCGCAATACGACGTCATGGATTTGAAGTCGCTTGAGGACTGGGTGGTGGAGAAGAACCTCAAGGCCGTGCCCAACGTCGTGGACGTGTCCAGCTTCGGCGGCCCCACCCGGGAATATCAGGTGCGCGTCGATCCAGACAAACTGGTGGACTATGGGCTCAGCATCGGCCAGATCGAGGAGCGGCTTAGCAACAACAACGTGAACGCCGGAGGCAGCTTCATCGAAGCCGGCCTGCAACAGGTCAACGTGCGGTCCGTGGGGCTGGTGCGCGATATCCAGGACATCGAGCAGACGGTCATCACCACCAAGAACGGCACGCCCCTACGGGTTAAAGATGTTGCCACGGTGGCGCAAGGTCCAAAGATAAGGCTGGGCCAATTCGGGAGAGCGATCCGTCGCGAGGACGGCAGCATCGTTGACAATGACGACGTCGTGTCGGGAATTGTGCTGCTGCGGAAAGGCGCCGAGCCGGACCTGGCCCTCGAGGGCCTTCACCAGAAAATCAAAGACCTTAACAGCTACATCCTGCCGCATGGCGTCAAGCTGGTGCCCTTCATCGACCGTAGCGACCTGGTGCATTTCACCACTCACACCGTGCTGCATAATCTGAGCGAGGGAATCATCCTGGTGGTGATCATCCTGCTGCTCCTTCTCGGCAACGTGCGGGGTGCGCTCATCGTCGCCCTCACGATCCCGTTTTCGCTGCTCTTTGCCTCGATTTGTCTCGACCTCAGGCATATTCCCGCCAACCTGCTCTCGCTCGGCGCTCTGGATTTCGGAATGGTGGTGGACGGCGCCGTGGTGATGATCGAAAACATCGTCCGCCACCTGCACCGTCGCGAGGCGGGTGGCATGGGCGATAGAATTCGCGCCGCCGCCCACGAGGTCCAGCGGCCGGTGTTCTACGCCATCGCCATCATCATCACAGCTTACATTCCCATCTTTACTCTGCAGCGCGTGGAAGGCCGGTTGTTCAAGCCTATGGCGTGGACGGTCGCCTTTGCGCTCCTCGGGGCGCTGGTCTTCTCGATGATCGTGGCGCCTGTGCTCGCCAGCATCCTTTTCCGGAAGGGCGCCCGGGAATGGCATAATCCCGTGATGGAATTCTTGAAAGACCGCTATCGCCACACCGTGCGTTGGACCATTCGCCACCGGAAACTCACGTTAGTCGTGGCGCCGCTGGTTATGGCGGTGGTTTACGTAACCGTGACGCGTAAGATCGGATCCGAGTTCCTGCCGCACCTCGATGAAGGCGCGCTCTGGGTGCGCGGGACGCTCGCGCCCAGCACGGGACCGACCGAGGGCATCCGCGTGGCGAATCAAGCGCGAGTGATTCTGGCGTCTTTTCCCGAAGCCACCATCGTGACCAGCCAGGTCGGGCGTCCGGACGACGGCACCGACACGACGGGATTCTTCAACACCGAGTACTGCGTTGATTTGAAGCCTAAAGACCAGTGGCGGCCAGTCTTCCGCCAGAACAAGGAAGAACTCATCGCAGCCATGGACAGGCAACTGGAGAACATCCCGGGTGCCGTTTGGGGGTTCTCGCAGCCGATCGCAGATAACATGGAGGAGGCCGTCAGCGGGGTGAAAGGAGAGCTTGCGACCAAGCTCTATGGGGACGATCTGAAGACGCTGGAAAGCAAGGCCGCCGAGATCGCGGACGTGATGCGCGGCGTCAACGGTATCGAGGACTTGGGAATTTTCCACGTTGTCGGGCAGCCCAACCTGAATCTCGTGGTCGACCGCCAGCAGTGCGCCCGTTATCAGTTCGACGTCGCCGACGTGCAGGACGCCGTTCAAACGGCGGTGGGCGGCAACGCTCTGAGCCAGGTGCTGGTGGGCGAGCGCCGGTACGACCTTGTGATGCGTTATCTTCCCCAGTACCGTGACACCAAAGAAGCAATCGAGAACATCCGGTTGCTCTCACCCTCCGGCGAGCGCGTATCGCTCGCGCAACTGTGCAAGGTCAGCGTGGAGGACGGCGGCTCTGAGATTTACCGGGAAGAAAACCAGCGCTACATTGCCATCAAGTACAGCGTGCGCGGCCGGGACCTGGGAGGCGCCGTCCGGGAGGCAATCCAGAAGGTCGGCCAGCAGGTGAAGTTGCCCACGGGATATCACATCAATTGGGAAGGCGAGTACGAGAGCCAGGTGCGGGCCCAAGCTCGCCTTGCGATCATCGTGCCGTTCACCGTGTTCGTGATCTTCATCATTCTCTACATGATGTTCAACTCATTTAAGTGGGCCCTGCTGGTTCTCGCTACCCTTGTGATGGCCCCCGTCGGCGGTCTGCTGGCTCTGTTGGTGACACACACCAACTTCAGCGTGTCCTCGGGTATTGGCTTCCTGGCGCTCTTTGGCGTCTCGGTCCAGACCGGCGTCATCATGGTGGAGTACATCAACCAGCGCCGCGCTCGCGGCAGCTCGATCGAGGACTCGGCCGTCGAAGGCGCCGTTCTGCGGCTGCGTCCGATCATGATTACCATGCTCGTGGCCACCCTGGGACTGCTGCCCGCGGCGGTATCGCACGCCATCGGGTCCGATTCGCAGCGGCCGTTTGCGATCGTCATCGTCGGAGGCCTGATCTCCGATCTGCTGATGAGCCTCATCCTGTTGCCCACCCTCTATGCCTGGATCGCGAGGGTTGCCGACATTCTCCCCGAAGCTGACTCAGAGCACTTTGAGGAAGCCGTTGGGGAGTGATCGCTCTCCGACAGGCAGTTCGCAATCTCGTTCAGACGGTGCGCGGCGCCATCTCCCACGGATGAAGCTCAAGCCGGCGCGCTCCACCCGCAACATAAGGATCGCTCTCGGCAAAGCTCCGGGCCTCCTCGAGGGACTCACCTTGGTAGATCACCAACCCTCCCGCTCCGTCCGAAAAAGGCCCGCGCGCAAAAATTCTGCCCTTCGATTCCTGCTCCTGAAGAAAGGCAAGATGCTGCGGTCTCAAGGTCTTGTTCCTTTCAGAATCCAGCATGAGCAAGATGGCCGCGAAATATTTCATCAAACATTCTCCCAGGAATCTGACATAACCGTCACCGCTTATCGCCGGCATGCAAACTCGTATCGGCGCAAGTCTGACCGCGATCAAACGGAGATATTGATCGTGGGCAGGAACTTCGGCGCCCGGCGCGCTCGCGTGGATTGTTCGAAAGCGTAGGCGATCTTGATCAGCGTTGGCTCGCTGTAAGCGCGTCCGAAAAACGAAATTCCCACCGGCAAACCGAACACGAACCCGGCCGGAACCGTAATGCTCGGGTAGCCCGCCACCGCGGCGAGGCTCGAACTGCCGCCCGAGTCGTGATCCCCATTGACAAGATCCGTGATCCAGGCCGGCCCGCCGGTGGGCGCCACCAGTGCGTCGAGCTCAAGCTTGTTCATGACGGCGTCAATGCCCTCTTCCCTCGACAGCTTGTGATTGTTGGCCAGCGCGTCCTGATAAGCCTTGTCGGTTAAAGGTCCCTTGGCTTGCGCTTTCACGAAGGTGTCCTGCCCGAAAAACTGCATCTCACGATCCCGATGCTTTTCGTTGAAGGCGATTACGTCTTCCAGCGTATGCACGGGTGCGCCTGGTCCGAGTCCACCGAGGTAAGCGTTCAAGTCCGCCTTCAGCTCGTAGAGGAGCACGTCGAACTCAGTATCGCCAAACTTCGCTTCCGGAATGTCAGCAGGATCCACTAATACCACCCCTTGACTCTTCATGGCCGCGAGAGCCTCTTGCATCACGCGGTCGACCGCTTCGCTGAATCCGAAAGATTTGCGCACGACGCCGATGCGAGCGCCGCCAAGTCCCTTGGCATCGAGAAAGCGGGTGTAGTCCGCCTGAGCCTTGCCCCCGCTCTGCTTTGTCACCGGGTCGCCCGGATCGACACCCGCCAGTGCACCCAGGAGGGCCGCTGCGTCAGCGACCGTGCGCGCCATGGTCCGGCCGTGTCCTGGCTATGAGAGATGGGAACGATGCCGGCGCGGCTTACCAACCCCACGGTCGGTTTAATCCCGACCAACCCGTTTGCCGAAGAGGGGCAGACGATCGATCCATCGGTCTCAGTGCCGACCGCCACCGCGCAGAAGTTCGCCGAAGTCGCCGCGCCCGATCCCGAACTCGACCCGCATGGATTGCGATCGAGCGCGTACGGATTGCGCGTGAGCCCGCCACGGCCGCTCCAGCCGCTGGTGGAGTGGCTCGAGCGGATGTTCGCCCATTCGCTAAGGTTGGTCTTGCCCAGAATCACCGCGCCCGACTCGCGCAGCCGCTGGGCCACGAAGGCGTCGCGCGGCGGCTTCGAATCCACCAGAGCTAGCGAGCCCGCGGTGGTCATCATTCGGTCTGCCGTGGCGATGTTGTCCTTGATCAGCACCGGTATGCCATGCATCGCACCGCGCGGACCGCGCTGCCGCCGCTCACGGTCGAGATCCTGGGCGATGCGCAGCGCGTCGGGATTGACCTCGATAACCGCGTTCAGCGCGGGACCATCCGAGCCGCGCCGGTCGAGCTTCTCGATGCGGTCCAGGTACATCCTGGTCACAGCACGGGCCGTGAACCTCCCGGACTTCATGCCATCCTGCAATTCCAGGACGCCGATCTCTTCGAGTTCAAAAGAACTCTGCGCGGCCCGCCGCGAAAGCAAACCGGCCCGTCCGGCAGCTCGCGCGGCGCCGGCAGCGCCGAGCGCGACCGGCCCGACTTCCAGAAAGCGCCGTCGGCTTATTCTCCTGGCAGGCGATCTCTCACTCCGCTTCATGCCCTTCCCCTCTGATTCGCAATCTCTCTCACTCCGTCGCGAAACGGCCCCGATTCGGCTCAGGCTTATTCAACCACTGAATCGAGAGCCTGATCAACCGGATCAATCATCTCGCGGTATGGCAGAGACGCGGGCGCGCGATCCCATCACATGATGTGTTGTCCAGAAATCGGCAGGAAGCGTTGCCGGGCTTCATTTCCCAGACGCTCGTAGAGCGCTGTTACATCGGCGAGCTCGGGCACGCCGTGGAAATATTTCCCGGAAGACTCGAGTTTCGGGAGACCTTCTTTGAGGCAGGCGCGCAGGAACGCAACCGCAGTGACCAGTAATTCCAATTCGTCATCCGAAATCTGAATACCATTCTCCATGCGTGACAGTTTAGCATCAGACGGAAGGTTGCGGCTGCCAAACTGTATCTCCCAAAGGCAAGAACAGCGCGGGAGGCCGAGTTCGCCGGAGCCAGTTGGTGATGAAGTCTGCCCCGCCATCAATCACGGGGTAGGAAAGCCGGAATAGGACGAGCGCCGTTGTGGTAATCTGTTCCATTTCAGCCTGTGGGATCACTTCAGCTCGACAATGAACGAGTCCACCCTGCACGTGCCGCTTGACGGGCACCCTCGGCCGCCTTGCCGATCTCCAAGGCTCCATTCCCAATCGCTGCCGAACAGATAGAACTTGCCGTCCTGGGAAACATTGCCGATCGCGATCGCGGCAAAACAGGAGCCGCCGTTGTCACCGTCATTGCACGCGCCGGTGGCACGATGATGGGCGAATCGCCAGACTCGCGATGGCCCCGTGGTGGCGACGCACACGATCTCGCGATCCCACGCTTGCCTAATGTTGAGCAGAGGATTGGTGGCGGCATTCTCCGTGCCGTCGCCCTTGAGATTGTGCCGGCCCTGATTGAACGCTCCGCACACGGGCGCGCTATCCGAAGGATCGGCGTTGTTCCACGACCAATGAGCATCCTCATCGGGGCGCACCGGATACTTTTCCGGCGAGATCAGTTGAGTGAGATGGTTCAGATCGGATGCCGGCCGCAGCAGAAGACTGGTATCCGGACCTGGACCGCCGGAATTAATTATGTGGCTGTAGCCGAAAACCCAGTGGCCGCCGCAGTAACCCGAGATCCCGTCCCGTGGCGGTCCAAGCGTGCAGGCTGAAAGATGAGTGGAACCGGGCGTCCAGACAAACGTCGTAACACCCTGCTGATTGTCCACCCTCACGGTTTTGCCATCCAGGCTTAGCCACGCAGCGTGAATATTGTATCCCGCACGGCTTTGCAGCGGAGGAGGCGCACCATTCACCAACCTGGAAGTTTGGATGTACCCGGAATCCGGCGGTCTCAGTGCGGCCTGCCGCATCTCCCGGCCGGGAGCCGTGCCGATATACACGCTGTACCCCGCAATGGGATGGCGATAAATATTGTTCACCGCTGGCGCGGCCACAGCGATTCCTCCCCGCGAGGACAATCGAATGTGCGATTCCGAAGAAGGCGTGGTTTCTCCCGCGTCGGGATTCATCTTGGTGCTGGCCGTCAACTTGACGTAGTAATCGCCGGGCTCAAGATCGCCGGCGCCGGCGCTCAATGCCGGGACCCCAGGGAGCGCCACAAGACCCCCATCGACCGCAGTGGTTGCCATGCCCGTTCCGCCCGTCGTTCCCGTCGCCGTGTCGTACCAGTAGCAGCGTTCAGCCGTACGGTCGTAGTAGGTGACAACGGTCCCCGAACCCTGCGTCTTCCCACCGGCGTAATCCGCAAACTTCGTGTCGTCACCGCTGCCCGTCACAAACCCGCGGTAGCCATCCTCAATCGGAGGTATATTCGGGCAGTCGCGGGAATTATAGATCGTGGACTCCTTGCCGGTCGCCAAATTCATTTCGTCAATCTGCCGGGCGGAACGCGCAAAATGCCCGAAGATCAAGTTGGGATTAACAAAGCTGAAAGTGCCGCCGCTCGGCAAGCGGCAATCCGGGAGATGGCCGCAGTACGGCGCCACCTGCAGGGTCACCGGGTCGAGGGTAAAGAAGACAGAGCCTCCTCCAAAGTTCCCGCCTGACGTTCCGACGTAGAAGTGGTAGCCGCCATGAGGTCCGAACGACGGATCGAACTTGCTCCATTCGTTCGCTTCGCCCGCGGCATTGGTCGGAAAGCTGGAGCCGGCCACGTGCGCCCCGGCAGGTCCGTTGGCATCGGTAACTCGTACCATGCGCGATCCGAAGTCCGGGTCTTGGAACACTTGATTCACAGGAGGAGCAGGCATGAGAGTCTCCTGCCGCACCTCTACTCCGACGTCGGCGCAATAGACCGGCGGCCCTTCAGTGCATCCGGGTATCGAAGTCTTCTGCTGAGTCGCGGAGATTGGCTCCGTGTCGCGGCAAGCAGTCAGTCCCAGGGCCAAGACCAGCGTCAGTGGACAGAACGCTATCGCCGGGCGCAGGGCGGAATCCCAGGCACGAACAATACGGACCGACGTCACAAGAGCATTCGTCTCAACTGTCATAAGACTATTGCCGACTACCTCCCCGGCGGAGGCTGAGACTGCGAATAGTGGATTCGATAGACCCTCCAGTGCGGGCCTCGCCACTCTGCGTTGAGCAATATTCCGAGCGACGGCAAGTCCGCCCGGTCACGATCATCGAGCGCCCAGAGTGCTCCGATCGGCCCGTAAGGCGAGCAGACCGCAAACCCAGGCCGACGTGAACGGAGGAAGGCCATCACTTCTGTGTCTAGAACTTGAGCATTCGAGTAAGCAAGAGCGTCGACTTGAAAAGTCCGTGCAGGATCGATGCCCGAAAGGTACAGGATGGTGCCCGACTGGAATCCGAATTCGTCCATCACGATCGAATCCGAGGCGCCGACGTTCTGCCGCAGCCAGTGCGTGAGCCCGCGCGTCTCAACGTGTGGTTCCAAGGCTGGAGACATCGGTCCCAATCGATCCGCTATCGAGGCGGGACCATAGTGGCCCGCTACGGCGCTCGCTGCTTCACAGAGCACAAAAAGAATGAGGGCCGCTGCATACAGCTTTCGATCAGGCCGCCACTTGGGCCATCGCGCCGCCACCCGGCGCAAGGCCTCGAAGGCAAAGGGAATCAGCAGCCAATCATACATCAAAGTGTAGCGAGCCTCGGTGAGCTCATGATGAACGGAATTGAAGTAGCTCCAGGCAAAAAGAGCAAGAGCCAGAATCGCCAGAGCTCTCGCGGGCCACGCGCTCTGCGCAAGCACCCAGCCGATCCCTATGGCTGCCAGCAAGGCGAGCAGATTGAGGGCGGCAAGCAATGAGACCGGAATCACCACCAGCCGGAACGGCAGGGAGTGGCGAAGAACGGGCAGAATTGAGTGCAGCGCCACGACATTCCGATGTGGCAGCTCCATCCAGTCTCCCCACTTCATCTTGCTGAAGATCATCCAGCCGAAGGCGCCGGCCGAGGCCATCAAGCCGAAGACGATCGCCCGCAGCCAGGCGCGGCGATCGGACGTCAAGGCCCGGACGCTCGAGAAGTCAAGCAGCAGGAGACTCGTGAAGGCAACATAGATCCACGCGTCGAATCGGATCAGCGAAGCAGCACTCAACGAAATGCCGGCAGGAACACACCACTTCCAATCGCCACCCAGAAAGAAACGAAGCCAACAATACACGGCGCAACCTAGGAGGAACAGGGTGGGGGCCTCTGAGCTGGTGGTAACGCTGTAAGCGATGTGATAGCTAAACAAAGCCAAGGCCAAGGCTGAAGCCAGGGCCACACGGCGGTCAAATACCCGCCTCACGATTCCCCAATAGGGCACAATCGTGAGCGCCCCGAGAAGGACTGTGAAAAGGCGCGCACTTCGTTCAGAATGCCACACCGATAGCACAGCCCCAAGCAGCCAGAAATGCAAAGGAAGCCAGTGATGCTCGGAGGTCGCTACGGGCAGGCGACTGGGGGCTTTCAGCCAGGCCAGAGTGTACTCGAAGCGGGAGAGGGCGTCCGTGCCATTGTTGGGCGCGATCCAGACGAAAGGCAGACGGACCGCCAGCGCGAGTACAAAGAGCCATATCCAGGTCCGGTCCGGGCCAGAATCTGCGCCAAGATCCTCGGGCAAGGGCGGCTTCGCAGCCAACACAGTCATAAGTCAGGTCTCCTGGCGGCTCACTCAAACTGCTTGCGAAAATCTGAGAACTGCTGCTGCAGGTCGGCAATCTGCGCCTGCAGTGCCTCGACCGCCGCCTCGAGCTTCGCGACTCGACCGTCGGCCTCCGGAGTGCCGGCAGCCGCAGACGGCTCCGCGGACGCTTCCCATCCCTCCGGTTCACCTGAGAGCAGATGCGCGTAGCGAGGCTCCTTGGTACCGGGCTGTCGGGGAAGCATCCTCACCAGCGGTGTTTCTCGCCCCATCAGCCGGTGCAGCGCCGATTGCACCTCGTCGAGATCGCTGAAGTGGTGCATTCGTTCGGTGCGTCCACGAAGCTCCCCGGGAGTTTGCGGGCCGCGAAGCAACAGCACGCAGAGGACGGCAGTCTCGCGACGGCCAAAGTTGAAGGTCTCCGCCAAGCGATGCTCGTACTTCGTGACGCGGCTCTCCGCCCCGCTGCGGGCGTCCGCGAGGCCCCGCTCATTCAAGCTGTCGAGCGCCTGCCGCACCTCTTCATCGTCGAGATTCATCACCGGATCCCGATTCGAACGTTGATTGCAGGCATTCACGAGCGCGTTCAGCGAGAGCGGATAGTACTCGGGCGTGGTGCTCTCCTTTTCTACAAGCGCACCCAATACCCTTGCTTCAGTATTGCTGAGCACGATGTCCATCGTTCCCCCGTCATTTCCCGCCACGGCGCTTTGCACCCTCCAGTTTGCCACAACGGGCGGGGAGCATTCTTCCAGGCAGATGTGGAACAACTAGTCTGATCTGTCATTCTGAGGGCCAAAGACAACCAAGAATCTCGTAACTTCTTGCAGAAAACAGAATCGGATTCTTCGCTCAGCAGAGACAAGCTACGAACGTTTTTCAACAGAACTCCTGATCTCGACTCTCCGCTTGAGGGGAGAGCAGGGCGTGGCGTGGTTCGAACAACCGAAATCGCTTGATGAGGAGACGTTGCGGTTCAGAGGCGGATTTTCAGCAAGTGTCTTTGGCACGTGGAGCCGGTGGTCCTGAAGGTCGGTTCAGACGCCGGGACTCGGACTTCTGGACCTTGAAACCGGATTTCAACAGATCGACACGCCTGCTGGTCCTCTTGCCAAGTTTTTGATTCAGGAAACGTCCTTTACCCATGTTCAAGACCTAACAGGCGACGACTGCTCTGGGGCGGGAACGCTAACTTCGCTGTCGGGCCAGGCAGGTTCCCGACACGCGATCATGCCAGGCAAGACCGTCCACGTCGAAAATCGCCCAGATAAATCCCAGCATGAGCGCTACGGTGGAGACCAGATAGCCTAAAGCGCGCCGGCGGGCAGCACGACCGTCCGGCAGTTCGTCATCGAGGGTTCGCACCTCAAGACCCATCGCAGACTGCCCCGGGGTCGCAAACGCCAGCGCAGTAAACAGACCGAAATAGAAGACCATAAAGAAGGCGGCCAGAACAGCCAAAACCAGCAGACTGGTGACGTCTTCGGCGTGTCCGCCGAATTTGAGCTGTCCTCCGGATTTCCAAAAGACCAGCGCAAAAACTGCGGCGGAGAGCAACAGAATCAAGCCATCGATGATGCCGGCTGCGAACCGGAGCGAAATCGGAGCCGCGAGACGCCTGCGTCCGGCGGCGATGATCTCAGGCTGCTCATCTTCCGGGCTCGAGTCCAGAAAAATCTCCACAGGCTCCGGAGCCGCCACACGAAAATCACTCGGCTCGAGAGCCCATTCGACGGCATCTTCGGGTCGTAGCCCGGCCCCGCCGCCGCCACGCTGGATGGGAATCGAGTCAAGCAGAGGGGCTTCGTGTTCCGACTCGCGCTCATTGTCAAGCACAAGATCAAGTTCTTCGCGATCGGAAACTGCTCCGCCGTCCTCATCGCCGCCACCCGTTGCGTCGAAATCGAACTCCAGGTTGTCCTCTAAGTCCTCAGCGCGGCTGGCGTCTCCCCGTCGCCTGCGATATCGGGCCACGCGCTCCGCGATTTCGTTTTCCCAAGCCCGCGCTCGGGCTTCAGGGGTCTGCAAATCACGGCCGGAAGCAGGATCGGGCGCCATGTTAGCCGGCTCGTCGCCCGGCTGCACGCCGCTGTTAGAAGGGTCTGAGGAATGTAGGGTTGCAGAGGACGACGTTCGAGAAGGCGCCGTTCCTTGGGAGCGAAACGAAACTTGGTTCGCAAATCCAGCCGCGCGCGAAGCCGGCGTTGCTTCGAAATGATAACCGCACTTCCTGCACTCAGTAGGTTGCGGAAAGCTGACGAAGCCGCACTCAGGGCATTTCACTTGTCGACCTTCCCTTCAGGAAGCCCGCTATGCCCATAACGCATCTTAGCAAAAGGTTTCTGGAAAATAAACCGTGCTCGATCTGAAATGGCGCGTCTTGCCGACCGGTCCCGCTCCCACCCAGGCCTCGTCGAATCTTTCAACACACTGATCACGTACGGTAAGACCGAGACAAAGGCTTCATCGGAGCTTTCGGCGTGAACTATAATGTTACCGAAGGCGTCGCCAACGGATTGGTGAGGCAGGCGACGTATATTTCCATTGTTTCGGGATCGACATCGGTTATAACCGTTTCAACCTGGGACCGTCGCGCGACGAGAATCATTTCAGGATCGCGATCTCGTTCCTCAATGTCGGCGCTTTCAGCAACCTGAAAACACGGGACTAGCTGTATCACTAAGGCAAGAATGCTTCTGGCTTCTTGCTTCTGACCGGACTTAGCGACGGACATCAACTATGCCCTTTCCCATACATCGACCCCGCCGGCTGCGCCGCACCCAAGCGTTGCGTGACCTCGTCTGCGAGACCCGCCTCAGCGCGCGCTCGCTGGTTTATCCCATGTTTGTGTGTCCGGGTTCGAACGTGAAAGATGAGATCGGCTCCATGCCTGGCAACTACCGCTGGTCAGTGGACCGGCTGGCGGAGGAGTGCAAGGAGGTGGCAGGCCTAGGCATTCCGGCCGTAATTCTCTTTGGGATTCCGGAACAGAAGGACGAGGTGGGGTCCGGCGCCTACGCTTCGGACGGGATCGTGCAGCGCGCGTCCACGGCCGTAAAGCAGGCCGTGCCCGAACTGCTCGTGATCTGCGACGTGTGCCTCGACGAATACACGAGCCACGGTCACTGCGGCTTGATCCGCGGCGGTGCCGTGGACAACGACGCCACGCTGGAACTCCTGGCGCGCACTGCCATAAGCCAGGTGCAGGCTGGGGCTGACGTGGTGGCGCCTTCGGACATGATGGATGGCCGCGTAGGACGCATCCGCAGCGAGCTAGACCAGCGAGGATTCATCGAAACTCCCATCCTGGCTTACTCGGCGAAGTACGCATCTGGTTTCTACGGACCTTTTCGCGAGGCGGCGGATTCCGCGCCCAAGTTCGGCGATCGCAAGTCTTACCAGATGGATCCGCCCAACCATCGCGAGGCTTTGCGCGAGATCGCGCTCGACATCGAGGAAGGCGCGGACATCATCATGGTGAAGCCGGCGCTTCCTTACCTCGACATCATCGCCAGCGCTCGCCGCGAATTTGACACGCCCATTGCCGCTTACCAGGTGAGCGGCGAATTTTCCCAGATTGCGGCCGCGGCGGAGCGCGGATGGGTGGATCGCGAACGCATCATGATGGAAACGCTGGTGGCAATCCGCCGCGCCGGAGCGGACATGATTCTGACGTATTTTGCCAAAGACGTGGCACGAATACAGAAGTAAGAAGCCTGAAGGAGCAAGATTATTCGGGTCTGATACGCGTCGCCAGGCTGCCAGTTTTTGCGATCTGATTGTGTGGCCTGGCTCCTAGTGAAAACCGTTACCATCTTCGGCAGTTCCCTTCCCTCTGAGCGAACTCCAGCCTACGAGGAAGCGCGGGAGCTCGGGCGGATGCTTGCTGAGGGAGGCTTCGCCGTCTGCAATGGAGGTTACGGCGGCTTGATGGAGGCTTCCGCGCGCGGCGCTCGCGAGGCCGGAGGGCATACGATCGGCGTCACCTGCTCCATCTGGCCGCGATCGGCCAATCCTTGGATCGCGCGAGAGGTCCGCACTGGGTCTTTTCCCGAGCGCATCATGACGCTGATCGCGCTCGGCGACGCCTACGTGGCGCTCCCCGGCGGCACCGGCACTCTCGCCGAACTGGCTCTGGTGTGGGAGATGATGAACAAGTCCGCGCTTTCGGCCACGGTCGGCGGCAGGAAGCCTCTGCTGATCGTAGGCTCCTACTGGCAGCCGGTGATCACTTGCCTCGATCAGGAACCTCGACTGGCCTCGCCCACCCCGGACCACCACCTGGCCGCGATGGACCTCATCACCATCGTCGGCGGCGCCCGCGAAGCGGCCGACAAACTGGCCGCGCTTGGGGAAGACAGTAGACGGTAGCCGGTCAGCGCACAGGCGCCCTCCCTGAAACTCGCATATAATGCTAGTTCTTCCGACATCTGCCGCGCACGGCGGTACATCGTGGAACCGCGATTTCCTGATCAGCGAGGGGTGATGAAGCGAAAAATCGGCGTTCTTTTTGGCATGGAAAATACGTTCCCGGGCGCGCTCGTGAGCAAGATTAATGACATGAACGTGCCTGGCGTCAGCGCGGAATTCCTCCGTACTGGCGGAATCCGTATGAATCAGCCGAGCGGCTACCGGGTGATCGTGGACCGCATCTCCCAGGACATCGCCTTCTACCGGGCTTATCTCAAGAACGCGGTGATGGGCGGCACCATCGTGATCAACAATCCGTTCTGGTGGACGGCGGACGACAAGTTCTTCAACTACGCGCTGGCGGAGCGCATCGGGGTGGCGGTGCCGCGCACGGTGATTCTGCCGCACAAGCAGCATCCGCCCGGCACCACCGAGCTGTCCATGCGCAATCTGATTTACCCTCTGAACTGGGACGAAATCTTCGGTTACATCGGCTTCCCGGCTTTTCTCAAGCCCTACAGCGGCGGCGGCTGGAAAAGCGTCTTCAAGGTGCATTCTCCAGACGAATTTTTCGCCGCCTACGACCAGACCAGCGACCTTTGCATGACGCTGCAGCAGTCCATCGAATTCACGGACTACTTCCGCTGCTACGTGGTGGGTCAGGAAAAGGTGCGGGTGATGCGCTACGAGCCCCGCAACCCGCATCACGCGCGCTACGTGACCGACGGCCCGCCGCTAGATCCCGCCATGCACGAGCGCGTGGTGAATGACTGCCGCACCCTGTGCCGGACCCTTGGCTACGATTTAAACACGGTGGAGTTTGCCGTGCAGGACGGCGTTCCTTACGCCATCGACTTCCTGAATCCGGCTCCGGACGCCGATTACAATTCGGTGGGTGCGGAAAACTTCGCCTGGATTGTGGAGGCGGTGGCTGACCTGGCGGTGAAGAAGGCGCTGAGTGACGAGCAGCCGCAGCACGAGTATCATTGGTCTCATTTTTTGAGAGGCGGGCAGGCGGCGGCGCAGGGGTCGTGATGTGGCCGCGCATGTTGGACAGGCAGAGCGGGTGAAGATCATGTTTCGAGGCAGCCGAAAACACCTACTCGACTGGACAGGCCGTCCGGAGTTTTGCGTCGAGTTGCTTCAACTTGTCCAGCCCGTAGAGGTCCGGGTTTCATCCCGCTCCAGGTGGAGGCCGCGCGGCTACGGCGCCATCGACGAAGCAAGGCTCGAAACGTTCGGGCCTCAGATTCTGGCGAACACTGAAGCCTGGGCGAGACTCAGCCGGTGGTGGCTTGTCCACGAAGGCGGCGCGAACACGCCGAATTGGGATCTCGCGATGAGCTGCGAAGTGGAAGGGCAGACCGGACTCATCCTGGTAGAGGCAAAAGCAAACCTGCCGGAATTGAGCAGAGCCGGCAAAGTACTCGACACGTCCTCGTCCCAAGGCAGCTCTGAGAACCATGCACAGATAGGGCGAGCGATCAACGAGGCTTGCGCAGCGCTGCAGCGCATCAGCGCAGCCACTCTAATCAGCCGCGACTCTCACTATCAGCTTTCGAACCGGGTGGCATTCGCGTGGAAATTAGCCAGTCTGGGAATCCCGACGGTACTGGTCTACTTGGGGTTTCTGGGGGACAGCGGGATCGCAGACGTGGGCACGCCATTCACAGACTCGGCAGATTGGCAGGCAGCTTTCGCGGCCTATGCGCACCCGGTTGTTCCGAAGGAGTTATTTGAACGCCGAATCGAGTGCGGGACGGCCTCGACATGGCTGCTCGTTCGATCAAGAGCGGTGATTGAGACCTCGCCGGCACGGGCCAAGCATGGGTCGGAGACGCCGGCGATTCAAAGCTCCTGACGTAAGGCGAGGCGTACGTGACCCGACGGAATGGCGCGGCGAATGGTACTGGGAATTACGAGCACACCGGGCAAGGCCCAGCGAAGCGTGCCAAATTGCGGCTTAAAACAAAGCGACGTAACGCTGAAAACGGGAGACCCACAGGAAGCGTACCAACGAAGCCGGAATGTCTAACAAAACACAGCCGGTTGCGAAAATGTGATGGAGACCGGGAATCGTAAGGGGATCAGCAGCCGGGAATCCGCTTTTGGGGAGGGGGACTGCCAGATGGCTTGGACACCGCGCGTCTGCTGGAGGCGAGCACGATGAGCATTTCGCTCACCATCGGAATTGAAGAGGAATACCAGACCATCGATCCGGAGACCCGAGGTCTTCGTTCTCACGTCCAGATGCAAATCCTGGAGCAGGGCAAAACGCTGCTTCAGGAGGATGTCGTCAAGGCCGAGATGCACCAGTCCGTGGTGGAAGTGGGCACCGGCGTTTGCAAGGACATCAAGGAAGCCAGGCAGCAGGTGCGGACGTTGCGGCGCCAGATGATCGGTCTCGCGGAAAAGAACGGATTGTCACTGGCGGCAGCGGCCACGCACCCCTTCTCCGACTGGCGCGATCAGGAAATCTATCCTGACGAGCGCTACCGCATCATTGTGGAGGATTTGCAGCTTGTGGCGCGCGCCAATCTCATCTTCGGCCTGCACGTTCACATCGGAATCGAAGACCGCGAAGCGGCCATCCACCTCATGAACGCGGCGCGCTACTTCGTGCCCCACATTCTGGCGCTTTCCACCAACTCCCCATTCTGGCTGGGCATGAACACCGGCCTCAAATCCTATCGCTGCAAAGTTTTCGACAAGTTCCCGCGCACCAACGTGCCCGACTACTTCCCTAGCCGGGGCGAATACGACAACTTCATCAATCTGCTGGTGAAGACGCAATGCATCGACAACGCCAAGAAGATCTACTGGGACATTCGTCCGCACCCCTTTTTCGACACGCTCGAGTTCCGCGTTTGCGACATTCCCATGCGGCTTGATGAGACCATTGCGCTGGCGGCGCTCATCCAATGTACGGTGGCCAAGCTGTACAAGCTCCATAAAGCCAACCAGGGTTTCCGGCTCTACCGGCGGGCGCTGATCATGGAGAACAAGTGGCGCGCGGCCCGTTACGGTATTGAGGGCAAGCTCATCGATTTTGGCAAACAAACGGAAGTGCCCTTCCGCGCTCTCGCCGAGGAATATCTGGAATTCATTGACGACGTTGTTGATGAGCTCGGCTGCCGTGAGGAAACGGAATACATCCGCCACATCCTCAACGAGGGCACGGGCGCGGACCGGCAGCTCCGCGTGTTTGCGGAAACTAACGATTTGAAGAAAGTGGTCGATTACATTATTGAAGAAACCCAGGCGGGAGTATTTGAGCCCGCGGCGGCGGAGGTCCCACGGCTCTATGACAAGTCCGTTCACGGGCATCACGGCCGATCCTGAGCTTCAGCCGGGCGCTCACAATGCGATTCAGGTTTGCTTGCGCGTCCAACCGCAGGAAAGGGTGACGCTGATCACCGATCGCGAGTCACTGCCCATCGCCGCCAGCCTGGCGGCTGAAATAGATACCGTTGGCGCTCCTTATCGTACCTGGGTACTGGAAGACGAGGCCGAGCGACCGTTGCACGACATGCCGGCCGCGATCCTTCAGGATCTTGAAACCAGCCAGGTGAGCGTCTTCGCGGCTCAGGCGCAAACCAACGAGCTTCACTCGCGCATGCAGATGACCGACGTGGTGAACCGCCGCCGCATCCGGCACGGGCACATGGTGAATATCAAACGCCGGATCATGATGGAGGGTATGCGCGCCGACTTTTACAAGGTGGACGAGATCAGCGTGCGCGTGCGCGACATCGTAAGCGCGGCCAGCCAGATTCGCGCCCGCAGCGCGGCCGGAACCGACGTCACGGCCGAGCTCAATCCGAACTATCGCTGGATCAAGACCAGCGGCATGATCAGCCCGGAAAAATGGGGCAATCTGCCGGGGGGCGAAGTCTTTACCACGCCGGGCGAGGTGAATGGAACCTTCGTGATCGACGGCGTGGTGGGCGATTACCTCTGCGACCGCTTCGGCGATCTGCGGCGGGAGCCGCTCTCGATTCGCGTGGAAAAGAACCGCCTGGTGGAGGCCTCAAGCAAGAACACCGAACTCGAACAGGAATTCTGGCGCTACACCCACACCGACGAGAACAGCGACCGGGTGGGCGAATTCGCCATCGGCACCAATATCGCCCTTGACCACGTGATCGGGGAGATCCTTCAAGACGAAAAGATTCCCGGGGTCCACATGGCTTTCGGTAATCCTTACGGCGCGCATACGGGAGCCGACTGGGACTGCTCAACGCACATCGACGTGGTGGGCACCGAGTTTGACATCTGGGCCGATGACCGCCAGATCATGCGGCAGGGGCGCTTCACGCTGGATGAGTCGTAGGCTCGATATGTAGGCTTAAATGGTCGAGTAGCGCTGCCCGCCAAATGATTCCCCACCTGCGCAAACGCTTCAACTCGAACTTTACTCCCGCCAAGTATCAGGACTTTCTTGAGGGACTGGACCTCGCCTGCGGGACCCACGTCAAATTCCGCAACTCGGAGACGCCTTGCTTCCTGCCCAAGCCGCTGGTGGATCGAATGGCAGTCGCCGGTGAAGAGATCGTCCGCCAACTGGTCGACAATGCGGAGTATCAGAGTCGCGCCCAGCGCGAGATTCCGCCGGAGTTTCGAATTCCCGGAGCCACGGATCATCCGCTGTTTGTGCAGGTGGACTTCGGGCTCATGCGCGCACCGAACGGCGAGATCGAGCCCAAGCTGGTCGAGGTCCAGGGCTTTCCGTCGCTCTACGCTTATCAGGTTCTGATCGCCCTGCAATATCAGCGGTCTTATGGGCTTGACGCCGGCCTCCGCTTTCTTCCTGCAGGCCTCGATCTTGACAGCTACTACGATCTGCTGCGGCGGGCCATTCTCGGTAATCACAATCCCGCGAACGTTGTGCTGCTGGAGATCGATCCTTACGAACAGAAGACGCTGCCCGACTTTCTGCTCACCGAGCAGATCGCCGGCATCAAGATCGTGAACGCCTTTGACGTGATCCAGCAGGGCCGGCGCGTGTTTTATCAGGACTCGGGCAGGCTGGTGCCGATCCACCGCTTCTACAACCGCCTGATCTTTGACGAACTGGCGCGCAAAGGCAAAGCGCTGCCCTTCGACCTTACCAGTGATCTCGAGGTCGAGTGGGCAGATCATCCAAGCTGGTTCTACCGCATCAGCAAACTCTCGATTCCCTTCCTGCGCCACCCCACCGTGCCTGAGACGCGATTCCTCAACGAGATCGATCCCCTACCTGACGACCTCGAGCACTACGTTCTGAAACCGCTCTATTCGTTCGCTGGTTTGGGCGTCGTCCTCGGACCCACGTGCGAGCAGATCGCGGCCATTCTGCCGGAGAAGCGGGCGGAGTTCATTCTTCAGGAGCGCCTCAGCTTCGAGCCCGTCATTGACACGCCCTGCGGACCCACCAAGGTTGAGGTCCGGGTCATGTACCTCTGGCTTGATGATCTGCGTCCGGGAGCGCTACTTCTTCGCATGGGCCGCGGCCAGATGATGGGCGTCGACTACAATCGCGACATGGATTGGGTGGGGTCGTCCGCCGGATTCTATCCAGCCGGCTGAGTCAGCTTGCGGCAGATCCGGATCAGCCGTGCGTGCGGGATCTCATCCGGACGCTTTAACAGCAGGAATTCTCCCTCGCGGAAGCTGCTGTAGTACCACCGTGAGAGGATAGCAAGATGCTCCCACAGCGGCAACGCGCGGGATTCCGAAGGCGAGGCCCGACCTGCGGCTGAGGCCAAGGAGGAGAGTAGCTGTTGAATCTGCTCGTCGAGCGGCTCCGGAGATGCGACCTTTTCGTCCAGCGACAGCGAAGCCGGACCCTGCATCTGGCCGCACCACACCCGGAAGAACACCACGCTCTTGGGATCGGGGCCCCGCTGCACGATAACAGCGTGCAGGTCTGTGATCTTGCGCGCGAGATCGGGCCTTCGGCGCCGCAGGTCGTTCACCTTTTCCAGGCGCTGATGAAGGCGGCCGGCCTGTTCGAAATCGAGCGCGTCGGCCGCGCGGGTTCGCTCGGACTCGAGCTCGTATACGAGCGAGGTTCCTTCGGTGTCGAGAAAAGCCACGCTGCGGGCGAGTTCCTGTCGATACTCACCGTCCGTGCATCCCGCGAAACAAGGCGCCAGGCACATTCGCATCTGCGAGTAGATGCACCCCGGGTGCTTGGGATCGGGATCGAGATCCTCCACGCAGCGACGGATTTTGAAGAAGTCGAGGAACTCGCCCGCATAGCGCTCGGCCTCGGCGCGCGACGGAAAAGGCCCGTAGTAAAGCGAGCCATCGCGTCTAAGCCGCGTGGTGGGATAGCAGCGTGGAAAGCGATTCGCAAGATTCACCTTGAGCAGAGCCGGCGGTTTCAGGCGCAGCCGTTGCCGGTAAGTGCGCGGGAAATGCGCGCGGTTGAGCTGATAAATCAACCAGGCAGCTTCGAAGCTTGAGCCCACACACTGGTAGTCGACGCGACGCGTGAACTCGTGGAGGCTCAAGCGGCGCAAGCGCGGACGCGGCCTCGCCAGCAGGCGCTCCAAGCGGTGGCGCAGATTGCGGCTGCGGCCGAGATATGGCTCGGTACTGCGTTCGGGATCGGTTTGAGTCCAAAGAGCGAAAACAGCGGGCGCGGCGGGAACAGCAGCGAGGAAGCTCCCGGCCTCGGCGCTGTCAAAAGGCGCGGAGTGCTGAAGCTTCAAAGTGACCAATCAAAAAGCCTCCCGTCGAAGCTGGAGGGTGGACGACATCACTAGCCTATCGTCAATCTTCGGCTTCTGCATAACTGCCCGAAGGGACGGGCTGATGGCGGAAGAATCCCACCAGCTTGTCGTAGGTGGCGCTGAGGTCCTCAGGCAGGACACGCGCCTCACCCACGGTGGTCATGAAGTTGGCGTCGCCGTTCCATCGCGGCAGCACGTGAAGGTGCAGATGATCCTCGATGCCAGCTCCGGCCGCGCGACCCAGATTCATGCCAAAGTTGTACCCTTGGGGGTGGTACGCGCTCTTCAGGGCGGCTTCGAGATCGCGCATCAGTTCCATCATCTCGGTCATGGTCCCGCTGTCGAGAGCCGCAAGCGTCGCCGTGTGCTGGTAAGGCGCGATCATGACGTGGCCGCAATTGTATGGGAAAAGGTTCAGGACAATGAGATTGAAGCGGCCGCGATAAAGGATCAGGCGCTCCCGATCGTGGGCCGGATCGGAGGCAGCCATGTCGCAGAACAGACACCCGTCGGGCCGCGCGGCGCCACTCATGTACTGATACCGCCACGGGCTCCAAAGATAATCCATGTGAGGAAGAGCCTCGAGGAGCTCTAGCAGGCTCCGTGACGGGCATTGATCCAGCTACGTCGAAGCACCCGGAGACCCGGCTGGAGGCTCGGCTTGAACTGCCGGAGCTCGTGCGCCGTCGGTGTTCACCAGGTCCTTGAGTTCCTTGCTGGGCTTGAAGTAAGGAACCGTTTTGGGCGGAACTTCGACGCGCGCGCCGGTCTTGGGATTGCGGCCAACACGCGCCTTTCGCTGCCGGCTGCGAAAGCTGCCGAAACCGCGAATCTCGATCTTATCGCCGGCGCGGAGGGACTTCACGATGCTGTCAAAAACAATGTCGACCACCGTTTCGGAGTCCTTTCGGCTCAACTCAACTGCCTGCGTCACTT
Source organism: Terriglobia bacterium (assembly GCA_035946735.1). Classification (GTDB taxonomy): domain Bacteria; phylum Acidobacteriota; class Terriglobia; order UBA7540; family UBA7540; genus Gp13-AA77. Next base: position 24,054 of record DASYYZ010000135.1, read on the forward strand.
CCTCCACCAGATTGGCCTTCGTCATCGTCTGCTCCTCCACCCCTTTCCTTCGTATCGAGGCGCGCTGCTGGTTTAGAGTGCTCCTCGTTATCTTACGACTGGACTTCCGAGGTTAGACCGGCGCGCTCTTGAGTCGGTTCGGCGTTTTCGACATTCGGAGAGGCTTCTGCGCTGTGCTCGCTGCCGTTGTTCGCCGAAGCCGCCACATGCTCCGGAGCGGCGGCCGCCGGTCCACCCTCGGACGGAGAACTGGCCACGTGTCCTACGGGCGATTCTTCCGCGCGCGGCACGGATTCAAACGGCCGGGGGCCTTGTCGCGGCACTGCGCGCGCCGCCGATCGCGCCGCCGCCGCCTGAATCGCCCGGGCCATTTTTTCGCCCATCGTGGTGGCGGCGTGCGACACCGCCGGTTCAGGCGGAGCCGCTACCGTGGCTTTCGAAGCTTCGGGAAGGGGGACGTTCTCTTCCGCCTCTCTCAAACTCAGGCCGATTCGGCGCTCTTCCGGATTGACTCGAAGGACGCGGAACGGCAGCTCATCACCCACCTTGAGAGGCTGCTTGCCGCCGCGGCCGTGCTCCTCGCCCATTTCCGACAGATGGCAGAGCCCTTCGACGCCTTCCCGCAGTTCCACAAAGGCCCCAAACTGCGCGAGGCGTACCACCTTGCCCTGCAGAATGCTTCCCACCGGTGTCTGCTCGAAGAATGCCTGCCAAGCGTCCGGTTCGAGCTGCTTCAGTCCCAGGCTGATGCGCCGCTGCTTGGGATCAACGCTGACGACGGCGGCGTTGATCTTCTGGCCCTTCTTCAGCACCTCGGAAGGATGTTTGATGTTTCGCGTCCAAGAGAGGTCAGAGACATGAATCAAGCCTTCGACGCCATCCTCGATCTCCACGAAAGCGCCGTAATCGGTCAGGTTTCGCACGCGGCCTTCCACCGTCTGCCCAGGCCGAAGGCGATCGGCCAGCGTGGTCCAGGGATCACCCAGCGTTTGCCGCAGGCTCAACGAGATTCGCCGCTGCTGCGAATTCACCTCAAGCACCGAAACCTCTACCTGCTCCCCCTCCTTCACGAACTTCGAGGGATGCTTGTGGTAACGGCTCCACGTCATCTCGGACACGTGAATCAGGCCTTCGATGCCGGGCTCAAGCTCACAAAAGGCGCCGTAATCCGTGAGACTCACCACCCGGCCCGTCAGCCGGTCGCCGGGCCGGTAGTAGGCCACCACGCGATCCCAGGGGTCGGGCATGAGCTGCTTCAAGCCGAGCGAAATCCTCTCCTTCCCACGATCGTACTTCAAAACCTTCACGCGAACTTCCTGGCCCACCTGGACCACTTCAGAAGGTTGACCCACGCGGCCCCAAGCCAGATCGGTCACGTGCAGCAGGCCATCCATTCCTCCCAGATCAATGAAAGCGCCGTAGCTTGTGAGATTCTTGACCGTCCCGGAGATCTCCGCGCCTTCCACCAGACGTTCAGCCAACTCAGCTTTCCGCCGGCTGGCTTCCTCTTCGAGCGCAGCCTTGCGGCTTACCACCACGTTGTTACGCCCTTGATTGAGCTTGATGATTTTGAACTCGCTGTCCTGGCCGATTAGCGAATCGGGATTTCGCAGGGGCCGCGCGTCCGCCTGCGAAGCGGGGAGAAACGCGCGGAGGCCGCCAATCGACACGGTCAGGCCGCCTTTGGTGCGCTCCAGCACGCGGCCCTTGACATTGGTATGGTCGCGCCAGGCGGTTTCCAGGTCTTCCCAGGCTCGGAGAACCGCGGCCTTGCGATGAGAGACGGTAAAAGTGCCTTCTTGCTCGTCGTAGTCTTCGATGAGCACGTCGACTTCATCGCCGGGCTTAACCGTGATCTGCCCTTCTTGGCTGAGAAATTCTGAGAGCGGAATGGCCCCTTCGCTCTTCAGGCCAATATCCACCATGATCTCCGCGTCAGTCACCTTCACCACGAAACCCTTTTTCACTTGACCCGGAGCGAGACCCGGCACGTCACCCATTCCGGTCATCATCTCGCTGATCTCGGCGGAGTCAGCAGGCTCAAGATCGAATTGAGCATCAGTCGCGGATGGCGGCTCATCCGCCAGGCGCACGGCCGGAGTCTTGCTCTGCTCCACCGCACCGGAGGACGCCTTCGCCGCGATGGGCTCGATGCTAGCCGCCGGCTCAGGCAGCCCGACTACGGCTGCAACTGCGGTCTCGGAACCGGCTGTCACTCCTGGGCCGGTTTCATCCTCGGGGAACATTCGTACACTCCTCCCCCCAAACAACCCGACGCGGGCTAACTAAGGGAGCCCTTATTCTATCGTTGGTAAAAAATGGAGTCAATTGCTGCATGACACTTAGTGCGGCACACCATTGTTCAAGGTCACGCCTACAGCCCGTCCCCCGCTTATCATGGCAAATTGTTGTGACGGCGTTGTTAAAACCTGGCGTTTCCCCCGATGACTGTGGACTGATCGGTCAATTTGTTGATTAAGCCGCGCCCGTCTCGCTGTCCGACAGGGGCCAAGATGCGGAATACCTGCCGGACGGCCAACTCCTTCTCGTCCTAAGTAGCTCAGACACAGAAAGAAGGAGCGAACCGCGACTGGATTCGCTCCTTCTCCGACGGCTGTTCTGTCTCTCCGACAAGCCCTTTTACTGAGGCGGTCGGGTTTTCTCCCTTGGCTCAGGCTGCGGTCGCGCTTCAGGCTTCGGCGATGGCCGGGCCTGCGGCGCCGTTCGAGCCGCCTGTTGTCGCGGCGCCGGCCGAGGTGCTACACGCAAGGGCGGCGCCGGACGACCCGCGGACGCTGCGGGCGCACGCCGAGTCGTGGCCGGTGGAACTGTCGCACTGCGAGGCGGTGCAGCGCGGCGGGGAGTGGACTCGGTTCGTGGAGTTCGAGTGGCTGGAGCGCTGGCCGTGGCCCGGGGCGCCCTCGCCGTATTCTCGCGTGGGGCAGGCCGAGTCACTGAGTTGGTGCTCGGCCGCGGATTGTACGAGGTTTGACGCTGAGGTGTGCTGTAGCCGTGACGACTGGGCTGCGTTGCCCTGGCTGCGGGAGCAGTTCGCGCCGGAGTGGTTCGCGAAGGGCTGGTCCGCGGTGCCTCCGCAGTCCTGCGGCTGGGCTGGGTTATCGGTTGCCGGGTGGCAGGATTCGCAGCCCGACTCTGGGTTACCCGACCGGCCGGGCTGGCTGCCCTCGGCGCAGGATTGGCCGCGGAACGCGCAGTATTCGGAACCACGGTTCGATTCTTGGCTGCGCTGTATACCGCAGGATCGATTCGACCACCGGCGCGAGAGGCTCGTACCACCCCGGCGCCACTAAAGACTCCAGGCCTTGCGGTCGCCGCCACGGCGGGTTGACCGTGATTGGCAGTCACGAATTGCGCCGGATTGCGCCGGGCTGCCGCCTGCTGTTGCACTTGTGCCGCAAGCGGCGGGTCTCGTCGAGCGCTCGCCGCGGCCAACTGCGCTGAAGTCGGCCGGGCGGTGATTCCGCCGTTGCCGCCGTTGTAACTGACGTGGTTGACGGTAATGTTGTTCACCACGGTCTTGTTGTAGACGTTTGTGATGTTCGTAGTACTAATGTTATTCACTGCCTGGTTGTAGTTGAAGGCGCCGTTATTCCAGTAGCCGCCGAGGTAGCCTACACCGACATATCCGAACCCGTAATTGATGCCGCCGTAAAAGCCGACCTGCGGCCCCCAGTAGCCGGCGTTCCAAAGGAATGCGCCTCCGCTCCATCCCCAATATCCTGGAGTCCAAAGGGCGCCGGTAAACGGTGCGTCAACCCACGTGCCGGGCACCCAGTAATAGCCGTCCACGGGATCCCAAGCCCAATAGCCCGGAGTCCAGATGTAGCCGGGAGCCGGACAGATCGGCTGAGTGTACACCGGCAGCGGCGGCGGTGCTATTGAAACGGAAATGCCAACAGCTACCTGGCTGTAGGATGCGACCGGCACGCTCAAAATGACCGCGAGCAGCACCGCACTCATTGCGGTGATTCCAATCGCCGGGCGAAAACAATGTTTTCTGGTCTTTGATAAAATCTTAGTTAGCAGCATAAGTCACCTCACGCTTGTTAGAGCGCACGAGAACTGCCAAACGGGGGTGACTTTCTCCATAAGCCCGTCAACTGCTTTTGTTTCAGCGCTTCGCGCGAACGTTTGGGTGGCTCGCGGCCAAGAGGGCGCCGCACCCAGCTGAGAACAATCTACCCGAGACCGAGACGGAGCTGGTGCTGGTAACGCACGAATCCGAGTCCCGGCTCAACGCGACGACGTACGGGAGTCGATTCGGGCGCGCAGAACAGCGGCGGCCCCGACCGAGAATCAGGGCTTGATGATGAGGAAGTTTTCGAGTACCAGGGCGTCGATCCCTGAACAATAAAAGCTGCGGATGGCGTCGCGGGCATCGCACACCAGAGGCTCCCCAAAAAGGTTGAAGGAGGTATTCAGCAGCACCGGCGCGGGTGAGCCTTGTCCGAATTTCTTCAATAGGCTCCAGAAACGAGGATTGACTTGCCGCTCGACGGTATGTACGCGCGCGGCGCCACCGTTAAAGGCAAAACGGTGAAGCTCTTCGGGCGCGGCCTGGTTCAGATTACCGATCGACGACATAAAGCGGCAATTGGGCGTGCAATCGAAAATCTGACCGGCGTCCTCGGATGGGACTGAAAGGCCGAAGGGGTGGAAGTCTTCGCGATGCTTGACGTAGCGATTCAGGTTCTCCGTAACGTAAGGAGAAAACGGCGACGCCACGATACTGCGATTCCCGAGCGCTCTATGGCCGTATTCAAGCCGGCCCTGGCACCATGCCACGATCTTGTCTTCGCGCAGAAGACGCGTGGTCTCCTCGAGCAGTTGTTTCTCGCTTGGCAAATAGCGATAGATCGTCTTGCAATTGTCGAGAACCCTCTTGACCTCGGCGTCGTCGAGACCAGGTCCGAGATACAAATGCTGGAGCGGCTGACGAGGGGAGTCGGGCTTGAAACGCTGACGCGCGAGATAGGCAGCGCCCAGAGCCGAGCCCGGATTGCCAGCCACGGGCTGCACGAAAACACGCTCGAATCCGGTACATTTCTCGAGAGCGCGAGCGAGCAGGATGTTAAGAAAAACACCGCCCGCCACGGCCAGATTCTTCGATCCGGTCTTCACCCTGTAAGTTTCGGCGATTCCCGTGACGGCTTCCTGCAGGAAGTCCTGGGCGCTACGGGCAATGTCAGCGCGCAAACGCGTCTGCGAGGTTGGATCTCCGCTTCCGAGGCCGAGCTCTTGCACGATTTCAGCGGCGAAGGCGGTGCGCCCGTCAGGCGTGCTGGTGACGCACGTCAGGTCGAGTATCGGGAGCCCGTCCGCACTGCGCTTGAAGAGCCGGCGGAAAACCGGCACAAACTGCGGCGAGCCCTCTTTGCTCATCCACTGGACTTTGTGCTCATCGCGCCCAGGCCGGAACCCCAGCAGCTCCGTGACCCGCGAATAGAACCAGCCGAGCGAATTCGGGAAACGCATAGGACGGATTGGAATGAGACGTGTGCCCTCGCCCGCCGCGGCAAGGCCAGACCACATGTCGCCGCACTGATCGAGTGTAAGTACCAACGCGCGGTCGAAGTCGCTCGCATAAAAGGCGCTGGCGGCGTGGCAGAGATGATGCTCGAAGTTGACCACTGGCACCGAGGGACCGTGAGATCGCCGCAATTCACGCAGTTGATTGAGCTTCCAGAAGAGAGAGTCTTGGGAATCACGCAGCCCGGGGCCGGAGTCAGAGGAAACAAACGTGGTCTGCCGACCTCCCTCGTCGCGCAACCAGGCACGCTTGGGACGGCACGCCACTCCGATCCGCGCCAAGCTTGACGCGCTCGAACCCGCCTCCTTGAGGCAGAGGGCAATCGCCATCTGCGGGATTCCTGCGACGGCAGAGCGGGCGAGCTTGTCCTCCTCGACGGCGGCGATAGGACCATCCGCCCCCATCAGGCAAGCGGCGGTGTCGTGATCGAGATCGGAGACGCCTAGAACTAGCATAGGGGTAAGCGATAGCTGCGACGGTTGAGCGTCTACTATCTAACCTCGACTACCTTCGGCAAAAACTGGGCGAGCGCCGACGCCACTTTTTCCGTCCCTTGTTCGCTCAGATGAGCGTGATCGATGAAGTACTGATGAAGATCGGAGTCCTGGGGCTCGCCCACGGCCAGTGCTTCCCGGGCCCGAAACAGAGGGATGCTGTTCTTTTCGGCATAGCGCCCGAACTCCACTTGGAAAGGACCCTGGTCATCGTACCGTTTGGTTCGTCCATCGTAACCGGCGAAGAGCACGAACACCGGTCTCACATTGTGGGCGTGCAGATCGGAAACAAAGCCGTCCAAGAACTGATCGTACATGGTGGCGGCCTCCGTTTCCGAGAGCTGCGTGAAGTTTGTCCCCGGCACCAAGTGTCCCTTAATGCGGTCGTAGTAGTGCCGGGCCCAGTTTTCCACGACTAAGGTATAGAGCGCGATACTGCGCAGCTTGTTCTTGGTTTTGACGCGGGCTTCGATGACGTCCTTGGTTTTGGCATCGCCATTGGCAGCCTGAAGGCCGATGCCGCCTTCATTGAAGCTGTACCCGATCAAAACCGCCTCGGGGCGAATTCCTCGATTCCACAGGTAAAGAAACTTTTGATGTTCTAGAGCGATCGGATAGGCGTCCACGCCGCCGTTCAACACCATGTACTGCTGCCCGGAAGCCTGGCCGAGATCGCGCTGCAGCAAGGCGGGATACGTCTTGTCATCGTCCACGCCGTAGCCGTACGTGATCGAATCCCCGAGGCAAAGAATGGTAGGCTTGCCTTCTTCCGTTGCGGCCTCAGGTACGGGAGCGCCGCGAAGGCCGTAATTGTTAATCGTGGAGGCCGTCAAGGAGATTTTCTCCACGTACCGTTGATTGGGCACCGGCGTAAAGAGCAAGTCGCCCTGGCGCTCGTACTGCAGCGCGCGGTGATAGCTGAAGCACCGCAAGCCGAACTCCACCGCCGTCAAAAACATGACGATCAGCAGAATCGACCGGAACCAATGGGAGAATAGAAAGGCCCCAAACGGCTTACGAACCGCGGGATCGGGCGAGGTGGCGCGTGCCACGTAGCCGCCGGGTCCGAACACCCGGCCGAGCGCTACCAGGCAGTAGATGATGTAAAGCGCCGCGATGAGCGGTATGACATTCAGCCAATCACGACTGATGCTGGGAGCAAGGGTGCGGTTGAAGATGATGGCCAGGATCGCGAGCACGAGAACGACCCGGCGTCCCCGGCCGCTGGCCGGCGCCGTGGAGGATCTCTCCTCGATGGTGGAAGTTGTGGGCATCATTCAGCCTCAAGTGTTAAAACCAGAGTCTCCCATTCTGTTCGTAAGCGGAATCGCGGCCTTCGGGTCGCCCCGCGGGCCGCCAGAACTAATCGAATCGCTTGAGACGGAGCAATTCGAGGCCGGCGTTCCAGGCGAATCGCGAGCCGCCGATCAGGTAACGCCGCCAGAGCCTTTTGCGATCGACCGTGAGCCGAAAAAGCCATTCGAGGCCATTTTCCTGCATCCAGGAGGGTGCCTGCTGTACCGAGCCGGTATGGAAGTCGAAGGCGGCTCCCACGCCCAGCAGTACCGGCACTCCCAGGCGCCCACGGTGCGCGTACATCCAACACTCCTGCTTAGGAGTGCTCAGCCCAACCCAGAGCAAATCCGGCGATGCGGCCCGCACCGTGGCTTCGAGATCGGCCTCCTCTTCCTCGGTCAGGGCCCGGAAAGGGGGGCAGTACGTCCCCGCCACCCGGATTCCGTGTACTCGATGCATCTTCTCGGCAAGCCGGTCTGCTACTCCGGGGGCGCCGCCGTAGAAGTAATGCCGGTAGCGGTCTCCGGTCTCGCGGATGAACGTCTCCATGAACTCCGGCCCATACACGCGCCGACGCAACCGCTGCGCCAGACCGCGGCGGCGGCCCACCCAGACCAGGGACATGCCGTCGGGCACCACCAGGTCTGCGGCATTCAGAACCTCCTTGAGTGACGGGTCGTGAATAGACTCGGAGACGCCGTGCATTCCGGAAAACGAAACAAACCGTTCCGGCGTGCGCTCTTGAATCCAAGCCTCGACCTGCGCCACAGTTTCCGGGATCTGTAAGGCGTGAACACGTACGCCCAATACTTTAAAGAATGGTAGACCGCTCCGCCCCGGTCTCAAGTCCAGTGCTGCCGGCATTAGCAAGTCCTGATCAGGCTCGGTTCACAAGATCGTTGAGCACCAAGAGTGCTCGATCTCGGCTGTCATCTTTCAACCTCAAACCTTGCATTGCTCCGCTTGCATTCGGGCCCCCGCTGCACTAGGAGCCATGACGCTCTCATAAATGCTCATGAGGATCGGATAGTTGCTCTCGGCTGTATACTTCGCCTCAAACTCCCGGCGCGCTCGCCGCCCCATTTGCCGCATTTCGTCAGGGTGAGTCCAGGCCCAGAGCGCCTTGCCAGCCAGTTGCCCGGCGTCCCCAGGCTCAAAATGAAAGCCGGTGTCCCCGTCCGCCACCACCTCTTCCATGGCGCCGAGCCGCGAGCAGATCACCGGCGTGCCGCAAGCAAAGGCCTCACAGATGGTGACCGGGAAGCCTTCGTACCACTCGCTCGGGAAAACCAGGAACCGGGCTCCCTGAATCATGCCAAGGGTCTTCGGACGAGGGATCTGACCCAGAAATTCGACATCCTTGAGATTGCTTTCCTTGGCCTGCCGCTCGAGCCCCTCACGATCCGGACCGCCGCCCACAATCTTCAACGGAATGGGATCTGGCAGCTTCCCCCAGGCGGTGAGCAGAGTAGTGACTCGCTTTTCCGGTGATAGGCGGCCTACAAATAGAGCGTAATCGCGCGCGCCGCAGCCCTCTCCGGGATCGGGATAAACAAAGTTTGGCTTCACCACGACCTGGTCTTCCGGCAGACCCGCCTGCACCATCTTGCGCCGGGAAAAGTGCGTCACGGCAATAATGCGACGAACCTTCGCGGGCCAAGTCTCCCACCGCCGGTTGGTCGCAATCATCAATGCGACCACCGCAGTGGCGCCCCGAGAGCCGTGGTAACAGGCGTGGCGCACGCTGCGCAACAGGCCGTGATCGAGGCATTCTTCGCAAATCTTGCCATCGCGAAAAAATGTGGCTGCCGGGCAAAAAAGGCGGTAATTCTGTACTGTCTGGACCACAGGCACGCCCAGATCTTCGCAGGCTGCGAAAATTGAGGGTGAAAGAACCACAAACGTGTTGTGAGCGTGCACCACGTCTGGGCGCTCCCGTTCAAGCAAGGTCCGAAACTCACTGCGGCTGCGGGCATTCCAGATGGTGTCGGCTGAAAGCCGAAGGCGCTGCCAGCGGCTATAGTCCTCGATATCTTTGTTACTGCGCTTGTAAAAGACCACCTCGTGCCCGCTCCGTTCCAGAAGCTCGCATTCCTGCTCGCAAGTGGCGTCTTCTCCTCCTGGTTGCTGGTAATAGTTATGAGCAACAAGAACCTTCACGGCTTCCTTTACGGATCGGGACCGGCTTCGGGGTAGGCTCGCCGCGCCACGCTTGCGCGGATAGGATTTCGCTGGAGCGAACAGGCAAAACCGGTGATAAGCCGTGCCCCGGGTGAGCCCGCCAATTTACCATCTGAAGAGGAGCTTCGGGCTCGTGGCGCCCCCGTACTTGGCCCGGCGGCGAATGTACTCGGCGTATCCAATCGGCACAAAGAAGCTCAAGGGCGCGTGCCAGGACAGTTCGGTCATGAAGAACATCCGAATGGTAAGAACGCTGAGCACCGCGATAGCCTCGAGGCACAAATCGGCGTCGATTCCGTGAAGCTCCGGGTCGCGAATGAACCGAACCAGGATCCACCACGTCCAGATCATAACGATCAGGATGGGGATGATTCCCCAGATTCCTGTTCCCACGATGATCTCGAGCCAATCGCTGTGCATGGAGGCTGTCATTTTGTGGCCGAGCTTGGCTAGCACTCCGAAACGTCCGGCCGCCCACGCGCCCAGCCCCGTCAAAGGATGATCGGTGAACTTCTCCCAAGCCACCGCCCACCAGCTCAATCGCGAGCTGAGCGAAAAGAGCTGGGCAGTCGATTGACCACGCTTCATGTACTCGAGCGTTAGCGAGCCCAAGCCGCTTGCCAGGAAGACAAGGAAGCCCGAGATCGCGATCACCGCCCCTTGCAGAACGCGTCGGGACAGCAGATAGATCAGAAACACAGCCAGCGCAAAGCCCATGATTGCAGACCGGCACTGGGCCAGGATCATGGTGGCGCATCCGAACAAGAATACGGCCGTGAACCAAATCGTGTTGCGTCTCTGCCGTGTCATGGGCAGAAGCCGCGCCAATCCGACAGCGGCGATCACCCCGCCATACTGCCCGATGTCATTCGAAGACACGTCCGGAAAGACGCCTTGCAACTGTACGCCGATCAAACCGATGCCCTGTTCGCCGTACTCAAGCTTGTTGGAGAGAGCATCGCCCGGATCGATCACCATCCAAGACCAAAGGATGCACAGTAAGAGGCCGTACATAACCCAGGTCCACTCGAACCAGGTCTTCATATCCTCACTCGATCGGACCACATAAACGATTACCGCGAGCATGGCCAGATCGACCGAGTACTCACACGCCTTATAAAGCGTCCACTCCCAATAGACTGACCAGACTGTGGAGAGCATGCAGGTGAGAGTGAACCAGAGCAGGACGCCCGGAATCCCGGTAGCCAGCGACTTCAACCAGCTCGTCTTGCGCAGAAAAAGGCGCAACAGCAGAAATGATCCCACGAAGGCCACCATCAGAATCCGCAGCGTGGCAGCTGAATCGACCGGGTTCGAATAGCTTTCGCTGGAAGTTCGTTTACGAAAAGTCTGAAAACTGACGAACAGCACGCCCCACAGGGCATCCCACCAAGTGAGTTCCCTGAGGAGTTTAACCAGCGCCGCGAGGCCCTCGGAGAGGCTGAGGGCCACGAATACAACGATGGGAACGCTTGACACCAACACGCCAACCAGAATTTCGCCCTTATTGCGCCGATGATGAAGTCCGATGTAATGAGCGAACTCGGTGATCAGAAACATCACCAGCACGCCGAGCAGGAACAAACCCACCACGGCGGCAAGCCGGCGCAACCTGTCGTTGCTTGGCCGGGCGATTGCACCGCCTCCGAGAGTTCCCGCTGTCACGCCGTTCTGTGCCAAAGTCGAGCTCCTTGCCAAAGACCGCGAAACGGCCCTAATCCGTTGCTGTTGGAAGAATCAGGACTCCTCAACCGCCACCAGAGAGGCTTCGAGAGGATAACCGAGGCGGGCCAGGCTCAATCCCGCGTACTGCTCGATAAGACGGACCTGCTCGTCGCTGAACCTTCTCCGCCATTTACCCACAGCGCCGCTGCCAACAAAACGGCTGCCATTCCCATTGCCGTTCGTCTTTCGCGGCGAGTAACCGTCGATATCCAAAACCTGATTCTCCTTCTCTTGCATCCGCTGGACGTTATTGTTAGCGATGGCCTGCCGAATCTGGCGCCCGTCGGCGGCCAACCCCAGGAAATCCAGGACGCGTTCCAGAGTGCCTTCAGTATGGGCACGCAGATCTTCAAATTTAATCAGCAGCAGTTGTCCGGTGCTTTCGAGCGGCGAGTCAACCCAGGAAACCACATGCTCTTGCCAAGTTCCGTAGCCGTTCACGCTGGACTTCAAGAATAGCATCAAGAAGGCGTCAAAGTCCTCGGAAATCCGTTGGCGCGCATTCTCGTAAGCAAACTCCGAAAGCACCACGTCGCGAACGTCGCGTACAATGTACACGGCTTTTTGGTAAATACTCCGATACGCCTCGTGAGTCTTGATGAGCCTCGCCCCGCCCGGCAGAATCGCAGGACAGCCGCGATGCCGGCCAACATCAGGGATGGTCCGGTTTACGCTGTCAAAGTGGGCGGAATCACGCGTTAAGAGCTCCAAAAGCAAAAAGCGAAGCCATGTGCTTCCCGACCGCGGATACGACGCGACGAATACGTCCTCAGGCCTGAGACCCAGGTGACGGAACAACACCACTGGAGCCCGCAAACGTGATCGAGAGGCTCGACGGCGAACTTGACGCGCCAAAGACATGGTGAGGATACCCCTCCTCCGGGGCTTTCAAAAGGCTACTTGCGCCGCGTCAGAAGCGCATGGTTTCTCATCGCCGGTCTACAGGACTTGCCAACAGGAAGGTCGAGAGCCTGATCACATCTAGGCGCGAGTATCGACCAGGAACGCGCAATCTCTTCAGTACCGCCACCAGCTAAACAGGTAGGCGGCAAGGCCGCCCACAACCCGTTGAACCCTGCGCCACGGCGTAAGCGGATGCAGTATACGGGCGTGGCCGCTCCTGACAGCGCCGCCGAATGACAGTGGTCTCACCTCAAAAGCCGAGTTTGCCGGCATCGCTGGTCGATCTCCTGTCGCTTGATCTTACCGAGGCAAAACGGGTCGAGTCGCTTCGCACCTGAGTAAAACGTCATCCTGCCAGCGGGCGGCCAGAGACCGTCCCGACGCGAGCGGCCGCCACCGCTGCAGCCAGCGGATACCCCATGCGCCGGAACGCGTCGCCGGCATATGTGTCGATCAGGCGCAAGTGCTCGTCGCTAAGCTTCTCGCGCCACCCCCCGACCGCGCCTTTGCGCACGAAACGCCCTTCCTCGCCGCTCTTGGAGTGGTGGAGAGTAACGGATTTTTCCTCTTTCTGTCGCATTCTCTCCAAGCTATTGTTCTCAATTGCGGCCCTGACCGCCTCCGGTCTGGCACTGACTCCCAAGAAGTCAATGATGCGCGTGATGGCGGACTCCATGTCCTTCCGCAGATCCTCAAACCTCATGACCAGCAGATCGCCGCTGCGCGCCAGCGGGCATTCCAACCACGACTGGATGTGCTGTTGCCAAGCACCAAATCCGCTGATCTTCCCTTGCAGGAACTTGGTAAGATAACCGTCGAAATCGTCGTAGAGAATACCCAGTTCCCTCTCGCGCGAGTACTGCGAGAAGATAACATCGCGCATGTCGCGAACCAAGTAGATCGCCCTTCGGTACTCCTTGCGATAAGGCTCATGCGTCTTAATCAGCCGGCCCTGGCCCGGCAGCAACGGTTTGGCTTGCCAATGGATTCCGATTTCCGGAATTCCGCGGTTCACATTGTCAAAACTGGAGGACTCACCCGATAGAAGCTCGTAGAGCACAAACCGCGTCCAGGTGCTCCCTCCCCTCGGATAGGAAGCGATAAAGACATCATTCGCGTCCAAGCCCCGGTTGCGAAACCAAATCAAAGGCACTCGCAGGCGCGTGCGAGCAGCTTTGTGACGAAACCGTTTGACAACTAGCATGAGTTGAACTTCTCCGCACGGCACATCCTGCAGCGCTCAAAGTGGACCAAGCGCCGGGATTTACCCACGAACCACCTGATGGGAGAATCACGTGTTAGAAAGAGGGAGCGAACCGACACCATAGACACAGTCTCAACAGCTTATTACTTCACAAAAGACCTGAAGCCCTTGCAAAATGTCGTCCAGGAGGGGAGGCGAGCCTGAAATACTTCCCTCAGGCGGCACCGGAACCACGCAGTACCGCCGGAATCGTCTGGGCCAGAATCTTTAGATCGAGCCAAAGCGACCACTTATCGATGTACTCCATGTCTAGCTCCATCCAGCGCTCGAAAGGAACGGAACTTCGGCCGCCTACCTGCCAGAGACACGTTATGCCCGGACGTACGCTGAATCGACGCCGCTGCCAGTCTTGATCAAATCCCTCATAATCTCGCACCGGCAAGGGACGCGGACCCACGAGACTCATCTCGCCTTTGAACACGTTGATGAGTTGGGGCAGTTCGTCGATGCTGGTCTTGCGCAGGAACCTGCCAATCGGCGTGATACGGGGATCGTCCTTAATCTTGAAAACAGGACCGCTAACCTCGTTCAGATGCGCAATCTCCTTAAGCTTGGCTTCGGCATCAGGCACCATGGTGCGAAATTTGTACAGGGGAAAACGGCGCTTGCTCAATCCCATCCGTTTCTGGATGAAGAAAACGGGACCTGGTGATCCCAGCCGGATCAGGAGTGCCACTACTAGAAACAGGGGTCCAAACACGATCAGCGCCGCCAGCGCAACGGTAAAATCGATCAGTCTTTTCACTGTCATAGGCCAACCGTCGCGCGTGCCCCGGTAAAGAGTGATAAGGGAATCACCCTGGAATTCTTCCGCCTTGGACAGAGCCATTTTCAGGTTGAAAATGCTGGAAGGGAACCGCATCATGATTCCCTGCTCTTCGCAGAGCGCCGCAACTCGCGACGCCTGAAAGTAGTAGGAGCGCACCGGCAAAGCCATCACCACTTCGTCCACTACGCTGTGACGCAGGAAGTCTGGAAAACTGCCAAGACTGCACACCTGGTGATAACCTGAAGCGCGAAATTCATCCAGGCCCGCCCATTCTTCGTCGGCAAACCCGATGATCCGGTAGCCGAGCTCCGGACTCGATTCGATCTTCCGGGCGATCTCCACGGCTCGCGGACTGGTGCCCACGATCAAGACCAAGCGCAGATTCCGGCCCCGAACGCGAACCTGCTTCAGGAGATAGCGCAGGGTGAGCCGACTGATCACGACCAGAGCCGTCCCGATGGCCCAGAAGACCATCAGAAAGACGGGAGTCACCATGCGAATCTCTAGGAACACGGCAGCCGCGAGCACGATCAGAGTTGCGATGGTCACGGCTTTGATAACGCTGGCAATCTCGGCGCGCGGACGCTCCAGCCGGTGGGAATGGTAGAGACCAAAAGAGCTGAAAATGACGTGCCAGATGGCCAGGAGGCCGATGAAAATCAGGAAATCGTTGATCCGGATGCGCTGATCGAGAAACTGAGCCAACGATGCGCCCCCGGTTTCATAAAGCACCGGTACGGTGGCCAAGGCAAAGGCGCCAACCAGCAAAACAACATCGAACAGTTTGAATGCCGTCAGCAGAGCTTGACGCCGTGCATTCGTCATACCCCGAACTCCGTCAAAACACCCACGCTTACCCTTCTTCGTCCGATTACCTACACCGCTTGAGCTTCCGACGTCTGCAATGCTGTCTTGAAATAGGCAATCGCTCTCGACAGACCCTCCGATAAGCCCACCCTTGGCCGCCAACCGAGCAGGGTCTCAGCCTTCGAGATATCGGGCCTGCGCCGGGTCGGATCGTCAACAGGAAGAGGCTCGAAAGCAATGCGGCTGTCGCTGCCGGTATATTCGATCACCTTGCGCGCCAGCTCCAGCATCGATACTTCTTCGGGATTACCGAGGTTGATAGGTCCAACTTGATCTGAGACCAGCAGCCGGTACAGCCCCTCCACCAGGTCGCTCACGTAGCAGCAGCTTCGTGTCTGCTTGCCGTCGCCGTACACGGTCAGCGGTTGCCCCTGCAGCGCCTGAGGAATGAAATTGGGCAGCACGCGGCCGTCATCCAGGCGCATCCGCTCGCCGTACGTGTTAAAAATGCGCGCAATCCTGACCCGCACGCCATGCTGGCGAAAGTAGGCCATCGTAATAGCCTCCGCAAAACGCTTGGCCTCGTCGTAGCAGCTTCGCGGTCCGATAGGGTTGACGTGCCCCCAGTAGGTCTCCACCTGAGGGTTAATTTCCGGATCCCCGTAGACCTCGGACGTTGACGCTAGCAAGAACGCGCAACCGAAGGCCTTCGCGACTCCGAGCCCGTGATACGTCCCGAGGCCGCCAACCTTCAAAGTATGAATCGGGTGACGTGCGTAATCCTTAGGGCTGGCCGGCGATGCCATATGCAGGACATAGTCGAGGTGGATCCCGGGGTAAAAACGGCCCTGAGCGTGGCTGAGAAGCTGCGTAAGATCAATCGGTTGCGTAACGTCGTGACTCACGAAGACAAAGCGCGGGTGGTCTTCGAGCGAGCCGATGTTGTCGAGCCGCCCCGTGAGCAAGTTATCGATGCAGATAACTTCATGGCCTTCTGCGATCAACCGGTCGCAGAGGTGCGATCCGACGAAACCAGCGCCACCGGTTACCAGGCTACGGAACGGTCTGCCGTTTTTAGAATCCCCCATTGTTGTTTTGCAATCCTCTCCCTTTAAGCGTCCTCGTGCCCTTTCAGCTATCGAACGCCGGCGTTGATTGCCGCTGTCGCCGGCGACTCCTGTCGAGCGCCTCGACCCATGGAGAAATACTCGAAGCCAGCTTCCTGCATCTCGGCCGGGTCTAGAAGGTTTCGGCCGTCCACGACCACGGGCACTTCCATTGCTTCATGAACCTGCCGCCAATCGAGTTTGCGGAACTCGTCCCACTCGGTGACAACCAACAGGGCATGAGCACCCTGAGCTGCCTCGTAGGCCGAGCGGCAATAGACAGCGCGTCCCACTTGTTCAGGCAGGACACGCAGAGCGTTGGGCATGGCCTCGGGATCGTACAGACGGACCCGCGCACCCTCCTTGAGTAACGCCTCAACAACTCGGATCGCCGGCGCCTCGCGGATATCATCCGTAAGTGGCTTGAATGCTAAACCCAACACGCCCACCGTCTTCCCCTGAAGAACCCAAAGCGCGTGCCGCAGCTTGTCAAGAAAAACATCGATCCGGCGAAGATTGACTTCTTCTACCGCACTCAGGATGCCGCAGGGAACACCATGCTCCTCGGCAAGATAGATCAGGGCCCGCAAATCCTTGGGAAAACAATAGCCCCCGAAGCCGATGCCAGCGCTTAAGAACTGGCGCCCTATGCGCGGATCAAGCCCGATGCCCTCCGCAACTCGTTGCACGTCCGCGCCCACGGCTTCACAGATGTCGGAGATCATGTTGATAAAAGATATTTTGGTCGATAGGAAAGCGTTGGCGGAGTGCTTGATAAGCTCTGCCGTCGCCAAGTCCGTGACCACAATAGGGCACTGAAGCGGAAGGTAAATCTCCTCAAGCAGTTTCCTGGCTTGATCCGACTCCACCCCAATCACAACCCGCTCCGGATGAAAAAAGTTTTGAATGGCTTTGCCTTCTTGGAGGAACTCAGGGTTAGAGGCGACGTCAAAGCGAATTGGAGTGCCGCCATTCCTTGAGCCAGTGCCGCGATCGAGCCGGGCGTACCGAGCTATAGTCCGCTTCATACGTTCCGAGGTGGACGCGGGCACCGTGCTTTTTTCGATCACGAGTTTGTAACTATTGAGGTTGCGCGCGATGGTGCGAGCGACCGCTTCAATCTGACTCAGATCCGCGGCGCCGTCATCGCGCTGTGGTGTTCCCACGCAGACAAAGATCACCTTCGATGCGCTGATCGCGGCGTCAACATCTTTGGTGGGCTGAAACCTCCCACTCGCAAGGTGCCTGGTGAGCAGTTCCTGCATCTCAGGCTCATAAAAGGTGGCCTGGCCGCTCATTAATTGATCGATCTTGTCTTCGGCGTCGTCAGCGCCGAAAACCTGCCAGCCCAACTCGGCCAACCCGAGCGCGGTCGGCAGGCCGACATGCCCCATTCCGAGCACTGTGATCGGCTCGCCTCTAGTGGCGCCCGTGTTCAATTCCCCTTCGACTGTCACCTCAAAATCCTCCCCTTCGGCGATTCACCTTGGATTTAGAAGTCAACTGCTCACCCTCCGTCAATTGCAAACTCCTCAGCTTTCATCGTTGAGTGAGCCAGCTTCGTTTCCGAACTTAGAAGCTGAGCTCTTGGGACCCTTCGCGGTAGAGCGACAACCCCTCGTGGCTCACGACGCCGTAACAGCAGTCAGCCTGAATGAGTAATCAACGGCCTCCCTGAACTGAGGCCAGCGCGAACGCGCCGAGCGCCAACACGCGCCGTGATATGCGGGGCTTCCCTCCGGCCGATCCGTTATTCAATCAAACTCTGGGCGGTGTTCGCAGCACCCTGCAATCAGCGCCTTTCGTCGTCCAAGCTCGCGCAATCAGAGCCCGATGCAGAATGAAATCCCTCTTTTCACCCGTTGGCCCCGGCGGTCGGCTAGACCCTCCCGTAAATCGAGTCGGGCACCGGAAATCTACGCTTGTTAAGGACGGCGCCTAACAGCTTCACATGAGCGCCCTCAAGCGTCTCTTTCGCCTTCCGGGCGGCTTCGCGCCGAGTGGCGTTCGATTCCAAGACCAAGATCACGCCATCCGCCAGTTTCCCAAGGCCACAAGCGTCGGCATACAGGTTGACGGGCGGCGAGTCCACGAGAACGTTATCGAATTCGGAGCGCAACTCGGCGACCCGATTTCGTAAGGCTTCGGAACCCAGCAAGCCGTGAACGTTGGAAGTTCTAGAGCCGGCCGTCATCACCCACAGACGGCCCCCGTCCACCTGCTGTGCGAAACTGCGGACGGGCCCGCTTTGCTCGAGGGCCTCCACCAATCCCGCGCTGTTCTCCAAACCAAAATAATCGTGCAGTGATGGGTCCCTCAAATTCGCATCCACCACGCAAAAGGAGCCCGACACGCCGACTTCGCTCGCCAGTGTCTCCGCCACTCGCACGCAAACTGTGCTGCATCCATCACCGGGGTCGACCCCTGCGAACAACACCACCCGCGGCGCTTCAGGACCTGGCACCAGAAACAGCCGATGGACCAGCCTCACAGCCTCCTCGGCGCTGAATTGAACGCTCCTTGAAGCTAAGGAAGCGCCGGCGCTTGAAGACCCATTGCGGCCAACGGATTCTTGGTCCTTTTGCGCGCGTTGCAAGAGTTCAAAGTTTTTGCTCAAATCGGGTCCTCCGAATGACTCACCTATAATGTCGAAGTTATATTACTACAACGTTAAATTAGTGCACGGACCGGCTACGAAACCGTCCTGCCAGCGATCCCACCGTCTCTTTCCAGCCCGAAGCCTGCCTCCAGGAATCGGAGGGCCGCGATTCAGCGCTCGGCGCCGGCTCTCGCTGTTCCTCGGGCGACGGGATTCGATCGAGCAGCACTGCCCAGCCGGCAGCACGGGTCGCGCCTCCTCGCGTTTGATGGACGCTTACTTCCGCCGGGGACTCGACCGGATTAAAGGCGGCAAACGGTGCTGCGTTCTCAGCCGCAAAACAGCCTAGGTCCAGGTCGGCCGCCACCTCACGGACTGTGGCCGACTCGATTCTCGTGCACCCGCCGGCATAGCCGAGCGAGAGGGCGTTAAAGCAAATGTTGTTGATGTTGCGCGGAATGCCACCGCTCAAGGCGGCGATCTCCCGCACGGCGCCGGCGCTAAAGCACGAACCGCTCGGGTAACCCGCCACTCGCAATCGGTGCTCGATGTACTCCGAGATCTCGGCCGCGCCAAGCGGGTGCAGGCGCACCACCATCGAGACGCGCTGCCGCAATTGCACCATCGATGGACGCGCCAATTTCTCCGCCAGCTGAGTCTGGCCCGCCAGCACAATATGCATGAGCTTCTCGCGCGGTGTCTCGAAATTTGAGAGCATACGTACAAATTCGAGCGCCGAGTCGTCCAAGTTCTGCGCCTCGTCGATCACCAGCACAAATTTCTTTCGGCCCTTCAGTTCTTCGATCAGAATCTGGTTCAGCTGATTCTGCATTGCAACCATATCGTCTTCGTGGGTTACCACCCCAAGATCAGACATCATGCTACGCAACAGGTCACGCGAGCCGCATTGAGCCTGAAAAAGAAAAACTGTCCGCGCCGTATTTCCCAGCTGTTCCAGCATCTGGAAAAGCAACGTTGTCTTGCCCATTCCCGGTGCAGCAATCAGGGCCAGAAACCCTCGGCCTGAATCAATCCCATACACCAGAGATGCAAGAGCCTCCCGATGGCTCGGGCTAAGATATAAGTATCGGGGATTGGGCGTCACCCCAAAGGGCTGTTCGCGTAGCCCATAGTGTTTGAGCAACATTGAGAGCAGCCTTTAGTGTCCGTTCCTGGGTGTTGTGGCGCCCACCGGCACCTCCTGGCCATTCTCGGGAATTGAGGCGAACACCGGCACGTTCAGGAATTCTTGCACCTCATCCGGCGTCCGGAAGGAAGGATCAAGATAGTCGACCACAAAAGCCAGCGCCACAGAAAGGATTGCGGCCAGGACGAGCGCGAGCACAACCAGCAAGGGTGGGCTAAAGCTTGCAATAACCGGAACCGTGGGCTCCTTAACGAGGACAACATTGTCCACGCGGCGGGCGTCCAGCATATCCTCGATGCGAGACTCTTCACGCTTGGTAAGGTAGAGGAGGTAATTCCCCTGCACCGCGCTGATTTCGCGCTGCAGATCGGCTTGCTTCACGGCCTTCTGGTCGAAAGCCAGCGCTTCGTCATGATACTGCCTGACCGTTGAGGCTTCAGCAGCCGCCTTCGCTTGTAAGTCGGGAAGAGCGGCCTGGGCCTGGGCTAAGCTCTGCTGCACCTGGATGTAGACCGGATTCTCGCCGGAATTGTTCTCGTGCACCGGCTGTCCTTCCTGTTCTGCGATGGCCTGCCGGGCCTGCTCAATCTGCGTGTCAACCACTTTCACCAGAGGATAGTTCGGGTCGTACTTGTTCAGAAGCGACGTGCGCTGAATCTGGAGATTGACTAGGGTCGTCTTGAGATCGGCGACCAACTGGAAGTTGTCAGACACGGTCTGATTGGTCGGCACACGCGAGGGCGTTGACGTTTCTAGATCCCTGTTAGCACGGATTTGCTCCTGAGTACCCGCTATTTGCGCCTGGGTCTGACGCAGATTGGCGAGGAATTGAGATTCCTGATTCACGTCCAACCCCATTTGAACGGGTGCATCCACGGCATCCTGCGTGCGCGCGAAGGCGAGCAGTGCCTGCTCGTCTTCATAGAGGCGCTTGCGATAGCTATCAGCCTGGTCGGAGAAAAAGTCGAACATTTTAGGCGGCCGCCAAGTCGCGACGTGCTTCGCCATGTAGAAGTTGGTGAGTGCTCGGGTTACGCAGGCAGCCTGATCGATGTCTTTCGCGCTGTATGAGATGGTGAGCATGTTCGAGCTCTTCACCTCATCCACTTCGAGGTCGTCGTTGAGCTTGCTGACTGCTTTAGGGACCAACGTGTCCCAATACCCCGGGATCATGTGATAGGCCTTGAGCTTGTAAGGCGTGTACCACTTCTTCTCACCGTACTGCAGATCGCAGCTCACTACGACGTGCTGGAGAATGTCCTGCGAGGTCAGCAACTCGATCTCGGAGTTAATCATTTCCTCAGTGGCACCATTGTCACTCGGTGGCAGGGGCCTTGGGCTCTGATCGGGCGTCACGGCTGCGGCCGTCCGGGTCCAGAGCCGGACAGCGATTTCCGCGTCCGATTCGTACTTGATGCCAAAGACCATGACAGCCAGTATGCCGCCGAGCAGCAGCCAAAGAAACGCCTTCCGAATCATGCCCCGATGCCGGAACGTGACAGCCAAAGCATCACGCGACAGTGATTGAATGGTCTGGTTCATGCCGCGGAACCCGCCACCGTTGCTGTTCCCGCTCCCGTTCTGTTCTGCCATGGATAACTCCTCCCTTACACAATTGCGAAGCCAGCAACTGCTCGATACACCGTCCTAGTAGCCGTAAGCCGAAGAGGCGGTGAAGTTGATTCGGAAAAGCTGGTACGGCAACAAGTACGGCAAGAACGGCTGCACTTTGGAAAGCTTGCTCTTGGGGACAAACACCATGTCGCCCGGCTCGATGTGAAGATCTTCGGCCAGATTGCCGGCATTCAGCATTTTCTTCACGTTGACCACGCGCGCCGAGATCCAATCGTCCGAGATGCGCCGGAAGAGCAACACATGCGAGTGCTTGGAAGTGTACGTGAAGCCGCCTGCGATCTCCACGGCCTGCACCACTGTCGTGTCCCCGTGCAGATCGTACTTTCCGGGTTTCCCAACCTCGCCGCCCACAATAAAGTAAGGCTGCTCGAAATTACTCAGCGCCACCGTGATGATCGGATTGTGCAGGATCTTGGCGTAGGTCTGGCGTAAAGCCACGGTGAGTTCCGGCATCGTCATGCCCGCCACGTGCATGTCGCCCACCGTGATCAAACTGACGTAGCCGTCCGGCTGCACGGTCACGTTCTCGTCATACTCAGGCGTGAAAGGAAAATCCAGACCGATAACGTCGCCGACTTCAATCTTGTAGCGAGTGTTCCGCCGTTCCAGCATGGGCGCAGGATGCACAATGTCGACGTCCGGGCCGGCCGGAGGAGTCATGGTCTCGGTGGGAGGTGCGGAGGGCCCTTCGACAGACGGCACAAGCGCAGCCGTCGTGGGCGGAGCATCAGCGTCTTGAGCATACGCCGCCCCAGCGGTCAACGCCGTGAAAAGTATGGCTAGCAGACTCTTCTTGATCATTGCGACTCCTCCGTAAACCTGGTCTTATCAGACGCCAAACCCGCACACATTCCCTTGCAGGTACGTCGGTGCCGTATGGCCCTGCGACACGCGCCCCGAATGCGTCCCAAGTACCCCTCAAAAACTGCCCCTAAAGAGTCATCCAGGCCGAAGAAAACCTACTTAAAACCACCAGTGGCGCCGGGCTTCCCGAAGCCCATAGAATACTTCGAAACCTTCTGCTGAGGACGATAAGCATGTCACGAAAGGCCGCTCTATGTCAAGTCAACCGCGGTACATTACACTTCTAATGTCGTGATAGGTAATGGCTGAGCTAAACTACTGAGGTATATGGGTTGATTGCCGAGGGTTAGGCGAGCGACCCCCAAACCTGGGCGGGCAGCATCCTTATCGCGACGCCGCACCTAACGGGTAGCCACCTTGAGGATGCGCCGCACCGGACGAGGAAGATTTCTCGGCCTTATTGCGACGTCTCGGAGGGCTCAACCTTATCGATCACGATGGCCCTGGATCCCCCCTTGCTGTAGACCTTGCCGGTCACGGTCACCATCTGGCCAGCGTAATCCATCAGTTTATCGTTTTGCCCCTTGGCGGGCGTTTCAGCCGAAATCGGCCAATAGATCGCGCCTTCCTCGGTCTGGATCACCAGGTCGGAACCCGCTTTTGCGCAGGCGATCGCACAATCCTTGCTGATCGGCTTTTTCAGGTGCTTAGTGAACGTGCAGGCTGAGTCGATAACGTAGCCTTTTACTGTCGTGGAGGCTGTCGCGGCGTTGTTTGTTCTTGGAGCCAAAACCATCATCAGAGCCGCCGAAACGATCACGCACAAAGAAAACCTAGTTGCTTTCATCTGTTCCTCCCTCAATAATTTGAGCTAATGAAGATTCCAAAATACAGTGAGGTCATTCTCTGTAGCGACACTCGGAGCCTGCCCTGTAAGGGAGCGGCGAAAGACGCCGGTCGCAGACCGGCGCTACAGCGGCGGTTCGTCACTGTATTTTGCAATGCTCAATAACCCCCAGATTCGCCAGTCACGATATGTGCCGCGGCATCAGAACAGCAGCTTCAGCGCAAATTGGATCTGGCGCGGCGCGAGAGCGCTCTGCACCTGCCCGAAGGTTGGCGAGTTGAAGTCGTCATTGGGAACGGCAAAGTTCACGCGGTTCGAGATATTGAACATTTCCGCCCGGAACTGAAGTGACGTGGACTCTCCGAGGCGGAAGCCCTTGAAGAGAGCGCAGTCCCATTGCGCCAGGCCGGCCGCCTGCACAATGTTCCGGCCGGCGTCCCCGAAGGTAGCGATCGGGGCCCTTTGAAACGCCTGCGTATTGAACCATTCTCCCGCCGTCTTGGGACCGTCATTCGGATTCCCCAACAGGTTGGGCCGGTCTCCTACAAAGCCTGAGATCTCCGGGGCCTGGCCCTGCAGCGAAGGATCGCTCGAATCGTAAACCGTAAAGGGCGTCCCGGTGGATGCCGAGAAGATACCGTTCATTTGCCAGTTGCCGAATGCCCGTTGGTACCAGCCGCGCCCTTCCCTCCAAAACGGGAGCTGCCACTCGTAGCTCAGCACCAGCCGGTGCCGCGCGTCAAACAGCGATCGACCGTATTCGGCAGCCAAATCCCTGGGGTTCTGGGCGAGGTCGTTTTCGCCCGCCACCAACTGTGGCGAGGAGCCGCTGATGTTGAAACTGGAGACGTCGTCGAGCGTTTTCGAATAGGTGTAGGAAGCGAGGAACGCGAGGCCGTGGCCCAGCCGCTTTCGCAAGCTGGCCTGCAGCGCGTTGTAATCGGAATTTGCGATTCCGGAAATGAGTCCGATCGAGCCATAGTTGCAGCTGGCTGGGCTCGCCGGAGTGCAGCCCGAGTAAGGCCGGTACAGGTTCACGTTCTGCTGCTCGCCGCTGATGCAGGACGACTGCTGGGCGAGCGGCAGGTCCGAGCAGAGCACCGCCGGATCGCCCTCGATGAAGCGGGGCAGCTTGGTGCCTTTGGTTCCGACGTAGCCTACACTCGCGAGCCAGCTCTCGCCAAACGAGCGCTCCACCGTGAAGTTCCAGTCCTGCGCGTAAGGCAATCGCAGGTTGGGATCGAGGGTCAGCAGCGTCAATCCCTGGGCGCCGTTAAAAACGGGCGCAAACGGATTGGGGCCCGGCGGCACCGGGTTAGCAAAGGTCGGAAAGCTCTCCTGGATGGTCTTGAACCAGGGCGGCGCGCTTTCAGGTGTCTGCAGTGGACCGCCCTGGCCATTGTAGTACGGGTCATAGAAAATGCCGTAGGCGGCCCGAACCGCCCAGCGGCCGTTGCCGGTCGGGTCCCAGGCCAGACCCACCCTGGGCGCGAAAGCCGTGTACTCTCGCGCGATCAGACCGGGACCCACGCCCGCATCGCCGGGGTAGAGCAGACCCTGCGGCGCGCTCGGGATCACCTTGGACTGGGCTCCGGGCTCGAACAACGCGGTCTGGTTGTGCACCTCGCTGTAGGGCTGCGGGAGTTCGTAACGCAATCCGATGTTGAGCGTCAGGCGCGGCGTGGGCTTGTAGCTGTCCTGAGCGTAAAGATTCTCGTTTAGAGCCCGCAGGCCGCGCGTCAGTTCCCCGCCGCCTTGCAGGAAGACCACGGGCTGGCCGATCATGAAATCAGCGAACGCGTTTCCAATGATCGGAACAGGGGCAAACACAAAGAAACCGTTCGAGGCAATGCCCATCAGATTGTTCACCTGATCGCGCTCGACCTGGCCTCCGAATTTCAGGTCGTGCTTGCCGTGCACCCAGGCGACGGAGTCGGCGAATGAGAAAGAATTCTGATAGCTGTCAGCCGGCCCGGTAATGGGATTACCCACCGAAGCGTAACCTCCTACTTCGATAAACGGCAGCCCTGCCTGAACCGGCAGCGTGGGCGAATACTGGAATCCCAGTGAAGCAGGCGTGGTGTGATTCACCGCCTGGCCAAAAAGAAATTTGTTTCGCAGGAAGGAGAAGCGAGCCACATTCACCACGCTTGGCGAAAAAGTGTGGGTCTCTTCTAGAGCAGGGTTCTGGGCCCGGAAGCCCTCACCCACCGGGAATCCGGGCACGTTGCTACCTGAGGTGGGGAGCGGATCCACCTGGGAGCCGTTGTTGAAAAGATAGTGGAACGAGAACGTGTCGCGCGTTGAGAGATAATGGTCAATCCGCAAGCCAAACTGGTCAGAGGTATTTTGGAGTTCCTGCGTGGTGCCGTACGCATTCGGACCGTAATTAGGCGTGTTCGGCAACGGATAAAGCGCCAGCAGGTTTTGGGACACCGGGCTGATGAGGGCGCCCGGGAGAGTGTTGAACGGGATGGGTTGCGGTGTGGGCGCGAAGACGTTCACCAATTGAGTACCAGTCGGGTTGGTGCAAAACCCCTGCGGACTGTAACTGGAGCATAAAGCGGAGAAGTCGCCCTGCCGCTCGGCCGCGGTCGGGACGGTAGTCAGCAGCGTCTCCCCCTGGCGGTTACGGAATCCTTCGTAATAGCCGAAGAAGAAGGTCTTGTCCCGCCGGATCGGCCCCCCCAGCGTGCCTCCGAACTGGTTCTGCTTGAGCGGCTCCGTCTTTTGAGAGAAGAAGTTTCTCGCATCCAGGGCGTCGTTGCGCAGGAATTCGTAGACATCGCCGTGAAAGCGATTCGACCCTGACCGGGTCACGATACTGGTGTTCGAGCCGCTGTTGTGGCCGAACTCCGCCGAAGCCGTGTTGGTGAGAATCCTGAACTCGGCGATGGCGTCGGGCGGCGGCCTCAGCACGAATCCGCCGTTCACGCTGTTGTAGTTTTCCGCCCCGTCGATCAGGAACTGGTTTGACTCGGGACGCTGGCCATTGACCGCATAGGACTGGCCGCCGCGCAGCGAGCCGCCGGCGACCTGCAGGCCTTGGGTAAGCGGCGCGGCGCCGGGCAACAGCAGCCCAAGCTGCGAAAAGTTGCGCCCGTTCAAAGGCAGGTCGAGAATATCCTGCTGGCCGATGGTCTCACCAAGATCGTTCGTGGTCTGCACCAGTGTCGCGTCCGACCTCACTTCCACGGTCTGCTGCGCCCCGCCCACCGCCAGTTGCACC
Source organism: Terriglobia bacterium (assembly GCA_035946735.1). Taxonomy (GTDB): domain Bacteria; phylum Acidobacteriota; class Terriglobia; order UBA7540; family UBA7540; genus Gp13-AA77. Next base: position 50,411 of record DASYYZ010000135.1, read on the forward strand.
GGGACCACTGCCACTTCGTTCACGCTCAGGCTCAGGCCTTCCTGGACAGACTTCTTGAAGCCGGGCGCCGTCGCCTCCACCTGGTAGTGACCGATGGGAAGGAGCACCAGCAGGTAGCTGCCCTGCCCGTCCGACTGCGTTCGGCGGCTGAGGCCGGTTTCGAGCTGTATGGCCGCAACCTGCGCCCGTGCCACCCGCGCTCCGCTGGGATCGGTCACCGTCCCGCGGATGCTCGCTGTGTCTTGCTGGGCGCGAAGGGCGCCGGCCGCCATCACCAGCGCTCCAATCAGGAAAACGACACGAATGCGCACGAATTCTCCTTGAAAAGGGACGGTTGTCAGCAGTCAGTTCTCAGTCAGAAGAAGTGGAACTGGAGCTGAGAACCGCAGATCTGTTGATTTCGGGAAGCTCGCAATTGCGGGATGAGCTGTCTTCACCGCAGTTTGGCGAACCGGCCCAGATGGGGGCGCTGCGCGGGCTGACCTCAGACCGCGCAACGTGATTTAAGATTCAACACACGACGAGTGCTGAGAATATGTGGGGGAGAAAGGCGGGTCAATAGCGCGATGGCACTAATCGCGGATCATAATTGAGCTAGGACAACGAATCCCCGAGAGCTGCGTTCTGCGGCATCCTGCCAGCCTAGCCCCAAATAGATGACAAGACGAGCGACGAAAAGTGCGCAAGTTTTGGAAATAGGCTTTCAAAAAGACACGCTAAGGGCCTCAAAAAGAGGTGACGAAGCTTTCAAAAAGACACAAATTCAGGCGGTCCACGCCGGGGGCGTCTGGACTACAAAATTGCGGTTGCGAACGACCCGGTGAGTGTATACTGCCGGGGTCCAGGATACCAAAATGGAAATCCTGGTTAAGCGCAACCCGCGCCAGGAGGTAAGGCATGAACGTCCCAGAAACCGTGGTCGCCGCTATGCAAAAGACAAATGACCTGTTCAACGCACAGGTGGTCGGCAGACAAGATGTCAATGAACTGGACCGCGTTTACACCAGAGATGCCCGCGTTCTGCCCCCAGGGGCCGCCCTGGTCGCGGGTCGCGAGCAAATCAAGGCGTTCTGGCAGGGAGCCATCAAAGCTCTCGGACTCAAGAGTGCAAAGCTGACGACGGTGGATGCAGAAGCACTCGGAGACAGAGTCTTCGAGATTGGCCGTGCGGAGCTGCTCGTCGGCTCGGGCGACACAGTTACCGTCAAGTACGTTGTCCAGTGGAAGCAGGAAGATGGCGACTGGAAGTGGCACGTTGACATCTGGAACCTAAACCAGTGATGGCGTCAACAGTCAAAGCGGTTGGTGCAGGCCTTTCTTTTCAGGCGGGCGACGGAATTGTAGCGGATTTCTTACCCAAGCCGCCGAGTACAGGGCGATAGAAATGGCCGAGAATACTGACTGACCCGCCAAGTCGCGGCAAACTACAGAGTTGCCTTCCCGGAGCGGAAAGGCTCGTCGCGACATGCGACAAGCCCTTACCTCTCCACGCTGCTTTTCTGCCCGCCGCTACCGGCTTTTGGAAACGAGCCGGGCGGACCCTCCACTACCTTCGACCCGCGCGGAAGCATGAATCTCCCGCGGCTTCAGGTGCTGAAGGTCGGCCGGAACTTCCAGAGTGGCAG
>DASYYZ010000136.1:0-20552 GCA_035946735.1 Terriglobia bacterium
TGCGAGGCTTGCCAGGGCGACGGCCTTCGCCGCATCGAAATGAATTTCCTGCCGGACGTTTACGTCACCTGCGAGGTGTGCGGCGGCCGGCGTTACAACTCTGAGACACTGGCGGTGCGCTTCAAAGGGCTGTCGATTGCCGACGTGCTGGAACTGACGGCGCGCGACGCCTTGCCCTGCTTCGAGAATATTCCGGCCATCAAGCAGAAGCTGCAGACCATCGTCGATGTCGGCCTCGGCTACCTGCACGTCGGCCAGTCCTCCACGACGCTGTCAGGCGGCGAGGCGCAACGGATGAAGCTGGCGCGAGAACTGAGCCGGCGGCAAACCGGGCGCACTATCTACATACTCGATGAGCCCACCACGGGCTTGCATTTCGACGACGTCAAGCAGCTCATGGGGGTGCTCAATCGCTTGACGGATCTCGGCAACACCATCATCATCATCGAGCACAATCTGGAGGTGGTGAAGCAAGCCGACTGGATCATTGACCTGGGGCCCGAAGGCGGCGAAGCGGGTGGCCGGATCGTGGCTCAGGGCACGCCGGAGCAAGTGGCGCGGGTGAAAAAATCATACACGGGGCAGGCGCTCGGGCCGGTGCTGAAGCGGAAGGCGAGCTAAAGCAGTTTCGTGCGAAGCGCACTGAACTGGAAATACCTTTAGCAGTGTGCCTTATCAGCCCCCTTATTTTGTGATATCGTGATATCAGGAGGCTAATTTCGTGGCCCAACTGGTGGTTCGAAAAGTCGAGGCAGAGGTCAAATCAAGGCTGCAGCGCCGTGCCCGACGGCATGGCCGCAGTATGGAGGAAGAGGTCCGAGATATTCTCCGTGACGCAGCCAAGGAGCCGGACGTGCCCGGTGGCGGTCTGGGAACTGAGATCGCCTCACTGTTTGCGAAGGTGGGCCTGGATGGGGAGATTCCTGAGCTTCACGGGAACGAGATCACGCCGCCTTCTTTTCGACGATGATTATCCTCGATACGAATGTGCTCTCGGCGCTTATGAGCAGGGTGCAGGATGGAAAGGTAATAGACTGGTTGGACCGGCAGCCCCGAACCTCCATCTGGACCACCTCTGTGACGATCCTTGAGATACGCTTCGGCTTGCAAGTGCTACCAGCCGGAAAGCGACGAGCGGGACTCATGCGGGCATTCGAAATAGTCTTGGTCGACAAGATTGGCGGCCGGATTGCCTTCTTCGATACCGCAGCTGCCCAACAAGCTGCCGATCTCATGGCGAGTCGACATCGTCAAGGACGGCCCAGGGAACTGAGGGACACTATGATCGCCGGCATCGTGCTCGCGTCTCGCGCCACACTGGCCACCCGCAATGTCTCGCACTTTGCCGACCTCACCGTGCCGGTCGTCACCCCATGGGACAACGGAGAATCACTGTAAACATCCCGGCTTGTTTCCGTGGCTTTTGGGGACTGTGAGATCGTGGCTCAAGGCACGCCGGAACGAGTTGGCGCGGTGAAGAAGTCGTATGCCCGTCAGGCCGGATGTAGCCGGTTTCATTGGATACTTGGTCTCACACGATGCTCACCATCGCGGCCAGATCGCGATGCTGGCGCGACAAATGCGGGCATCCGCTGTCTCAAAAGACAATGTTTGGCATGTGGGAGTGGGGGTCGAGTTGAGGGACCGTAGGCACGTCGGCTTTTCTGGATTCGCTCCTGCTTTCGTTTGACGGCGCGCTTGCGCGCCGTGACCGCAGGTGCTAGCATTGCTTGCATGGCAACTGTGACCATTCGTCAACTCGACGAAAAGACGAAAAAACGTCTGCGGATGCGTGCTGCGGATCATGGCCGGTCTATGGAAGAAGAAGCTCGCGAGATTCTCAAATCGGCGGTCGCCGCACGACCTGCGAGAGCCTTGAATCTGGTTGAGTCGATTCGGCGGCGGCTTGAACCTCTGGGATTTGTTGACCTTCCTGACGTGCCGCGCGAACCCCTACGAGATCCTCCACCCTTTGACAAGTGATTATTCTCGACACGAATGTGCTCTCCGAGATTATGAAGGTGACCCCATCCACCCGGGTAATCCAATGGCTGGGGCAATATCCGCTTCCCCAATTATTCACCACCACCATCTCTGAAGCTAAAATTCTGTACGGCATTGAGCTGCTGCCGAAGGGGAAGAGACGCACTGCTCTGGAATCAGCCATGGAGACGATTTTCGCGGATGATTTTAAAGGGCGCGTCCTGCCGTTCGACAGTGAGGCAGCGCACGCCTTCGGCCGCATCGCTTCGGGTAGGCGGGCAGCCGGACGACCCGTGACGGAGTTTGACGCCCAGATTGCCGCTATCGCGTCCGCCCATGGTGCGGCGGTGGCCACGCGCAACACGATGGATTTTGACGGTTGCGGAATTGCAGTGCTGAATCCGTGGAACGCAGATGAACAATGATCCTGCATGCTCAACTCAACACGCAAGGATAGATATCTGCACGTTGCGGCTGGCCTGTTATCGAGGGAAATGAAACCTACAGAACCATGAGCGTCTACCGCCAGCAACCCCTGAAGCTCGATCATGTCCGCACGTATCCGCTGGCGTCGCGGCCGAGCAAAGTCTCCGTCGAATCTTTCGGGCGCGTATCCCGCCGCGGCGCCTCGGTGCGGGAGTGGGTGAAATCGCTACCGAAGATTCTGGCCGGCGAGAGCTTTCGCGCTGTCATCGACGCCTTGCAGGAGGCAAGACGGCGCAAAGCCCCCATCGTTTGGGGTCTCGGGGGGCATGTGATCAAAGTGGGCCTCGGACCCATTCTGATCGATTTGATGGACCGCGGTTACGTGACCGCCTTCGCGCTGAACGGCGCCGCTATGATCCACGATTTCGAGGTTGCGCTGGCAGGATCGACATCGGAAGACGTCCCGGACGCGCTCGGCAAAGGCCAGTTCGGCATGGCCGAGGAGACGGGACGCTACCTGAACGAGGCCATTGCGGCGGGCGACCGCGCCGGAATCGGGATCGGCGAGGCCGTCGGCCAGTTAATTAGCAGATACCGAGGGGCCAGGTTTCGCCGGCACAGTCTGCTCGCTGTAGCTTATCGGAAGCGGATACCGGTGACAGTTCATGAGGCCATCGGTACGGACATCATTCATAATCATCCTGCGGTGGACCCTCGCGCGCTCGGCGCCGGTACGCACCGCGACTTCCTGCTGCTGGCCGCGACGGTAAAGCAGATGGAAAAGGGCGGAGTCTATTTGAATTGCGGTTCGGCCGTGATTCTGCCCGAGGTTTTCCTGAAGTCTGTAAGTCTGGCGGCCAACCTGGGCTATCCTCCGCGCAACCTGGTGACCGTGAATCTGGACTTCATCCAGCACTATCGCCCCACGGAAAACGTGGTGCGCAGGCCGGTCGCGATGGCCCTACCCGGCAGAGGGAGACAGAGCCTTGGCTACGCCTTGACGGGACACCACGAGTTGATGATCCCGCTGCTGGCTGCCGCACTTCAGTAGAATGAGTCGATGAACGAGCAGGAATCAATCCATAGCGGCTATGACTCCGGGAATCCGGCGGAATCACCGCAAGAGAAGGTGGCAGAGCCGGCTCGGAACGCAGAGGCGGGCGAGTCTGCCGCGCTGCCCTCCGCTCCACTTGAAGCCTCAGTTCATGTCCAAGACCCCGACCCTGGCAGTTCGCCGCAGCTCGCGCACTCCATCGTGATCGAGGCCGAGCGTCCGGCTTCTTGCCTACCCGAGCCCGACCCGTGGCGCGGTCGAGATCTGTTCCTGTTTGCGGGCTTTTCGGTGATCTGGGCTTTTCTTTCCGGGTTTCTACTACTGTCGGGTTATGCGATTCTCCGGCCCTTGATGGGTTGGAGGACCTCCCCCTCAGCTCTGGTCGAAAATACCTTTTTCGGACTATTGGTGCAGTTGGTGCTCTACGGACCCCTCCTGGTTTTTGTCATTTTGCTGGTGACGGTGCGTTACCGGCTCCCGTTCTGGGCCGGCATTCGCTGGCGCTGGCCCGGTCGAGGCAGCGCCGTAAAGCTCCTGTTGAGCGGGGTGCTGCTGGCCCTCGCGGTGGCGCTCGGCTCCGCGCTGTTGCCAGACCGCAAGGATTTCCCCCTTGAAAAAATGTTCTCCTCGCCCGCGGCCGCTTATGCCCTGGGCGCCTTCGCGGTATTGATTGCTCCTTTTATGGAGGAGCTTATTTTTCGCGGGATTCTCTTCGCTTTCTTTGAGCGCCTGATGGGGTTGCGCTGGGCGGTAGTCGCCAGCGCCTTGTTGTTCGCGGCCCTGCACTATTTCGAGTATGAAGGGGCCTGGACACATCTTGGGATGATTCTGGTGGTCGGGGTGGTATTTTCTCTGGCCCGCGCCCTGACGGGATCTCTGGCGCCAAGCTTTCTGCTGCACACCGCCTACAACGGAACATTTATTTTGGCCCTCTTTTTGGGAACCCATCTCTTCAGGAATTTGCAGTCGCTGGGCGGCGCGGGTTGACCCAAATGCTCTTGCCGGAGCCGCCCTGAGGCACGCCATCGCCGTGCGCGGGAGCGAATTGATCGCAACTTTTGCTGAACTTGGGTGTTCAAGGCTTGGAAATGCTGTCTCTAGCCTTTTGATGGGAGTGTCTTCATGTCTCGGGTAAGAATGCTTTGTTCGGCCCGGCGAATCCTTTTGCTTGTAATGGGCCTCGGAATTGTACTGGCATTGACAGGTTGTGGTGGCAGCTCGAGCCCTAGCACCCTGAGCACTAGCGGCACGGGGGGCGGCGGTACCGGCGGCGGCGGTACGGGTGGTGGGAGCGGGGGTGGCGGAGGTGGTACGGGCGGGAGTCCGGGCAACGGTTTCTTTGGTATGAGTGTCCAGTTCCAAACATTTGGCTGGCCAACGGTCACCGTCGGCACCCTTGGAAAGCCGGTGGGCAACAGTTGGGCGACGATCGAGCGGACTCCGGGAAACTACAATTTCGCTGGCGTGACCACGGCTGTGCAAAACGCGCAAGCACACGGCGTGACCAATATCATGTACTCGATCTACGGCGTGCCGTCCTTTTACGCTTCGGACCCGAGCACCTGCAAACAACTGGGCTGCGCGGGACCGCCAACCAGTATGGCCGCCTTTACAGCTTTCGTAACCGCTTTAGTGACCACGTTCAAGGGCCAGATCAAGTACTATGAGTTGTGGAACGAGGGCAATCGCCCACAAAACTGGCAAGCGGGCGATTACGCCGCCTTTGTCTCCTTTGGCCAGGCAGCGGCCGCCGCGATCAAAAGCATCGATCCTAACGCTAAAGTGCTGAGCCCGCCTCCGGACGCGGGATCAAATTTTGCCAGCTTCATACAAGATTTTCTCCAGGCCGCCACCGGAGTCCCGTCCTTCGTCGATGGCGTCGCCTTTCACGGTTATCGCTGCCAGGATGGCGTTCCCGTCGCCACCGTGACGTGCCTGCAGGGCACGAGTTGCGACAGCAATTCCCTGGATTGCGCCGGAACCCCCCTGGAAAACATGATCGCGAACATTCGGAGCGCGGCCGCGGCGGGCGGTGCATCGAGCCTCTCCGTATACGACACCGAAGGTGGTTGGGGACAGAATTCGGAACTGCCCAACGTGACTGACCAAGCCGCGTACGTATCGCGTTGGTACATTATTCAAGCCAGCGAAGGAATCAAGATCGCTACCTGGTATGGCTGGGGCGTGGGTCAACCCTCTGACCCGGCTGCATGGGGCAGCTACGCGGGAGTCTCGCAGGTCACGGCTGCTTATCAGACTACATACAACTGGCTGAATGGTTCGACGTTAACCAGCGCCTGTGCTTTCGACTCGAACAACATCTGGACTTGTCCGATGACCTTCTCGAACGGCAACTCCGGTCTGGTGGTCTGGGACGGCAACAGCCACTCGAGTGACGGCATTACGACGAGCTATACGCCCGCGAGCAGATACGTGCAGTACGAAGGTCTCAGCGGCAGCCCGCCCGTCTCGATCTCTTCAGGCGGCACCGTAACGATCGGCGAGGGGCCCATCCTGCTGGAGACCGGGAACCGGCCGTAACGAAATTCAGTTTTTCGGATCGAGTCCGGAGCTCGTGGCCTTCTTTGTATGTTCCGGCGCAGGGGCGAGCGCGACCTTAGGATTCACCACCGCAGCAGCACCAGCTCAGAGCAGAATCCCGGTCCCATCGCGGCCAGCAGACCATAGGTGCCGGGCGCGGGGCCTTGCCGCAGAAAGTCTTCCAGCACAAGCAGAACCGACACCGACGAAAGATTTCCCACGCGCCGCAGCGTTTCCCAGGAAACGTCGAGCGCCTGCCGGGGCAGTCTGAGCGCGTTGGCCGTCGCCTCGAGAATCTTCGGACCGCCGTTGTGCAGAATCCAGCAGCCGATATCGTCGTAGCCCAAGCCTGCGTCCGCCAGGAACGCATCCACGTCGCCGCCCAGGTGCTCTTCGATCAGCGCGGGCAAATTGGGCGAAAGGACGATCTGAAATCCCTTCTCTGTGATCTCCCAGCCCATAATGTGCTCGGTACCGGGATAAAAGACGGACCGGGTGGTCAGAACCTGCGGACCTTTGTCGTACCTGTCAGCCCCAGCCACAATCGCGGCCGCGGCGCCGTCGCCGAAGAGCCCGGCGGAGATCAGATTGGCCATCGAAACGTCGTCTTTCTGCAGCGTCAACGTGCAAAGTTCTACGGCCAGCAGCGCCGCGATGTGGCCCGGGAATGCCTTCACGTAGTCGCTGGCCCGCGCCAGTCCGGCGGCGCCCGCCACGCATCCCAACCCGAAGATCGGGATGCGCTTGATGTTCGGGGAAAAGCCCATCCGGTTCGCCAGCCGCGCGTCCAGTGACGGGCTGGCGATGCCGGTCACGGAGATCATGAAGATCGCATCAATGTCACCTGGTTCCAGACCCGCGCCGGCAAGAGCCCTGCACAAGGCCTGCTCGCCCACTTCCTGGGCGCACTTCAGCCAGGCATCGTTCTGCTGCCTGAAGTTGCCCATCTGGTAGTAGCACTCAGGCGACAGCGCCAGAAAGCGGCCATCCACGGCACAGTTCTTGTAGAGGCGGTCCAGCAACTGCGGGCTGTGGAGCCTTTCGCCCCAATACGCCTTCAGCCTCTCCGTTAGGTCTTCCTGCGTATAGTAATTCGCCGGAAAGGCGCTACCCACGCTCGCAATTCTCATAGATTTTTCACGCTGGCGGTGACCGCGCCCTCACCAGGCTATTGAAGCCGTGCGAGCTCCTTTTGATAGAGATGATTGTTAGGAAATGCCTGGGCCAGGTCATCGAGCAGTTTGCGAGCCTCCGGGCGATCATCGTCCCGCATGGCCGCGACCGCCAGCAGCAAGCGCGCGAATGGCAGCAGATAGTGCCCCCGGGTGGCCGTGAGCTGCAACTTTTCGACACCTTCGTTCTTGTTCGTTTGTGCTCCGTAGAGCCGAAGCATCCAGCGCACCGGAGCGGGACTCAGTCCGAGCATATAATTCTCGACGCCCACGGCCAGGTAGGCGTCGTAGTTCTGCGGATCCACCTTCAGGAGGCTATCCGCCAGCGCCCCGGCCTGTTTCATGTATTTGAGCGAGGCCCATCCGTGCCCCTGCACCAGCGCGACGTAATCACCGCGCAAGCCCAGATTCAGAACTTTGGCAAAGAGCGCCCGGCTGTCTTGCGGCGACGCCTTCAGAATCGAGTCAGCTAGTGTATCGCTTTTTGCCAGGTTTGCGTCAAAGGCTTGTTTAAGTGCGGGGTCCGGCTTAGGACTCTTTCGCTTTTCGAACTTCTGATCGTCGACAAACAGGTCCGACTGCAGAATGCCCTCGCGGTCGAATTCATTGAACAGATAGTCAGCGCCGTCCGAGGTAAATGCAAGAGGATCCTCGGGATGAGCTTGTTCCCACCCCCGAAACGTTCGATGAGCGTCCTCGAATTCGAGGTTGTACATCTGCCGGTAACCTCGATCGAGCGGAACCGAGGCCGATAGGACGTCCCTGATCGGCACCCACGCGGGCTCGTGAGACGGAGGGGGCGCGACCAAGAAACCGAATAAAAGATGGACGATCAAAATCGCCATAAAAACACTTCCGCCTCCGGCTTGATAGATCATATCCAATTCCGATGCCCGCAAGAAGAGTGCCACCCAGGACTGGCGAGAGACAAGGGGACGAGCGACAGTTAACTAGGGGACGTGGTCGACCGCGGCATCCGATAACGCGCGCGCGGCGCTGATCGCGGGATGGGCGCCGGCCGGTTCTCGCCCTTTTGCCGAAAGGATGGCGATACACTTATGGGAATTGTACTTTATGGAAATAGCAGAAAAGCTTGGTTGGCGTTGCCGCTGTCGGACCGCCCCCTGCTGAACAACATGGTCGAGCAAGACCGTAGAGCCCTCAAACGACGGATCAACGCCAAGCAAGGGTTCCGATCGTTCGAGGCTGCCCGACGAACCATCCCAAGTTATGAGGTGATGCAACATGATCCGAAAGGGGCAAGCGAGATGGTTGCTGGAAATGTGAACGTGCAGGTTCGGTTCATCAACTTAACCCTCGAGCCGAAGACCGTCTGAGCGACTCAACCCCACAGGCGCACACGTGCCTCCTCGCTCCGATTTGCAACACTTGCCACGAAACCTTCGCCACACGTCCGGCGAGTTCACCGTCCGACGGGTGCGCTTCGTCGATTTGCTGTCCGCCGGCTTGCTGCCGCTCTGGGTGATCAACCCGCAGTACGCCGCGGTAATCTAAGCGAAACGTAGTAGCGGGTTTCAGTTCGTCCCCTTTGTAGCCTCGGGGACGGGTAGCTTCACGGTGCTAATTTCGTATGGTCCCACACGCAGCACGTCACCCTCTTGCATCGGGCCAACGTCCTCCAACAAGTTGGCCGCCCAAAACTTGCGGTCCTGCCCAAGAAATCGCACCCGACTCTCTGCGGTGTTGCCTCGGATTTCGAAGACTCGCAGAACGATCGATCCATCCTTGTCGGCCTTCTTCAGGGCAGTGATTACGAGATTGTCTGCATCGAGCGAGCAGAACGAACCGATAGGGGGCAGCGATTTCTGCGACAGTTCATTCGCCGAACTGACTGGAATCAACGGCGTATTTAACGCCATCCCCGCACGCCAGGATTTCGCCGCGGCCCAGTCGCCTCTGCCGGATGTAAAGGAGTAGTGGAAAACGTACGCATCTGCTGGCGGCGACAGGTTTTGAAATGGCTGGCCGCCCCGCACGATATTTACCGGGCTGAAGCGGGTGCCTCTCAGCATGCCCGTCCGGATCGCGCTGTCGCCCACGGTGAGAAATTGATGGTCGGCGCTGATGGTAAACCCCCATTCCTTAGTGCCGGCGAACACCCAGTCCTGGATCTGACGCCATCGCTTCCAAATGTCCTTGGGTACCTCGTCCCCATTGTGCGGTCCCGCATTCGGCATCATATCTGTGGCCGCCACGGATCCGAACGGGGTGCCGCTCCGAACTTCCACGTTCGGCTGCGGCAAAGGGAAGACCTGCTCGATGTTCATAGACCTACCCGGTCTCCAATCAATGCGGTCTTCCACGTCAACTCGTTTGAGACCCTGATATAACGTCAGCCGCTGAACGATAGGAATGCCTCCGACATCACCGGTAATCCGCATCACCGTCTGGGCCGGGCCGTTCTCCTCGAGTTCAACACCGCTGACGAGATTGACGATGGTGCGCCCGGTCGGCGGAATGTTACTGAGGTCATCTCCACCCCGCTCTTCCGAAGCTGCGATTTCGATGTCGTCCGCAACTATACGGTTCATTTCCTTATCCCAGATACCAACGCGGCCGGTAGCCCGGTCCACGCTGACCCGGTAGTACTCATTTTCCAGCACATCGGATCCCATGACGCGGCTAGTTTGGTTCAAATCGCTGTCGCTTTCCAGTTTGGTCTGGCAGGCATTGGGGAATACGTCCGGCTTATCCGCGGGAACCAGGAAGTACGCCTTGTAACCGAGCGCAGGCACGCCGCGGGCGATGAATACCAGGTCAATCGCGCGCGAAAACCATTCGCTGTATTCTTCCACCTGAAAGGGAATAGAGGTTCCTTTCTCATCTAGCAGGCGCATGCTCTTTTTATAGTCCGCAATATCGTTGGACTCGATATCGCCGAAGAGCGTCACGTGCGTTTTCACCCTGTCGTCTCGCGTCCAACTGAGCGGGTTGAAAACCACGATGGGCGTACTCCTGGAAAATGGGTGCTGCACGCGCTCGACGATATTCCGCAGGGAGTCGCGCAGAATCTGACCTGCGCGCAACGAAACTTCCTGCGCATAGCCGAGCTTGCGTTCGTCTCCGGCTTCGCCTCCCTGGCCATCGTTGTTGTGGTCCATCGACTTTAGCGCGTCCTTCCACAAGGAGTCGAATTCCTGGCCCGGATACGCGGCGTAGCCCAGCCCATAATTGATCGCGGCGAACTTCTCGGCGTTCAATAGGGTATCGGTAGCGGCAATCACCGGCGGCCAGAGAGGGCTCAGGGAGGTCGTCAGGTTAGCCCAGGAAGAGGGGATCTCGCCGGATAGTTCCGGAATCTCCGTCGTATCCGCAGCGGCGCGGAAAAACTCGTCGGGGGTCGCCATTCGAAAATGCCGTGGCGTCAGCCGGTGGTTCAGGACGGCCACATTTTCAATAAGCTTCTGGCTTGGCGTCCAAAGGTCCGTGCCCCAGCCCATATAGACAGGGCCGGCGGTCGTAGCTTGCACTCTGTCCACGTCGATTGCGATCGCTGCCAGCCGCGCATCGTCCAGGTCGCGGTGCAGGCCGAGGTCTGCGCCCCAGCCATACCCCTTTATGGTATTCCAGACCAGAACGGCTGATCCGTCCGGCGCCTTCCAGCGGAACAACGATCGGTCAGGCGGGCCCATGCGGGTCATGACCATATAAGGCGTTTCGGCCTTGCGGAGTATCTGCGGGTACTGCCGGGTGAACCCTGGGATGTCCCCGAGGTGTGCCACCTGCGGATCGATTCCGAAGACGTCCCGCGCATAGCGCTTTCCCAACACTACGTTCCGGACCAAAGCCTCGCCGCGAGGCATATTCTGGTAGATCGCCGCCCACTTGGGCGCGATCTCAATGCGATCCTGCTTCACCAGCCGTTTGAACGCCTCGAGTTCCGGGGAGCCGCGATGGCTGTCCACAAAATCAGCGACGAAGTCATCGTCTTCCAGGAGAAAGCGAAAGTCCGGGTAACGCTCGGCCAACTCGATCGCCTTGGTGATGATGCGATTGCCGCGGCTCAGGCATTCCTCCTCGGTGCCGGCCCAATAAAGGTCGAGATGAGAAAACGGTACGATGTAAACTTCGCTTCGTGGCGCAGCAGTCTGTTGGGCTCTTAGGAAACTCGGATACAGAGCAAACGGTAAAACAAAGACAATTACAGCCCTCTGCCGCATTGTGTTCCTTTCTTATTACCGCGCGGCTCGCAGTCGTTGAGGTCGAAGTTATCCCCCGGTGCGGCGGTGCGTGAAGCGCGTGCCTTTAGCCGACCGAGGGCAGCGGGCCTGTACCTCTGATGCGGGACTCGGTGGCCCAAGCGGTCTCCTGACGCCGGAGGCGACAACGCCGGCTCTCGTCACGAAAGCCCAAATGCAGGCGGTCGGCCGATCTTGTCCCGGGTCTCAACCCGGGTCAAGACTTCCCCGGGCACGGTTCGCCGTCTCTCAGAAAACGAACTTTGCCGCCACCTGTCCGATTCGTGGAGCGTTTGCGCCGGTCACATAACCGAAGGTCGAGTTATTGATGGTGCCCTGCGGCGACTGAAATTGGGCGTGATTAAAGGCGTTGAAGAACTCCCCCCGGATTTGCAGGGATGTCGATTCCGTAAGCTTGACTTCTTTAGACAGCGACAGGTCAAAGTTGTTCCACCCCGGCCCCGAGAAGAAGCGGCGGTTGGCATCGCCGAGTTGTCCGAGGGCCTCCGTGGAAAACAGGCTGGTGTTGAAGTACGGCCGCCCGCTGCGAGGGTTCGTAAAATCCAGGTTGCCCGGGGTGTAGTTCGGTGCGTCCACGTTATTGCCCTGACCGGATTGGTAGGCCCCGATCAGCGCATGGTCATCGTTTTCATACAGATACACCGGGAAGCCGGTGGCAAAGCGGGTAATCCCCGAGACCACCCAGCCATTGGTCAAGCGGTTGGGCCGCCAGAGCTTGTCAAAGGGCAGGCGGTAACTGTAACTGGCCACGAAGTTCTGGCCAACGTTAAACGCCGACAAGGCTCTGGTGATATTGGGATAGAGGGGGTTCAGGTTGTCGCCCTGACCCAGGCCATCGCCCGAGGAGTTATCCAGTGACTTGCTCCAGGTGTAACCCATCAGGAACTCGATGCGCCCCACCGAGTGGCGGAACGAAGCCTGAAGGGAGTTGTAAGCGGAATTCGCCTGAGTCGACAACCAACCGTTGCCACCGAAAGCGGGACCAAAACGCGGTCGGGCAAGCTCCGGCGGGCCCGAAACGGGGTAGAAATATCCGGTGCCCGGAGGGGTTTCCGCGAAGGGACCGCAAGTGGCCGTTCCCGGCATAACTTCCGAGGGCTGGTTCAAGCTCAGGCACACGGCGGGATTGCTGGGATTGGCTTCGATGGTCGAAAACAGTTTGTGGCCTTGAGACCCCACGTAACTCACCATCAGCATCGTCGAATTACCGAACTGCCGCTGGATGGAGAGGTTGTAGTCTTCCGCATAGGGAACGTGGTTCCCGGGATAGAAGCCCGGTGAACTCGCGATCGGTTCAAATTGGGCCCAGTTGATGGAATTATCCGGGTTCTTGGGGCTGACATTGAGGGGAGGAACGGGGGTGGGAAACCGCTGACCCTGGTTGATTCCACTTTCCCGCAGGATGAAGGGGGTCGCAAACTCCGGCTGACCGCCAAACCAATAGAATCCGTACGGAGCATCGCCTTGCTCTTGCCGGTTCACGGCAGCCTCAAATGAGGTGTAGTACAGGCCATACGCCGCCCGGATGCTCGTCTTGCCGGACCCCACGAGCTTACCCCACAAGCCATCGCCATGAGGCGAGTAGGCAAGGCCGATTCGGGGGCCGAAGTTGCCATAACGAGTAGGGCCGAGGGTGGAGGGAATCCCCGGATCGCCGGGGAAAAGCCAGCCCTTCGGCGCACCTGGAAAGGACAGCGATTGCACGCCCGGCAGTAGCGTCTCCATCTGGTTGTGGGTTTCCCACCACGGCGTGGTGACTTCCCAGCGCAGCCCGTAATTCACCGTGAGGTGCTCGGTGGCCCGCCAGCTATCCTGGCCATAGAAACCGTAGTAGCGGGCCCGGGCATAGAGGGGCAATTGCAGGCCCTGCTGAAAATTGTTCGGTGCCCCAATCAGGAAGTCAGCAAAGTCATAGCCCGTCTCACCCCCGTTAAAACCAAACTCTCCATTTCGGGCCTGGTAATAGTCATAAGTCATCTGGTCGTAATGGAAGCCCCCGCCGAATTTTAGGGTGTGGGTGCCGACCACTCTGGAATAGTTGTCAGAGATCTGTTCGGTGTTATCGTACTGCTGGCTCCAGGCACTGGAAGCCCCAATGCTGTAGTTATTGAAACCAATGCTTTCGACACGCTGGAGGGTAGGCTGCTGCACATAGATGCCCGTAAAACCTTGGGAGGCCATCGACACCCCCAACCCTCCCAGCGGGTACCCTGCAAACAGGACATCGCGCATGTAGCTGAGGCGCATCTCGTTGACGGAATTCGGCCCCAGCGATTTGGTGATGCTCGCGCTCACCATCTGGTTACGACCGTTGTTGGTGGTGGCAAATCCCGGTACGCTTGCGCCTCCGTACGGATTTTCCTGCACATAATCGTCGATGTAATAATACCCGGTCACCATGCCCAGGCGCGTGTTGGCGTCCAGACGCCCGCTGCCCTTGTTGTCGCCCAGGGTTCCCTTGTACGCCGCCGTCGTGAAGTAGTTACCGAGGTTGGGCAGGGGGATGTACTTCATCAGGGCATTGGTGGGCGCGGTAAAGATGCTCGTGGGGATGGTGGCATTGGGGAAAACGCAAGATGCCGGGCTGGTACAGCCGCTGGAGTAGTAATGTTCTCCCACACTGACGGGGTAACCCAGTTCGCCGGCGAGCGTGCTGGCCCAGGCGGTGCCGGTCACGGTACCGGTGAGTTGCCCGGCGGCGTCCGACAGGTTCCCTGTCCGGTCCTGGGCGGAGGGAACCTGAATCAGGCCGCTATCCACGCCTTGCACCTGGCGCGTTCCCTGATAGTCGGCGAAGAAAAAGAGTTTGTCGTGCTTGATCGGCCCGCCTGCCGTGCCTCCAAACTGGTTCTGGTGCAGTACCCCGCGCGTCGGCGAGTAGAAGTTTCGCGCGTCAAGGTGGGGATTCCGCAAGAATTCGAAGGCGCTTCCATGAAACTGATTGGTGCCGGACTTGGTGATGACGTTGACTAACCCCCCCGCGTAGTTGCCATATTCCGCGTCGGCATTGTTGGTCAGAATGCGAAACTCGGCGATGGAATCGAGGTCGGGAATCACCGCGGCTGCGTTGTTGAGGGTCTCCTCCACACTGCCGCCGTTGATCATGAACCCGTTGGCCGTTTCGCGCTGGCCGCTGATGGAAATATTCCCCGCATCCAGATTCCCGGAAACCGCGCTGACTTGGCCCTCGCCACTGGAGGCGGGCGCCACGCCGGGCTGCAAGGCCATGAGGTCCGTGTAACTGCGGCCGTTCAACGGGACGGCGGTCATTTTGGTGGTTCCGATCACCTCGCCCATTTGGGTATTGCTGGTCTCAATGTGCACGGCGGTGGCGGAGACCTTCACCTCCTGGGTCACGGCTCCCACCTTCATCACGGCATCAACCCGCAAGGCGGTGTTGACGTCCAACACCAAGCCTGTCTGCCGGTATTCCTGGAATCCGGCGGCCTTGATGGTCACCTCATATTTCCCGGTGGACAGGGCGGGAAAGGAATAGAAGCCGTCGGAATTGGTTTGCGTCGTGATGTCAATGCCCGTTTCAGTGTTGTGGGCAGTCACCGAAGCTCCAGGAATGAGCGCCCCGGTGGGGTCCGTCACGGTGCCCGAAATTCTCGCCGTCACGCTGCCCCAGCCTAATCCTGCCGACAGGAGCACCAGAACTACCGCAGCTTCCAATCTGCATTTCATAACCGATTCCTCCCCTTGACTTGTTGCGGTTACTCTGACCGGTTCAAACCACGAGCTTATGCAGATACTCATAGCTCATTCGCGCACTTTCAAGTGAGTCCCGATCGCATTGGTCCTGCTCGACATAGTAGTGCTTCAGCCCGCCCTTGCGAGCGGCTTTGAATATCTTGGGCCAGTCGATCACGCCCTGGCCCACCTCGGTGAACGCAGGCTGCTCGGTGGTCTCTGTAGTCGGCGGAAATCCAGGCTTCAGATCTTTGATATGAAGCTGGGGGAACCGCCCCGGAAACCGGTTGAAGTAATCCACCGGATCTTTGCCGGCTCGAACGCACCAAAAGCAGTCAAGCTCGAAATTCGCCAGCTTGGGATCGGTGCGCCTGATCAGTTCGTCGTATTCGACCACGCCGTCAACGGAGGCGAAGTCAAAGTTGTGGCCGTGATAAAAGAAATGGCAGCCGGCCCTGTTCGCCGCCTCGCCTACCTGATTGAACCAGTCCGCATCGCGCTTGATCGCATCGAGCGACTTGCGGTCTTGATCGTCAAGGCTGGCGAGTCCGACGTACTCGATGCCGCACGCTTTCGCATCGGCAATATGCTTGTCCAGATCGGTCTTAAGCTGCTGCTCGGTAAAATGCGTGCTGAGGGGCTGAAGGCCGGCGTCATGCAACATGCGCTTGAGCTCGCCAGGTTTCTTGCCGTAAAAGTCGAACGTTCCGCCGAGTTCCACCACCGTATATCCCATTTCCCTTACACGTTTGAATGTGCCCTCGAGGTCCTTTTCCAGGTGGTCGCGAACCGTGTAGAGCTGCAGCCCGATCGGCATGCCATAGGGATCTGCGGAGACATTTACGTGCCGCGCGAGAGCGGCGGCTCCGAGCCCCCAGCCCGCTCGCTGCAGAAATTTTCTGCGATTGATAGCCATTCCACCCGCTCTCTCCCGCCGCCAAGGATGAGCCCGCGATCAGAGGGCGGCGGGCTCATGTTTATAATCCCGTTTGTTCAACGTTGTCAAGAGGGTTCTCCGCGATACGGATGAGGTACCGGATTACGGCTTTCATGAGCGCACGGCTGGGTCTTTTCGAATCGTCCGGAATTCTCGGCCTGGATGCGGCAGGAATCAGGCTCAATGGGTCACGGGAAGTGGGCTTCGGCGCCTTTGAAGAGTCCCCGACGGCTTTACAGGCGATGCCACTTGGGGTACAGTGTCCCGTTCGTGCCGACGGGCCGATTCCGTAAAACGGACAAGTGCGGTGTTGGCGGACAACTCCAATCGGTCGGTTTGGGGCATATCACGGGAGGTGACGACGGTGGTAACACGGCGAGACTTTCTACGCACAGGAGTCGCACAGGGTGCGCTCTTGACGAGCGGCTGGTCTGCCGCAAAGGGAGCGGTTCATCGGCTGAGTGACGCCGGCGGCCTCCCCAGCTCATACGCTCCTAATGACCAGGTGCAGTTGGCGCTGATCGGCGCCGGTAATCAGGGCCAGGGAGATATGCATTCGGCGCTGCAGGTCCCCGGCGTGAAGCTGGTGGCGGCGGCCGATTGCTACGAGAGTCGCCTGGCTCATTGCCGGGAATTGTGGGGCAAGGACATCTTCACCACGCGCGACTACCGCGAGATTCTGTCGCGCACCGACGTGGATGCGGTGCTGATCGCGACGCCCGACCACTGGCATAAGCAGGCAGCCATCGACGCCATGGAGGCCGGCAAGGACGTTTATCTTGAGAAACCGATGATTCACGTCTACAGCGACGGACCGGAGATCGTCGCGACGGCTCGTAAGACCAATCGCATCCTTCAAGTCGGCAGCCAACGCGTCAGTTCTATCGTCTACGAGAAGGCGCGGCAACTGCTCCAGGCGGGCACGATTGGGAAAATCAATGTCATTAATGCCTGGTGGGATCGCACTCCGAATTCTCCGGTATTGGCCTTCAATTCTTCCATTCCACCGGACGCATCGCCGGAGACGATCGATTGGAAACGCTTTCTCGGCAGCGCGCCCCCCGAGCCCTTCAATGCGGAGCACTTCTTTCAATGGCGAAAGTGGAAGGTTTACGGCAGCGGCGTGGCAGGCGACCTCTTCGTCCATCTCTTCAGCGGCACCCACTTCATAACCGGCTCGCTCGGCCCGACGCGCGCCTTCGCGACCGGCGGGATTCGCTATTGGAACGACGGCCGGGACGAACCCGATGTGCTGCTCGGCCTCTTCGACTACCCGGAGGGATTCAACCTCCATCTCCGGGTGAATTTCGTTAATGGCGGACCTGAAAATTCAGGATTCATTTTCACCGGCTCAGAGGGCACCTTGCAGATCGATGGTGACAGCGTGATCGTTAGCCGCGCACCTCGCCAGCCTGCTCCGGACTACAACATTGACTCGTGGTCCGAAGCGACCCAGCAGGAATTCCTGAAGGATTTCCACAGGAAGTATCCTGTGGCTCATCCTGAGGGTCCACCCACTGCCGCCCAAGAGATCTATCAGGCGCCTCCCAACTACAGTGACAGCTATGACCACCTGAAGAACTTTTTTGCCGCCGTTCGCAGCCGGCAGGCCGTAGTTGAGGACCCGATATTCGGCTTTCGGGCGGCCGGTGCCGCTCTGCTCGCAAACGTCAGTTTGGAGCGTAGGAGCGTGGTGGAGTGGGATCCCAAGGAGATGAAACTCCTTTGATGAACCCGCGCGGTCCAATTTCCAACGTACTCCCGCACTGGTGTCAATGGAAAACTGGGTTATCGTACGGTCGTCTCCAGAGGGTCAGCCCGTGTTACGGAATTAGTCCCGTATTCTCTGGAACATAAGGAGAACTAATGGTTACGAGCAGAGTGCTTCAAAAGCTACGGGCGGGCGGCTTCGTGCGAGTGGTGGGGGTGAATCGCGTTATGGATCCGTGGCTTGTCGAAGTGATCGGCAAGATGGGGTTTGACTTGATCTGGCTCGACTTGGAGCATCGCGCTCACGGCTATGACGTGATCGATCCAATTTCCTTAGCCTGCCGGGCGACGGGAATCGACCTCATGGTGCGGATTCCGAAAGCCGAGTATGGCAGTCCCATGCGTGCCCTCGAAGGTGGCGCCCAAGGGATTATGGTCCCGCACTGTCGCAGCGCGGAGGAGGCCCGGCAGTGGGTCCGGTGGTGCCGGTATCCCCCTCTCGGCGAAAGGGGATTCGACAGCGTTGGCGCTGATGCTGATTTCGGACTCTCCGATCCCAAGCAGTACTTGCAGTGTGCCAACCGGGAAACTTTCCTGGTGTTGCAAATCGAGGACCGTGTTGCCGTCGAGTGCGTCGAGGAAATCGCTGCCGTCGAAGGGGTCGACCTCCTTTTCGTGGGCCCGGCCGATTTAGGCATGAGTCTCGGAGTGCCTTTTCAATTCGAACACCCCACAATGCAGTCCGCGATCGATCGGGTCGCTCAGGCGGCCGCGAAGGCCGGCATCTGGTGGGGAACAGTTACCGGCTCACCAGCCCTGGCCCAGCAGGCTTTGGATCGCGGGGCACGAATGGTGACCTGCGCTAACGATCACTTTTTGCTGCTTGACGGCTTGCGGGAAGCGTACCAGCAATTCAGCGAAATCCGCGTTCGGTAAAAAAGCATCGCGCCTGGGCCGAGTCGCGATGAATTTGATGAAGGATGCATTCATCGGGTGAAATCGGGTAACTAGCGATGGCAAGGACTCCGACGAGGGTTAAGAGAAAAGGCGAACAGCTCGACAAGAACTACATTCAGGTGATGGAGAAGATTTTTGTCGTGCTCGAGTATTTCATCAAGGAAGGAGCCCGGCAGGAAGCGCTCTCCTTTCAAGCGGTCGCCGCCTCGGTGCCGTTCGCCAAGACCACCGTGCACCGCATTCTGTACTCGCTCCAGAAGCTCGGCTACCTGGAACGAGACTCCACCCGCGCGCGCTACCGCCTGGGGCCAAAGTTTTTCGAACTGACTGAGCTGGCGGTTCACTTCCGGCGGCTCCAGTCCGTCGCGACCTCCGTGATGACGGAGCTCCTGGTTCGATTTTCCGAGAACGTCAACTTAGGCGTGCTCGACAGTGACCAGGTGGCATACATCAGCGTACAGCAAAGCCCAAGCGCCTTGCGGGTCGCAGCCTTTCCGGGCCAGCGCAACCCGGTCCACAGCACAGCGGTGGGGAAGGCGATCGCAGCATTTCTCACCGAAGAAGAGTTGGCGGCTCTGGTCGACCGCTCCCCTCTCATCAAGATGACTCCCAAAACCATCACACAAAGATCGCACTTCAGGGAGCATCTGGCGGCGGTTCGGGAACGCGGGATCGCTTTCGATCTCGCCGAAAATGTGGAGGGCGTCATCTGTGTGGGCGCGCCCATTTTCGATCAGCGCGGCCGCGTTGTGGCAGGCATCAGCGTTTCGGGTCCGGCAACACGCATGGAAGCAAAACTTGGGCATCTCGAACAAGAGCTCCGGGAAGCCGGTCTAAGGATTTCTCGAATGCTGGGCTTCGGACTCGGCCGCGGCCAGAACGAGGCTGCCGGCCTTGAGAGCATCGGTAGAGGAAGCGAGGAGATCACCTTGCCGCCTTTCAGTAGCTGAATTAGCTCCGCCTTTCAAGAGGCCGGCAGTCCATAGGTGCGGCCACTCTGCGTCTCTTCGCTACGGTAGAACTCTGTTAAGGATTCGTGAACATCTTCCAGCACAAGACTGCGGAACTCAGCGGCACAAGAAGGGTGTCTTACACCATGCGAGCGGGGAATCGTCTGCCCCAAGAACCTGGATGGGCCGTAAGAGGTTCGCGCCATTGTAGGAGCGGCGGTCCACTTCCACCCCCAAACATCAGGTCGTGGCGGGCCGGCTGTTTGTGGAGCGGGCTACCCAGTGGGCACTTTGCTCCGGGATTGGGTCCCGTTGGGTCCAAAAACCGGACACGTGAAAAAGTGTGTCGATAACCGGCCGGGGCCTCGTTGCTCGCTGCCCTCATATTTCCTGGCAATTAGCCTGCGGTGGCCGAGCCTGCAACGTCCCCGGTCTAACGATGGCGGTCAGCTCATGAAGCAAACCCCAGCCCCGTTTCTTGGCTCTGACCGCCAAGCGTCGCCGCTGATCGTCGTTAAAGCGCAGCCGCTTTGCCTCCGAGTTGTTCGCGCAGCACCCGGTTCTCTTTCGTGAAGATACTCGATGGCGTCCTGTGGCTGTTGGTTCAGGAAGCCCGCAAGGGAAATCAGCAGCAGTCGAAAGGGATCTAGCGTCAGACGCATGCTGTCATCCTAGCACCTGGAGTGCCGCAAAAGGCCGCGCGAGATTAGCTCCCAGCGACACGTAAGCCATTCTGTTTTCAAGGGAATCGAATATTTGGACCTAACGCCGTTGCGACCGTGGCGTGTTGGGGCATCGGAGAAGCCGCGAGGGCACGCCGTAAAGAGTTTCTCGCGGATCGGCTTGCCACCAGCAATGGCGAGTTTGTCGATGGAAGTCTCTCTTTTGGGAAGACATCAGTCTTGTTAA
>DASYYZ010000137.1:0-41656 GCA_035946735.1 Terriglobia bacterium
CCCGAGCCATGGAAGTCACCGGAGGCGAGATTTCGACCTATCGTTGTTTAGTGTATGTTTCGCAGACTATGGAGTATCGTTGGAGCTTTCATCCCCTCTCCCAATGGTCGACCGTTTACACACAAGTTGCCGCTTGACCCACCCAGCTTGCGACAGCGGCTGGTGAAGACCGGCGGCCGACTGCTGAAATACGCCCGCTATTACTGGTTGCTCCTCGCCGAAAGCCACCTGACACGGCGACTCTATGGGCGATGTTGCCGAGAATTCAGGCCTTACCAGTGCCAGGGGATAAGTGCGGAATCCGAGCAAAGTCCGACGGCGGGGGCTGTTCTTGCCAGCCGGGCCCGGCTCTGGTCCGTGACCGTAGAAGGATTTGACTATAAATAGCAGGATTCCTATATCGATTTAACTTGATATTCGAGGAACGCGTGGTATCAAAAAAGGTGTTTGACTGTGTTGGCCCGGGTGCCGGCACAAGTCGGCCGCACGCTCCGGCTGTTGATCACGTCGAGTGGCCCGGATTTCCAAAACGGAAACCGTGATTGAGATCGCGAGCGGCACGCGCTTATGGATTCGGTCAGCCACGGATCAAATGGCGCTTTTACATTCAACGGCAGGCTGTTGGTCGATCTGACACAGAGCGGGACCACCCTGCCCGCACCGGGCAGGCCGGTCTACAGCTCAGGAGTAGGGAGCGGGAACAAGCCTTCGCTGTTGCTCTCGGGTTTCGTTGTCCAGCAAACGAGCTACTCCTTGAAGGCCGGGCCGGAACGGTGAGCCCCCAGTTCTCCCGGGCGAGGCACCGCCGTCGAGTTTGATCAAGGCAAGATTTTCGGGTGTGGCTGGGCGAACTGTCGGTTTATGGGCGGACTGCTCAGGAGCTTGCTCCCCCCCGTCTTCCCGGCAATAGACATTATCAATCCGCTCGTCTGAAATTTTCGAGTATCGCGCGTTTGCATTCTGAACTCAGAATCTCAGTCATTCGTTCGAAGGAGGGATCACGTGAAACCAGGTAGGTCAAGAACCAGCACTACAAGCAAGTGGATTTCGGTTTTTGCCCTTTTGCTGGTTCCGGTGCTCGTTTGCGCCGATCAGAAAAAGAATAACCCGCCGCCACCCCCGCCGAGACAATCAACTCCGGCGGCGAGACCTGCGGCGCCGGCAACGCGGCAGGCGACTCCGCAACGGACGCCAAACATTACGGGGCGAACAGCAACGACACCTAGCCGAACAACGCCATCCGTGCCTGGTCGCACAACCTCGACGGTGCTTGGCCGCACAACGCCGACGACTCCCGGACGGACGACGCCTGCAACACTCGGCAGGCCAGCGCCAACCACACCGGGCCGCACAAGCGCGGCCACGGTGCGAGCCCGGCCTGCCCAGCCTCATGGGACTACCACCAAACCCGTTTCACTGAAAACCGGTGCGACCGGCCAGGTCACGACTCGCCCTAACGGGAAGGTTGCATCACTGCAGGTGAGAAACAAAGACGGCAGCACCATGACGGTGAACCATCCGCTTCGCGGCGCTCGTACCGTCGTGGTGAACCGCAACGGCCGGGCGATTGTGGCCACTGGCGCGCACGGCGGCTACGTACAGCGTCCATACGTGGTGCGTGGCGGCCGGACGTACGTTCAGCGCACCTATGTCGTCAACAACGTTACCTATACCAGCGTGTACCGCTCCTACGGCTATGGCGGCTACTGCTGCTATTACGGCTATGTGCCCGCCTACTACTATGGACCGGCATACTACGGATGGGCCTATAATCCGTGGGCTGCGCCGGTGTACTACGGCCCGGCGGCTTGGGGTTGGGCCGGTGCGCCCTGGTATGCCTACTATGGCTTTACTCCGTACCCCGTCTACCCGTCCGCGGCATTCTGGCTGACCGACTACCTGCTCGCGGCGAACCTGCAGGCTGCATATGCCGCCCAGGCGGACGCCAATACCGCCGCTGTTGGGCAAGCATACGCCAGCGGAGTGGCCGCTGGTCAGGCGCAGGCTGCCGCTTCCGCGCCACCAGACGGTGGAGACGCATCCGCGCAGCCAGCGCCCGGAGCCACAGCGCAAGTCCAACTCACTCCGCAGGTGAAGCAGATGATCTCCGACGAGGTCAAGGTTCAACTGGCCGCCGAGCAAAGTGCCGCCAGTCAGGCGCCTCCGGCGCAAAGCAGTGCCCAGATGCCGGACGCGCTGAACCCCGCCGAGCGCATCTTTATTGCTTCCAGCAGCCTCGACGTAACGGCCAGCACCGGACAGCAGTGCGGTTTGACTCCCGGCGACGTCCTCATGCGCATGACGGACCAGCCGGATCAGAACCAGCAAGTGAACGCCAGCGTGCAGACCAGCAAACAAGCCGATTGCGCGACCGGGACGACCGTCGCCGTTGGGGTACAGGACCTGCAGGAGATGCACAATCAATTCCGGCAGCAGATCGATGCCGGAATGAAAACGCTGGCAGACAAGGGAGGACAGAACGGTCTGCCGAAGGCCCCAGACACCAGCCAGAAGGCCGGTGAGGTGCCGCCTCCTGCGGCGGATCCCAGTGCTTCGGCCCAACTGGCAGGGGCCCTCCAGGACGCGGACCTGACCGAGAAATCGGTCCAGCAGTCTGGGTCAGGCTCGTAAGTCGTCGCGAGAAACGGTAGGAAGAAGACGTGATACACCAAGATATCGGGAAATCATGGCATTTGCTGATCTGGTTCGCGGCGGGAATTCTATGCTGCTCGACGGCAATGGCACAAAACGCCGCGCCGCCGTCGCTGGCTGAACAGCTCAAGGCTCAATACATGCTGGTGAAAATGGGCAGGGACGCCGGCGGCCTGGTCGTGACTCAGCCAGGCACGGTGCTCGTGATTCAGAAAGGCGGCATCCTCGGAGTGCCTTACAACTACACCTCGGTTGGTGCGGCCAAGTATCAGGATGGACTATTCCATCCCTCTACGGGGTTGAAGTGGCTGGAAACCTTGAATCAGATGTCGGGGTCATCGACGCAGATCGAAAGCCACCTCTTCCAGACCGGTGACAAGGTGTACCCTTTGAAGATCGACGTCAACTTGACAAGCGCAAAGATCTCGTTCGGCGTCGTCTGTGACTCGTGCAACGGCACCAACCCACCCACGTTCTACAAGGGCGAAGTGAACTTTCAGTTTGCTAAAGGCTATCTGGAAAAGACCGACGTTTCGCAGATCGAGGACACGATCGGCCAGGTCTTTGCCCTTGACAATGGCAACAACGAGCAGCAAGCGCAGGCCCCGGCGGGCCCGCCGGATCAGGGGCAAGTTCCGGCCCAAGCCGCTCCGCCGTCGGCTTCCGCGGGACTGACCAACGACGACGTCATCAAGCTTGTCCAGAACAAGCTGCCGGATAGCATCATCACTAAGAAAATCAAGAACTCGGCCTGTTCCTTTAATACCAGCGCTGACGGGCTCGTCAAGCTCAAGCAAGCCGGCGTCCGCAAAGCCGTCATTGAAGCCATGGTCGACAAACAATAGAGGCACAGCCGACGTGGGCAAGGGCGCGGGAGGCCAGTTTCGCCACCGCCTTCTTCGGCGCAGTCAGAACCCTGGCATTCAGTCAGGGACATTTCGGGAGGAAGCGCGGCCCTTGATTTCGCGCCAGAGAGCTATACCTGGCTCCGTGAACGGAGGAAGGCATCATGGCTACGGCAGTACCGCAATTCGCGATTCAATGGGGGAGAGGCTGTCCACATCCTCTGGGTGCCACTCCGGATCCGGAGGGCGTGAACTTCTCGCTCTTTTCAGAGAACGCCACCGGCGTTGAGCTCTTGTTGTTCCGCCGGCATGACGATCCCAATCCCTTCCAGACGATTCAACTCGACCCCTACCTCAACAAGACGTTTCACTTCTGGCATGTCCACGTCAACGGTTTGCCTCCGGGGACGCATTACGCTTACCGGGTGGACGGCCCTCACGATTTGAGCGCGGGACACCGGTTCAACCCCAACAAAGTCCTGATTGATCCTTACGCCAAAGGTAATACGGACACTCTTTGGGTGCGCGGCAGCGCCTGCGGGCCAGACGATAACCTCGCCACTTCCATGCGATCCGTCGTCATCGCCGCGGAGGACTATGATTGGGAAGGTGATCAGCCGCTCCACCGGCCTATGGAGGACACGGTTGTTTACGAGGTCCACGCCCGCGGCTTCACCCAGTCGCCTTCGTCAGGCGTCCGACAGCCCGGCACCTTCTCCGGAATCATCGAAAAGATCCCCTATCTCAAAGAGCTAGGCATCACGGCAGTAGAACTTCTGCCGGTCTTCGACTTTGACGAAACCGCTGTCCTGCGAGAAGTTGACGGCAAGCCTCTGACGAATTTCTGGGGTTACAGCACTCTCGGGTTCTTCGCGCCTCAATGCGCATACTGCGTTGCGCCGGAGGCAGGAGGACATCTCCGCGAATTTCGCGACATGGTGAAAGCGCTCCATAAGGTGGGCATCGAGGTCATTCTGGACGTCGTCTTCAATCACACCGACGAGGGAAATCATCAGGGTCCGGTCTTCTCCTTCAAGGGGATCGACAATCGCGTGCACTACTTCCTCGTTCCCGGAGACAAGCAGTTCTATTTTGACTACTCCGGCTGCGGCAACACGTTCAACTGCAACCACCCCATCGTCGAGAAGCTGATTATCGATTGTCTGCGCTATTGGGTGGAGGAGATGCACGTCGACGGGTTCAGGTTTGACGAAGGCTCCATTCTGTCGCGCGGCGAGGACGGCGCGCCCTGCGCCCATCCGCCGGTGGTCTGGCAGATCGAACTCGATGAGGCCCTGGTGGAGTCCAAAGTGATTGCCGAAGCCTGGGACGCCGCCGGACTCTACCAGATCGGCAACTTCCCGGGCGATCGCTGGGCGGAATGGAATGGCCGCTACCGGGACGATATCCGCAGGTTCGTGAAAGGAGACCCAGGATTGGTGGGCGCGGTAGCGTCACGGCTGGGCGGCAGTTCTGATCTCTATCAGGGACAGGGCAAGCTTCCCATCAACAGCATCAACTTCATCACCTGTCACGACGGATTCACCTTGAATGACCTGGTGAGCTACAACACGAAGCATAATGAGGCGAACGGCGAGGGCAACGGCGACGGCATCAACGATAACCTGAGCTGGAACTGCGGCGAGGAAGGCGAGTCCCTTGATCCTGCAGTGGAAAGGCTGCGCGAGCGCCAGATCAAGAACTTTGCCGCCATCCTGATGCTGTCGCGCGGCGTGCCCATGCTCGTCGCTGGGGATGAAGTCCGGCGAACTCAGAGAGGCAACAACAACGCCTACTGTCAGGATAACGAAATCAGCTGGTTTGACTGGGGCTTGGTGAACAAGAATGCCGCTATGTACCGGTTTTGGAATCGAATGATCAAATTCCGGAAGAACCATCCTGCCTTGCGCCGTCGTTATTTCTTCAATGGTTCGGTCAACGATCAAGGGTTGCCGGATGTTTCATGGCACGGCTGCCTACTCAACCAGCCGGGTTGGTCCGATCCGAACGCGAGGGCGCTGGCAATGACCCTGGGCGGCGTCGACGGCGATGCGGACATTCACGTGATGCTGAACATGTACTGGGAACCGCTCGATTTTCAAATCCCAGCGCTCAGCGGCCGGAGCTGGTTCAAAGCATTGGACACAGCCGCCGACCCGCCTGACGATATCGCGGACCCGGGCGGAGAAATTGCGGTCTCTGACAACGTCTGTTCCGTGCAAGGACGCAGCATCGTAGCCTTGGTATCAAAATAGCCTCGGCCAAGCGATCAGAAGGTGTGAGAGAATCCCTGTGGCGTCTCGCCCGCGCTTCAGACTTCCTATATGAGCCCTCTAGAACTGAGGATGGGCGAGACGCTTGCATGCCCAGGTTTCTTTCACGGCTTCTCGGACGCAGGTCAAAAATCCGTGTCGTCTGTCAATCTGAGCGGAACGAGATTCTCATCGGAATGGTTCTTTCAGTCTACATTCTCGTCGCTTCCTTCGTGAATGGGGTCCTTTCGACGCTTTTCTCAGCATTCGAGCTGGTCCCGGTCGTGTCGCGTGCCGAACAACACGCCGATCTTTGAGTGAGGCCCGGGTGAACCCGGAAACGCTTTGCATGGGCTGCATGCAGGATAGGGGAAATGCGGCGAAGTGTCCTCATTGCGGTTGGCGGGAGGGCGGCCCGCCCGATTCCCCGTTGCAGCTAGCCCCGCGTACCGTCCTCAATGGTTGCTATCTGATCGGCCGCGCGCTCGGTCAGGGAGGGTTCGGGATCACTTACCTGGCTTGGGACCTGAACCTGGATCGGAAGCTGGCCGTAAAGGAGTATTTTCCCCGGGATCTCTGCACTCGAGCCCGCGACGAGTGCACCGTGCAGGCCCTTACCCAGAACATCCGGGATTCTTATAACGAAGGGCTCAAAAAATTCGTGGACGAAGGCCGCGCCCTGGCGCGATTCCAGGACCATCCCGGCATCGTTCCGGTTCTGACGTTCTTTCCGGAGAACGGCACCGCGTACATTGTGATGAGCTACGTGGAGGGCCAGACCTTCAAGCAGTATCTGGACCAGCACGGCGGCAAACTCGGTTTTGAGGCCGCGCTCACCATGCTGGCGCCTCTGATGGACACCCTGAAAGAGGTGCATGCCGCGGGCATGCTGCACCGCGACATCAGCCCGGACAACATCTATGTAACTCGAAGCGGGCAGATGAAACTCCTCGACTTTGGGAATGCGCGCTTTGCCATCGGGGAGCAGAGCCGCAGCCTGGACGTCATCCTGAAGCCAGGATACGCGCCGTACGAGCAGTATCGTTCTCGCGGGAAGCAGGGTCCGTGGACCGATGTGTACGCGCTCGGCGCCACGCTCTATCGGGCGGTTACCGGCCAGACTCCCTCGCCGGCGCCGGACCGGATGGCCCACGACGATCTTGTGGCTCCGAGCCGGTTAGGCGTCGAAGTCCCATCTGCCGGTGAGAAAGCGTTGCTTGCCGCGCTCGCGCTGCGTCAGGAGGATCGTCCGCAGTCCGTCGCCGACTTGAAGTCAGCGCTGCTCGGGGCCCAGGAAGTGGCTCCGCCGCGCCCGTCGCCACCACGCCCGTCACCGCCGCGTCCCTCGCCTCCGCCTCCGTCCCGCGTCCCGCTCCCGCCCGCGCCTCCAGGCTCGTCGGTGAAAGTGGTCTTGTGGGCGTCGGCTGCAGTTCTAGTTGTGATCGCGGCCCTATGGCTGTTTTGGCCTCGGCCGAAACCCGGCCAGCTGGCAGTTACGGCGAGCGTCGATCGCGTTCGGGTCGCGATCAGCGGGCCCATTGAGGCGAATTGTGTCACTCCCTGTGATCTCAAACTGCCCGCCGGTGACTATCACGTAGTTGGCGCTAAACCGGGCTACAACAGCGTCGAGCAGCGCGCGATGGTCGCGGCGGGGCGGGACAGTTCTATAAACCTGCATTTTGGGCCACTGGGAGGGAACCCGCCCGCGCCTTCGCCTGGTCATCTGGCGGTTGCCGCGAACGTGGTCGGCGCCCAGGTCGCCATCAATGGGGAGAACCAAAACTGCGTCACGCCGTGTGATCTCGATTTGCCTCCTGGCGAGTATCGGGTGGCAGGGGCAAAGCCTGGTTACCGCAGCAATGAGCTGACTGTCCAGGTAGCAACAGGCCAGAACCCGCCGGTCAACCTGCAATTGGCTCCCCTGAATCCACCGACTCCGCCGCGCCGGCCCGACGCGGGTGCAGCGGTCAAGGCCCGCATCGATCAAGGGTACGCGGATGTCAAGAATGGCAAGTATGATGAAGCGATCTCCGCGTTTCGCGGCGTACTCAGCTTCACCCCGGGGCCCGCGGAGGCTGCTCAGGCTCACCGTGGCCTTTGCGGGGTGCTGGGGAAGAAGAAGGAGTGGGGTGCCACCGTTCAGGAGTGCCGGGCGGCGATTCGTTTGGATCCTAAGGATGCCGGAACGCACATGGAACTGGGGGTCGCGCTAGGCAACCTGGGTGACTGGGACGGAACTGTCGCGGAAGAGCAGACCGCCGTGAAGCTGGAACCGAGCTACGCCCTAGCGCATTTTAATTTAGGGCTCGCGCTAAGAGCGAAGGGCGACCACGTCGGGGCTGCAGAGGAATGCAAGAGGGCCCGTGAACTCGATCCCCATCTAAGACTCAGTTGTGACACGTGACGGTAGTCTCCTGTCCCAGTGATTGGTGTTCCGTCTTCGGGGCCGGCCCACAACGGAGTTCCCTCGTGCCCCCAGCCAAAGCCGGCACGCCACGGCCAGAGCAAGAAAAAGAAGAGGCGCCGCTGCCAGCGGTGCTCCCCACAGAGGCGGACGGCTCCGAACAGAGTCTCTCGTCACGCTCTCACCTTCGTCTCGCTCTGGAGCTCTTTGACCCGCTCCACTACCTCGGGCCTGTAAGCACCGCCTTCTCGGTGAACAGCTCGACCAGGGCGTTGAGCACGCTAAACTGCGTATTCCTTGCGGTTGACCGCGCTTGAGACCATCACGCGTTGTTCCGGCAGCACCCGGCGAAGGGCGTCGATCTCAGCCTCGCCGGGTCCCAGTGGGAGCTTGATCTGCCCTCGCTGGACGACCGAGCGCAGAATGCCCATGGTGATTTCGAAGCCCTGATAGGCGTTTTCACCATTGCAAGGATGAACCGCACTGTCGTCATCGAGCCAGCGCGCAATATCTTCGATGTACGGCGGCATGTCAAGGTCGTAATTCATGCAACCCTCGCCGGCGGCGAGTCCCTGCTGGTCGCGCGTGACCGCCCGCCACCCTCCGCCCGTGAGCACTTCGGCGAACCCTTCCGTGCCCTGCGCGCCGATTCTGTTCTTGCGCCACCAATAGTCAACCTCGGGAACATCCGGCGCGCCGCCGCCGCACTCGATGATCCCGCGGACTCCATTCGCGAACTGAATGAAGCCGGCCACGTAATCCGGTGATGGGTGGTTGTCCGCCAGCTTTTCGCGCCCGGCGGCCTGCGCCATCACCCACTCGGCGGGAGAATTGTCGTTGTACCAGCACATGTAGTGGACAAGATGGGTGAACAGATGAAGCATCCAGCCGGCAGCGTGACCGTAGATGGTGTGCACCCGCCCGATGCCGCCGCTCGAAACGATCTGCTTAACCTTCTGGTAGTGCTGTCCGTAGCGATGCTGGTGGCAAACCACCGTCTTGGTGCCGGCCGCACGGGCAGCTTCCCGAATTGCTATCGCGTCGTTCATGGACAGCGCCATCGGCTTTTCGTACGCGATCAAGCTAGCACCCGACTGTATGCCGACCTTGATGAGATCGAGCCGGACCTGAGGGGGAGTACAGAAGCAAAAGACGTCTGGCTGTAACTCCTTGGAGAGCCCCGCAGGGTCAGTGCTCGCCATCGCTACCCCGAGTTCTCCCCGGGCGACGGCAAGCTTTCCCGGATCGCGAGTGCTGATGCCAGCGAGTTCGAAGCGGGAACTCCTTTTGAATGCGAGAGCATGGCTTTTGCCACGCTTCCCCATTCCCACCACCATGACTTTGTAAACCCTTTTGGCGCTCACAGAAGACGCTCCAGGCCTTGGCGGCCTCGGGAATGACGCAGGTGCCTTGTCATTTTGTGGTGCTTGTAGGCAGTTTGCTCAACTGCGCGTACGGCGATTCGAGTAAGAGCGAATCGGCCCCGGACCCGTTCGAGACCGAGCGGACGACCAGGGAATGGCTCTGCCGAAACGCTCTTTCGGGGCTTGTCAGCCTGTGCCGAACCGCTTATCCCACTCCACGATCTTGGCAATCGTGTAGTCAACTTCCTCTGTCTCCAGCTCAGGAAACATGGGCAAAGAGAGGCACTGGGCTGCATTGAGCTCGCTGTTCGGCACTTGGGGCCTTAGGTCAGCCGGCTTGCCCCACGGATAACCCTCCTGCTGGTGAATGGCAATGGGATAGTGCATCTTCACGTCAATGCCGGCGTCACGCAGAAACTTCTCCAAGTGGTCGCGTTTTGGGTGCTCGACGACGTAGAGGTGGAAGACATGCCTGTAGCCCGCGGCCTCGCAGGGTAGTTTCAGGCTGGTTCCCTTCAGACCTTGCGTGTAGCGATGCGCCCACGCGCGCCGCCGGTCGGTCCATTGCGCGATGTACTTGAGCTTCACTCGCAGAAAGCCGGCGTGGAGGTCGTCCAGGCGGCTGTTGAAACCGAAGGAATGCACGGAACGTTTCAGCGACCCGTGGTTCCGCAGTCGCCGGACGGAGGTGTCAATATCCTGACGGTTCGTGACCACCGCCCCGCCGTCGCCAAAGGTTCCGAGATTCTTCTGGATGATGAAGCTCGTGCAAACTGCGTCACTCAGCTCACCCTGCCGGAAGCCATCGCCGTGGGCGTCAATTGCTTGTGCGCTGTCTTCAACCACCCAAAGGTTGTGCTTTTTGGCGATGGCGCTGATCGACTTCATATCGGCGCACTGGCCGTAAAGATGCACGGGGACGATGCCAGCGGTGTGGGGCGTGATGGCAGCTTCGATCTTGGCCGGGTCGATGGTGTGTGTCCGTGGGTCCGTATCGACAAACACCGGCTTGCCACCGGCGATCCAGATGGCCTCGGCGGTAGCGAAAAACGTGTTGGCGGTAGTGATCACTTCGCCGCCCGGATTCAACCCCAGGACCATAAAGCAAAGCCACAACGCATCGGTGCCCGAGTTGACGCCAATGGCGTGCTTCAGTCCGAAATACCCGGCCAATTCGCTTTCGAAAAGCTGGAGCGTGGGTCCCATGACATAGGATTCGCTTTCAAGAACCGCCTGAATGGCGTCGTCAATCTCCCTTTTGATACTGCGGTACTGGCGGGCGTGGCCGTAAAACGGAACCGCAATCGTTGTCGTCGGCTTTAGTGCTGATGCTGACATCATGGCCTCCACAGCTCTACGGAATCTATGGACCCGGACAATTTGCAGAGCCAAATTATACACATTCCCGGGCGTTCTCTCTCTGAAAAAATTGCATTGTGGAGCCGGGCGAAGAAAAAGGCGCAGCTTCAACTGATTGCTGACGCTCGGTAAAGGTAGCGCACGGCTTGGCGGCCAAGGAGTCCTGCCCGGTATTTCCTGCTAAGACCCAATCCATTCACTGGACCATTAAAGACCCAGCTGCAGTGCGCGGCTCAGAAGATGAAGACTAGCCGCCTTCAGCCGTATTCGGGACGAGCTTCGGGAACGCTTGCGCGCTTTCACTCACAGCGCGACATAAAGTCAACTCGATACCCCGGTTCTTGGTCTGTAGAAACGTACGATGAGCGCCTCGCGGTCTTCCGGCGCGTGTGCGACGAATTGATTGCGAAAATCGATCAGGTCGCTGAAAACCGCACAAAGGCATTGTGATGCTGTCGTGTGGCATCGGCTCGCGAACCTGTCGAGATCTCTACTGATGGGGAAATCACGTGATTTCATGCTTTGGTCCTGGACGACTTCGGGCGCAGACAGACATGAGCAATTGGCCGGGGCAACGGTCGGTCGGCTGATCGCAATTCCCTGACGCCCTGGGTGCATCTGCTAGCCGTATCACCAGCTCGACCTTGGTCGATTTTTTCCAGAACCGAAACCGATATCTCGGTGGTAACTCAATTGAGTCACTACTACCTGATTACTTGCGGAGGACAAGGGCTCTCTTTGGTGTATACTGGCGTCATGTGGGATCTTCTCAGACGGCGGAGACACCGCCACATAGCAGCGAGGTTGTTGGGGCTCGTTCTTTTGGTGGGGGTCTTTGGGCTCACGTCCATGCCGGTCTGCGGGAGCGCTCTCGACGTTGATCCCATTGCCTGTTGCGAGCATCACGGCTGTGGACAATCCACCAAATCGTGCCCGAGCACAAGACACCTCCAAAAGTCCCAGCAGGGCGGATGCTGCTCGATTTCGGAGGGAGCCTGTGACACAGGTTCTGGCGCTGAGCGCTGTTGCGAACTTGGCCAGCTCACTCATCCGAACGCCAAACTGCAGGCCTCTGCGTCAGCGACACACGTCCTGAACGTTTTTGCCGCCTTCACGATCCTTTCGCTGGCTCTGCCGCAGGCGGCTTCTCACAGTTTCAGCCTCTACCCGGAGGCATCTCTTAGGGTTCCCTCACTACCCTTGTACACCCTCACCGCAACTTACCGCATTTAGTACCCCCGTCAACGTCTCAAACCGCTTGAGCGCGAACAGCGCCCGAAGGATGTGGGCCTCGGGGTGTTACCCAGGTGCCTCCAACGTTATCCTGCAGGCAGCTCTCCATTTGCGTCCCCGCGCTCAATAGCTAACTGACTCAGCAGCCGCAAACTGCCGTCCTTTCACGAAGAGGAGGTGAGACGTGTCGAACCGTTATCGACGCTTGTTTCTACTGATTGCACTGGCTTTCGCCGGCCTTAGTGCAGCCGGCTCGCGACCATCCTCGGTATCTAGGTCGATGCAGGCTTTCGCGCCAGGCGATTCCGTCCAGGCGCTCAACTGGCAATCATCAGCGCGGCTTCATCACGGCCTCAAGGCCACTCCGGGCAACTTAATCCTCAGCGGCGATGGAATCGAGTTCCGTCCAGACAAGGAGAGATTCTCTCACCGCTGGCTTTATTCCGACGTTGAGACGTTTGACCTGACGCCGCGCCGCCTGGTCATCACCGACTATCAGAATCGACGCCACCACATGCCGGGCGAACGTCGATTTCGGTTCGACCTTGCCAACTCTCTCCCTCCCGCGGTTGCCGCCCAACTCGCTCAACGTGTGGGTAAACCGGTGCGAAACGGCGACCCCGATCTAGAAGAGACGAGCCTGGTCACCATCCCCGCCCGCCACGGCACCCGTTTTGGGGGCACCAATGGGACGTTGCGCTTCCGGGACGAGGGCATCGACTATGTGGCGGCAGGCGGGGAAGGAAGCCGGAGTTGGCGCTGGTCTGACCTCCAGACCCTCGCCAATCCTGATCCTTATCACTTCCGCATCGGCGGCTACCGCGACATTTTCGAGTTCGAACTCAAGCAGCCTATGTCACGGCAGCTTTTTGAGCGGTTATGGGACCGCCTCTACGCCAGCGATTTGAATATTTCCCTTACAGGTGGAGGAACCCAGTGATGCGCTTCACAGAATTGTCACAACCGCAGGTTCAGGTCGTAACGGCAAAGACAGTCACCCAGCCGACTGCCCGAGCCTGCTGGATCATCATGCTTCTGCTGGGCCTGGGCGTGTCATGGGGGCCGCGGGCAGCAGGGCAAGCAGCCGACGGTTCGCGGGCTGCGAGCGCGCAGGACGAGGCTGTCATACATCCCGAGGGCGTCGCGACTGGTTTGGGCACCTTGCTTGACGAGGCAAACCGAAATAACCCCGAGATTCTGGCGGCGCGGCATGCCTGGAAAGCCGCTACGCTGGCGCCTTCGCAGGTTTCGACCCCTCCGGACCCACAGATCACCGTGCAGCAGTTCGCCGTGGGAAGCCCGCGGCCTTTCGCCGGTTTCACCAACAGCGAGTTCGCTTACCTCGGCTTGGGCATCTCGCAGGACCTGCCCTATCCGGGGAAGCGTCGCCTGCGTGGTGAGATCGCGCAGCGGGACGCCGTAGCCGAGGGCGAACAGTTCGAGGCGGTGCGGCGGTCGGTGCTCGAGCAATTGAAAGCCGCCTATTTCAAGCTCGCCTATGAACACCAGGAGCTCGAGATCCTGGAACGCGACGGCAAGTTACTGGACCAAATCGCCAAGATCGTCGAAGCCCGTTACCGGGTGGGTCAGGGGAATCAGCAGGATGTCCTCAAAGCCCAGTTGGAAAGGACGAAACTGTTGCGTGACGAAACGATGCACCACCAGGAACACGGCAGTCTTCAAGCCCAACTTCGGCAAATACTGAATCGGCCTCCGGGCCAGCCGGACATTCTTCCTCAGCCGCTAACGGAGACCCCCTTGAACCATTCGGTGGACGAGCTCTTAGCCACGGCACGCAACCAGAATCCCGAGGTTCAAGGACAGGAGGAAATGGTGCGGCGACAGAGC
The DNA here is from genome assembly GCA_035946735.1 of Terriglobia bacterium. Lineage (GTDB taxonomy): Bacteria > Acidobacteriota > Terriglobia > UBA7540 > UBA7540 > Gp13-AA77. Next base: position 13,958 of record DASYYZ010000137.1, read on the forward strand.
TTGCAGGTTGAGCTGGCCCGGAAGGATTTCTATCCCGATTTCAATGTGCAGTACATGTGGCAGCACACTGCCGAACAGTTCCGGGACTACTACATGCTGAGCTTCGGCGTTCGCATTCCCATCTATCGCAGCCGCAAGCAGCGGCCAGAATTGGCGCAAGCGGCGGAAGAATTGAACCGTTCTCGCCGCGAGTACGAGGCCCAAGTCCAGCAGGCCTATTTTGACATCCGCGACCAATATCTTCAGGCAGAAACCGCCGCGCGGATTCTCAAGATGTACCGCGAGGGTTTGATTCCGCAAGCGGCCGGTGCTTTCAAGGCCGGCATAGCTGCCTATGAAGCAAATCGTCAGGACTTTGAGACGCTGCTAACGTCGTTTCTCGACTTGCTCCATCTCGACGAAGAGTACTGGCGCACGCTGCTGGATCACGAGACGGCCGTCGCCCGCTTGGAACAGATCACGGGAATGAACGGGGACGAAAAGAGAGAAACAACGAAGTGAAGGAGTGAGCTATGAAGAATTATCGTCGCGCGTTTGCGATCACAGTGGTACTAAACGTTCTGCTGGCTGGTGCACTCGGAATCCTGTCGTGGCGCTTGAATGCGAGGAAGACCAAGAGAGAACCCACACAGCAGCAGAAGGCAAGGGCGTCTTCGACGGAAACGAGCGCAAGCGGAATGGCGACGGCGGCGCCTTCGCCGGCCGAGACTCCACTGGTCCCTGTGCAACTGACGGCGCAGCGGATGCAAAGCATCGGCGTAAGGACAGGCGTCGTGGAGGCGAAGCCGGTCGAGGATGAGATTCGAACCGTCGGTGATGTTGAAGTAGATGAGACCCGGCTGGCCTACATCCAGGTGCGCTTCTTGGGCTGGATTCAGAAAGTCTTTGCCGATTCGACTTATCAATACGTCCGCAAGGGTCAGCCCCTCTTCACCATCTACAGCCCTGACCTCGTGACGACGGAGCAGGAATACTTGCTCGCCAAGCAGAACCGCACCGAGCTGGCGCAAAGCTCCGTACCGGGGGTGGCGTCGGGAGCCGCCTCGTTGCTCGATGCGGCGGTGCAACGACTCCGGCAGTGGGAGGTGCCGGATCGCGAAATCGCGCAGCTCGAATCGACGGGCAAGGTCCGGCGCGAGCTGGAGATCGACTCGCCCGTATCGGGTTACATCACCGAGCGCAATGCTCTGCCCAACATGTACGCGCAACCGGAAACCAGGCTTTACGCCGTAGCCGATCTCTCCACGCTTTGGGTCTACGCGGAGGTGTTTCAGAACGACATCGCCAGGATCAAGATCGACGACCCTGCCACCGTCACCACGGATGCCTATCCTGGTCGCGCCTTTGGCGGGCGCGTCAATTTCATCTGGCCGCAGGTGGATATGACAACGCGCACCGAGCGCGTCCGTCTTGTTTTCTCGAATCCCGGCATGAAGCTAACGCCCGGCATGTTTGTGAACGTCCGCCTCGCGATTCCGATGGGCCGGCAACTGACCATTCCAGCCTCAGGCGTGTTGCAGTCGGGCACACGACAGATGGCGTTCGTTGATCATGGAAGCGGATATCTGGAGCCACGAGAGATTCAACTGGGGGCGCGCGTCGGAGACGACTTCATTGTACAGAAGGGCCTCAAATCCGGAGAACGGATCGTTACCTCCGCGAACTTCCTTGTCGATTCCGAAAGCCAGCTTCAGGCTGCCCTCGGCTCGTTTGCTCCTCCACCACCCGGCGCTGGCGCTGCCGCTGCCATGAACGCGCCTTCGACGCAGACAAGCGTCGAATTCAGTACGCTGCCCTCGCCGCCGCACAAGGGTGACAACACGTTTCGCGTCAAGCTCTCGGAAAGCAATGGAAGCCCGATCGCCGGAGCGCAGGTTAGGGTCACCTTCTTCATACCCGCCATGCCGGCTATGGGCATGGCAGCGATGCGCGCCGTCTCCAACCTCAGCGACAAAGGTGGAGGCACGTACGAAGGTTCAGGAAAGCTAGGGAATGGTGGGACCTGGCAAGTCACCATCGTCGCTCAAAAAAACGGGCAGACGGTCGCGAGCAAGCAGATCACCGTGAATGCTGAAGGGGGAATGTAACGTGATTGCACGCTGGATTGACTGGTGCGCCCGCAACCGCTTCCTGCTTTTCACCGGAACCTTCCTGCTAGTGCTGGCTGGAATCTGGTCGCTTCGGCGCGTCCCGCTCGATGCGTTGCCGGACATCTCCGACGTCGAAGTGATCGTTCATACGATCTGGGAGGGCCAACCCCCCGATATCATCGAAGACCAGGTCACTTATCCGATCGTCACGGCGCTTTTGGCCGCCCCGCACGTGAAAGCTGTGCGGGCGCAGACGATGTTCGGCGATTCCTATGTTTTCGTCGTCTTCGAGGACGGCACCGACCTCTATTGGGCGCGATCCAGGATCCTCGAGTACATGCAACAGATCTCCGGACGCCTGCCATCGGGCGTCCATCCCGTCCTTGGACCCGATGCCACGGGCGCTGGCTGGGTGTACGAATACCTGGTGATCGATCAGAGCCATCAGCACAGCCTGGCTGACCTGCGCAGCCTGCAAGACTGGTTCCTGCGCTACCAACTTGAAACCGTTCCGGGCGTCGCCGAGGTGGCGACGATTGGCGGCTTCGTCCGCCAGTACCAGGTGCGGCTTGATCCCAACAAACTGCGTGCCTATGACATTCCCCTTTCAACCGTGATTGACCGGGTGCAAGCGAGCACCAATGAAGTGGGTGGCAAAGTTCTGGAGCTGAGCGGTGCCGAATACATGATTCGCGGCCTGGGCTACTTGCGCTCCTTGAGTGATCTCGAGACCGTGCCATTGGCCAACAAAAACGGCGTGCCTGTTCTCGTCCGGGACATCGGTACGGTGGCGTTCGGACCCGATATCCGCGAGGGTGTTGCCGAATGGAACGGCGAGGGAGAAGCAGTGGGCGGGATCGTCGTAATGCGCGATGGTATGAACGCCCTGAATGTCATCGAGGGTGTGAAAAAGAAGTTGGCTGAAATCGCGCTCTCACTGCCCTCCGGAGTCAAAGTCGTGGCAGGCTATGACCGGTCGGGACTGATTGACGAGTCGATCCGCACGCTGCAGCGCGACCTCCTGGAGGAGGCAATCATCGTCAGCCTGGTGATCATTATCTTTCTGTTTCATTTTCGCTCAGCGCTGATTCCGATTCTAACCCTACCCATCGCGGTCGTGGCGTCTTTCGTTCCGATGTACTACCTGCACGTCACCTCCAACATTATGTCTCTGGGCGGGCTGGCACTGGCGATTGGCGTCCTCGTGGATGCGGCCATCGTGATGGTGGAAAACGGTTACCGGCATCTCTCCGAGCATGGGTCGCCGCCTCCTTCCATGGTGCCAGATAGTCAGCCTCCTGTTGACAGCGCGGATCATCAAGGTGAATTCCATGGAACCACCGCCGCGTCGTCCCCGCCTGAGGCTGCACCGCCCATCAGTGAGCGGGAAAGGCGTCGCATCCTGCTCGACGCGGCCAAGCAGGTGGGTCCGGCCCTCTTCTTCTCCCTGCTCATCATCGTGGTTTCGTTCCTTCCCGTGTTTCTTCTCGAAGCGCAGGAAGGGCGCATGTTCAAGCCGCTCGCCTGGACCAAGACCCTGTCGGTGGCATTTTCTTCGATTCTGGCCGTCACCTTGGTGCCCATTCTGATGCTCCTGTTCATCCGGGGAAAGAAGCTGCGGCCTGAGTCCGAGAACCCTGTTTCCCGCTTTACACGGTTCCTGTATCTGCCGATCCTGAGATTTTGTTTACGCCATCGGGCGTTGACGTTGCTCGTCAACCTAGCCTTTCTTGCGCTCACGGTGCCCTTGGTGTTCCGAATCGGCAGCCAGTTCATGCCACCGCTGTTTGAAGGGTCATCGCTGTACATGCCGACGGCGCTCCCGGGCATCTCGATCGGCCAAGCTTCTCAGCTCCTTCAGGAGCAGGACCGGATCATTCGTTCGTTTCCCGAAGTCGAAAGCGTATTCGGCTCGGTTGGACGTTCCGACAGCGCAACGGACAACGCACCCCTCGACATGTACGACACCACGGTCATGCTGAAGCCGCGCGAGCAATGGCCGAAGGGTATGACCTACGAACAACTGATTCAGGAGATGGATGGCAAGCTGCAGTTTCCGGGTCTTTCCAACACGTGGACGATGCCGGTCGAGAACAGGCTGGACATGGAACTGACGGGGATCAAGACACCTGTGGGTTTGAAGATTCAGGGGCCGAGCGTTGAGGGCATTCAGCAGGCCGGTGCCCAGGTTCAGCAAGTTCTTTCCACCTTGCCTGAGATGCGCTCTATTTTCGCCGAGCGCGTCGCGGAAGGCTTCTACGTCAATGTCGAGGTGAATCGCCCGGAGGCGGCCCGTTACGGGCTTACTGTAGCGGACGTACAACGAGCCGTTTCGTCTGGGATCGGCGGCGAGAACATCGCCGAGAACGTGGAAGGGCGGGAACGTTATCCCATCAATGTCCGGTATGACCGGGATTTCCGCGACAACGTGGAGGAATTTCAACGGGTCCTGATCGCAACCCCTTCCGGCGCACAGATTCCCATTGGAGAAGTGGCGCACATTTCGTTCTCGCGGGGCCCGTCGATGATTCGGGACGAAGATGCCCAGCTCACGGGCTACGTCTACATCGACCTGAACACCCATGATTACGGAGGCTTCGTTGAGAAAGCCGATCGCCTACTGCGGGAGAAGCTCAAGCTGCCAACCGGCTACACGTACAAGTGGTCCGGCGAATACGAGTTTGAACTGCGAGCCAAGGAACGGTTGAAGCTCATCCTCCCCGTCGTCTTCTTCGTCATCTTCGTGCTGCTCTATATGGTGTTTCATTCCATAACCGAGGCCGCAGTGCTCATCTTCCCGACGCTCTACGCCATGACCGGCGGCCTCATCCCGCAGTATCTGCTGGGCTACAACTTCAGCGTGGCCGTCTGGGTAGGGTACATTGCCCTGTTTGGCATCGCTGTAGAAACAGGCGTAGTCATGGTCGTCTATCTGCACGAAGCGCTTGACCGCCGTCTGACCAGAGGAGCGCCGCTGAAGCATGAAGACATTGAGGAAGCCGTTATCGAGGGAGCAGTCCAGCGCCTGCGGCCGAAACTGATGACGGTTTGTGCGGTCCTTGCCAGCCTGATCCCGATTCTGTGGGAGTCGGGAATCGGTTCGGACGTCATGAAGCCCATTGCAGCTCCCATCGTAGGGGGGATGATCACATCCACCATCCACGTCCTGATCCTAGTGCCCGTGTTTTTTGCCTTAATGAAGGAGCGATCGCTACGTCACGGGACCCTGCGGCCCACGCACGAGGCAGGAGAGCGGCACGCCACCGGCACTGAAGCCCCAGACTGACACGTCAGGCCCTGTGAGAGCACGAACCAAGCCGAATCTAGAACGACTGAATTGTGAGACCGAGCCGTTCTGCGTGAAGATATCGAGACGCCCGTCCTCGCGCGTGACGCTGACCACGCCGCCTGTGGGGCCGCTCGGCGACCGGTGCGTTGCTCGTCCCTGCGTTGATCGGGTCACCCGCGGCGCTATTGGGTTTGACGTTCGCCATCTGCATAGGCGCGCGCCATGGGTTTTCCTGTCGCCCGCTCATTGCCCTACGAGCCGACGAGATTATAACTAAAACGTGAATCGCGTCTACAGCTCCAGCCGCCGGTTGTCGGCCGATTCGGAAAAGCTGGTTCCCCCGAGGGTGCCAACGCCGTACGGCTGGTTGGCCCGCCCGAAGAGCGGCGACTCGATGTTGCCGACGATCGGACCCGGGTTGTTGCGGTTCAGCAGGTTGCGAATGGCCAAGGAGATGGTTAGATTGTAGCGGCGGCTCGAGGAGGGACCGGCTTGGGCGCTGACAAGCCAAAGGGACCACCGCTGCCACGCCGTGGGCCGCCGCCCGATGGCGCCCTGGCTCCCTCGCCCGCCGGGCCGAAGGCAAAGGTCTTTGACAGGCGCAAATTGAACATGAAATGTCGGGCCCGCGACCATAGTTGCGCGGCAGGATCGTCTCACCGGCCGACGGATTGGGATCGAGCAAGCCATACTGGGTCTGAATTACTCCGGGCTGGTTCGGGTCCACGGCCAGGCCGGGTCTTCCGTTAAAGAGTGTGTCGCCGTACAAGTCATGACCTACGGTGATGTCGAAAGGCGCCCCGGAACTGGCGGTTAACAGCGGGTTTAGGCGAAACCCCCATCGCATACTCAGGGATCCGCCGAAGGTCACGTGATGGCGGATGTCGGTGGCTGCGGGACCCTACTCGCCCTCCATGTTATAAGGATTGGCCGGAAACGTTCCGAGACCGGCGCCTGCGCTGGCGAGGGCAGGATTGGAGTCCGAGCCGATGGGAGGCCCTGTGTAGTCGGTATTACTCCGGGCGTGGCTATAAAACGTATGACCCGAAGAGCGAGACATTCTGGCTGGGCTGCGACCTGAAGTTCGTAATCACTTCGGTTTGATTGTACAAGCCGGAGGATTCCATCAAGAACACCGGGTTCGGATTGCCGAGCGGAAAGACGCCGCTGCCTGAAACCAGGGGATTATAGGTTCCTGGGAGGGGCGCGTTGATATCGCTTGAGCGAAACTCGTGCAGTCCGTGCGAATCCACAAAGGTGACTGCAACCGTGGTGCGAGCGGCCAGTTGGCGCTCGAATGCAACCGCGGATTCGGTAAGATAAGGAGCGCGGGTGTTGGCACTAACCTTATCAATGGTCGCCAAAGAAGGAACTCAAGACGTCGAGTGCCGGGCCTGAGTCTTCCGCGATACTGGAAATGTTAGCTCGGTAATTGAAACCGCGCCTCACTCTCCGCTGGCACGAGGATGAGGAACGCTTCACGGCTATGGCCCGCGGCAACACCAAAAAAACTCTTGCTTTATTGTTTAAGTCTGTTTAACAATTATTGAGTACAGAGATCGATAGATTACGATATGCGCGTCTGCATCATCAGTCCGTATGCGATCAGCCGAAAGGGACTCTGCGCTCTGCTCGGGTCGCTGCCACAGGTCAGTGTTGTCCTCGACCTCAACAGCGCCTTGGACCAAGTTGAGCGCATCCAGAGGATGGAGCCCGCAGTTTTGCTCTTCGACGCCCTCAACCCGGGGGTGGACCTTGAAGTCATCGGGCGCACGCAAAAGCTGCTTCCGCGGATGAAAATCCTGCTGTTGACGGATTATGTCGACGAGGAGCTTGAACTGCGCGCCATCAAAGCGGGAGCCTGCGGATGCGTTTCCAAGAGAGATGACCCTCAGTTTCTGGCGAAAGCGCTGGCTGTGGTGGCGCAAGGCGAAATCTGGATCAGCCAGCGTTCGAGTAGCCGCATCATCGGGGAGTTTGTTCGCTCTCGCGACAAGGAGAACAACAAGAACGGGACCAATGAAATTAGCCGGCGAGAGTTGGAAGTCCTGGCGCTGGTCGCCCAGGGCTACCGGAACAAGCAGATTGCGGATCGCCTGTTTGTCTGCGAAAGCACGATCAAGACCCATCTATACACCCTGTATAAGAAGCTCCAAATCAGCACTCGGCTGGAAGCGGTCCTATACTACTACCACCGCTCGGACGGGGGCGCCGCGCCAGCCCGCTCCGCAATGCCACTTTCCCTTCACGAGACAGCGCCCAACTAGCCTACGGGCCGCGTCGGAGAACCCGCGCCCCACTTTTTCAGCGGCCGCGGACCCGGTTCAGCCCACGCTTCCCCTTCATGGTCCCTCCGGATTTGCGGTCGCCGGCCTCCAACCGAAGTCGTAGAGAGCGGCAAAAACTCATACTAGAAATCCTGCTGAAATCATTCTCCTCCCCGATTGCCCTCCACTGCTAGGCGGCGGACAATCCCTACTCGTTCTCGAGCCGTGAGCGGTTGAATGACGGTTCCAAAATCAAAAACGGGAGCGAAGGCCCCGGACCGAGTCTACGACATCGACTGTCCGGTGACGGTCGAGACCCAGGGCGGGCCCAATCGCAAGGGACAAGAGCCGGGGCGTCTGCGTCAGATCGGGATACGAGGCGCGCAATGCTGCTTCGCGGGGCCACTAACGGCTAATGAGAGCGTTACTTTGCACGTCTGCTTCTCTCATCCTGGAGGCAAACTCACAGAGGTGCTCTTTCCGGCCGTCGTGACCGACTGCCGAAGCGAGCCGCCCTATGAGGCGGAGTTGCGGTTTCAGGGTAAAGCCAAGTTTTTGAGGAATCGGATCGAAGACCTGCTCAGAGATTCGTCAACCTCTTAGCGGCCCGATTCCGTATTAGTGAGCCGGAATCCGCGCCACGCGGAACGAGGCTCGACTCTTCGGCGTTGCGTTTCGCGAGAAGAGGCTTACAGGGAACGCTGGACTGTAAGTCACAGGGCGGAGCTACATGCGAGCAAGTTCGCCATCACAGCCCGTAACCTTGAGCGACCGGGCGCTGCCTTGGTACGCGCTCTACACGCGCCACCAACACGAGAGAGCGATTGCTACGATGCTCTCCAGCAAGGGCTTTGAGATTTTTCTGCCCCTCCACAGCGCGGTCCACCATTGGAAAGACCGCCGCAAGGCCGTCTTGTTACCGATCTTTCCCTGTTACGTGTTTCTTCGCCTGCAGGGTGGAGGCGACCGGCGGTTTCAGGTGGTCAGCACGCCCGGCGTCTACAGCTTCGTCGGGGCCGGTGGCCATCCAGCCACCATCCCGCAACCTGAGATTGACGCCATTCGGCGGACCGTTGAGACCCGCCTCGGAATCGAACCCCATCCGTTCTTGAAATCTGGCGATTGGGTGCGCGTGACCTCTGGCCCGCTGGAGGGCATTGAGGGAATGTTGGTGCGGCAGAAAAGCCTTTGCAGGCTCGTGCTTTCTGTTGAGCTGCTGCAGAAATCTGTGGCGGTGGAAGTCGGGGCGGAGACGGTGGAGCGGATCACAGTGCGCCGCCCAGCGGTCGACGCCGGCTCGAGTCATGGGCGCTTTGCGGCTTGGGCCTGAAAAAGTGGGGTCACGATGACAAGCGGGATGGAAAGCCGGCACGATTCACGGATACCTGAGCCTTTTATTGGCCCGCCCGCGACAGCGGTTCGCAGAGGCATGAGCGTCCTGGTGGCCGCGCTCATCGTAGTCTCCACCCTTCCAGCCCAGGAGCCTGCAAACTTCGCCGCCGGCGAGAGCAACCTCGATGTCCATCCGAGCCTGACCGTGGCCTCGGGCGCCGAACAGTATCTCATCAGTGCGGACGACACGCTGGAAGTCTACGTCCTTGACGTGCCCGAGATTTCGCGCGAGTACCGCGTGGACTCTGCAGGCTCCATCGTCATCCCCTTGCTCTCCGAGCCGCTCGAGGCGGCCGGCCTCACGCCCCGTCAACTGTCCGAGCAGATTGGCGATAAGCTTCGAAAAAGCGGCATGGTTAGCCATCCGCGCGTCAGTGTGCAGGTGAAGGCGTCGCGGGTTCACTCGATTGCGATTGCGGGAGCCGTGAGGAAGCCACAGATCTACCCGCTCTTCACCAAGACGACCCTAGTCGATGCCCTTTCGCAAGCCGAGGGACTGGGCGCGGACGCCGGTAACACGGCGATCATCACGCGCGGGGAGATCGCGATTCACGCCGAGCAAGCGCCGGACGGCGAGGACAAGCCGGCGGCCGATCCTACCGCCCAAAGGGTGCAATCGGTCGATTTGAGGCAATTGTTTGAAGAAGGTGATCCGGCCTCGAATGTTGTTCTCTATCCGGGCGATCGGGTAACCGTGCAGCGCGCCGGGATTGTGTACGTGGTTGGAGCCGTGACTCGCGCCGGGGGCTTCGTTTTGACGAACGACCGCGAGCAGATGACGGTATTGAAGGCGGTGGCGCTGGCCGATAACTTGAAATCCACCGCCCAGCCGAAAAAGGCCCTCATCATCCGCAAGAACGGCGCCACTCCTGGCCGCGAAATTCCGGTGGACCTGGGGAAGATTCTTGCCGGCCGGGCATCCGATCAGTCCCTACTTGCCAACGACATTCTCTTTGTACCCGACAGCGCCGGCAAGAAGGCGCTGTACCGTGCCGGTGAAGCAGCAGCCCAGGCGGCAGCGCTATTTGTATATCGCGTTCCGTGAAATCCCAGTCAATCGTTTCAGGGCCTGGCCGCGGCGCTGGTCGCGCGCCCTGTTTCGAAAACTTTCACGTCGAGTCGTTCCCTTGCCTGCCCCAAAATCAAAGGTTCCAAGCGAGAGCGAAATATGATCAGAGACGGCAAGCTTGACCACGTCGGGCCCCGGCCAATGCAAAGGCGCGAACTGATTCCCAGCGCCGCAATCGAGGTGTCCGCCGTTGAGTCCGCCATGTACTCTCCTTTGCGCGCCTACTGGGACATTCTGATCAAGCGCCGGTGGACCATTCTCACCGCCGTTTTCGTGGTATTCACCCTGGTGACGATCTTTTCGTTTAAGATGAGGCCGGTTTACAAGGCGACCGCACGCGTGGAGATCGACGCTGAGACGCCGCAACTGCAATCGATCAACGACCTCTATCAAAATCCCCTGAGCGACGAGACCTTCTTGGAGACCCAGGTGCGGGTTCTCGAGAGCGACAACTTGGTGTGGCAGACCATTGAGCAACTCAAGCTGGCTGGGAACCCGGCCTTTGCCCCCCGCTCGCTTCCCGCGACGCGCGGGACACCGGAAGCTTCCGGTACCGAAGAGGCACTAGTCCGGGAGTTCCGCAAGCACCTCAGCGTGGCCCTGGCTCTCAACACACGGATGGTTGAAGTGAGTTTTGAAAGCACCGATCCTGATCTCGCGGCGCGCGTGGTCAACACGCTCGTGAAGGGATACGTGGAATACAACTTCCGCATGAAATACGACGCCACCCGCCAGGCGAGTGGGTGGATGGAGCAGCAGCTCGACGAACTGAAGGCGAAGGTAGAAAAATCACAGCAAGCCCTGGTGGATTATGAGCGCCAACACGCCATCGTCAATGTGAGCGACAAGCAGAACGTGGTGGAAGAGAAGCTGGAGGATCTGAGCCGGGATCTCACCAGCGCGCAGAACGACCTCTCGCAGAAGCAGTCGCTGTATGGCTTGGTCCAGTCCAATAAAGCCCAGATCGCCACGCTGGCACAGAACGAGCTGCTGCAACGCCTGGAGGAGAAGTTCGCCGACCTGAGGTCGCAATACGTGGACGCTCTCGGGCAGTACGGACCCAATTTCCCCAAGGTCATCCGTCTCAGCGACCAAGTGAGCGAAATGCAGGCCCTCATCGACCAGGAGCGGGAGCGGACGGTCCAGCGGATTGGCAGCGATTACACCGCCGCCCTGGGCCGCGTGCGCCTTCTGGCTGACTCCGTGGGGCGGGAGAAAGTTCAGGTGGGAGATCTCAACCAGCTCCTCATCCAACACAATATTCTGAAGCGGGACTTCGACACCAATCAGCAGCTTTACGATAGCCTGCTTCAGCATTTAAAGGACGCTACGGTATCCGCGGGTCTGCGAGCCACCAACATCCATGTCATCGACACGGCGCGCCCGCCCACGATTCCGGTGCGCCCCCAGAAGGCATTGAACCTGAGCCTGGGATTCATGGTGGGGTTGCTGCTCGGCGTTGTGCTGGCGTTTGTCCGGGAAGGCCTGGACGACTCGATCAAGAGCGCGGAGGACGTGGAGCGCCTCATCGGCGTGTCCTCCCTCGCTGTCATTCCAGCGGCGGGGTCAGTCCGTGCGGGGGCGTATGGCACGCCGGCAAAGCAGAACGGATCGAAAGCGTCACGCAACGGGACTGTGGCCCTGACTGTTTTAAAGGACTCCGGCTCGGCGCTTGCCGAGGCCTATCGGTCCTTGCGCACGTCCGTGCTGTTTTCGACCGCGCCGCGCCCACCGCAAACAATTCTGGTGGCCAGCGCCCAGCCGAACGAAGGCAAGACTTGCACCTCTCTGAACCTGGCTCTCACTCTGGCGCAACGCGGCGGACGGGTGCTGATTATTGACTCCGACATGCGCAAGCCCAGCGTTGCACGAACCCTTGGGCTCAGCAACGAAAAGGGCCTCAGTGGAATCCTGGCCGGCGCTCACATCCCCGATGACGCTCTGCAACAGGTCGAAGGCGCGCCCAACTTGTGGGTCCTGGCGGCCGGACCGCGTTCGCCGAACCCGGTCGAACTGCTCGGCTCGCCCGCCATGGAGGATCTGCTCAGCGAACTTCGCCAGCGATTCGACCACGTCGTGTTCGACTCCCCTCCCGTGCTCATGGTGACGGACGCCACCGTGCTTTCGACTCTGGCTGACGGCGTAGTTCTGGTGGTGGAGGGGGGGGTGACGGCCAGAGGGGCTCTCGTCCGCGCGCATCGAATCCTCGTGCAGGCTGGGGCAAGAGTCCTCGGCGTTGTGGTGAACAAGGTACAGACCCAGCGAGGCTACTATTACGGGCCCTATTCCTACGGCGTTTCGTCTAACGGCCGCGACCACGACAGCGCCTCCGAAGCGCGGGCCGTCGCAACCGCTGCGAGCGCTTCTCACCGCGGGTAGATTATTTCATGAACGGTCGAATGGCAATGGACGCCCTCAACCGATATCTCTCGTTGAACATTTTGGAGTGTCCACTGTCCTTTCGGCGGCGCGTCACCCTCGTGCTCGTGACCCTGCTTCCCACGCTCCTTTTCTTGTTCGAGGCCATCCGCTCCACGGCGTCCCTCACGCTCGCAGAATCAGCTGCCCGGCCTGCGCTCGAGCGAGCTGTGGCGCTTGATCCAGCGAACGCTGCACTGGAAAACCAGTTGGGGCTGGCCGTCGTCACCGGGCCAGAAGATGCCGATCCTGCGGCGAGCTTGCGTTACTTCCGGCGCGCGGTGGAATTGAGTCCGGACCAGGCGCCCTACTGGGCGGACCTGGGTTCGGCTTGCGAGGCCACACGCGATTTTGCCTGCGCCGACCAGGCCCTGGCGCGCGCTTTGCGTCTGGCCCCCATGGTGCCGAGGCTTTACTGGATCACGGCAAACTATCATCTGCGCAGGTCACAGCCTGAAACGGCACTTTCGCTTTTCCGTAAGCTGCTCGAACTCGATCCACAATACGCCCAGCCAACTTTCGATGTTTGTCTTCGCGTGTTGAACGATCCGGCTCTGATCGAGCGGCAGGTGTTGCCGGGTGGGAAAAACCCCGCCCTTGGGCTAGCCTACGCCGAGTTCCTGAGTGCGCAGGGAGAGTCTGCGGCTGCCCGGCAGGCCTGGGCTGACGCCGTCCGCAAGGGTTCACGTTTTCAGTTTTCCCTGGTCGAATCCTACATTGAACGCCTCATCGATTCCGGCCAGCTTGAGGAAGCCGCGTCGGCGTGGTCTGACCTGGAGCGGTTAGGCGTGATCGGCCAGCCCGATAACGGCAACTTGGTTTTCAACGGCGGCTTTGAACGAGAACCTCTGCAGTCCGGCTTCGACTGGCGGGATTCGGTTGCAAGTTACGTTGCGGTAGACTTCGCAGAACCCGCGTCCTCCCAGGGCCGGCGCTGCCTGCGCTTGGACTTCATGGGAACGAATGCGGATTTCGAGCCGGTCTTCCAATGGGTTGAGGTGTCTTCCCACCAGCGCTATCTGCTGACCGCCGAAGCAAGGTCCGAGAGTATCTCTTCGGATAGCGGCCCGCGCCTGCGCGTTGTGGACGCCGGCTGTCCAGCCTGTCTCGATGCCGCTAGCGACACAGTCGTGGGCAGCACGCCGTGGCACCGGTTGAGCATCGAGTTTGAGACCGGGAGCCAGACCCGGCTAGTCAAGCTTTCGATTTGGCGACCCCACAGCCGTACCTTTCCCACGGAGATTACCGGGCATTTCTGGTTGGATGCGGTTCGCCTGACCGCCGAACCCGTGCCGGCCATCGCTTCCTTGAAACCAGTGCCATAGATCATGTATTCCGCAACCGTGAACCCGAGCGTGGCCCTTTTCCGCTTCGAGGCCGAGCGCGACAAGGCCCGAAGCTTGTCCAAGGCCATGACGGCCGGCCGCACGCTACTCGCCGCCAGTCTTCTGCTTGCGCCGCTGGCCTTCGGTGCGGTCGAACCGTGGGCCTGGGGCGCCCTGGCCGCAGTGGCCGCAATTCTTTTGTGGCTTTGGGTAGGGGCGAGCGCCGGCCAGCCGACCCTTCGCGTGGTTTGGTCGCCGCTCTACCTTCTCGCGGCCGCTTTCGTTCTTTTCGCGCTCCTTCACCTTCCCGGTCAGCTGACTCGCGACGCCGCCAGCACACGCGAGCCGCTGCTCAAACTGGCGACCGATATGCTCTTCTTTTTTATGGCTCTCCAGCTCTGGGGGACAGCCTCCGGCCAAGTGTGGCGCAACTTGGGATTTGCGGTGGCGGCGCTGGCATTCGCGCTTTCGGTGCTTGCCATCCTCCAGTTCTTCTCCAACCCCAACCTCATCTACTGGTCCGTGAAGCCGCGCTGGGGTGGCTGGATTTTCGGCCCCTACGTCAACCACAACCACTACGCCGGTCTGATGGAAATGATGATTCCCGTCGCCACCGGATTTTTCCTTTCACTTCACCCTCATAGCCCCGGCCGGGCTCTGCTGGGATTCGCAGTCCTGGTACCCGTGGCTTCTGTGCTGCTGTCCGGTTCGCGCGGGGGGTTCATTGCTCTGCTAGTGGAGAGCCTGCTGTTCCTTACGGTCCTGCTTCGGTTCGGTCCTTCCGTGCGCCGGCGCTTTCTTGCCGCGGGCGCCGGGCTGGGTGTCACCATGGCGGCATTGATTTTTTTCTGGATGGATCCCGGCGCCGTCGCCGGCCATCTGGCCACCGTTTTCGAGCGCCAGCCACCCCCTCAGATCGAAGCAGGATTCGAGGCGCGCGCCACTTTGTCTAAGGATGCGCTCCGCATTCTCCGCCATCATCCCTGGTTCGGAACGGGTTTGGGCACCTTTGAAGTCGTTTACCCCCAATATCAAAGCTTTCCGAGCGACGAGGTCTGGTCCCATGCGCACGACGACTACGCCGAGGCCCTGGCCGAAACCGGCTTGGTGGGCGGCGCCTCGATTGCGGCCTCCCTCATCCTGTTCGGTCGACTGGCCTTCCGCAATCTGGCGGACCGCCTCAGCGATTCCGCCGGCTGGATCCAGTTGGGAGCGGCAATCGGATGTTGCGGCCTGCTGGTGCACAGCCTGTTCGATTTCAATTTGCACATCCCGGCCAACGCCGCATGGTTTGCCGCTTGTGCGGCGTGGGCAACCGGCAAACCGTCTCACCCTTCGTTACGCGAGGAGCGCGAATGAGCCCTGCTGCTGCACCCTGTCTGCCGGCCACCGAAAAGCTCGCGCAGCTCGATCCCGAAAACATCGTAAGGATAGCCCTCGAGGAGCATAGTCCTGATATCGCAATCGCCTTCAGCGGCGCGGAGGACGTCGTCCTTATCGACATGGCCGCCGCCCGAGTGAACCTTCCTTTCCGGGTCTTTTGCCTCGACACAGGCCGACTGCACCCAGAGACCTACCGTTTTCTCGAACAAGTGCGCGACCACTACAAGATCAATCTGGAAGTCCTGTTTCCGCAGCCTGAGGCTGTGGAGGAACTCGTGCGCGAGAAAGGGCTCTTCTCGTTCTATCGCGACGGCCACCAGGAGTGCTGCAACATTCGGAAGGTTGAACCCCTGCGGCGGGCCCTGGCTACCGTCGACGCCTGGATTACGGGCCAGCGGCGCGACCAGAGTCCCCAGACACGCGCAGCTGTGCCGGTGGTCGAGTTGGATTCCAACTTTGCCTCCCGCGGGCGATCACTAGTGAAGTTCAATCCCCTAGCCAACTGGAGCTCCCAGCAGGTCTGGGCTTACATCCACGCGCACGGTGTGCCTTACAATCCCTTGCACGAACGCGGATTCCTCTCGATTGGGTGCTTGCCCTGCAGCCGGCCCACCCACCCCGGCCAGCACGAACGCGACGGGCGCTGGTGGTGGGAAGCGGAAGCGAAGAAAGAGTGCGGCCTGCACGGCTCAAATGGAAGGCAGCACGTTGCTACCGAAAGGAGAAACCGTGAAGATTCTCATCTTAGGGGGTGATGGTTATTTGGGCTGGCCCACCGCCATGTACCTGTCCCAGCGCGGGCACGCCGTAGCTGTTCTCGACAACTTTGCCAAGCGGCGGTGGGAGTTGGAGCTGAACGTCGAACCCCTTACTCCCATCCGGACCCTGCAGGATCGCGTCAGCGCCTGGCAGGAGGTCACCGGCCGCAAGATCGAGCTCTTCGTTGCGGACCTGCGCAACTACGGAGCGGTGGAAGAGGTCGTCGCTGCCTTTGCTCCCGATGCCATCGTGCATTACGGCGAGCAACCGTCCGCGCCTTATTCCATGATGGATCACAACCGCGCCGTGTTCACGCAGATAAACAACGTCACCGGGACACTCAACCTTCTGTGGGCCCTCAAGCAGGTGGCGCCCCGCGCCCATCTCGTGAAGCTGGGCACAATGGGCGAGTACGGCACACCCAACATTGACATCGAAGAGGGCTTCATCGAGATCGAGCACAAGGGCCGCAAGGACACGCTGCCTTTTCCGTGCCAGCCGGGCTCCTTTTACCATCTTTCCAAGGTGCATGACAGCCACAACATTCGCTTTGCCTGCAAGGTCTGGGGACTGGCGGCGACGGACTTGAACCAGGGCGTGGTGTACGGAATCGAAACCGACGAAACCCGGCAGGATGAACGTCTCGAAACCAGTTTTCACTACGACGAGGTCTTTGGAACGGCCTTGAACCGCTTCTGCGTACAGGCCGTGGCAGGCATCCCTCTCACCGTCTACGGTAAAGGGGGGCAGAGGCGCGGATTCCTGAATATTCGCGATACCATCAGGTGCGTCGAACTGGCGATTATCAACGCCGCAGAGCCTGGTCAATTCCGGGTGTTTAATCAATTCACCGAAACCTATACGGTCAGCCAGTTGGCGGATTTGGTGGCGCGGCAGGCTGGGAAGATCGGTCTACAGGTCGAGGTAAACCACCTGAAAAATCCGCGGGTGGAACTCGAAGAGCACTACTACAACCCCGTCCACACGAAGTTGCTCAGCCTGGGCCTCGAACCGCATTTCCTTTCTGACGTCTTGCTCGACAGCATGTTGAAACGCGTGCAGGCCTTTAGCCAACGCATCAAGCGCGACATCATTCTACCGCGCGTTCAGTGGGGCCCTCGGGCGCAGGAAAGGCCTCGGGGGATGACAGCCGCAAGCCGCTGAGCGACATGCCCACCGAATCCTCAAGCCCGGACCAGCCCTTGAAGGCACTCTGGCGCCGCAGCGCCGCGGTGAGGAACCTCTACGGCAGCACTCTCCTCACCGAATCCGCGATTCTGGCGAGCCAGCTCATTGCCTACCGGCTGGCGGCGTCGTACCTGGGCAAGGAGGGCTTTTCGGAGTACGCCCTGGCCCGGCGGACCATCAACCTGCTTCAGCCGGCTGCGATTCTCGGCCTGAGCGTCGGCATACCGCGCTACGTCGCCCTTGCCGCCGGACGGCGTCCCGGTCATGTTCCGGACAACTACTTCGCCTCCGGACTGCTGATTGTGGCAGGCGCGCTCGCGGTATGCCTCACCCTGCTCAATCTGCTGAAGAGCCCCGCGGCTTTCGTCCTCTTCGGCAGCGCGCAGTACCGTGATCTCATACCCGCCGTCGGACTGTTTCTGCTCGGCTTGGCGCTGCACATGGCCTGCGAGGGCTACTTTCGTGGCCGCCTCGATATGGCTCGGGCCAATGTGCTCCGTTTCACTAATCTGGGGATCATGCCCCTCATCGTGTTGCCGGTTTTCGGCGATTCGACGGCTTCGGTGTTGAGTGCGCTTGGCGCCGCCCTCGGTGCGTCGTCCGCCGTGGCGTTGCTCTTCACCGGATTCGCCTCCGGCGTCACCCGCCTTCTGGGCCACGCTCGCGAGTTGCTGGTTTACAGCCTCGGGCGTGTTCCCGCCGACGTGATGCAGCTCGCTTTTCTGTCGCTCCCGGCCCTCCTGTTCGCGCACTTTCAAGGCATGGGCCCGGCAGGACTCGTCGCTTTCAGTACTTCCGTCATCGCCCTGCTTTGTTCCCTGGGCCCGCCCATCAACTCCGTCTTGCTGCCCGAAGCGAGCTCGATGATCGGCCGCGGCGACTTCGAGAGTCTCCGGCGTCGCGTCTCTCAGATCCTCGCCGTCGCGCTCGCCACCATCACCCTGAGCGTGGTCATCATCGAAGTGTTTGCCACCCCGATCTTCCGTCTATATCTCGGCCGCTCCTTCGACGACGCCGTCCCCATCGTCCGCGTTGTCATCCTTGGCGCTGTGCCTTTCGTCGTCTACCAGAGCCAGCGGAGCGTCATCGACGCCTTTCGGGTGGCGCCCATCAACTCCAGGAACATGCTGATTTCCTTCATCGTTTTTCTGCTGGGCTCGTTGGCGGTGTACCTGAAGCTCGCCCCGCCCGCTTTTATTCTGGCCGCTTTCGTGGCCGGGCTCTACGTGCTGGGGATTCTGACGCTCGTTGAAATCAAAAAGATTTGCTGGACTCCCAGTCTTCACCGCCGCGCGGGCGCGCCGATCCCAGCGCCGCTCGAAGCCGTAGATACACCCTCATAAGGGCGGGTCTTGACTCGCCGCGGGCCGGGCTGGAAGCCCGCCCCTACGGGACCCCGGGAAATCAATCATGACGGCACAACTCGTCTTCTGGATCGCGATCGGAACGTTGTTCTATACCTACGCCGGATACCATCTGCTTCTCAAGCTCATTGCGAGTTTCATCCCTCGCACGTACGCCCTCGATTTCGCGTCCTTCCCGGGTGAATGGGTTACGGTGTCGATCGTCGTTGCTGCTCACAATGAGGAACGGGTCATCGAGCGCCGCATCGAGAATCTGCTCCATCTTGACTATCCGCACGCCAAGCTCGACCTTATCGTTGCTTCCGACGGCTCTTCCGACCGCACCAACGAGATCGCCAGCAGTTACGCCGGGCGAGGCGTCACGTTGCTGGCGCTCGACCGGGTAGGCAAAGGGCCGGCGCAGGATATCGCCGTGGCCCGGGCGAAGGGTGACATCGTCATCTTCAGCGATGCCGACACCGAGTTCGCGGCCGACTTCGCGAACGTCGTGGCCGGCCATTTCCGGCACGATGCCCGCGCGGGAGCTCTGGCGGCGAACCTGAAATGGAAAATCGCATCGACCTCGAACCCGCCCTCGCGGCTGCGCGAGCTCTCATGGAAGCTGGAAACCGACCTGCGCGAGACCGAGAGCCGGCTCGGCCTGCTGGCTGGAGTTTCCGGTGCGGCTTTGGCGTTCCGCAAAGAGTTGTGGAAGCCCATGCGCCTCGCCATCAACGACTCCGATTCCCTCACGCCGCTCGACGTCATCCTGCAAGGCTATCGGGTGATCTTCGCCCGCGATGCCATCGCTTACGAGGTTCCGTTCACCACCGCGAAGAGCGATTTCAGGGCCAAGGTGCGGGGAGTTTCGAAGTCCATGGTCATGATCCCACGGCGCTGGCGGCCACGCGACTGGGCCCGTCACCCGCTGATTGCCTGGCGCACCTTCTCGCATCACATCCTGCGCTGGACAGCGCCCTTCGCCATGCTCACGGCCGTACTCGCGTCCTTGTTTCTGTTGAGAACCAGCATCGCCTACCAGGCGATCGTCCTCGCGGAAATGGCGCTCGCCCTGCTCGCCGTGGCCGGTTACGCGGCCGCGCGGATGCAAAAGCCCCTGGCGGTAGCCTCCATGCTCTCGAGTTTTGTGGTCGTCAACGCCGGCTTCGCTCTGGGGTTTCTCAAGGCCGTCGCTGGCGCCGCCCAGGGCCTGTTCGAGTCGGAGTGACTGGTTCTGTAGCGCCGCTCTATGAGCGGCGAAGTCGGCGGCCAGGCTGTCATGGACCGGCGCTGCAGCAGTTTTGAAGGAGCGCAAGATGCAGCAGATTGAAGACCGCAAACTGAAGGAGCAGGAGCTCCACGACCACCTGCGCAGCGACCTGGCCAACGATCCGTACTACACCTCCAACAAAAAGTTCTATTCCATCAGTCAGAGCAACAACGACTATGTGAAGCAATGGATCGCAGCCCGCTGCCCGGGTAAGCAAGTGCTGGACTACTGCTGCGGCAACGGCCAGCACACCTTCTGGCTGGCGGAAGCCGGCGCCGAGGCCTACGGGATTGATATTTCCCCGGCCTCCATCGGGATCGCGAGCGCCGAATCGGCCCATCGCAGTTTCCCGGGTCGCCTGCAGTTTCTGGTAATGGACGCCGAGGCTACCGACTTCCCTGACAGCTTCTTCGATCTCATCGTGGTCAGCGGCGTCCTGCACCATCTGGATCTCGAACGGGCCTACCGGGAGCTGGCCCGTATTCTAAAGCCCGCGGGCGAAGTGATCTGCACCGAAGCCTTGCGGCATAACCCACTCATTCATCTCTATCGCAAACTGACTCCTCACCTGCGGTCGGCCTGGGAAACCGAACACATCCTGGGCCGCAGCGAGATCCGGGGTGCGCGCCGCTACTTTGACGGTGTCGAGCTGGCTCGCTTCTTCCACCTGGCTGACCTCGCTGCCATTCCTTTCCGCAACTCGGCCGCGTTCAGTCCGTTGTTACGCGCACTCGAATCCGTGGACTCGGTTCTCCTGAGCCTGCCGGTGATCAAATGGCAGGCTTGGATGGCGGTTTTTGTGCTCTCGCGGCCGAAGAAGCTATAGCACGGGTCTATGACCCGGGTGTCGTTTCGATGACCCGCGTGCCGCAGCTATGCCCCGCATGTCGCGGCTCATAGAGCCGCACTACAGCGAAACCCAACATTATGCTGACCGAGAACAAATTAACCTGCCTGCTGATGGCCGTCGCCACCGTCTTCGTGGCCGTCGAGACCGGCGGAGACACCTGGGCCATTGCGGTCTTTACTGTTTGCGCCACGTTTTTTGTCATCGAGTGTTCTGTGCTCCGGCACAGCCTCAGCCTCAACTCGCTCACCCTGCCGGCGCTCTTCATCTACATCTATCTCGTGACCACGGCGATTTCGTCCGTTCCAGTTTTTGCCGTCCTCCAACACCCGATGCGCCGCACTTATTTTCTTGCCGTCCAAAGCGTCCTCGTCACCTTTCCCTTAGGTGTTGGGATTGCCAACCGCTTCCACAAGAGTCCGGCCCGAATCGTTCAGGGCTACGTCCGCTCCGATCTCCAGAGAGCCAAGGCCGATTTCAAGTTCGTACCCGTTTTAGTCGTGATGGTTCTGGCGCTCGGACCTCTGCTCGTGCCCTATTTCGTCTATGCGGAGCATATTCAGTTGATCGAGGTCCTGAAGGCCTACCCGACCACGGTAAACCGCCTGAGCCTGAGGTTTGCCGAGAGCGACGTGCCTAAAGTCGCGCAGTACGGCTTGGAGATTGCCCGCCGCTTCGTTTTGCCGCTCTGTGCCCTCTACGTTTACTTCATGTCGCACCTTTACCGGGGCAAATGGACGTTCCTGTTCTGGATCACTTTTTGCGCCACGCTCTTTGTTTCCCTCTTGACGCTCGACCGCGCCGAGCCCGTCGGTTTTCTCATGATGATGATCTTCGCTCACCTCTTGGCCCGGAAACAGACCGTTTCGCAAGCCTTCCGCAGCCCCAAGATCCTCTTGCTCTTCGGATTTAGCCTGGCCCTGGCCGGACTTATCTCGGTGGCTCAATATCAGTCCGCCTTCTCCGAGGAAGGAGTCCTGGCCGCGGTGTGGCGCGTACTCTCAGTGCGCATCGGCTCTGACCCCGCCACCATGACCTGGTGGGCGTTTCGAATCTTTCACAGCCCCAGCCTCTTTTTGCATTTCAGATACGAGCGCATCTTTTCATTTTTGCCAGGCTTTCAGTACGTGGAATGGAATGACACGCGTTATTTTGTCACCCCGCCGCTCGCGTGCGTGGGGAATCTTTGGGAAAACTGGGGCTGGCCGGCCGTTCTGATCGGACCTATCGCACTCGGTTTCATCTATCAGGTGATTCAGCTGAGCCTGTTTGTGCGCAAGAGCGTACCCATCCTCGCGCTGCAGGTGATTATGCTGGCCGATGTTGCCTGGGCCGTGTACGGCAAGGTTCTGTCTGTGATGTCGGTCAGCGTGCTGCTCGCGGGCTTCGTCGTGGGCCTGGTATTTCGCCCGCGCCAGCACAGGATCGCCGCCGAGCCAGCGCGACCCTGGCCTCCACCCTTTACCGCCGCGGCCCACCGTGTGCCCTCATGAAACGAGCACTCGACTTATGTCTGTCACTGCCAGGGCTGATCGCCAGCTCGCCAGTCCTCTTCGCCCTGGCCATGCTCATCAAGCTGGACTCCCGCGGCCCCGTCTTCTATCGCGGCGTGCGGGTGGGCAAAGGCGGCCAGAGGTTCCGCATTTTCAAGTTTCGCACCATGGTGGTGAACGCAGACCGCATTGGCGGCCCTTCCACTTCCGATGACGATCCTCGCGTCACCCGCACGGGACGCTTTATACGACGGCACAAGCTGGACGAGCTGCCGCAGCTCCTGAACGTAATCAAGGGCGAAATGAGCCTGGTGGGACCGCGCCCGGAAGTGCCGCAGGAAGTGACGCTCTACACCGAAGCGGAGCGCGGCCTCCTGCAGGTGCTCCCCGGAATCACCGACTGGGCGTCGCTGCAATTCCACAACGAGGGCGAAATTTTGAAAGGCAGCGCCGACCCGCACCAGGTCTACCGCGAGAAGATCCGGCCGGAGAAGATCCGCCTCGGGCTTGAGTACGTCAGCAATCACTCCGTCTGGATCGATTTGAGAATCATTCTGGCCACAATCCTCACAGTGGCGGGCGCCAAGAATCGCGAGTCGGATACCGCCGCTAGGGTCGTGAAATATGCCGACTAACCCGGAGACCCGCCGATCCCTGCCCTGGGGGGCAGGCTCCGACCGGCTCTACAACATGCTGAACACTTCCAATCTCGACGAATGCCGCGCCCTAGCGCGTCGGATCCGCCGCCACGTGGTCCGCATGACGCACCGCGCCAAGAGCTCGCACGCCGGCTCGTCGCTCTCCATGGCGGACCTTCTGGCGGTGCTTTACTCGCGCGTGCTGCGCGTCGACCCAGCGCGCCCTCACTGGCCGGACCGCGACCGTTTCATCCTCAGCAAGGGCCACGCCGCCGCCGCCGCCTACGCCGCGCTTGCCGAGCGCGGATTCTTCCCCGTGGCCGCGCTCGAATCCTTCTACCAGGATGGCAGCGCGCTCGCGGGACACATCACGCACACGGGCGTGCCCGGAGTCGATGCCTCCACCGGATCGCTTGGACACGGCCTGGGACTCGCTTGCGGCATGGCGCTCGCCGGCCGCCGGGATGCGCGTCCCTATCGCGTCTTCGCGCTCTTGAGTGACGGCGAGTGCGACGAGGGCTCCATCTGGGAAGCGCTGCTCTTCGCCGCGCACGAGGGTCTGGAGAATCTGGTGGCTATCGTCGATTACAACAAGATCCAGAGCCTGGGCCGCGTGGAAGACGTTATGCCCCTCGAACCCTTCGCTGACAAGTGGCGCGCCTTTGGCTGGGCGGTGCGTGAGACTGACGGGCACGACCTGGAGGCGATCTCGACGGCGCTCGACGCCGTCCCGTTCGCAGCCGGGCGGCCGAATTGCGTGATCGCGCACACCGTCAAGGGCAAGGGCGTGAGCTTCATGGAAGACAAGCTACTGTGGCACTACCGTCCGCCGGACGACCAGGAACTGCGGCTCGCGCTCGCGGAACTGGAGGCTTCGTGAGAGCCGCATTCATTCGTACCCTCGTGGAGCTGGCCGAAGCCGACTCGCGCATCAACCTGGTGGTGGGGGACCTCGGCTTCGGCGTGGTGGAGCCATTCGCGGCCCGCTTTCCCACTCGTTTCATCAACGCCGGCGTGGCCGAACAGAACATGACGGGCGTCGCCGCCGGCATGGCGCTGTGCGGCAAGATCGTCTTTACTTATTCCATCGCCAACTTTCCCACCCTGCGCTGTCTTGAGCAGATTCGTAACGACGTTTGCTGCCACGGCGCCGCGGTAAAGATCGTGAGCGTGGGCGGCGGACTTGGCTACGGCGCGCTGGGCGTCAGCCATCACGCCACGGAAGACATCGCCGTGCTGCGGGCCCTGCCGAATATGACGGTAGTTGCGCCTGGCGATCCCGTCGAGGCGGAACTGGCCACGCGCGCCATTATCGACGAGCCGGGTCCCTGCTACCTCCGCCTCGGCAAGTCCGGCGAGCCGCGCTTGCATCCCGCGAACTCCAGGCTCGACTTCCGGCTAGGCAAAGCGCTGACCGTCCTCGAAGGCGACGACCTCACGCTGATCTCGACCGGAACCATGCTGGCGACTGCCGTCCAGGTCGCAGAGCTCCTGGCCGGCCAAGGCATGCAGGCGCGCGTACTGAGTATGCACACGGTAAAGCCGCTCGACAGCGAGGCGGTGCTGGCGGCTGCGCGCCAGACTGCAGCCGTGGTCACGCTGGAGGAGCACAGCGTGATCGGCGGCCTGGGCAGCGCGGTGGCGGAAGTGCTGGCCGAATCTGACCAGTTTCGCGTTCCCTTCAAACGCCTCGGCGTGCCGCCTGTTTTCACCTCGCTCGTGGGCAGCCAGGAATATCTGAAAGCTGCCCACGGTCTCTCGGTCGAAGGCATTTTGAATTCGCTCGGCGAGTTCATCTGGCCCAGGCTCGGCCAGCGTGCGTTCGCCGCCGCGCTGTAGCGCCGATCTTTGACCCGCGGGCGTGACCCCTGACGTTCGCGGCTCATAGAGCCGCGTTGCATTCGCGCTGCAACTGGAGATCAGCATGATCTGGAAAGTTCCTTTCGTCGATCCCCAAACACACTATCGCAACCTCAAGCCGGAAATTGACGCCGCCATTACCGCCTGCCTCACCCAGGGCGACCTTATCTGCCGCCAGCAGTTGCGCGACTTCGAGGCGCACCTGGCGGATTTTGTAGGTGTAAAGTACGCGGTGGGCCTGAACAGTGGATACCACGCCTTACATTTCTCGCTGCTCGCCGCCGGAGTGCGGCCGGGCGACGAGGTCATCACGGTAGGGCACACGTTCGTAGCCACCGTCTCCGCCATCGTCCACTGCGGGGCCAAGCCCGTCCTGGTGGATGTAGGCAGCGACTTCGACATGGACGTGGAAGCGGCTGAGAGCGCCATCACACCGCGCACCAAGGCGCTGCTCCCCGTGCACCTGAACGGACGGGTCTGCAACATGCAGCGCCTCTCGGAGCTCGCGCAAGACCATCGCCTGGCCGTGGTGGAGGACGCCTGCCAGTCACTCGGTGGATCCCATCGGGGAAAGCTGGCTGGTAGCTTCGGCCTCGCCGGATGCTGGAGCTTTTATCCCTTCAAGATTCTGGGCGGCTTCGGCGACGGCGGCGCCATCACCACCAACGATCCCGAGGTCGCCCGCCTGGCTACACTGCTACGCTACAACGGCGAGGACCGCCAGACCGGTGAGTTCCACTGCCACGGCTACACGGCGCTGCTCGATAACATGCAGGCCGCTGTTTTGGATGTAAAGCTCGGCCACTTGCGCCGGTGGATCGGCCACCGCCGGGATATTGCTCGTCTCTATCATCAGGGACTCGAAAGGCTTCCTGCACTCAAGTTGCCGCCGTTTGACGGCGACGGGCACTATGACGTCTTCCAGAATTACGTCGTCCGGACCCGGCAGCGCGACACTCTTCGCGAGCACCTGTCGCGAGACGGCGTGGAAACGCTGGTGAGCTGGCCCAAACCTATGTGGCAGCACGCGGGCTTGCAGCTCGAGACCCCTCATCTTCCTGAAACCGAGCGCCTTTGCCGCGAAGTCATCTCGCTACCCATGAGCGCCGAGACCACGCCGGAGCAGGTGGAGATTGTCGTCGCTAGCGTGCGGAAGTTTTTCGCCCGACACACCGCAGAGGCCAAGACCTCGACCGGAGCAGCCAGTGCCAGCCGTTGAATCAGCAATCGAAAGCCGGCTCTCGCTGAGCCGGCGCGCCGCTCACATCGCTCAGTCGGAGATCCGCGCCATGTCGATTGAGTGCGAGAGAGTGAGGGGCATCAACCTGGCCCAGGGCGTGTGCGACACAGAGTTGCCCGCCCCGGTCCGCGGGGCCGCCCATCAGGCCCTTGACCGCGGCTGCAACAGCTACACGCGTTTCGACGGCATCCCAGAGCTGCGCGAAGCCATCGCGCACAAATTGAAGACCTACAACAGGCTCGAGTTTGACCCCGAGACGGAGATCACCGTCAGCGCCGGCTCCACGGGGGCTTTCTACTGCGCCTGCCTTGCGCTGCTCAATCCGGGCGACGAGGTGATCCTGTTTGAGCCCTACTACGGCTATCATGTGAACACCCTGCTGGCCGTTGAAGCCGTGCCCGCTTACGTCACGCTTCGAGCGCCCGAGTGGTCCTTCGCCGGCCGCGACCTCGAGCGCGCCGTCACGCCCCGCACCCGTGCAATCGTAGTGAATACGCCCGCCAATCCCTCCGGCAAGGTCTTCAGCCGCGCGGAGCTGGAATGCATACACGAGGTTTCGGCCGCGTACGACCTGTTCGTTTTCACCGACGAGATTTACGAATACTTTGTCTACGATGGGCGCCAACACCTGAGCCCGGCCGCGGTACCTGGCCTTGAGGAGCGTACCATCACCATCTCGGGCTTTTCCAAGAGTTACAGCGTCACCGGCTGGCGAGTAGGCTACAGCGCCTGCGATGCCCGCTGGGCCGCGATGATCGGCTACATCAATGATCTCGTCTACGTCTGTGCCCCGGCCCCGCTGCAGTGGGGTGTGACAGCGGGCCTGCGCGAGCTGGCGCCGGAATTCTACCAGGGGCTGAACCGCGAGTACGCTGCCAAGCGAGACCGGCTCTGCCGCGCACTCGAAAGGGCCGGGTTTCCTCCCTGCTCGCCCCAAGGCGCTTATTACGTCCTGACCGATGCAACGCGCCTGCCCGGCACGAGCAGCAAGGAGAAGGCGATGTACCTGCTCGACCGCACCGGGGTTGCCACTGTGCCTGGCGAGGCGTTCTTCCACGGTCCGGAAGGAAACCGCTTCCTGCGCTTTTGTTACGGCAGGCCGGATGCCGAGCTCGAGGAAGCTTGCCGGAGAATCCAGGGATTGAGCGATTGATTGAGCGATGGAGTGATTGAGCTTGACGCCGGTTCCTGACTACAGCATCGTTACCGAGTTGCCGGGCGGACGCGCGTCCCGCGAGCAGATCTCCCGGCTCTACCACCGCTACCGCACCGCCGCCGCCTACGCGTGGGGAAAAGACGTGCTGGAGGTGGGATGCGGCGCGGGCCAGGGCATGGGGTATCTGGCGCGCCGGGCGCGGCGCCTGATCGGCGGCGACTATACCGACGCCAACCTGCGCCACGCGCGCCGTCACTACCACGGCAAGGCCCGCCTCGTGCGCTTCGATGCTCACCACCTGCCGTTTCCCGGCGCGAGCTTCGACCTTGTGGTCCTCTTTGAGGCTCTTTACTACCTGGCGCGGCCGGAAGATTTCCTGGCGGAAAGCCGGCGGGTGCTGAGGAATGGCGGCACGTTGCTGGTCTCGACCGTCAACTGCGACTGGGCGGATTTCAATCCCAGCCCTTTTAGCGTGCGCTACTTTTCCGCTCCCGACCTGGCCGCGTGCCTGCGCCGGGGCAAATTCGAAGCGGAGCTTTATGGCGCCTACCCGGTCGCGAACGAAACGGCACGCGCGAAGGCCGTCTCCGCTTTGAAGCGAAGCGCCATGACCATGGGCTTGATGCCTCGTACCATGAAGGGCAAAGAAATCTTCAAGCGCGTCTTCTTCGG
>DASYYZ010000138.1:0-53996 GCA_035946735.1 Terriglobia bacterium
CCAACATGGCGATTTGCTGAAAGCTCGGGTGATAATCACCTGCGATAAATCTTCATCGCTGGCTCCTTTCCCCCGAGTCTTGGTTTCAGACAAACCCAAGCTTACTCGGGAGGGAGCCAACATCGTCATTCAATCAGCGAAGGCGAAGAACTAACGTCTTGCTGGCGGGCGGCTGATTTGCTGAAAGCCTACGGCTAGCTGCTCACTGGCCTTTCTGAAGGGCGGGAATTATGTATTGGGTGACGTAGGCCTCGTAGTTTTTGCGAGCGTCGCCGTTCACAGCAGTGGTGTGAAGCGGCTGGTCCTCGGAAGATTCAAGATAGAGGTCGCCCTTCTGGCCAAACGGTCCGGGATCGGTCTTGACGAACTTCGCCAGGTCGACCTCGCCGAAGCCGTAGATTTGCTCCGGCGTGTAGGCGGACAACTGTTCGGGAGTCATCTTGCCGACGCTGCGGAGATAAATTGCAAGCCGTCCAAACGACCGGTTCTTATCGTAGTCGATGCGAAGCACGTGACGGTATTGATCGCCGCTCGCGTCGGTATAGATATCGGCCAGCACATAAATGTCGTCCAGCTTGCCGCCGTGCTGGCTGTCCAGCAATTGAAAAAGCTTGCCGGTGACGTCATTCTCATCCCCTCGATTGCGGCTGCTTGCGCTTAGAAGGGCTGGAAACACCAGTATGGCGGCCAGTAAAAAAGCGGCGCTCGGATAAACGCTGCCCCTCACGGTACTCATGATTCCTCCGACACTCAGCTTTCAGTCCTGCCAAGCGGGCCGGACGTTCAATGAATATTAATCCAAGCATTGCGTCAGCGCAATAGTGCGAAAATCTTATCAAGCATTACCGTGCTGAAGGTCAGGCGCTGTTAGCTCCTTCTGCAGGCACGTGTCTTCCGCAGCGCGCAGGTCGACTGACCGATTTCCGGGCCGGATTCGGACACCGAATCCCAGGACCGGACAGGCTCAAACCGGGCCACCCCTCCCCCAGGGTCTCATTCCGAGCAGCCATCTGGCGACGAGGAATTCGCAAGTCTTTTAGTTTCAATGTGATCTTTCTGTCAAATGCCCGTCTCGCAAACGGGTTTCGCCCTGCGCTTTCTATAGTGGAAGAAGAATTGCTCCAAGAATGCGAATACCGGAGGACTCATGATGACCAGCTTCCCGCAGGACCTTCGCTATGCCGTCAGAATTCTATTCAAGAACCGCGGCTTCGTCTCGAGGTTGAACCGGCGAGAGCATCGGCCGGAGCCTGGCGCCCGGGGCGACCGAACGCGCCGGGGCAGTTTGGGCGACCCACTCTGATCCGGGAGTAATCTAGATCATGCATCGCCATGGATTACGTGAGACTTTGGCGCAGGATTTCCGGTACGCGCTCCGCACACTAAAGCGGAGCCCGGGCTTCAGCGCTCTGGCCGTGCTGTCACTGGCGCTGGGCATCGGCGGAAACGCCGCCATTTTCAGCCTTGTGAACTGCGTCCTTCTCAGGCCGCTCCCTTACCCCGAAGCGGACCGATTGGTCTGCGTCACGGACTACTACCCCAAAGGAGCTTTAGAGGCGCTCCGGCAGCAGAGCCGCACCATGGACGTCGCCGGCTTTACCACCGACTCCGAATTCAACCTCACCGGGCAAGGCGAAGCCATGCGCATGGTTGGTAGTTCGGTGTCATCCAACCTTTTTGCCGTGCTGCAGGCCGGACCTGAGCTGGGCCGGGTTTTTCGAACCGGTGAGGATCGGCCCACCCAGGACGCTATCGTTCTCCTCAGCCATAAGTTGTGGCAAAGCAAATTCGGCGGCGATCCTGGAATCATCGGGCGCATCATCACCATTGACGGCGTGGACCGCGAGGTGGTGGGGGTAATGTCTCCCGGCTTCGCATTTCCTTCATCTGACGCGCAACTCTGGATACCCTTGCACATTGACCCGCGCGATTCCTTCGAGACTTGGAATACCGGTTTCATGCCGCTGGTGGCAAGACTGCGTCCGGGATCCAGCCTGGAGATGGCGCGCAACGAGCTTCACCCCCTGATCTCCAGCATCCTCAATCTGTTTCCCTACATCATGTTCCGCAGTTGGAATGCCGATGCCGCCGTGGTTCCGTTGCAGCAGAACCTCACCGGCGACTTCCGCAGCAAGCTGATCGTTCTCCAGTTTGCCGTAGGTCTTGTGCTGTTGATTGCATGCGCGAACGTCGCCGGTCTCATGCTGTCTCGTGCCGCCGCTCGCCGGAAGGAAATTGCGGTCCGCAGCGCGCTCGGAGCCGGACGCGGACGCATCGTCAGCCAACTGCTCGCCGAGAGCGTGGTGCTGGCGATGGCGGGGGCGGCGCTTGGACTGCTCTTTGCTTTCATGACGCTGTCTGATTTCAAGCGCCTGCTGCCCTCGAGCGCCCCGGGATTGGCGGACATTCGAATGGATTGGCGCGTGGCAGCTTTGATGGCAGCCGTCGCCCTGTTCACAGGTCTCGCTTTCGGATTAGCGCCGGCTCTCAGCGCTTCGAAGCTTGACCTCGCGAACTCGATCAAAACCGGCGGCCGGCGGTCCACGGGCACCGCCAGTGTACGGCTGCAAAGCGCCTTGATCGCGGGCGAAGTCGCTCTCGCCGTGGTGCTGGCCGTGAGCGCCGGGCTCCTGATCAAGAGCCTCTGGATGCTGGCGCAGGTGAAGCCGGGCTTCAATCCGGAGCGGATCCTGACGCTGCGAGTAACGCCGAACCCGTTGCTCTGCCGGCAACGCACCGCCTGCGTCGCTCTGTACAATGAGTTGCTCCGGCGAGCGCAAGCAATCAGCGGCGTTTCCCAAGTGGCCGCTGTCAATACGCTGCCTTTAAGCGGCGAGACACCGTCGATTCCAACTGAAATGGAGGACCATCCCGTGGTGGCCGCAGAAAACGGCGGGCCATTGCTCTGGGCGGGAGCGATTACGCCGCAATACTTCCGGATGATGCATATTCCGATTCAGGCGGGAAGGGCTTTCAGCGCCGCAGACAGCGAGAAGTCGGCGCCGGTGGTTGTGGTGAGCGCCGCTACCGCACACAGGTTTTGGCCCGGTGAAGATCCCGTCGGCAAACACATCCGACCGCTATGGGACGGGGCGCCCTGGAGAACCGTGGTGGGCGTGGCCGGCGATGTGCGGCAGTTCAACCTTACTAACCGCGCACCGGAGGATTTCCAGGGCGCTGTCTACATGCCCTACCCGCAAGCCGTCGGCAACAACGGACGGCACCCCACGAGAATGACCCTGCTGGTGCGGACCGGCTCCGACCCTGCCCAGGTGGCGAGCGGCATCCGCGAGGTGGCGCGCGGCTTGAACCCGAACCTGCCCGTGAGCGACGTAAAGACCCTCGACGAAGTTGTTGCCGGGTCCACCTCGCAGTCGCGCTCGATGATGTGCTGTTCGCCGGATTCGCCGTCGCGGCTCTGCTCCTGGCCGCCGTGGGCATCTATGGCGTGGTTTCCTACTCCACGTCGCAACGGACGTTCGAAATTGGTATGAGGATGGCGCTCGGAGCTTCGCGGAGCGACGTCTTCACCCTTGTCATCGGCCAGAGCCTTAAGCTGGTGCTCGGCGGGCTCGCTGTGGGGGTTGCGGGCGCGCTCGGGCTCACTCGAATGCTGAACGCGTTTCTGTATGGCACCGGATCGAGTGATCCGCTGACTTTCGTGGTGGTAGCGGGCCTGCTGCTCGGGATGGGCCTGCTGGCGGGTTATGTTCCGGCGCGCCGCGCCGCGCGCACCGATCCCCTGGTCGCGTTGCGAGACGAATGAGCTTTGGGAGCGCGGACAGTTCCGCTCGCTTTGCGGTTTTCCTCCCGGGATCTCAAAACAAGAGGGCGGCGAGGCGTCCGCTCCAGTCCTTAAAAAAGTACGAAAGTTTTCGTTGACAATACGAAAGGCTTCGTACTACAGTTGGTTCATGGGAGACCGCACACCGAAACCGACCGTCGGCGAACTCGAGATTCTTCGCGTTCTATGGGAGCGCGGACCCTCAACAGTTCGCGAAATCCACGAGACCTTGACCAAGACCCGGGACATGGGATACACCACGGTCCTGAAGCTGCTTCAGATCATGACCGCTAAGGGCACGGTACGCCGTAATGAGGAGCAGCGCGCGCACATCTACCAGGCCTGCCAGTCGGCAGAAGAGACCAAGCGGGAGCTGGCGGGCGATGTTTTGCAGCGCGTCTTTGCCGGATCGGCCAGCCAGCTCATGATGCACGCTCTCGAAGGCCGCCGTACCTCGCGACGCGAGCTCGAAGAGCTCCGGCAGCTGCTGGATGAATACGAAAGGGGACTGAAATGACGGAAATCGCGCTTTCACCGGCTGTCATGCGGCCGCTCAGTTGGGTCCTGCTGCACTTTGTCTGGCAGGGATTCGCGCTCGCAGCCGCTTTCTACGCCCTGCTCTCCGTCTGCCGCCGACCCGCCACGCGTTACGCGCTCGGGGTCGCCACCCTGATCCTGATGATGGCAGCGCCGCTGATCACTTTTCTGCTGGCGGCTCCCACAACTTCCGGCGCCGTGCGATCGAGCGCCCGGCCTCTTGCGCGGATTGAAATGCAAGAGGCCGCGGCGCCGGGCGCGCCCTCGTCCCGGCCTGAGCCCGCCTCCCCGGGCGCTTACGTCTGGCTGGTGGAAGCTTGGTTTGCCGGCGTGATCTTTTTCAGCCTGCGCGCCGCTGGCGGCTTTCTATGGTTGCAGCGTCTGCGCCGGAAGGATGCCGTGCCCGTGGAGAGCGCGCTCGCGGAGGTTTGTCTTGCCCTGCAGCGGAAGCTGGGCGTGGACCGCGTGATTCGTTACTGTCAGTCGAACCGCCTTGAGGTTCCCTCCGTCATCGGATGGTTTCGCCCGGTGGTGATGTTGCCGGTGACCACTCTCACCGGTCTTGACTCGCAGCAACTGGAGGCCGTGATCGCCCATGAGCTGGCTCACATCCGGCGTCTCGATTGCTTGGTGAATCTGTTTCAAGTTGCCGCCGAAGCGCTGCTCTTTTACCACCCGGCTGTGTGGTGGGTGAACCGCCAGATCAGGGCCGAGCGCGAGAATTGCTGTGACGATATCGCCGTCTCGATATCGGGAGGCGCGGCGGAGTACGCGCGGGCGCTCATGGCGCTGGAGGAGAGACGAGGTTCGCTCACCTTGGCGATGGCGGCAAACGGTAGTCTTCTCGCCAAGCGGATCGCTCGTCTCCTGGGATTGCCAGGCTGCGGACGCGAGTTATCAGGCATTACGTTCGCGGCGGGTTTTCTGGGTCTGGCCGGGGCGCTGGTTGCCGGAACCGCGCTTCTCGGTGTTACGCACGGTTCTTCACCGCTGAAAATGGCGGCGTCCTTCAAGCTGGCGTCTCAACCCACCAATCTCCACTCGCTGGCGACCCTGTCGACGCCGGCAGCAACAGACTCTGATTCGTTGGCCAGCGATTTCGCCTGGGCGCGAACCACGGAATCGAGCGCTTCGCCGGATTCCGCGCCATCGGCGACCGCGCGCGCATCCCAGCCTTCGGCGAGGCCCGGCAACAGCAGGGTCGAAGAGCAGAACAGCCCCGACCAGAATGACGCGGGGCCTAGCGCAAGCAAGGAATCCTTTATCGATGGAATGAAGGCGGCTGGCTTCGAGAATCTCACCGCGGACCAGCTCATCGCGCTGAAGGTTCAAGGCGTCACGCCGGCTTATATCGGCGAGATTCGCGCGGCAGGATTCAAGCCGAACATCGACGAACTGATCGGCATGAAGGTTCAAGGAGTAACCGCGGAATACGTTCGCGATATTCAGGCGGCGGGATTCAAGCCCACTATCGATGAGATCGTCGGCCTCAAGGTACAAGGGGTGACGGCCGCTTACATTCGCGACATGCGCTCCGCCGGAGTGAGTATCGCAAATCTCGATGGGGTAATCGGCATGAAAGTCCAGGGCGTGACCCCGGAATACATCCGCACGCTGAACGCCGAGGGCCTCCACCCCAATGACGACCAAATCGTCGGCATGAAGGTCCAGGGCGTCACTCCAGACTACGTACGTGATTTGAAGGCGGCTGGGATCAGCGCCTCGGTGGACGAGTTGATCGGGATGAAGGTGCAGGGCATCAGTCCGGAATACATCCGCGATCTGAAGGGTCTCGGTATCAATGGGAAGGTGGATGCCCTCATCGGAATGAAGGTGCAAGGCGTTACCCCGGAATACGTTCGCGATATCCGCGCGACCGGGCTCAATCCCTCCGTCGACCAACTTGTTGGTATGAAGGTGCAGGGCGTGACGCCTGGCTACATTCATGGCCTGCAGTCTGCCGGGTTGAAAGGCCTCAACGTGGACGAGTACATTTCAGCCAAAGTGATGGGGGTAACGCCGGAGTTTGTCGAGAAGGCGCGAAGCCACGGCTTCAAGGATCTGAGTCTCGACAAGCTGATGGCTCTGAGGCAGGCGGACGTCTTCTAGTATTGCTCTGTGACTTGGGAGCGCGGGCGTCTCACTCGTGCAATTCCCGGCTCGCCTGAGGTTGCCGAGACCCAAAGTGTGTAGCCACTCGGGAAAGAAACCAGCGGGCGAGATGCCCGCTCCCAAGGAGGAGGATATGGTCATGCGACCCAAGACAATCATTTTGAGCGCGGTTGCAGCGCTGATCGCTTATGGAGTCGGCGCAACGGTTATGCTGGCGGCCGATAGCGAACGCGGTGACTGGACTCTGAGCCGGTCCGACCTACCAGGCGTCGTGCGATTCTCCGTGATCCAATCCAATCACAATGGAACCTTTCAGTCCAGCTCCGATTGGCGCACCGGCGAGTTTCAAGGGCTCGACCTTTCCCAGTCCGGGCGCCACGAGGTCCGCTTCACGGTCTCACGCGACGCCGGACGCTTCGAGTGTGAAGGCTTTCTCGATGACGGGGAGGGCGCCGGATTGTTTCACTTCTTCGCCAATCCCCAATATCCGGGTGAAATGGCTGCGCTTGGTTTCAACGGCGTTGACGCGAAGAAGCAGATGAGCATGGCGATCCAGGACGTCACCTTGGAATTCGCGAAGGAGATGAAGGGCGAGCGCCTTGAGGGGCTCGATCTTGACAAGCTCATCGCCTTCCGGATCTTCGGCGTCACGCGGCAGTTCATCGAGGAGCTGCGGTCGACCGGGATGAACGTGACGGAGAGCGACAAGCTGATCGCATTCCGGATCCACGGGGTGAGTCCGGAGATGATCCGCTGGTTGCATCAAGCGGGGTATCAACCCGACGCCGACAAGCTGATCGCGATGAGGATTCACGGCGCAACCCCGGAATGGATCGAGCAGCTTAGCAAGGTAGGCTACACCAAGCTCGATCTTGACAAAATGATCGCCTTTCGCATCCACGGAGTCTCGCCCGAATTCATCGAGAAGCTCCGGGAGCTGGGATACTCCCATCCCGACGCCGATCAGCTCATCGCCATGCGCATTCACGGCGTCACGCCGGAATACATCGCCAAAATGCAGTCGCGCGGAATGAGCAATCTCAGTACAGACCAACTGGTGAACCTGCGGATTCACGGTATCGACTGATTGCAACCGGCCGGGCCGGCTCCTCCGTCTCAAGAATCTTTAGGACCTATGAAAACGGATTCTGCCAAATGGCAGAACATAAAGTCAGGGCTTCCCGGTTCGTGTCCTCCTGCCCTATGGCGATCACTTTGGAACTACCGCGCGAGGCGAGGCCCGATAGTGCCAATAGACGCCGAAACCCGGCGCGTGAACCTCCTGTAGCGCCGCTTTATGAGCGGCGGCGGGCGCTGGCCGCAGACCGAGCGGCGAGGGACACCGGTCTATCGCAGACCGGCGCCACAGCAGCGATTCTCACTATTTTGTGCAGTCCTCAATGAGCGGGCACTTTACTCCGGACGCGGTCTTAGTAAGTTGAGCTGGCCCCGGTGTCCTTGATAAATACGAGTTCCGAGGACTCCGGGAGGGGAAGCGAAACCGGAAGACCGGAGTCCATGAGCACCCTGCCGGACATCGTGTGATCAGCCGAGGTGTGATCCTCGAAGTGGAGGTCGTACGCGCGGTCAGCCCGGAGTCCTCGGAGCCGGTAAGTGTGACTGCTCTCCTCGGGCGTTGAACCACGGAAGGCGTAGACCAGGCCTTGCCCGGTATGGGGCGCGAAGTACTCCAGGCCATCCCAGTGCACCCCGTCAGGCCGGACCGAGATATGGTACAAATCGGCCTCGCGAATCAGGGGCCGAAGCCGCGTCTTGTAGAGATCGAAGGCCTGCCGGGCGGCGGTGTGCTCTTCCGCCGTCCAGGCGTTCGTGTCCTGCATGATGGTGCACCAGCCCATCATGCCACTGCGCAGCATATAGACGAAGTTGGCCAAGTGCGCCGCGGGATAGCGCTCCACATAGCATTCCAGCATCGGAGCCGGGAGCACGTGGCTGGCGTCATAGAAGGCACGGCGGTTTGACAGAGGATCATACGTATCGGTGATCGAAAAGTAGTCGACATGGGCGGCGGCGCCGAAGTCCACCATGCGGCCTCCGTCGTTACAGGCCTCCAGCATCAGGCTGGGATACTTGCCGCGCAGTTCCCGGTAGAGCTGGTAGTAGGCTTGAGTGGCGTGGTAACTCACGTCCGTCGAGCAGGACCCCTCCGGCCACGGCTGTGGACCCAGGGAACGGTTCGAGCCGGCCGGGCCGCCGTCACAAGCCACGTGCGGATGGTCCGTACGAACACATCCCTGCGCCACCAGATAGCCGTCGTGTTCCAGCATATCGAGGTGATAGTCCTTCGCCATGCGATCCAGCTCCCGGGCACACCATTCGCGGGCCGGAGGATGGCCGATGTCGATCGTGAGCCCTTTGAAAGCCTCCGGCTTCCAGCCGGCGGCCACATCTTGGGTGAGCCAGTCGCGGGTCGCAGGATCGTGGACGTTGAGCGCGCCCGGGGCCGTGTCGGTGCCTGCCTGCGTCCAATCCACCCAGAGCCCGAATTTCAGTCCGAGACGATGCGCGTCGTCAGCCAGCGCAGCAATGCCGTGAGGAAATTTCTGGAGATTGGGGTACCAGTCACCGACGCCGCGGAACCAACCTGCGTCAACATGAAACATCTCGAGCCCGAGCTTCGCCGAGTCGTCAGCCATGCGATGGGCTCCTTCTTCGTTGATTTCCATCCCGCTCCCCCAACTGTTGTTTACCAGCAGAGGGTAGGAGGCGTTGGCCAGGTCGGCTGGATTGAGCAGTACCTTTCTCGCCCAACGCCGTAGAATATTGCCGGCCGCGTCGCTGCCTCCGGAAAATGCCCCCAGGAAAATCGTGGGAGTTGTGAATGACCTTCCCGGCCCCACGCGGGTCATGAAGGGCTCCGGCGACGGGTTCAGGCCTACTTCTCCTGATAGCGACATGCCCGTCCGGGACAGGCTCAGGCGTGTTCGTCCGCTGAACTCGATACCGACATACCAGCCTGAGGAGTGGCTTCCGGTCGTCTCGACCAGTTGCCACGGGATGGGCTCACGGGGGCCACCCGGCGGGTCGTGAGCATATGTGCTGGAGGTCCCCTGCCAATGATAGCCCTCGGCCACGGCCACTTCGTGTGTTCCCTCGACGGAAGGCGTGCCCGCGCCCTTTTCCACCCACAGGTGCCGCAGCCCGGCCGAGGTCGCAACGGTCCAGTCAAAGGCAACACTATCCTGCAGCGGCAAGCCCGCCGCGTGACCTTCGAGATTCTGAATCGTGATGGTATGTTCGATGGGACCGCCCGGGGCGCGGACCTGCCACTTCCAATCAAGGCGCAAGTGCGGGTGGGAGCAGGCATAGACGGCGGTTACGCTCATGCCGGCAGGGTCGCCTTGGAACGAGTCACGCTTCCAACGGACGGGCAGCCACTTTCCGTCGATCTCCACCTTGTCAATCAGACGCTCACTTTGTTGGTTCTTCCAGTTGACGCCTTCCGGGCCTGCGAGGGAAACGACGGCCGGCGCTTCGGAGCCCGCTCGCACCACCAAAATCGTGTCCGAGGTTGCGAGCCTCTGAGTGGTGGCCACGGCCATCACCACCGAAGGCAGCAGCAAGGCCGCGAACGAAAACAGCCACGCGAGCATGATTCGCCGCTCCAGGATTCTAAGACGCATCACTGTAATGTAGCCGTTTAGGCGGGTTGACATCAGCGTTGTTACAGGTACCTGTCAAGTTCCCACTGCGAGACGAAGTCGTGGTAGTCTCTCCACTCGTCGCGTTTGACGCGGACGTAGTACTCGGCATAAGGGGAGCCCAAGGCTCCCATCACCACCGGGTCGTCTTCCAAAGCGTCGAGGGCCTCATTGAGGGTCGAAGGCAGCAACTCCAGGCCCGAGCTTTCAAGTGCCGCGGGCGAGATCTCATACAAGTTGTGATCATTTCGCTTGCCCGCCGGCACTCTGTTCTCGATCCCGTCGAGCCCCGCCGCCAGCATCGCCGCCGCCGCGAGGTAGGCGTTTGCCGCGCCGTCCACGGTGCGATTCTCGATCCTGCCCGGGCCTGGAATACGGATCATTTGAGTTCGGTTGCTGCCGCCGTAAGTGATGAAAACCGGCGCCCAGGTAGCACCCGAACGAGTGGATCCACGCTTCAGGCGCTTATACGAGTTGACCGTGGGCGAGGTCACGGCGGCCAGGGCTTTCGCATGCCGCTTGAGACCACCGATGAAATGATAGGCCGGCTGCGAGAGGCCGTTTTCGTCCTTTTCGTCAAAAAACAGATTGGTATCATTCGCGGGATTCCAGAGACTCATGTGCATGTGCGCGCCGTTGCCGGTGAGCGCAGTGAAAGGTTTCGGCATGAAGGTTGCCAGCAGGCCCTTCTCCTCAGCCAGGGCCTTTACCATCCAGCGGAAGAACGTGTGGCGGTCCGCAGTGGTTAACGCGGTGGAATACCTCCAGTTGATTTCGAATTGGCAATTCGCATCCTCATGGTCGTTCGCGTAGGGGTCCCAGCCGAGCTCGTCCATGTAGCGGATTAGCGCGGTCATGAAGTCCAGACTGCGATTCAAGGCCCCTAGGTCGTAGCATGGCCTTTCCTGCACGTCGAGCGCGTCGTAGGGCGCATATTCGCCCTCGCCGTTCTTGCGCAGCAGAAAGAACTCAGCTTCCACGCCGGTCTTAAAGACATATCCTTCTTCACGTGCCTTGTGAAGTTGCCGCATCAGGATGGTGCGGGGACAATATGGCCATGGCTTTCCTTCCACCTCGATGTTGGAGGCGACCCAAGCGACATTCTTCCGCCAGGGAAGCTGCGTGAGGCTGTCGAAGTCAGGAATGGCCTGGAGGTCGGGATCGTGAGGCCCCTGTCCGATGTTCCCTACCGCATAGCCTGCAAAGCCGGCGCTGCCCGTCGCCATTTCCTCGAAGTGTTTGGCCGGAACCAGCTTGGCCTTCGGCATTCCTCCCATCTCCACGAAGGAACAGAGGAAGAACTCAATCCCGCGATCCCGCACCAGCTGACGCACAGCCTCAAGGTCTGCCATCGAAATCAGTGTCCTCCTTATAAGACTTAATGACTTACCGCGGCGGCGGCTTTTTCGCCCACCAGATTGCCTTCGTAGAACCGTGTTAAAGAAAAGGGACGAATCAGATCGGGAAGCTTCCCGGAGGCTACGAACCTGGCCAGGTACTTGCCCGCAACCGGACCGGCCTTAAAGCCATACGTGCCCCAGCCGACGTCCAGGTAGAAACCCTTGACCCCGGGAACTTCTCCGATGATAGGGCTGTAGTCTGGCGTCATGTCGCACACACCGCTCCACTGACGCAGAATGCGGACCCGAGCCAGGCACGGAAAGAGTTCCACAGCGTGGCCGGCGATCAATTGCAGAGTGGGCAGCGTGGAACGTACGCTGTACGACTGATAGGGATCTATCTCCGCGCCCAATACGAACTCTCCGCGCGGCGTCTGGCTGACGTAGACATGAAGATTGGCGGAGACGATCACCTTATTGAGCAGCGGCTTCATCGGTTCGGTGACGCACGCCTGCAGCGGGTGGCTGGTGACAGGCAATTCGACTCCCGCCAGGCGGGCCACTCTCGAGCACCAGCCTGAAGTCGCATTCACCACGGTGCGGGTTTGAATTTGTCCACGGCTGGTCTCAACCGATTCGATACGGCCGTCCCGCACGGACAGTCCGAGCACCTCCGTGTGGGGGTGGATCTCCACTCCGAGGCGGGTGGCCTCCCGCGCATAACCCCAGACCACGGCGTCGTGCCGGATGATTCCTCCCGGAGGGTGATAGAGCGCCGCCATAACCGGATAACGAGGCCGCGAGGAAATGTCGATGGCCGGTACTAGGCGCTTGATCTCATCGCCGCCGATCATCCGGCTGTCGACGCCCAGAGCCTGGTTCGCCTCAGCGCGAACTCGCAATCCGTTGACCGCGGAGTCTGAGTGCCCCAAGGTCAAGTGGCCTTGCTGGGAAAACATCACGTTGTAACCCAGAGTTTTCGACAAGTCCCGATAGAGCCTTAAACTTTCAGCATAAAAGGGAATGCCTTCCAGGGTCCGGTAGTTGGCGCGGATGATCGCCGTGTTGCGGCCGCTGTTGCCGCAGCCGAGATATCCTTTCTCGAGCACCGCAACATCGCGAACGCCTTCCTTGGCCAGGTAGTAGGCGGTAGCCAGGCCGTGCACGCCAGCGCCGATAATCACCACGTCGTAGCGGTTCTTGAGCGCCGGGCTGGTCCACATGCGGTCGAAGCGGAGCTGACCGAACATCAAAAGATCTCCAACAAGCTGGCAGCCTTTCGGCCAAAGGGTTGAATTCGAAACTCCTGTTCCGAGACCTGCAAGGCATTCCAGAGGTACTCGGCGTACTCGCGGCTGACGAGGATGATGTATCCCACGACGCTTGGCCAATCCTTGCGCAGAAGCAGGCACCGAACGCCCGCCAAGGGAGTCCAGGCGCAGGTAAGATCCGGAAAGACTGAATCTCGAAGGTCAAGCGGCGTACACCTCCGCAAAACCGCCGTCGCCCGGGGACCGCACAAGAGAAAGCAGCCGAAGCCGGCGGTGCGATCAGCGACGTGAGCGCACTCGCCTGGCTTGGCGGGTGCGGGCGGCTCCGCAAATAACGGCGCTTTCGCGTCGTAAATCACGAAAAACGCCTGCTCGCGAGTGGTCCGTGCAACGAGACCACCCTCGCAAATCGAAGACCGGCCCACTTCGGGGGCAGGGCTGTCGAGAAACGCCTTCAGGAAATCACCCAGTCCGGCTCCGTGGACTTGCCATTTGGCCGCGTGGCTTAGATCGCAAAGGCCTGCGCCCGCCCGGACCGAATCCGCTTCCTGCCGCGGCTCCAAAAACTGGTCGGCCAAGAGCCACCCGGAGACTTCCGCGAGGCTGGCGTCCGCCGAAGCCAGTCGATGATGCAACGGAGACTTCTTTACCGGCTTCAGGACACTCATCTTCAGGACGACTATTCCCGCAACCGGACGCCTTCAGCGTCATAAAACGGTTCCAAATGAACTCTGGCCTTCACCACCTTGCCGTTGTTCAGAATCTCGAACGGCGATCCCTCAATCGACAAACGGGAGGGCAGCAGGGCCAGCCCCACGCAGCGATTATGAAGGGGACTTACACGCGCGCTGGTCACTCGTCCCACAACCTCGCGGTTTATGATGGCTGCGCTGCCGTCGTCGACGAGCTCATCGGCTGTGAAACCGACCAGCTTGTTCGCAACGTTCCGCTTCATCGCCGCCAGCAATCCGGGTTTTCCAATAAAGTCTTCCTTGTCGAGCTTGACCACCCAGTCCAGACCTGCTTCGAAGGGGCTTGAAAGCGCGTCGGTATCCTGGCCCACGATAACGTGCTTCTTTTCCAGGCGCAGAATCCGTTGCGCCTCGACCCCGAACGGGCTGATGCCGAATTCCTTTCCTGCCTCCAGCAGAGCGTCCCATAGGTACTCGCCGTAAGAAGCGGGGTAGTGAATCTCCCAGCCGGTCTCACCGACGAACCCGATGCGGAGGAGAATCGCCGGAACCCCCGCCACGTTGCCCTGCGCGCACTGCATGTACTTGAAAGCCTGTGCGGAGACGTCGACGTTGGTCAGCTTCTCCAGGACCTGGCGAGCCCTGGGCCCAGCCAGGTTCACGGCTGCAAAATCCGCTGTCACATTCGTGACGTGAGCGCACTGATGCATGCCCGCGATCCACCATTTCAGCCACTTCTCCACGAAGTCGATATTCCCCGTGGTCGTGGTGATGTAGAAGTCATCCGGCGACAGCCGGCTGACGGTTCCATCGTCGAGTATGATTCCATCGTCCCCGCAAATCATGCCGTAACGGCTGCGGCCGGCCTTGAGGGACGAAAAAGTATGCGTGTAGACCTTGTCGAGCAATGCCGCAGCGTCCCTGCCCTGCAAGCGAATTTTTCCAAGCGTGCTCACATCGATCAGCCCCACGCGTTCGCGGACAGCCTTCCATTCCTCCTGCACCGTGGTATAGGCCTGAGGCCGCTTCCACTCCCCCATGTCCATCTGGCGCGCACCCGCCCGGACGTGAGCATAGTGCATCGGAGTCTGCTTGACCGGGTGGTGCTGGGGACCCGCGATGACTCCCATGGGCACTGAGAGCACGGGCGGACGCGAGGTGGTGGTGCCGGCTTCGGCGATTGACCGTCCGGTTTCCGCCGCTGCACACCGGGCGCCTGGCATCAGGCACATCCGGCCCTGGCACGGCCCCATCGAGAGAGTGGTATATCGCTTCAACAGCTCGATTTCATCGAAGCCTTCTTTCACCGCCAGGCCGATGTCCTTGCAGGTGACGTCCTCGCAGAGACAAATGAACTCCCTGCCTTCGCCAATCGCGTCCGGCGGCCGGTAACTTTGAGCCGCTTTTCGGTTGGACCGGAACCGGCCTTCGGCGGTCGCAAGATCCGCCTTCCGGCGCTGAAGCTGCTCGCGGGCTGCCTGGACAAGGGGGCGAATGCGATCGGCTGCTTCGAGACCGGCTACCTGCCCCTGAAGCCAGACGACACTCAAATCCCGAAATCCCGTCGCGTCGCCTGCCACTTGAAAGCCCGGCAAGTCGCCTGCCGGAACGATTTGACCGAGCCCGAGGTCGTAGCGGACCTGGCCTCCGTTCTGGCGGAAGATTTCGAGCGCGGGCGTCCGTTCCGAGCATACGCAAACCAGGTCGCACGGGATGGTCCGAATCTGCCCAGCCTTGCCGCCGGACTTGGAGTCGATGGGAGCCACGCTCAGTGAGCGAACGTGTCCGCGCCCATTTGCGACCACCGCTGCATGCGATGCAAGATGAGCGATCCCGAGAGCGCGGAGTTGGCTGGATGCGTCAGAATCTGAAGGTCGTTCGCACCGGTCCACAACCGCGGTCACGTCGATGCCCGCATTGTGCAAGTCCAGCGCCACCTCCAATCCCTCTTCCTCCGCCGTGACCACCACCGCGGCCAGGCCCGGCTTCACACCATAGAGGTGAACCAGCCGAAGCAACCCGGTGCTTAGCATGATGCCGGGCAGATCGCTGTTACCAAAAGGCCAGGCATGCTCGAATGCACCACTCGCCACTATAGTTTGAGGTGCGCGAAGATGGATCAGCCGCGTCCCCGTTTGAACAGCAATCAGCCCCCCTTCGTAGCCGCCCGCCGCGCAGGCAGAGCGCAGCACCTGGATCCTGGGATGACTCTCCACTCTCTGCGACAAGGCCCGGGCAATCATGAATCCAGGTTCCGAAGAACTCGTGATCGGATCGGCAAAGTGCCGCCGATGGAGCCGGAGATGACCGCCGAGCGAGGGCTGATCGTCCACCAGAACCACGTCCACTCCGGTTTCGGCAGCCGCCAGCGCAGCCGAGATTCCAGCCGGTCCCCCGCCCACCACGGCAAGATCAGTGTGCAGGAATTCGTGCTCGAAGGGATCCCGCTGATCTTCCTGGCCCTGATTCCAGTTCCCGAGCCCAGCCAAGTGGCGAATCACTGGTTCTGCCAGCTTCCAAAGGAAACGATGCTTGTACAGGGTCTTGTAGTAGAAGCCGACCGGGAGAAGGAAATCAAACTTCTCGATCAGGGCGAAGAAGTCATGTTCCAACGAGGGCCAGCCCTGCTGCGCCTCGACACGATCGCCATACCGAACCGGTTGCGTGCAGACTCGCACATTGGGCGAGCCATTGACGCTCATCAAGCAGTTCGGGCACTTCCCATCGGCGCAGAAGACGCCGCGAGGGCGGTGGTACTTAAAGCTCCGCGAAAAAATCTTCACGCCGGCGGCCACCAAGGCTGAGCCGATCGTTTCCCCCTCGAATGCCGGATAGCTCTTGCCGTTGAACCGGAAGCTGATCTTGCGCGTGCGATCCAGGGCTTCGCTCGGATGGGCATCGAGCCGGGGCATGGTGGGTCAGTCCTTCGTATCCGGTGCGGCGGACGCAGTCGCTTTGGTGTCCTCACGACGCGCGTTCTCTTTCGGCCAAAAGGTCGTCGCAACCTCGTTGGTACGAGTATCGCGTTCCGCCAGAAACCAGAGCCTGCAACCCTGGCGGTGATACCACCACTCGATCTGAGGCCCGTCCAGATTCTTTCGAAGATAGAGGTACTGCGGCCACTCGGCGGGGTCGGCGCTGATCGAGGGACGCAAATGGTACTCACCCCCAAAGTCGAACTCGTAGACCGACCGTCTGCCGCAATTGGGGCAAGGCAACAGGAATGACATCGTCTATTCTCGGGAGCGGGGTGGTGACGCCGATTTCCACCCGGGACCGCCGCCAAACGCCTTGCGAGTTCCCACCAGCGGAACGCCGGTGATCATCGACGATTCCAGCGTCAAGGCTCGCAGGTCCTCGGGCTCGAGATCGTGCACGTCTGCCTTGCCGCAGGCGCGAGCCAGGATCTGGATCTCGGAGGTCATGGCGTGCAGGAAATGGGTCACGCGGTCCGCCGCTTCATCAATCGGCAATCGCGCCATGAGCTCCGGGTCCTGGGTGGTGATG
This sequence comes from Terriglobia bacterium, assembly GCA_035946735.1. Taxonomy (GTDB): domain Bacteria; phylum Acidobacteriota; class Terriglobia; order UBA7540; family UBA7540; genus Gp13-AA77. The sequence continues at coordinate 16,906 of DASYYZ010000138.1, forward strand.
CCCACTGGGCACCGCCCGGTGTGGCAGTGGTGGCAGTGATAAGGCTCGGTGCCGAGCGCGTGATAGTCCTCAATGTAGAGTGGCTTGTTGCAATTCAGCGCGATGAGGGCAGCGGTGCCGATGTAAACTGCGTCTGCGCCCAGCGCCAGAGCCTTGGACGCATCGGCGCCGTGACGAATCCCGCCTGCGATGATCAACTGGACCTGGCCGTAGAGTCCGACGTCCTCCAGCGCAGCCCGTGCCTCCGAGACGGCGGCCAGCGTCGGGATACCGGTGTGATCGAGCAGGAGTTCGGGTGACGCGCCGGTGCCTCCCTCCATTCCGTCCACCACGATGACGTCTGCGCCGCCTTTGGCGGCCAGTTTCACGTCGTCGTAAACCCGAGTGGCGCCCATCTTCACAAAGATCGGGACCTGCCATTCCGTGGCTTCGCGCAGCTCCTCGATCTTGATGATCATGTCATCCGGTCCCAGGAAATCCGGGTGCCGGCAGGGACTCCGCTGGTCCACTCCTTCGGGAAGGTCACGCATGTCCGCGATCTGCTTCGAGACCTTCGAGCCGAGCAGCAGGCCCCCGGTTCCCGGCTTCGCTCCCTGGCCGATGGTGAGCTCGATCGCGTCAGCCACCTTCATGTGATGGACGTTGATGCCGTAGCGCGTGGGCAGAACTTCGTAGATGAGAGTCTTCGAGTGTTCGCGTTCAGCCGGGAGCATGCCGCCGTCGCCTGTGGTGGTGGAAGTTCCCGCCCGGCTCGCGCCTTGGGCCAGCGCCACCTTGGCGTTGTAAGAGAGGGCGCCGAAACTCATTCCCGTGATCATCACCGGGATTTCGAGCTCGACGGGTTTCTTGGCGAACCGCGTCCCGAGCACGGTACGCGTGCTGCACTTTTCCCGGTATCCTTCAAGCGGGATTCGCGTGAGGCTGCAGGGAATGAACGTGAGATCGTCGAATGATGGCAGCGGCTTGTGGCGGAGCGTGCTGAAGCCCTGGATGCGATACCGGCCCAACTCCGCTTTGGCCTGGATGTCCTCGACAGTCTCCGGAGACCAGACCCGGCTGGTGCGAATCACTGGTGGCTCCTTCAAAGCGCTGCCTTCCATAGCTCCCGGTCTTGTTTGTCGAAATTCCAGAGGCGGCGGCCCGAGATCACTTTCTTGAAAGGACGCTCAGGCGATATGCCCCATCGCCCCAGGTTCTCGCGCAGGAAATTCCAATCGTCGTCATCGGGCGTCTTGATGACGGCATCGTTGCCGAGGTCCGAGAGCTCTCCGCCTACAAAGACCACCCCTTCGTACATGGAATCCGCCAGGGCGGGACCGCCATTGCCGCAAACGACGATCCGGCCCTTCTGCATCATGAAACCGGTCATGTATCCGCAGTCGCCTTCGATAATCAGCAGCCCGCCCTTCATGCTGACGCCGGCCCGCGCTCCCGCGCTGCCGTGGACCACCACGGTGCCGCCACGAATCGAAGCGGCGCAACTGTTACCCGCATTTCCCCGTACCTCGATGGCGCCTTGCAGCATGGATTCCCCGAGACCCCAGCCCGCACTTCCGTGCACCTCAAGACAGGTGCCGTCGATGAGGCCGCCACAGTAGTACCCCACGCTCCCCTCGAACGTGATGGACACCGGTTCGAGAATGCCCACAGCCAGGTTGTGTTGAGCTTCGGCGTGCCGGACGCGAATCGCCCTTTCGCCCTTCCCGACCAGCTCGCGGATCTCGCTATTGATTTGCCGGGCGGGCTTGCCTCGGGCGTCAATCTCGCTCGCGACGCCGTTACGGGCGGACGCCATCAGAGTGCCTCCACAGCATGTTGAGCCGCTGCCCACAAGTGCACTTGACGGATTCCCGGCTCGAAGACCTCAAAAGCGCCTGGTAAGGTCGCGCGCAGAGCTATTTCTTCGGTGGCCATCGCCACGAAATCGTCGGTCTCGGCGACCGTCAGCGGCTTCAGGGCAAAGCTATCCTTCACATAAGCCAGAGAGTCCGCGGTCGCCGCGAGATAGGAGAACGAGCCATCAAAGTCGTCGAGCGAGCTGTGAAGCGCTTCCTCCAGGGAAAGTCCTGTGGCTATGCGGTCGCGCAGGTAGATACCGATAATCTCGGAATCGTTCTCCGTGTAAAAGCGAATCCCTCGCTGCTCGAACTGGCGTCGGAGCTTGTGATAGTTAGTGATGTGGCCGTTGTGGACCGTCGCCACGTCCAGCAGTCCCCGCGCCCAAAAAGGCTGTGAATGGCTCAAGTCCACTCTGCTGTCAGTGGAAAGACGGGTGTGTCCGATCCCATGAGTTCCCCGGAACGAGCGGATGTGGTAGCTGCGTTCGAGATTGTCCGGAGAACCAACCTGCTTGGCGATTTCGAGCGATGTCCCGGCGCTCACAAGCTCGAGCCCGTCCGCAACCCTTTCGACCTTGCACACCAGGTCGGAGGCATCATCCAAGGAATTGACGACCAGCCGGAGATATTCGGAATCCACGCGGTCCTCATACACGGTGAACAGGTCACGTAAGCGCGTTGAAATCTCGCGTCCTCTCTCCCCGAAGTCTCCGCGCTCACCGAGCTTGATGCGAAGCACCCATCGTTGCGCTTGCTGGTTGCCAAACATCGCCAAGCCAGCAGAGTCCGGTCCCCGGCACGAAAGGGCCTTAAGCATGCGGAAGAGAATGTCACCGATCGGAGTCTCGGCATCTCCGCGCTTGTCAAGGTAACCAACGATCCCGCACATAGGCAAAATTCCTGCGACTGCTTCCGTTCAATCGATAATCGATGATGCTACGCACTGCCTTGCTCGCGGGTCAAGACTTTTGTTCGACCCAAATTATGCCCGATTGGCGGCGGAACTGGCGTCTAAGAGGTGTCGACACATCCTTGAATGCGCCGGACGGATCGATACCCCGCCTGAGATGCTACAATTTGCATGCCTCAATGAACGAGATGAACGGCCAGACCGTGCTGCCAGCGGAATCGGACGGGCTAACAGCGTAGCTCCTGGCCGCCCGAGGCGCCTGCATCGCAGCCGTCGACCGGCAGGGTGCCGCCCAGGACGTGACCGGCAATATCCGCTCGTCCGGATGCGAGGCTGTCTCCTTCGTTTTCGACCTCGCTGACGTTGACGCGCATCGACGCGTTCGTGTCTGAAGTAGCCGGAAGGATGGGCCGGCGCCTCGCTTGCCTACGTGCGGGACCAGATGGGGCACAGCTCGATCCAGGTGACTGTGGACATCTATGGGCACCTGATTCGAGGGGCCAACATGTCTTACGTGGACAGGCTCGACGCGCTAACCAGTCCGCAACAAGCCGCAACAAAGACCGACTTCTCGGAGGCGTGGCGGGTGTCGCCCTGGGCGCACTGATGCTTCGTGCCGCGGCTCCGCTGGTGGCGGCATCGCTGCCGTTTACAGCCGATCTCAGCATGGATCTGCGGGTTCTTGGGTTCGCCGCCGCGGCCGTGATGGCTGTCCTGATCCTCACGGGCCTGCTTCCTTCCTTGCAGACTTCCTTCGGCAGGCTGTCCAACGCGATGAGCCGGGCGGCGCGTGGATCGTCCGGGTCGGGCGCAGCGGTGCGCCGGACTATCGTGATCGGTGAAGTTGCGGCTTCGGTGGTGCTGATCTGCGGCGCTGCGCTGCTCTTCAAGAGTCTGGCAAAACTGCAGCAGGTCGATGCCGGCGTGCGAATCGACCACGTCATCACCATGTCCACCGACCTTCCAATGGCGGCATACCCGTCCCCGGCCAGCGCGGCCAGGTTTTATGAAGCCGTGGTTGAGCGGCTCCAGGCCGTGCCCGGAGTCGAGCGGGCATCGGTTTCACAGGGTCTGCCCCTTCAAGGCGTGCAGTGGGGCGAGTATATGAGCTTGCCCGGAGTGAGGGATTCTCTCACGGCTCGTGTGAAGATGGTCGATCCCTGGTACTTCGGTGCGATGCAGATTCCAGTAGAGGCCGGGCGAGGAATTGAAAGTCGGGATCGCGCGGGCTGCCTTCGCCGCGGTCGCCGCTCTGCTGGCTGCGCTCGGGCTTTACGGCGTCCTGGCGCACGCGGTGACGCAGCAGCGTCGCGAGATCGACATCCGCATGGCGCTCGGTGCGCGCTCGGGCAACGTGTTGTCCCACATTTTGCGCAGCGCCTTCTCAATGCTCGTCGTGGGGTTTGCCGGTGGATTGGCGGGAGCCTTCGCGCTGACGCGGGTGCTGAAGAGTCTGTTGTTCCAGGTGCCCGCGCTCGACCTGGCAGCACTCGGCGTTGCCTGCCTCCTGATGGCACTTGTCGGCATGCTGGCGGCCTGGAATCCGGCGAGCCGGGCGGCCCGCGTGGATCCAATGACCGTGCTGCGCGACGAAGGCTGATTGGGGCATGGGCGGTTAGGGTGGTGCGCCAAACAAACCTTCAAAACGCGACCACTGGGCTCAGCAGCTGGATGACGACGGTCAGCGTTCCTCAACGGCCAGGGGCTATCGCCAAATATGGAAGCGGTACCTGAAGTCGAGATGTGGCCACCTGCGGTTGCGCGAGTTTTGGACCGCAGATGGCGAGCGGCTGATGTCAGAAGTCGCCCGTCAAAACGACCTCGGCCGCTGGACCCTAAGGCACATCAAGGCGTTTCTCAGCGGCATCTTTAGGTATGCCAAGCGCCTGGGTGCAGTGGACGGGGTAAACCCCGTTCAGGACGTCGCCATTTCCAAAGCCCGTCCGGGAGTTGAACCTATGCGTACTCAGTCGAGGAAATCATTCGGATGATCTCAGTGCTCGGACAACCAGCAGCAACGCTCGTAGCGACGGCCGCGTTCACCGGGATGCGAAAAGGCGAGCTACGGGGATTTCTTTGGGAGAACGATGGTGCGATCTGTGTCAGGCCAGTCGGTTTGGGAAAGTATTGTCGACGAGCCGAAGACCCAGAAGAGCAAATCGCCCGTCCCGGTGATCGGCCCGCTGGCGAAACTTTTGGACCGACATCGGGAGGTACACGGCAATCCCCAATCGGGCTTTGTCTTCGGAACGCGTTACGAGACGGCTCTCAACCTAAGCAACCTCGCCAAGCGTTACATCCGGCCAAGGCTACAAAAACAAGGAATGAAGGGGTGTGGTTGGCATGCGTTCCGCCGCGGCCTCGCCACGAACCTGCATCGTCTCGGGGTGCCGGACAAGACCATCCAGACCATTCTCCGAACACGGCAACATATCAACCACGCTCAATAACTACGTCAAATCGGTGCCAGCGGACGCGGTCGCAGCGATGCGTCCGCTCGAAGGAATATGCACCAAATATGCACCAATTCTTGGAAGAGACGAAGAGGATGAATCCTAAGTCGCAGAAATCAAACGAGAAAATGGTAGGCCTGGGGAGATTCGAACTCCCGACCCACGGTTTAGGAAACCGTTGCTCTATCCATCTGAGCTACAGGCCCGTATTGCCATCCTACCTGATTTCTTAGAGTTACGCGTGCCTGCCGTTCGCGGCTGCGAGCAGCAGACGGCGACTGTCACTATTCTTACACTATGTCCGTTTTACAGCGCCAAGCCGACGCGCGTCGGCTTGGCGTACCGGCGCTCTCTTGAATCCGCTCAGCGTTAGCGTAGTAGCCTGCATACCGGATTCGCTTCGCTGGCAGCAGGCCATGTGACGCGAACTTTCTACCTACTAGTGGCCTGTCGCAGAGCCGCCGTTAGTATGGCCGATGAGGCGCATCGCAGAGCCTCATGCGCTCACACGGCTACTCGTACTGACGCTCTCTCTGCGACAGGCCACTAGCCAATCCTATTGTACTGGAATAGGGCAGGAAAGAGGTTTGAGCGGGCGGACCTCCAGGCGAGGTCGCCTCCACCAGCAGCACGGCCAGCAATCACCACGATGGCGACAGCAAGCAGAACAACAATAAGAATCGAGTCTGATTGCTTCTCTTGCCCTTCGCCAGCGTGCCCCTCTCGAGTGCGGTGCACGCGCGGCTTGAAGAGGCGTGAGCGCAAGTGCTTAGACAGTCACGGCATGCGCGGGCCGCCCGCCGATTTGATTTGGACCTCGACCGCGATATAATGCCTGCCAGCGGTTCCCTGGCGGACGAATTTCAGAGAGGCCGGGTGAGGGTTCAAGAGGTTGTATGCCAGAAGAGGCGGTCCGCTTAGGCGATCTGATTGACGACTTTTGCCCTCGCTGCAAGCTGCTGCTGAATCATGCCGTCGCCAGCATGATGGACGGCAAAGCCGTAAAGGTGATCTGCAAGACCTGCTACACGGAGCACGCTTTCCGGCGCGGCGAAAGCGGCAAAAAGAAGGCCCCCGCCGGAATGACTCTGTTTGACCAGGTGCTCGCGGCCGCTGCGCCAGCTCCCTCGATTGAAGATGGAGTCGACCCGCCCGACTCAGGCGCGAAGAAAAAGCTTGCCGCTGCGCCTGCCCGATATATTTCCCGCCGCAAGGAACAACCGCGGAAAAAATAGGCCCGAGCCTTCGGCCACTTCTCACGGGCGGCAAGCCCGTGCCGCGCCCTACCGTGGCCACTCTGGCCATCGCCCAATTGTGAAAACGCGTCAGCGGTTGCTACTCATCTTGCCTTTGGACGCGCACCTCGTGCGGCGACACCAACTCATAGCGCACGCCGCGCCACTCGATTCGATTGGTCACGCCGGCAATGACCAGGTTGAAGAGCATCAACCAAGGCACGAGGGGCCACCAGCGCCAATAGCACGAACCGCGCTCCTGGAGAAGATCCGCCTCCTCGGGAAAGATCAACTCGGCCACACGCGAGCGCAGTCGCGCTTTGACGCTGCCCAGAACAAGAATGCTAACGAGGACCGCGGCTGCCAGCGGACGTTCGATTGCAAGGCCTGGAGCAAGTATGGCGGCGAGGCCGAGCAGGAACGTGCCGCAAAAAAGCGTGTAGCTCGCAAGGCCGCGGCGCCAGTAGTGTGCCGCGTAAACACGGGTGACGATGATCTGCCGATTGGTCCAGCGCAGTAAATTCTTGAAGCCGATTTCCTCGGCGCTCGTCACAAGGCAGCGCGGTTCAAACCGAATCCATCCGCCGGCGTCCCGCACCGCGCGCGTGAGGCCGTAGTCATCACTGACACTCGCCGACCAGTAGCGCTCCGCCACTTGCATGCCGTCAAAATCCGCGCTCCGCACGGCCATGGAGCCACCCCACGCGAAGTTGCGGCGATGGTCGCCCAGCATGGTGGCGATCGACGTATCCCAGGCGGCGCGCAGACGGGATGCCCCTGACCGGCCAGGCAGATACCAGCGGAACCCGGTGCTGACCGTGACGGCAGGATCGTGGAGTGGCGCCACGAGCGATCGCAGCCAATCCGATTTCATGCGCGCATCGGCGTCGGCGAAAACCAGCACGGGCGTCGCTCGTGGCCGCTGGCGCAGCGCGGCCAGCAGATTGTTCACCTTCTCCCCGCGACCGGACGCGTACCCTGCGATCACAACCTTGGCTTCGTGCAGCCCGCAGTCCTGTCGGGGGGCGTGCGCTCGGAGCCGCAATGCCAGAAATGGGTAAGCGGGATCGCTCTCCGAGGCCACGCTGAAGACCAAATCGTAGTCGGGATAATCCTGCGCCAGCATTTGCTCGAGGTTGCGCTCAAAACCTTCGTCCAATCCCTTTACGGCTACGATCACGGTGGCCGGCGGATTATACAATGAGCGCGGAGCCCGCAAACTGCGTCGCAGGTAGGCTAGAAACCGATAACCATCGCGCAGCGAGAAAAGGCTTTGAGCCGCGAGCACGATGGCACACACCACAAACACCTTGAACAGCAGAGGCATGCTTGACGAGCCGACTCCTCAATCCGCCCCCGCCAGCGCCGCCCGCCGGCTTTCGTATAGTGGGAAGCGCGCGGTGAGCGATTCCACCTCGCCCCGAACTCTGCCGATCACCACCTCGTCTTCCAGGTTGTGCAGCACTTCGGCGATCCAGCCTCCGATCAGGCGCATTTCCGGCTCTTTGAAGCCACGCGTGGTCACGGCCGGAGTTCCCACCCGGATGCCGCTGGCCGTCATGGGCGGATTCACGTCGAAGGGGATGGCATTCTTATTCACGGTGATGCGAGCCCGGTCGAGCGCCTGCTCGGCTTGCTTGCCCGTCACCTTGCGAGAGAACACGTCCACCAGCATCAGGTGAGTATCGGTGCCGCCGGAGACAATGCGGAAACCGGCCGCGGCCAGTGTTTCCGCAAGCACGCGCGCATTCAGGACGATCTGCTGCTGGTACTCGCGAAACTCGGGTTGGAGCGCCTCCGCGAGCGCCACGGCCTTGGCCGCGATCACGTGCATCAGGGGCCCGCCCTGAACACCGGGAAACACGGTGCGGTCGAGATCCTTGGCATATTGCGCCTTCGAGAACACCATGCCGCCGCGCGGTCCGCGCAGGGTCTTGTGGGTGGTGGTGGTGATGAAGTCAGCGTGCCCAAACGGGCTGGGATGGAGGCCCGCCGCCACTAGCCCAGCAATGTGGGCCATATCCACCATCAGCAGCGCGCCGGCCTTGCGGGCAATCTCGGCGAAGCGGTCGAAATGGAGCGTGCGCGGATAAGCGCTGGCGCCGGCGATAATCAGCTTGGGCTTGTGTTCCTGGGCGACGCGATCGAGCTCGTCGTAGTCGATGGTTTCGGCGTCCTGCCGCACCCCGTAAGCCACGATCTTGTACATCTTGCCCGAAAAATTCAGCGGATGACCGTGCGTGAGATGGCCGCCGTGCGCCAGATTCATGCCGAGCAGGGTGTCGCCCGGCTTGAGCACGGTCATGTAAACACACTGATTGGCCTGGGCGCCGGAATGCGGCTGCACGTTGACGTGCTCCGCGCCGAAAAGCTTCTTGGCCCGATCGATTGCCAGTTGTTCAGCCACGTCCACGAACTCGCACCCCCCGTAGTAGCGCTTGCCCGGCAATCCCTCCGCGTACTTGTTGGTCAGAACGCTTCCGAGCGCCTCCAGCACCGCCTCGCTCACGAAATTCTCCGAAGCGATCAACTCCAGCGTGCGCGCCTCGCGGTCCGCCTCCTGCGCCAGCACTCGCGCAATCTCAGGGTCGACAGTTTGGAGCGGCTGCTTGTCAACGGCATCTGCGATCATCGCTTCCTCCATGGCCCGCTTGCGCCGGCATCGAGCTTTCGTGTATGCCTGCCCAATATTCTAGAACGAAAATGGGAAATCGAGACTCGTCAACTCGTGTGAAAAGTGACGAGCGGCTCGGTGAGGACTCAAGCCGACAATCGGGAATAGGCTGCATTTGGCAGTCAAATGACAGGGACTAAGGTTGGGGCTTGGACCGTTTGAGGCTTGTCGTTCCGCGGAAACCGTTGCGGACTGGGCACAACTCCGCGGCTAGAAACCGGGGTGCGTGTTGTCTCCACTCTACCGGCTGACGTGGAAACTCACGTTGCTGGTCAGCGTGCCGCCGGGAGTTACCACCTGCACTTGGCCGCTGGTGGCGCTGCGATACGAATAAATCAAGGAATCGAATCCCGCAGGCCTCGCAGTAGCGTTTTCGTCCGGCGCACGGCGAGCGCATTCCCCAGCACCAAACGAGAAAGGGAATCTACCGGTCGCTCCGGACGATTGCCCGAAGCGACCGGCAGTGGATTAGCGGAATTACTTTTGGCCCTTGAAGCCTTGGTAGGTGGTGGTCCGGGTCGGATAGTAGCGGCCTACCATCAGACCGGTATCGTTGATACCGTCCCCATGAATGTTGCTGCCACTAGCCTCGTCCAGAAGGTAGTAGGACCCGCCGCTCAGCAGCCCCGCGTGATAGTTTCCGCTGGCGTCGGACCACGCGTATGCGATGGCGCCCGTCTTGTTGATCGAGTGCGCGTAGACATTCACAGCGCCAGGAACATTGACGGTGGTGTAGGCTTTCGTGGTGGCGTTGTAGGTTGACGATTCAGCGTTGTTCTTGGAGTTGCCCCAGATCAGGGTTACGGTGTCCGAAGCATTGATGCCCCAGCCGAAGGTGTAGGTTGCGCCCGGCACGTCCAACTGGGTCAGCGTACCTCCCACGCCGCCCTTCAGCAGGAATCCATGCTCGGCGTTGCTGGCGTCTACGAACACACCCGAAATATCGCCGGCGTCGTTGATGCCAAGCGCTTCGGCCTGGGTGGCACCCGGGATAAAGTCATTCGTGAACTTCCCGCCGGAGTAAAGAAAGCAGTGAGCCAGATTGCTCGTGTCGAGATAGTAGCCGACCGCGGTTCCAGCGGTGTTGATGCCGTTGACCAGAGTGGATCCGGCGACGCCGCTCGCGTCATCGACGTTTGTCACCGTTGTGCCCGAAAGTATCAGGCCATGGGTGGTGTTGGTTGAGTCCGTATACTGTCCGACCAGGACGCCCGAATTGTTGACCCCGAAGGTGCTCGTGCTGATGGCTTTCGACACCTTGACGGTGGTCGGCTTGAAGGACTGTGGCGAGGCGACATATCCGTATTGCATACCCGTTGGGTCAAAGTAATCGCCAACATAACTGCCTCCAGCGTTGACACTTGCAATAAAGGGCAGGTCGGAGGTGGCAAATACGCCGCCAATGTCGGTGAAGCCGTGCCCAATGCCGGCGCTGTCGATGTAATAACCCGTGATCTCGCCGGAGTCGTTGATACCCTCACAAGCTGTCTGCACCGCGCCCGGGAAAACGATCTCCGTAATCACGGCCTTTCCGCCGCTGATCGTTCCGGAGTACCCGTGAGACAGGTTGCTGGAATCGATGTACTGGCCCACAAACTCATCCGTGCTGTTGATGCTAAACGCGTAAGTGTTGTCGGTACCGCTGCCGTAAAAGGTGGTCACCGTGCCCGCGATGTTGACCCAGCCTTCGTTTGCTGAGCCCAGAGTGCCGCCGCCCGCCGCCCCTGCGGTGTCGCCGTTATTGTTAACGGCAAAAATCGAGGTCGAGAAGTTCCCCAATCCACCGGGTAGGTCATATTGGGTGAACGTGCCGGCGGCGTCAGTAAAACCGTGATACCAGTTGTCAGTCCCGAAAAAGTCACCTGCGATTTCACCCGTGTCGTTGATGCCGTTGGCCCGGGTAAAGTTCTTGGACCCTGGGAAAACGATGGTGGTGTATTTGTTGGAAGCGAACTCAAAGCCTTTCACCGTTCCGCCTTTGATCGTGTAATTGCCCACCACCTGGTTGGTCTTGTTCAGGCCGATGGCCACGGCGGACGTGGCGCCTTTAGGATTAAGTCTGGTGATCTTCAAGCCTTGCCCGAAAGCGTCGGGTGCAGTTGCGAGGGCCATCAGAGGCAGGGTGAAGAGCAAAGCCGCGATGCTGATCTCGAATCGGCGGCCCGATCCCCTCCGCAAAAGAGCGATCTGATCGATATTCATCGTTCCTATTCCTCTTCCTTTCCAGCCTTTCTCCGGCTGATTTCGCGCTCGCTCCCTCGCAATCGGTGCCTGGTCGCGTGCACAACCGGAGTCATGCGCCAAGACGACGGCCGCCGGCGATGTCGAGGGGTAGCGAAAGCGTGGGGTAAATTAACAAATCGAGGAAGGCTAGTCAAGGTGTGTACTCTGTGTCATCGGAGCCGGACGATAATTACCTTTTAGATCAATCCGCTCACTGTTTTGGGAAACAAGCCTAAAATTTCCATCGCTTCTTCACCCAATTTCCCGGGTCACATGTCCGCTCATGTCGGCCGGTCATATTACGTTCAGTTCATATGATTGGGCGGTGCGCGTGTGTGCGGCCGCTTCATCCGCCATCGCGCGCGGCTTCAGGCCAACTCGCGGGAATAACACAGCCCGCGGAGCCGCGATTTGTCGCGGAAAGGTAAAAAAATGTCAAAAGATGCGCAGGGTGACTTCTTTAAGTAAAAATCGCAAGCGCACAACTGGGCTTAACTTGGTGGACCTGAGGAGATTCGAACTCCTGACCCCCTGGTTGCAAACCAGGTGCTCTGCCAACTGAGCTACAGGCCCGTAAGAACAGCATACGGGTTAAACTGGAAATTCGAAACTCCAAATTCGAAACTCCAAATTCGGAATTGCGAAACTTCAGACTCAAGAGTTGAGCTGTGGAGGATACTAGTTGAATCCGCTGATTCGTAACGTCGCCATCATCGCGCACGTGGACCACGGCAAGACAACCCTAGTGGATGCCATGCTCCGCCAGAGCGGCATCTTCCGGAAAGGCGAGCCGGTGGTGGAGCGCGTGATGGACTCGAACGAGCTCGAGCGCGAGCGCGGCATCACCATCCTCGCCAAGAACACCGCCATCACCTATCACGGGACACGGATCAACATTGTGGACACGCCAGGTCACAGCGATTTCGGCGGCGAAGTGGAACGAGCCTTAAAGCTCGTGGACGGCGTGCTGCTGCTGGTGGACGCGAGCGAAGGTCCGCTGCCGCAGACTCGCTACGTTCTCCGCAAGGCTCTCGAAGCCAAGCTGCCTCCGATTGTGGTGATCAATAAAATCGACCGCGCTGACGCGCGGCCGCAAGAGGTGGTCAACGAGGTCTACGACCTCTTTATCGACCTGGACGCCAGCGAGGAGCAGCTCGACTTTCCCATTCTCTACTGCATCGCCAGGAGCGGCATCGCCCGGGAATCGCTGGGCGGCGTTTCGGAAAACCTGCAACCGCTGTTCGAAGCCATTCTCAAGACGATTCCGCCGCCATCCGGTGAATCCAGCGGGACGCTTCAGCTTCTGGTCGCCAACCTTGATTACAGCGAGTACCACGGCCGTCTCGCGCTCGGCCGCATCTTTTCGGGCACGCTGCACCGCGGGGACGAGGTGGCCATCGCCAAGCTGGACGGCAGCATGCAGCAGACGCGCATTACCAAGCTTTACGGCTTTGAAGGACTGGAGCGGATCGATCTCGAAACCGCCGCAGCCGGTGACATCGTGGCCATAGCGGGCGTGGAAGGGATCACCATCGGAGAGACCGTGACCAGCGTTGAATCTCCCGCCCCACTGCCCCACATTCCGATCGACGAGCCCACCATCTCCATGGTGTTCACCGTGAACACTTCGCCTTTTTCGGGCCGAGAAGGCGCTTACGTTACCTCGCGGCACCTGCGCGAGCGTCTCGAGAAGGAACTGCTGACCAACGTGTCCATTCGCGTGGAGGAGATGGGAAACACCGATTCCTTCAAGGTTATGGGGCGCGGCGAGCTGCAGCTCGCCATCCTGATCGAGATGATGCGGCGCGAAGGGTACGAGCTGGCCGTGGGCAAGCCGGAGATCATTACGCGCAGCGTCGATGGCAAGGTCCAGGAGCCTCTGGAACAGCTCATCATTGACGTGCCTCAGGAGTTTGTAGGCGTGCTCATGCAGGAAATCGGCATGCGCAAGGGCGTGAATAACAAGATTGTGAGCCATGGCGCCGGACAGTCGGGAAGCGGGCGGGTGCGTCTCGAGTTCTCGATTCCCTCGCGCGGGCTCATCGGGCTGCGCAGCGAAGTGCTCAGGGCCACGCGCGGCACCGCCGTGATGAATACCCTCTTCGAAGGTTACATCGAGTGGCAGGGGGAGATTCCCTCGCGCCTGACGGGATCGCTGATCGCCGATCGCGCCGGCCGCACCACCGCCCACGCGCTCTGGAATCTGCAGGAGCGCGGCGATCTTTTCGTCGGACCCGGCCTGGAAGTCTACGAAGGCATGGTGATCGGGCGAAACGCGCGCTGGGACGATATGGACGTGAACGCCGTCAAGGAGAAGAAGCTCACCAATATGCGCGCCTCGGTGGCCGATGAAGCCATCCGCCTGATACCGTTCCGCCCCCTGACCCTTGAAGAGTCCATTGAGTTCATCGCCGAGGACGAATACGTCGAGGTGACGCCCAAGTCCACGCGCCTGCGCAAGAAGATCCTGGAGTACAATAAGCGGCCCAAGAAGCACAAACACGCGCTCGAGGCCAATTGACTCGACACAGTCAGACACCACCCGCGAGGCGGGTGGCTTGATGAGTGGGGCCGCCTCAAAGGCGGTCGCCCTGTTGGTTTAGGCGTCGCGCTAAGGCGCGCCTTCGTTCACAGCGTCAAAATTGTCCGCTTGTTCCATCCGCTTCTTCCTGTTCGCGGATGTATCGGCGGATCTGGTCCAATTCGAATCCGACCGTGGAGACCGCATAACCACGGGCCCAGAAGTGCTCGCCCGTAAAGTTTCGCTCTTTGCCACACAGTCGGGCTACCGCAATGGCACTTTTCCCCTTGAGAAACCCGATCACCGAGGCCACCGGGTGCTTCGGGGGAATCGCGATACACATATGCACATGGTCCAGCATCAGATGACCTTCGAGAATCTGGCATTCTTTCTGACGTGCCAAAGCATGGAAGACTTCTCCCAACTGACGACGCAACTTCCCAAATACCGCCTTGCGCCGCCGCTTGGGGACAGACACGACGTGGTATTTGCAGTCCCATTTTGAATGGGATAGGCTCTGATAAAGGTCTGACATTACATCCTCCTTTGCGATGGGTTCTCATCAAGCCACCTTGGAGGAGGATGTTACTCTCTTCAACGGTCAAACCTTTTCGAGTCTCACTGGTCGAACCAGTGGCTTACCTCAGTGGCAGTTAGTGTCCGTAGCGGAGTTCGCCCGCCTCGATGGCAATCGAGAGTTTGCTCTGTTCCGGAGGCAGCGGACAGGTGGCATAAGGCGTGAAAGCGCAGGGTGGATTGTAGGCCTTGTTGAAATCGAGGATCACCTCGCCGTTCTTCGGCATCTCCGTGTTCAGGAAACGGCCCGGCGGATAGGTCTCCTTGCCCGAAGTCAGGTCCTTAAAAATGAAAAACAACGTGTCCCCTTCCGTCACCGGATTCAGTCGCAATTCGTGACCATTCAGCGTGAACTCCACATACCCGGGACTCGGGGTCTGCTCAATCTGGCCCAGGATATTGGGGACCGCGATTGTCTTGGCTGGATCATAAGGCACGAATTTTGCTTTGACTCGGTATTCTTCCTTCGCCGGGAAATACTTCAGACCCGTGAACGCCTTCCGCATCTCGCTATTCTTGTCCTTCAGCCGGATCCCGTAGCGATCGTGCCGCTGGATCACAGACAGGGTGAGTCCGTTCAATCGCAGGATGTCGGGCGATTCGGAGGAGTCCGGTTTTAGGGCGGACGCGGTGGCCGGTTTGCCGTTGACCGTGGCATTTACGCCGGCTGCAGCCTCGAAGGAGATGATGCCATCGTGCATGTCGAAGGCTCCCACCCGGCCGGGTGCTGATCCGGCGGGAAGCACGATATCGTTTCCGGCCTCGGTCCCAACCGTGTTGATGCCGCGCTTCAACCAGAACAGGCCCGCAACCGTCAGCCAGCCGTCTTCCGACTTGAGCGAGGCCTCCCGGCGCGCGCGCCACTGTTCGATCTGGGCTCGATACGAGTCCTCTGGCGCAACGGGCGCCATCGACATGGCGGCGAGAAGGAGTGCGGCGGAGGTTAGCATGGCAGATACCCCTAAAGCGAAGAGTAAAGAGCATTCCTGTCGGGTCAGTGGACTACTTTGAAATTCCTTTAAGACTCTGAAGGAAATATCCCGCCGGAAATAAGATCGCGCCACACACGGCGCTCGTAAGATCAAAGTAATGGCCCGCACTATGTTCGAGCCCCCAGCCCATCCAAGGGAACAAATGAAGTGCCTCTGAAACATGCGCAAGAACGACGAACAGCAGGAATCCCGCACCGAGTAGCTGCAGGAAGAATAGCACCGCCTTATTCCTGCAGAACAAAACTGCCGACCCGGAAACCAGCATGGAAATTGGCAGTAACGCGACCAGCGCCCTAAACAACGTGCCGTTCATAGTGTTATTTCGCTTTCCGCCTGGAGTTGTTCTACTGCGAGCAAGGCCATAAGATCGGGGCCGCCCCAAAAACGGCCACGGACTGGAGTGGGGCGGCTAGGCGGCGATTTTGGCGCCTGCCACCTCCCATCTCAAAGCTCGCTTTCTCCTAGCCTTTACCGTGGAGTGGCCTTTGTAGCGTCGCCGGCCGCGGCAGTCTTGGCTGCGTAAGCGTCCATCACGCGCGACGAGAAAACCAGCGCTGCGCCCGCATTCATAGCAATGGCCACTCCCAGCGCCTCGACGATCTCTTCCTTCGTGGCGCCGCTCTTGATGGCGGCGTCGGTATGAAACGTGATGCAGCCGTCGCAACGGGTGGTGACGGCCACGGCCAGCGAAATCAATTGGCGCGTCTTTTCGTCAAGCTTGCCGGTATTCTGCCCCGCGCCGCTGAGCGTTTGATAACCCTTAACCACGTCCGGGCTGACTGCGGCCATTTGGCCGATCGTAGAGCCCAGTTGTTTCATGTATTCGTTCCAATCCAGCATCATTTGACTTCTCCTTTGTAGAGGGGTCGGTACCAGCCCGGCCCCTGAAGATTTTACGCTATCGCGGCAGCCGCGTGAAGCCGGTCATGCAGGCGTCACCAGGGTGCAGAGAGGGAGGGATTCTCTTCATTATATTAAGTCGAGAAGCCCCGGCGCCTGGCGTGGCATCTAGGCAGGTGACGGCGGAGGGCGTGCGGAAAGTCAGAGATCCGCAGGGGCCGGAAAGAGGTGATCTAATGGGCGAGCAGAAGAAGTGCGCTCATCCGTCCTGCAATTGCATCGTGCAGAAGGGTGACAAATACTGCAGCGACTATTGCCACGACGCCCGCGGAACTATGGAAATCTCCTGCAACTGCCGGCATCCGCAATGCGCGGAGCAGAGCTCGATGGCAACTGCATAAGACAGGGCTTTGGCATTTATCAGCCTCGCTACGGGCCCGCCCTAGGCCAAGGAAGGAGTGTGCGCGGACAAGGCGTTGACAGTGATCCTCAAAGTACCGATTGGCCGCCGTCGACCGGGATCACTTGCCCGGTGATGAACTCTGCCGTGGTGGCGAGAAAGAGCACCGCCGCGGCGACGGCTTCGGGGCGGCCGGCCGTGCGGAGCGGAGTCAGGGGAATTGATCGCCGCTGGGCGGGACTTGGCTCCTCACCGGGGAAAAGAATGGTCCCCGGCGCCACGCTGTTAACCATGATCCTGGGTCCTAGCGCCTTGGCGAGGCAGCGGGTCAGCATGATCTGGCCCGCCTTTGAGCTGCAATAGTGCGCGTAGCTGGGCCAGGCGCGCAGGCCGCCGAGCGACGAGACGTTAATGATGCGACCAGCCTCTTGCCGCATCATCATCCGGGCCGCAGCCTGCGCGCAGAAGAACGGACCCTTGAGATTCACGCCAAGCGCGCTGTCCCAATCCTGCTCGTTGAGCTTGTCCCACTTTGCGGCAAAGAAAACACCGGCGTTATTCACCAGCACGTCCAGCCGCTTGAACTCGCGTCCAAGGGCGCGGAACATGGTCCGCACTTCGGCGGGCTTTGAGACATCAGCCTTCAGCGCGAGTGATTCAACACCGAGCGCCCTGATCTCACCGGTCGTCTTGCGTGCCTGGGCCCCGGCAAGGCAGTAATTGATGGCCACGTGCGCGCCTGCGCGAGCGAGTCCAAGCGCAATAATCCTGCCGATTCTGCGGCCGCCGCCAGTGACCAACGCAACTTGATCAGACAGGGGTTTCCCGTCCATGGGTGGTAGTGGGCTCCAAGTTCCCGTACACTGACGAGCTTAACGGAGAAAAGCGATTTCCGAAACGCTGCAGACTCCTGCCGCCTTCAGTCGTTGACGGCACAATGCCACTTCGCATCAAAGCAGTTTGCGTGCTTCCGGTACAATAGAAATCCGGGTAGCTTTGCCACGAGAGCTCAGAGCGCAAGATCCGGATGGCGGAGGAGGCGTATGATCGTCGGCGTTCCAAAGGAGAGTTTTCCCGGAGAGCGGCGCGTGGCGCTGGTTCCCACGGTGGTTCCGGCTCTCGCTAAAGCCGGCCTGGAGACCGTGGTAGAGGCGGGGGCAGGCGCCGCCGCCGGCTATCCAGACGCTGACTACGCCGCCAAGGGCGCCACGATGCTTCCTGACCGCGCCCAAGTGTTCCAGAGGGCTGACGTTATCGTTCAAGTGCTCTGCCACGGCTCGAACGACCGCACGGGCAAGGCGGATTTGCCGCTGCTGCGGCGCGGCCAAATTGTGGTGGGCTTTCTTCGACCGCTCGGATCGGTGGAAACGCTGGGAGAAATCGCGGCCACGGGCGCCACGTCTTTCGCCGTGGAGCTAATGCCGCGCATTACGCGGGCCCAGAGCATGGACGCGCTTTCTTCAATGGCCACCGTATGCGGTTACAAAGCAGTGGTGCTGGCGGCGGACACGTTGCCGCGGCTGTTCCCCATGCTGACGACGGCAGCCGGGACCATTTCGCCGGCTCGCATCTTCATCATCGGTTGTGGAGTGGCCGGGCTTCAGGCCATTGCCACCGCGCGCCGCCTGGGAGCGGTTGCTTCGGCTTACGACTTGAGGCCCGCCGTCAAGGAGCAGGTGCAGAGCCTGGGCGGGCGTTTTGTGGAGCTCCCGATCGAGGCTGCAGACGCCCAGGACGCCCGCGGTTACGCCCGCGCGCAGGATGAGAACTTCTACCGCCGCCAGCGCGAGCTGCTGGGGCGGGTGGTGGCTGAGAGCAACGTAGTGATCCCAGCCGCCGTGATTCCCGGCAAGAAACCCCCACTGCTCGTGACGCGCGAAATGGTGGAGAAAATGGCCCCGGGTTCTGTGATTGTGGACCTGGCGGCCGAGCGCGGCGGAAATTGCGAGCTGACGCGCGCCGAAGAAGTAGTTGTGGAGCACGACGTCACCATCATCGGCCAGATCAACCTGGCGAGCTCCGTGCCCTATCACGCCAGCCAGATGTACGCCAAGAACCTGACGGCCTTTCTCACCCATCTGGTCAAGGACGGCAAGCTTCAGTTGAATCTCGATGACGAGATCACTCGCGACACGCTGGTGACACGGGAAGGCCAGATCGTCAACGCGATGGTACAGCAGTTCTTTTCCGTATCGACGCCGGTAGCCCAAGCGGTGTAGTTTCGAGGAGGTTAGCGTGGCTCACGATCTCATTACCAGTCTCTACGTCGTAATGCTCGCAGGCTTCATCGGATTCGAAGTGATCCGGCGGGTTTCGCCTCTGCTCCACACCCCGTTAATGTCTCTCACGAACGCCCTGGATGCGATCGCAGTGGTGGGGGCGATCGTGCTCGTCGGTGAGCACAAGTCCACCCTCTCGACGGTGCTCGGAACCATCGCCATCGTCGCGGCAATGAGCAACGTCGTGGGCGGATTCCTGATCACTGACCGCATGCTGAACATGTTCAAATCCAGCAGACCCAGGAAATCGTGACGCCTATGCTAACCGACACCTCCATTGAGCTCATCTACGTTGCAGCCACCGGGCTTTTCATCTTGTCGCTCAAGTGGCTGAGCGCGCCCACCACCGCCAAGCGCGGCGTGCGCGCCGGCGAGATCGGGATGGCGCTTGCCATCCTGGGCACTCTGATGCACCAGGGGATTGTCGATTTCCGATGGATCATCATCGGGCTGGTGCTCGGATCAATTATCGGCGTCCCACTCGGTTTGGTGCAGATGACGGCGGTACCGCAACGGACCGCACTGAGCCACGCCTGCGGAGCGCTCTGCGTCACGTTAGTGGGCACTTCGGAGTTCTTCCTGCGCACGCCGAACATTTCTCCGTTTGAGATGTCGGTGCTTTGCCTGGAGGTGATCCTGGGGTCGCTCACCTTCACGGGAAGCTTGATGGCGGCGGGCAAGCTTCAGGAATGGCTGCCGCAGCGTCCGATCACTTATAAGGGGCAAAACGTCGCCAACCTCTCGACCTTGGCCGTGGCGGTCGGCACTGCGGTTTACCTGGTGCTAAACCCCGGTGCAACGCATTTGTTTCCGTTGATCATCGCGATCCCCCTGGTGTTCGGGGTGATGCTCATCATTCCGATCGGCGGCGCGGATATGCCCACCGTGATCTCGCTGCTGAACTCGTACGCCGGACTGTCAGCCGCCGCCATGGGTTTCGTGCTCAACAGCAAACTGCTGATCATTGCCGGCGCGCTCGACGGCTCTTCGGGGTTCATCCTGTCCGTGATCATGTGCAAGGCCATGAACCGGTCCTTCAGCAACGTGATGTTCGGAGCCTTTGGTCAGGTGCAAGCCTCCGTATCCGGTGCTCAGGAGGCGAGGACGGTCCGCAGCGCCACCGCCGAGGAAGCAGCCGCGATTCTCTCCGCGTCCAACCGCGTCGTCATCGTGCCCGGCTACGGCATGGCCGTGGCCCAGGCCCAGCACAAAGTGCGCGAGCTGTTCGATTCTCTGTCGCGGCGCGGCGTAGATGTGGGATTCGCCATTCATCCTGTGGCAGGACGCATGCCGGGTCACATGAACGTATTGCTGGCCGAGGCCGATATCCCATACGACAAACTCTACGACATGGACGACATCAATCCGGAAATGCCGCAGGTGGACGTGGCCCTGATTATCGGCGCCAACGATGTCACCAATCCTGCCGCGCGCCACGATCGCAGCAGCCCGATCTTTGGCATGCCGATCATCGACGTAGACAAGGCGCATACCGTGATGGTGATCAAACGCAGCATGAACCCGGGATTCGCCGGCATCGACAACGAGCTCTACTACATCGACAAAACCCTGATGCTATTCGGCGACGCCAAGGCCTTCGTTGGCAACATTGTGCGCGAGCTTGGGGGCAGCGAGGAAGGCGGGAGGGAAAGCGCACGGCAGGCCCTTGCCACCGCCTCGTAGCTTTGCTGCCGACTCCATCCTCGGAAGTAATGCTGGCTGCTCCAGAAAGGAGAAGGATACAAACTAGGTGCGTAGCCAGATCAGCAGAGCGAAGAGGCACAACCAGAGCCCATCCATGAAATGCCAATAGATCCGCGTCACATCCACAACGGTTCTTCGTCTGAGACCCCAACGAATCTCGCGCGCCTTTAGAGCCAGGTAGGCTACCGCGAGCAGCCCGCCAATCAAGTGCAGGCCGTGGGCGCCGGTGATCAGGTAAAAAAAAGCGCTGCTGGGATTCCCGGCAATGTAGACTCCGGCGGCGGCGAGTTCACGCCAGGCCAGCAATTGCCCTACCACAAAGGCGAGGCCGAGTCCCAATGTAAGCATCGTCCAGGCTTGGAAGGCCCAGCGGCGGGCGGAAGCAAGACCTGCGTGTGCCAGTTCCAGGGTCAGGCTGCTAAAGGCAAGAAGGATTGTATTGAGATACAGCACGTGAGGAAGCGGGATGTGCGCCAGGTTGCGGGTGAGGCTGGGCCGGAGGACGAAAGTCAGCGTCAGGCTGGCAAACAGCATCGCTACCGATGCAAGCGCGACGTAGATCCCGGCCCTGGCGGCCGAAGGCGGAGAACTCCAGCCCATCGGGTTCCAACCGCCGAAGTCCCCGCCACCGTAAGATTCCGGGACGTCGGGACCACGTCCGTAATTTGAGGGTTCGAGCTTAGTCGTTGAAAGCGCCGATTTTGAATCGGTGCCGCGCGGCGGGGCCGCCAGAGATGAGTCCGATCGTTCGAGGCGAGCCATGTTGAGAGCCGCCTATCGCGGTTGGGCCACCGCACTACGTTCCCAGGACCCGTTCGACGGCAACCAGCGCCGGGTGAAAACGTCGCTCGCCGTGATGCCGATCAGCACCGTCAACCACAGCAGAGCCACCAAAATGACGATGCGCGTCAAACCGGTCTGCTCCTTGAGATGCATGAAGAAAAGCACCACCAGGGTAGCTTTGCAAACTGCGATGACGAGCGCGACGACCGTATTAAAATAGCCCAAATCGATGAAAGCGACCCCTGTGGTGACCGCGGTGAGAACGATCAGCGACAGAAAGGTGAAGACGTAGAACTTCTTGGGATGGACGTGATGCTCAAGCATTTTAGAGATACCGCCCCCCGATCAAGTAAAGTAAGGGGAAGAGGAAAATCCATACAATGTCGACAAAGTGCCAGTAAAGTCCGACGATCTCCACCCAATTGTAGTTTCCTTCAGTGGTCTTGCCTTGCATGGTGAAGATCATCAGGGTCGTGAGCAGACCCACGCCGACCACCATGTGCAAGGCGTGCAGGCCCGTCATGCAGAAGTAGAAGACGAAAAACAGGGCCACGTGCGGCAGGGTGGCGTGGAAATGATTGATGATCTCCAGGCTTTCTCCGTGCGGCGCAAAGTTAAGGCCTGGGACTAGGCCTTCAAGATAGTCCCCGTACCACTCGTAGCGCAGTTTGACGTAGACAAAGGCCGCTCCCATGATCCAGGTAAGAGCCAGATACACCATCAACGACGTGCGGTTTCGAAGCTGAGCCGCGCGAACCCCCAGCGCCATCGTCAAACTGCTGCAAATGAGCAGCACGGTGTAAAACGCGCCGTAGGCGACCTTGATGAGATGGCTGCCGGCCGTGAAGGCTTCGAAGTAGAGGTTGCGATAGAGGGCGTACCCGCAGAAGAGGCCGCCGAAAAAGAGAACCTCGGTGGCCAGAAAGATCCACATGCCGAAGCTGTCGGCCTGCGCCTGCTGCTGGAAGTCGTCAAACTGGTGCGCCACCAGGGCGGCGCCATCGTGTGCTTCAGCCACCGCGACTTGACTGTGAGCTTCAGCCAACGTGAGCCTCCTGGGGTCCGTAAGCGTAAGCTTCTTCGGTGACGATAGGTGTTACCTCAAAGTTGCCGGTGGGCGGCGGCGAAGGCGTGGTCCACTCGAGACCCTTGGCGCCCCAGGGATTGGGCCCGGCCACAGGTCCTTTGAGCGCCGACCAGGTGAAGTAAATGAGCGGGATGACATATCCAACGGCCAGGATCGAGGCTCCGGCTGAAGACATGACGTTCAGCACCTGGAACTCCGCCGGATAGACGGCGTAACGCCGAGGCATGCCCAGATAGCCCAAAATAAATTGGGGACCGAAGGTAAGGTTGAAGCCCACAAAGACGAGCAAGGCCGCGAACCTAGCCCATGCTTCCGGATAAAGGCGGCCGGTCATCTTTGGCCACCACAGGTGCAGCGCCCCGAGATAACCCATGATCGCGCCTCCCACCATGATGTAATGGAAATGCGCAACCACAAAATACGTGTCGTGAAGATGGACGTCGGTGCCCATCGATGCCAGGAACAGTCCGGTGAGGCCGCCGATGGTGAACAGGCCGATGAACCCAATGGCATAGAGCATCGGAGCGTCGTGCGAGACTGACGCTTTGTGCATGGTTGCAGTCCAGTTAAAGATCTTGACTGCGGAAGGAATGGCCACCGCGAAGCTGAGGGCCGAGAACACCACGCCGGCATAAACGGACTCGCCCGTCAAAAACATGTGATGGCCCCAAACCATGAAAGAAATGGCGGCAATCGCAACGCTGGAGAAGGCCACGAAGCTGTACCCGAAGATGCGCCGCCGGCAGCCGGCCGCCACCAGTTCGCTCATCACGCCCAGCGAAGGCAGAATCAGGATGTAGACCTCGGGGTGTCCAAAGAACCAAAACAGGTGCTGAAACAGGATCGGGTCGCCGCCGAGCGCGGGGTCGAAGATCCCCACGTGGAAGATCCGTTCAAGTGCGATCAGAGCCAGCGTGATAGCAATCACCGGCATCGCAAGCACGAAGATGATGCTGGTGGCGTACATCGCCCAGATAAAGAGCGGCAGCCGGAACCAAGTCATGCCGGGCGCCCGCATCTTGTGGATGGTAACGATAAAGTTCAGGCCGGTCAGAATCGACGAGAACCCCGAGATAAAGATACCCATCGCCGCCGAGAGCACGTTGGTGTTGGCGTAGGTGGTGCTCAGCGGCGTGTAGAACGTCCATCCCGTATCCACCCCGCCGCGAATGATGCTGAACATGAAGACGCCGCCGGCCAGCATGAAGATGTACCAGCTCAGCAGATTCAATCTTGGGAAGGCGACGTCACGGGCGCCGATCATCAGCGGGATCAGGAAATTCCCCATCACCGTCGGAATTGCCGGCGCCAGGAAGAAGAAGATCATGATCAGGCCGTGAGCGGTGAAGAGCTTGTTGTAGCTGGCAGGTTCCATCAGCAGCCCTTGCGGCTCGATGAGGTTCAAGCGCATCAAGGTCGCCATCAGGCCGCCCACTGCGAAGAAGCCTGTGATCGCAAACAGGTAGAGCCACGCAATCCGCTTGTGATCGATGGTAAACAACCAGGAGCGCCACCCGTAGTCGGCGTTCAAGTAGTGCACTTCGGGAAAAGTGGGAGTGGCTTCAACCGCCAGCGTGCTCATTGATTGGTCTTCCTTTCCGCGGCCGGTCCGAGAGACTTGACGTATGCGAGAAGCTGCAGGACCTCCTCTTCGTTCACCTGGCCCTGAAAGGTGGGCATCAGGGCCGGGTAGCCGACCACGCCTTGCGGACCCAGGATCGCTTCCCGAAGGTAGGCGTCATCCGCGGTTACAGTCTTGCCGTTCTGAAGCTTGACCTCGCTTCCATACAAGCCCTGCAGCGCGGGGCCGGAAATCTTCGCGGCCGCGCCGTGACAGGTGTTGCAGCCAAGCTGTCCAAACAGTCTCTCTCCCGCCGCGGCCATGGGTTCTGTGTTCATTTGGCTGGCAAGCCAGCGCGCGTAGTCCTGCTGCGACATCACCACGATTGTTCCCACCATGTGCGAATGTCCGGTGCCGCAATACTGATCGCAGAATAAGTGGAATTCGCCAGTCTTCGTGGCTTGAAACCATTCCGTGGAGTACATCCCGGGCACAACGTCCTTCTTCACACGAAACGCCGGGATTCCGAAGTCATGGATCACGTCCTCGGAAGTCATCGTGAGCTTCACCGGCTCCCCCACGGGAACGTGCAATTGATTGATCTCTCGCGGCCCCTCCGGGTGCTGCACCTTCCACATCCATTGCTTCCCAACCACGAAGATCTCAGTGGCCGCAGTTGGAGGACGCTGGCTGCGCATGAACAATTGTGAGGCCCATACAAAAATAAACACACAGATTCCCGCCGGAATAATGGTCCAGCCGAGCTCGAGCGGAAGATTACCTTCGTTTTGAGGAGGAATCTCATCCTTCTTGCGGCGCCGATACTTCACCGCAAAGTAGAAAACGAAGGCGAAAATCAAGGCCGAGAAGAATACCGTAAGGCCGGTTAGGAAGTAGAAGAGATAGTCCCACTCCACCGAAATCGTAGAGGCTTGATCGGGCTTAAGTGGGAAACCGTACCACATCGCTGTCAGTTCGCCGTTTCTTCCTGCTTTTGACGCCGGGGGCGTTGGCGCCGCCTCCCGATTGGTTCGTTGCCTATACCACGTTGCGCGGACTGGCCCTGAACATCACCAAAAGCAGGCTGCCGAGGCAGAGGATTGTTACCGCAGCGCCCACCTGCAGCGCGCGTGCGATCACCAGACTGTATTTTCCCGTCATCGGATCGTACTCGCAGCAATACAGCAGCACAACGTCGATGGCATTGCCGATCTTTCCCTGCGACGCCTCCACCAGGGCGAGACGCAGGTTCCCGGCCGGGTAAGTAATCCCGTAAAAGTAGCGGGCCAGCTTGCCTTGAGGAGTCAGCACGATAAGTCCGGTGGCGTGCATGAACTGCTTGACCTTGGGATCGTAGTTATAGCGGAATCCCACGGCACCGGTCAGCCTTCTGATGGAATCCTGGTCACCGGTGAGAAAGTGCCACCCGTTCACAGCTCCGGGCCGCCCATACAGCCCCACATATACGGCTTTCTTGGCGGCAGCCAGCGCTGGCTTCTCAGCCGGATCAAAACTAACGGTGACGACGTTAAACTGATCGCCCACGTCGAACTTGAGCTCCTTCAAGCTCTGCTCCAGGCCATTCAAGGCCGTGGTGCAAAGCATCGGGCACTCGTAATAGACCAAGGACAGGATCACCGGCTTGCTGCCGAAATAATCGCCGAGCCGCACCACGTCACCGTTCTCGTCCCGGAACGGAATGTCGAGCGGTACCTGCTCGTTCAGCTTTTGATCGATGCCGACGTTGCGCAGGATCGGCGGCAGCGTGCTCGCATTCCGCACCTGGCCGTGAGAGACGGACCCGGTTACGGCAGCTCCCAGGACTGCCAGGATCGAAGCAGCACGAAAGACCGAACGGGTGGCGTGACGGCAGCGGCCCGCGACCCGTAACCCACCGGCAAAGCGATTCGAATTGCCCCGTGTCACGCGCATTTCACTCCTTCGACGCCTTGGCCTTTGCGGCGGTTGCTTTTTGCGTACCCGGGGCGGGTGCTACGCCTCGCACCGGCAGTCCATTCTTCAGCAACGTTTCCATCGCCTGATCGATCGGCACCCTTACAACGCCTGCCTTCTGATCCACCCATCCGTAGCTATCCAAGGTCTGCTGCTGGTGTTGGAGATAGTCCAGCAAGTCCTCGTGTGCGTACACTTGAAGACGCGGGCCTTTGGGGATCACGCGGGCGGAGGAAAGGGGCGAAGCCGGCGGTCCCACGGTTTCCGGAGAGTTAAAAAACCGGAAAGTTAGGTAGCCGGTCACCAGGCCGAAAATGAGCAGGATGACAAACGCCCCGCCGAGGATACCGGCAGCGTGGATGCCCGCGTCGGACTTCTCGTGCGCGTGCACCGACGAATGTCCTGCTCCGTGATGGCCGGTCTCAGGCTCCAACGATGACCTCTCCTTCAAACCGAGGATCGTGCAGCGGCACCAGCGGCCTCTTCTTCAATTGACCGACAAAGTAAGAGGTCCAGACACCACCGATGCCGACGAAAAGCGTCAGGTCCATCCAGCTCAGGCTCGGCGCATGTGGCGAAAATGCCGGCTGGATGATCCAGTACAGATCGACCCACTCCATGAGCAGCAGGATGATCGCCACGACGCTCAGCATCTGCATGCGCCGCGTAACGGCCCGTTGGAGCAGCAGGAGGAATGGGAAAGCAAAGTGGAATAGGAACAGCGCCAGTGCCACACCGCCCCAAGTGCCTTTGGCGCGGACCACGTACCACGGGATTTCGTCCTGCAAGTTACCAGCCCAGATGATCAGGAACTGATCGAACTGAAGGTAGGCCCAGAGCATCGTAAAGACCAGCATCAGGTTGCCGTAATCATTGAACCGCCGGGGCTCGATGATCCCGAGAAAGGGCTCGTACCCTGAAAGCAGCCTCAACACGATCACCGCCAGCGAGAGCCCGACCAGCGCCGAAATCACGGTGAAAATCAGACCGTAGATCGTGGAGAAGAATCCGGGCTCGAGGGACATGATCCAGTCGATGGCGGCGTAAGTAACGGTGAATGCGAAGAGCACCAACCCGGGACCACTGAGGGCCCTCATCCTTGCCAGAAGGTGTGGACCGCCACCCTCGTCTTCCTGCGCGGACCATTTGTTCAGCAGATAGATCCAGAGCAGCCAAATGCCGAAATAGATCACGGCGCGGATCACCCAAAACGGAGTGGCGAGATACTCGCGCTTGAAAGGCGGCAGATCCAGCGACGCCAGTTGTTCCGGACGCGCCCAGATGTAGAGTCGCGGGAGCGTGAGGAGGATCGGCAGGAAGAGCGCCGCCATGAGCGGCAAAGTCCGCGTGCCGGCCTCGAGGGTGCGCCGCACCAGGAAGCCCCACTTGCCCTTGACGAAGAACTGGATCATCAGGATCGCCAGGCACCCCAGCGTAACCGCCAGCCAGAACCAGAACGCCACCAGGTACGAGCGCATAAACTGCGTCGCGTCCACATAAAAGCCGATGGCTGAGACCAGCAAAGCGATCACGCCGAGGCCTAAAGCCGGGCGTTGAACTCGATCGAGAAGCGGGCGAAGGGTTTCGTTCATTGACCTTTTTCGAGTTGTCCCCGCTGATCCGCCGGCACGTCATTGATGGTGGCGTGCTGGCTGGCCTGAAGCGCCCGAATGTAAGCCGCTATTCTCCAGCGGTCGTCGGGTTCTACGCGGCCGGCGTAGCTGTACATGGCGCCGTACCCGTTGGTGATCACGTCGAAGAAGTGGCCGACCGGCAGGTTCCGCAAGCGCTCCGAATGGTACGAAGGCGGCTGCTGGAACCCGCGCTGGACCATCATGCCGTTCCCGCTGCCCGTGTAGTCGTGGCAGGGAGTGCAGTAGATATTGAAGCGCTCCCGGCCTCGGTCGAGATCCGCTCGGGTGATGGGAAACGGGAATTCATTTGCCGCGACACCGTTAATTTTTCCAGTATAGCGCAGCTCGTCGGTGCGAAGCAGCCCGTGCGGGACGGTGCCGGGCACCATGGGCCGTTCCGACCGGCCGTCCGGAAAGAACGAGCTCTCGCCGAGCGGATCGTATCTTGGCTGCACGTGCATATCGACGCGGCACGCACTCGAAATCACAAGGGACAAGAGTAGCGCCAACCCGGCGCCGGCGCGTAACCAGTCGCGGCCGGACACAAGCCACCGCGCCCGAGCCGAGAGGTACCACGTCTCGTGTTGGCTCCGGGCATTCATGGAGTCAGCATTCCACCTCGGATACCTCAACAGGATCGAGCCCACCCAGGAAATCTCTCGTTTCTGTCAGGCTGAACTTTGGATCCCGAGCTTCAATGCACAAGAAGAAGCGATCGCGCGAGGCCAGATCAAATCGAGGCGCGTTGAATACCGGGTGATAAGGCATGGGAAGCCCGTTCAGGGCGATCATTCCGATCACAGCCGACAGCGCTGAGAACAGAATGGTCAGCTCGAACGTAATGGGAATGAAGGCCGGCCAACTGTTGTAGGGCTTGCCCCCGATGTTCAACGGGTACCCGATGACGTTGGGCCACCAACACAAAAGAAATCCGGTACAGCAACCGGTCAAACCTCCGCAGAGCACAATCGCCGATAAGCGGGTCCGGTAGAAGCCAACCGCCTCGGCCAGACCCTCCACCGGAAAAGGCGTGTAGGCGTCCATCCTGCGGTAGCCTTCGTCCCGAGCGCGCTCCGCCGCTTCCAGAACTTGCTCCGGGGTTTCGAATTCAGCCATCAGGCCGTAGAGAATCTGAGCCATCGATGAATCTTCTTGCTCGGCGTTCCATCTCCGGAACGGCGAATTCCCTTCCCTTCTAATGCGATTCGGCCTTCGCCTCGTGCTGTTTCTTGTGGACCAGATCCCGCAATTCGTGGATCGCGATCATCGGCATCACCCGGATAAACAGATAGAACAGGGTGAAGAACAGGCCCAACGTTCCCAGGAATGTCATGTAGTCCCAGCGCGTGGGGTAGAACATGCCCCAGGACGAAGGGATGAAATCGCGATGGAGGCCGGTGATGATGATCACAAAACGCTCCAGCCACATGCCCGTCTGCACCACCAGAGACACGCCGAACAGAAGCCACGGGCTCTGGCGGAACTTGCGGATCCAGAGCACCTGCGGACCCACCAGGTTGCAGAAGATCAGCGTCCAGAATGTTACGGCGTAGGGTCCGGTCATGCGATTTAGCATCATGTAGCGCTCGTATTGGTTGCCGCTGTAAAACGCCATGAAGGCTTCCATGACGTAGCTGTAGGCGACTACAAGGCCCGTGGCCAGCATCACCTTACCCATGAAATCGAGGTGCTTCATGGTGACGAAATCTTCCAGGTGGTAGTACTTCCGCAAAGGAATGGCGAGGGTGAGCACCATGGCGAAGCCGGAATAGATGGCTCCGGCCACGAAGTAAGGCGGGAAGATGGTGCTGTGCCAGCCCGGTATGATAGCGATGGTGAAGTCAAAGCTCACCACCGTGTGGACGGAGACCACGAGCGGGGTCGACAAGCCCGCAAGCAGCAGCGAGGCCACTTCATAGCGCGACCAATGCGATGCCGATCCGCGCCAGCCAAGCGAAGCGAATCCATAAATGATCTTGACGGCGCGGCTCTTAGCGCGATCGCGCAAGGTCGCGAGATCCGGGAGCAGGCCGGTGTACCAGAACACCAGCGAAACCGTAAGGTAGGTGGAGACCGCGAAGACGTCCCATACCAGCGGACTGCGGAACTGGGGCCAGGTTCCCATCGTGTCGGGGTAGGGCAGAAGCCAGTAGAACAGCCAGGGGCGGCCCATGTGAGCCAGGGGAAACATTCCGGCGCAAGCCACCGCGAAAATCGTCATTGCCTCGGCGAAGCGGTTGATCGAGGTGCGCCACTGTTGCCGCATCAGCAGCAAAAAGGCGGAGATCAGGGTGCCCGCGTGTCCGATTCCGATCCACCACACAAAATTCGTGATGGCGAAGCCCCAGCCGACCGGGATGTTGATGCCCCACACCCCAACGCCGATCGTGAACACGACGCCGAGCGCCAGATTCAGCACAAAGAGCAATCCGAGCGCCAGGGCGAGACCGGCGGCCCAGCGGATCCCGATGGGCCACGTCAGGACCATGTCGGTGACGCGGTCGCTGACCGAGGCATAGGTATGCCCCGGCGCGATGACCTCTTCGGTCTCGACCACGGCGGTCCGATTGTCGTTTTCCGGATCCATTCGCTATCCCTTGATCTCCGGATTGGGATTACGCAGCCGCGCCAGATACGTCGTCCGCGGCCGCACGTTGAGGTCGCGCAGCAGACCGTAGTCTCTTGTCTGGGCCTTTCGCTTCGACACCTTGCTCTCCGGGTCGTTGAGATTCCCGAAAACGATGGCTTCGGTAGGACAGGTTTGCTGGCAGGCGGTCTGGATCTGGCCGTCCGCGATTACCGTCTCATCGCGGTCTGCGGCGATCTTCGCTTCCATGATGCGCTGCACGCAATAGGTGCATTTTTCCATGACGCCGCGGCTTCGCACCGTGACGTCGGGATTTCGCAGAGGGAACAGGCTGGGAGTGTCCCAGTCCGAGTAGAGCTTGAAGTTGAAACGCCGCACCTTGTAAGGGCAGTTATTCGAGCAGTAGCGCGTCCCCACGCAGCGGTTGTAGACCATCAGGTTCAACCCTTCCGGGCTGTGGACCGTAGCTCCCACCGGACAGACGTACTCACAGGGCGCGTTCTCGCAATGCTGGCACAGCATCAGTTCGTGGTAGGCTTCGGGGTTATCGAGGTCGCCGCGGAAATAAGTGTCCACGCGAATCCACTGCATGTCGCGGCCGTTATCCACCTCGTCCTTACCCACCACCGAGATGTTGTTTTCCGCGTAGCAGGCTACGATGCAGGCGTTGCAGCCGATGCAACTGTTCAAGTCGATCGACATGCCCCAGGAATTGGCCTGGGTGTAGTGATAGGGGAAATACATCGAGGGCGCTTCGGTGCTCTCTTCCGGCGGATCCTGGGCGAAGTCCGGCCTCTGCTTGTAATCGGCCAGCGTTCCCACGCGCACGAGACCGCGATCAAAAGCGTTCTCGCTCTCCTCTTCCACCTTCGTGCTCTTTTGATCGATGAGGTGGTGGTTCTGAGTGGTCACGAGATGGTGCTTGCCGCCGGTCTTGGAAGCTGTCACGCCGGTGGCGATCCAGGGCGCGTCCGAGGTGCGGATCGGATAGGCATTCGCGCCCACGCCATTTCCCACGCCCCCTGCCCGCGTGCGTCCGTAGCCGAGGTGCAGCGTCAGGGAATTGGCGGCTTGACCGGGCAGAACCATGACCGGCGCCTCCACCTCGCGGCCTTCAATCTGCAGCTTGACGACATCTTCACGCTGAAGCCCAAGCCGGGCGGCAGTAGCCGGGCTCACCAGCAGAGTGTTGTCCCACGTAAGTTTGCTGAAGGGCCGGGGCAACTCCATCAGCCAGGCGTTATTGGCGAGGCTCCCGTCCCAAACCGACGGATCCGGCCGCAGCACAACCTCCAGGCCTTGAACGTCCTGTGCGCTCGATTTCGCAGCCGTGTCGGCGCTCGGCGTCACCTGCTTGGCCGGGGGCGCCGTGCCTTCCAGCCAGCCGTTGTTCAGCGACGTTTCCCAGAAAGATTCGAAGCTCGCGCCCGCTGGCTGCGCCGAACGTCCGCCCGACTGCTGTTGCCAGTAGCCACGGACCATATCGTGCGGCGACACGCTCGCCTGGCCTTGGACCAAGGCCAGAACCTCAAGCAGGGTCTTGCCGCCGTAAAGGGGCGCGATTAAAGGCTGAACAATGCTCACCGATCCATCGTAATTGCGGACATCTCCCCACGACTCCAGGTAGTGCGCCTCCGGAATGTGCCAGTGGCAAAGGTCGGCGGTTTCGTCGGAGTAAAGGCCAAGATGAACTCGAAAATCGACCTTGTTGAGAGCGGCCACGAAAGGAACGTCCGCGGGCGCGTTGTACGCCGGATTCGAGCCCAGGATCAGCAGTGTGTGCACGTGGCCGGAGTCCATGTCGGACACGAGGTCCTTC
This sequence comes from Terriglobia bacterium, assembly GCA_035946735.1. GTDB lineage: Bacteria > Acidobacteriota > Terriglobia > UBA7540 > UBA7540 > Gp13-AA77. Next base: position 48,975 of record DASYYZ010000138.1, read on the forward strand.
AAAGACTTGATTTCGTCGGTGGCGCTGGCCTCGAGCGGTTCGGTGAAGATCACGGTCTGGCCCGTGTTTCCGAGCGCGTGATTCATAGCGTGAGCCAAGGCGTGCACTGCCGCTGGCTGCTGCTCGCCGACCACCACCAGGCTCGATCCTTTGTGGGACTGTAGGTCGCGGACGATGGCCGCAACTACATCCGCGGAAACCTCCTTCGGCAACGGCGCGGCGTTCCCCGCCTGCAGGCCGAGCCCGGCAGCGACGCTTCTGGCAACCGCCTCAATGTCGCTTGAACGCAGAGGAATCCGATGATCGGCCTGCGATCCGGTGATCGAGGGCGTGCTCTCGATCGCGTAAAGCCGGCTCATGCTGCTGTCCGGACCGGAGACGCGCCGGTGGTTGGCAAAATCGCGCGCGTAGCGCAGGCTTCCGGGTTCGGCAAAGAAGACGTCCGAATCGAGGCTTAGAATCACATCCGCCTTGTCGAAGCGGTAGACCGTGTTGACGTATTGCCCGAAAGCGAGGCGCGCACCTTCGCGCGCGTTGTGGCGCCCGCAGGGCTCATATTGATGCCAGCGTGCCGAGGGGAACCGGCTGAGCACGGACTTCATCTGATCCGCGAGGGTTGGCGAAGTGATGGTACCGGTCAGGATTCGTAAGCCTGCCCCGCCCGTCGCACGCTCGTTGACCAGAGCGTTCCCGAAGTCCGCGATGAATTCTTCCCACGCGCTGACGTGACCGAGGTGGTACGGCACCTGCGAGCGGTCCGGATCGTAGAGCGTGAGCACAGACGCCTGGCCGAACACGTCTGCCCCGCCCAGGCTGCCCGGGTGGCCCGGATTGCCTTCCACCTTGGTGGGACGGCCCAGATGGCTCTCCACCAGCAGACCACGGCCCACGCCGCCAAACGGCATGGCGGTGGCATAAAATAGCGGGATTCCAGGCACGAATTCTTCCGGCTGCCGGACGTAGGGAACAATCTTTTCGGGAGGAAGCTTCGTGCAGGCGGTGAGCCCCGCAAGTCCCGCCGAGGCGCCCATGAGTTTCAGCAGATCGCGTCGATTAAGCCCGGCCGGGTTTTTCAAGGATCTGCCGGCGGGGAATTCCTGGGCCAGCGATTTCTGGTAAGCCTCGTTGCCCGCGCGCTCATCCAGGCTGCGCCAGAAACGATCGCGCGCAGAATCGGCTTGCGGCCCAAGCTGCACCAGATTCAAATTGTTCCCCTTCGAATCCGTCATCAATTCTCCGGCCTAAAGCTCCTAACGGTGACAGGTCTCACAGTTGGTAAAGGTCCGAATCTTGTACTCGCGAACGAGCTGCCGCCCCATCTCGACTTGGTTGGCGGGCGGATGATAGACCGCCTTGAACACATCTTCCCGGCGCCGCACGTACTGCTCGGGATGCTTGTGGCAATCGATGCACCAGCGCATGTAGAGCGTGTTCTCTTTCCACGTGATCGGCATTTCGCCCAATTGACCGTGACAGGTGGTGCAGCCGATGCCCTTTTTCACGTGGATGCTGTGGTTGAAGTAGACGAAGTCCGGAAGCGCGTTCACCCGCGCCCACTCGAGCGACTGCCCGGTTGCGTAACTGGCCCGCACCGGCTCCAGCATGGACGCATTCGTCCAGATCTGCGAATGGCAAGTCATGCAGGTTTCGGTTGGCGGAATGCCGGCGAAAGACGACTTTTCCACTGAGGTGTGGCAGTAGCGGCAGTCGATACCGTCATCCATGGTGTGGTGCTTGTGACTGAAGGGTACGGGCTGTTCCAGTTGCAGCTTCGCGTTGGTGTAATAAGGCGACTGGTTGAAGGCCCAGCCGAGATATCCCAGGCCGCCGATGAGCAACACCGCGCCCACCAGGCTTACCCGTGAGATCGTGTTCATGCTGCGATGGAAAACCTGAGGCATCCGTTTGGCTTCGGTAAACCTTACGCAAAAACAGCGTCAATCAGGTTAACCCGCCGCGCTCGGGCGGGACCCCTGACTTCAAAAGCCGGGCGGCTTCGGCGGATCTTCTTCCACTCAAGCGATTCGAACACCATCACGCGCGTTCGAATGAGAAATGTTATTGCCTTGTCCTTGGTGATGTCAACTAAATCAGCGCAAAAAATGCTTCGCACAAAAAATAGTTTTACGGTGCACCAGCCAAGCACCCGGCAGTATATCAGCGCCCGATTGGCCGTCAATCTGATCCGCACCGTCCCGGCTCGCGACGCATCTTAATGCTATCCTCTCAGGATGAATGCGTGCATTCGATTCGGACTTCAGGGGTTTCCCCCAACCGGGGGATCGCGGTCTCTCCGTCGGCACGGCGGAGCGAAAGGTCGCGGATGAAGCGCTGCCATGGCATCTGACTCCGACAAGGCGACATCCCTCCGGCTCCGGGAGCTCTGGCCCGACTTATGGAGCTTCATTCATCCGCGCCGCAGCCTCCTTGCGCTCGGCTTCGGACTGATGGCGGTCAATCGCCTTGCCGGACTGGTCCTGCCTGCGTCCTCGAAATACCTGATCGATCAGGTGATCGGCAAGCGCCGCGTCGATCTGCTTCTTCCCATCGTCGGCGCTGTCGTGCTCGCTACCATCGTGCAAGGCGCCACCGACTTTTCTCTCACCCAGCTTCTTTCCAAGGAAGCGCAGAGGCTCATCGCCGAGCTGCGCGTGCGCGTGCAGGAGCATATCGGGCGCCTGCCTCTCGCTTATTACGACTCCACCAAGACGGGAGCGCTCGTTTCCAGAATTATGAACGACGTCGAGGGGCTCCGGAACCTGATCGGGACCGGCCTGGTCCAGTTTGTGGGCGGCATCCTGACCGCCGTGTTTGCGCTCGTGGTCCTGCTGCGCATCAGCGTGGTCATGACGGCGGTGGCCGCTGCGATTCTAATCGTCTTCGGCATTTTCATGCGCTACGCTTTCAAGATTATCCGGCCGATCTTCCGGGCGCGGCCCAAAATCAATGCCGAAGTGACGGGACGGCTCACGGAATCGCTCTCCGGCATCCGCGTGGTGAAGGGCTATCATGCCGAGAAGCGCGAGGCGGGCGTCTTTGCGGCCGGGGTGCAGCGCCTGCTCGAGAATGTCCTGAAGACGCTGACCGCGACCTCGGTGATGAGCCTGGCCGCCACTTCCCTTCTCGGGCTCGTAAGCGCCTTCATCATGTTCCTGGGCGCGCGCCGCATCGTCGCCGGCACCATGACGCTGGGCTCCTTCGTGGAGTTCACCATTTTTCTCGGCATGTTGGTGGCGCCGGTAGCGCAGATCGTCAACATCGGCACGCAACTCACTGAAGCAATCGCCGGGCTCGAGCGCACTCGCGAAGTGCTGGCAGAACGTCCGGAGGATGTGGACCCGGGCCGCACCGTGACGCTCGATGGATTGCGCGGTGAAGTTGCGTTTGAAGACGTAAGCTTTGCTTACGATCCCGGCAAGCCGGTGCTGAATGACATCAGCCTTCTGGCTCGACCGGGTACCGTAACAGCGCTGGTGGGGCCTTCGGGCGCAGGCAAGTCGACGCTGATCGGCCTGGTGGCGGCCTTCTACGCGCCCACTGCAGGCCGCGTTCTCGCGGATAGCGTCGATCTTATCAGCGTCCGGCTGGACTCTTACCGCGGCCAGCTCGGCGTCGTGCTGCAGGACACGTTCTTGTTCGACGGAACCATTCGCGAGAACGTGCTCTTCTCGCGGCCCGGGGCAACGGAGGCCCAGATGCTTGCGGCCTGCGCCATCGCGCGCGTGGACGAGTTTGCGGAGCGCTTCGAGCAGAAGTATGACACCGTGGTGGGCGAGCGGGGCGTGAAGCTCTCCGGAGGCCAGAAGCAGCGCGTCTCGATCGCGCGCGCCATCTTGGCCGATCCGCGCATCCTGATCCTGGACGAGGCCACGTCGAGCCTGGACTCCGAATCCGAGGCGCTCATCCAGGAAGGTCTTTCCTATCTCATGCTGGGGCGCACCACCTTCGTGATCGCGCACCGGCTCTCCACCGTGCGCCGCGCCGACCAGATTTTAGTGATCGAGAATGGCCGCATCATCGAACGCGGCAATCACGAGTCGCTTTACGCCGCGCAAGGCCGCTACTGGGAACTCTACACGCGCCAGCACGGGATTGAATCTAACCGCCTGTTGCTTCCCGGCGAAAAAGAAAATGAGGAGCCGATAGAGGCAGCTTCGAACGGGGCGAGCGGCCGCGAATCCGATGGCCTGCCCGATCCTGTCCGGCTGCTGCGGGGACAGAACTAGGGTTCGGTGTCGGGGGTCAGAGGTCACGGGTAGGGGGTTAGGGATTCGGGTTGAGCATTTTGGGCTTGATTCCAAGGACCGAACCCCAGGTCCGGAGGCGAGCAGACAGTTAGCCGCCGCGCCTTTCACAGCAACGGTGTCCTTGATCCACTTCTAGATCTTCCTTCGTTGACCCCTGGCCCCCGACCTCTGGTCCCTGACCGCTGACTGGACATCAGCCTCTATCCTTGGCACAATAATTCAGACTGGTGGCAGTTCTAAGTGGAAGCTCTGATTAGCCTCAATGCTGGCCACTAACCACTAGCCCCTAAGACTGCTTCTGTCGGGGCGTGGCGCAGCCTGGTAGCGCGCTTGCCTTGGGCGCAAGAGGTCCCCGGTTCGAATCCGGGCGCCCCGACCAAGATTTATTCTTTCGTTTCATTGAATTACGTTTTCGACTCTGATCTCACTTGCCGTCAAATTGGGAACATTCGGGAACAAAACCCCTGAGACCACCTCAAGGCCCGATTGTTTCGCATCGTCCTGCGCGTGCGCGTACAGCATCGTCATCGAGGGACTGGTGTGGCCGAGCAACGATTGCACCACCGAGACCGGCACCCGGTTATTCTCTGCGATGGTAGAGAACGTGTGCCGCAGAGCGTGCCAACTGAAACGTGGAATCTTCAGGCGGTCGCAGACCGGCTCAACCTCACGGCGGATCAGGTTACGATCATCGAAGATCGTCCCTGCCGCGTTCGGAAAGAGCAAGTCAGACTGGCTGGCACGGTCGCTCAGATACCGCTTGAACGTGTCCGCC
>DASYYZ010000139.1:0-42788 GCA_035946735.1 Terriglobia bacterium
GGGCCGATCTACCTCACAGGCTCTCGGCACAGGGCCGGGCCTCAGCGCGGAACGGCCTACCCGCCGAAACAACGAACCCTCAACCCGAAAGGTTTTTAACACGAAATCAAGATACAAGCGCGGACCCCGCCTTCGGGTCCGAGGCTCTGTGGTAAGAAAAACCGCAGACCGGAAAACACGGTCTGCGCTACCTCGCTGTAAGGCCGTCCGATTGGGTCGAAAGCAAGTAGTGACCGAAATCCGACCTACGGAAGCAGTTTGAAAGCCACTCCGCTGAGATACATACCTCCACCCGGAGTTGTGCCGTACAGATAACCTTTATATGGAAACAAGCCGCCACCCGGCTGTCCTCCATCGCTCGAATCAGTGAAACTGTACAACACCTTCTCTTTGCCGGCCAGGCTGAGCCTGAAGGCAACGCCACATCCAAGACTGCCGCACCCATTCAGGTCTCCGCCCGCACCCGCCAAACCGTAAAGATTACTCGAACCACCCCAAATAACTCCCCCGGCAGGGTGTGCTCCGTCTGAACCACCGGTAAAGGTATACAGCACGGTCTCGTTCCCCGAGGGGTCTACTTTGAAGACTACCCCGCAGCCGAAGCCAACGCATGCCCCAGCGGTGGCGCCTCCGTGGGTAGCGGTACCGTACACATCACCGGAGGCGTCCAGCACGAGCGCGCCATAAAGGGGATTGCCGCCATCTGCTCCGCCAGTGAATGTGTAAAGAATGCTCTCGTTTCCCAGAGAGTCCAATTCGAAAACTATCCCGCACCCGTAACCACCGCACCCTCCGCTGACACCGCCAACATAGGTGATGCCGTAAAGATTACCGGCGGAGTCCATCACCAGACCCGCGTACGGAGTCTCGCCGTCTGGTGCTCCGCTGAAGTTATGTAGGACCGTCTCGTTTCCCGAAGCGTCAACTTTGAACACTGCCCCGCAACCACCCAGGCAGGCACCTGAGGCGCCACCGTACGTCGCTGTGCCATAAAGATTGCCAGACGCGTCTCGGATCAAGCCACTCCAAGGCCCGCCGCCGTCCGTGCCGCCGCTGAAGGTGTATAGCACTGTTTCTCGTCCGGGCTGCAGTTTGAAAACGACCCCGCATCCTGAGGGCGCACATACGCCGTCCAAGTTACCTCCGCCGCTAGCTGTCCCGTATAGGTCGCCGGCTGCGTCCCGGACCAGAGCTCCGTTAGGATTTGCACCATCGGAGCCGCCGGTGAAACTGTATAGTACAGTCTCTTGTCCGTTTGCCTTCACCGCGAAGACTGCACCAAAGCCATAAGCCCCGCCATCTTCAGTCGTACCGTAGAAATTGCCTGCTGCGTCCGCGATAAGGCCTGCGTGAGGGCGTGCCCCGTCCTTGCCGAGGCCGAACGTGTGGATCACCGAATAGTTCGATGCCCGCGCCACAGTCGTTGCGACGAGCGGCAGGAACACGATTCCCGCTGCCAGCGTCAGCCACACGCTCCTCGTCGTCACTCCATGAGCCCGCCTGCGAGTCCGCTCCTTGCTTGTCATAACTTTCTCCTCCTTGAAGTTCTCTGCCTGGCCATTCTGAACCTTTCTTAGTCTGGAAGGAAGGTGCGGGACTGGGTATTGTCGGTACTGGCGCGCCGGCCCTGCCACTCCAGACGTCGATCATAGATCGACGCTACAGGAACCGACGCTACAGCCGGCTATTTCGCTCGCCGCATTTGATAGACTTCAAACATGAACGCGACTATCGATCTGAGAAGCGACACTGTGACGCGCCCGACGCCGGCCATGCGCAAGGCCATGGCGGAAGCCGAAGTGGGCGACGACGTCTATCACGAGGACCCCACCGTCAATCGACTCGAAGAGCGCGCCGCGGAAATATTCGAGCGCGAAGCGGGGCTGTTTGTGCCTACCGGAACCATGGGGAATCAGGCCGCCATCAGGGTGCACGCACGCTCCGGGCGGGAAGTGATCTGCGAGGCGAGGTCGCACATCCTCGATTACGAGATGGCGATGATGGCGGCATTTTCGGGGTGCCTGGCGCGCGCGATCCACGCCGAAGGCGGCATCCTCACCTGGGACTTGATCGCCGCTGAGGTACGCGGCCGCAACGATCATCGCGCCAGGACGGGCTTGGTGTCACTGGAGAACACGTCGAACATGGCCGGCGGCACCGTTTATCCCATCGCGGTCGCCGACGAGATCTGTGATCGCGCTCATGCTGCCGGTTTGCCGGTGCATCTGGATGGCGCCCGCATCTTCAACGCCTCCGCGTATCTCGGCAGTTCCGTCGCCGACCTTACGCGCAAGTTCGATTCCGTGATGTTCTCCCTTTCGAAAGGCCTGGGCGCGCCAGTGGGTTCGATGCTGGTGGGATCTGGCGATTTCATTGCCGAGGCGCGCCTCGCGCGCAAGATGCTCGGCGGCGGCATGCGCCAGGCGGGAATACTGGCCGCGGCTGGCCTGGTGGCGCTCGATGACAGCCCCCGCAAGCTTTACATCGACCACGAAAACGCGCGCTTTCTCGCGGAGGCATTGGCGGAGCTGCCCGGCCTCAGGATCGATCCCGCGAAAGTAGTGACGAACATCCTGATTGTCGATGTGGCGGAAACGGGCTTGGGCGCTGCTGAGATCTCGAGACGTCTGCAGCAGCAGAGCATCCTGGCGAATGAAGGTACGGACAGCTCCGAGCTGCGCATGGTCACACACTGCGACGTGGATCGCGCCGGATGCGAACGGGCTGTCAAGGCGCTGAAGGAGATTGTGAGGATAGGGTCGGCGGCAAGAGCTTAGCCCCGATCCCAGGGCGTTTAGCTACTGCCGAAGTCAGGCCGATCCCAGCCACTTCACTGGCAGATGCGCGGCCAGCGCATTGGCCAGTCTCTCGTCGGCAGTGATTAATTGCGCGTTGGAACGGACCGCCAGGGCCACGTAGAGACAGTCGTATACCGGGTGGTTGAATTTGCGAGCAATCCCAAACGCCGCGTAAAGGAGTTCACGAGAAGGAAGGGTGTACAGGCTCTGGCCTAACAGGTTTTGGATGGCCTCCTCGGCTGCGTCCCACGTGATGCGGCCCTGACGCGCGGCCTTCCAAAATACGTTCGTGCATTCGGTCCAGAACAAATCAGGCACGGACAGCCAGATTCGCCCCTCCATATGAAGAGCGAAGAATCGCCAAGCCTCCTTGGCCAGGGGCTCCGTGGCGGGAGGAAGGAACCATTTCACCGCCACGCTGGCATCGAGCACGAACCGGCTCATCGTTCCCGATCCTCTCTGATCATCTCCTCCGCGGAGGGAAAAGGTCCCTTGCCGGGAGGCTTCTGCGATCGAATACGCAGCGCTCGACGCAGAAGTTCTTCTCTGGCCTTCAATTCGCTCGGCGTGGGCACGGTCTCCTTGAGGAGAGTCACAACCTCCGCCGCTATTGATTTCCCGTGTTGTTTCGCCTGATTGCGAAGGGCCTCGTAAAGCTCTTCAGGGACGTTCTGTACATAAAGGGTGGGCACTTGTATTCTCCTATGAATACACTAGCACATTGCTAGTCACGCCGGATCATTTTCAATACGGCGCTACTTCTTCTTTGCTTTTTCCTTCAGCTCTTGCAGCGCCAGGATGGTCTCGGTGTAGTGGTCCTGATAGGTTTTGTCGTCCGGCTCGAGTTGCATGGCGGCACGAAATTCCTTGGCGGCGCCGACGAGGTCGCCCAACTTTTCCAGTGCGTAGCCTAGGCCATTGTGGGACTCGGCTTCGCTCGGGTCGTGCCGGATCGCTTCCAGGTACTCCACGCGGGCGCGTTCCCAGTCCTTGAGCAGAAGGAAAGTGATGCCCAACTCCTGGTGCAGGTCGGGATTCTCGGGGTCGAGTTCGGTGGCGCGCCGCAGGCCGGCAATGGCCTCGTCCTGATGTCCGGCGGTGCGGGCCTGGACCGCCTTTCTCACTAACCTGGTAAGCTCCTGCCGCGATTGCGCGGCATCCATGGGCGACTGCGCCCCGGCAGCCGGAACGGGCTTCAGATCAACGCGTTCGGCGGGCTTCGGTGAAATGAAGAACACTTGGGTAGGCTGGCCGGTACAGTCGACGTGCAGATAGTGATCCCCGGCCGGAACCTTTGTAAGCGCCAATTCGCCTTGGGCGTTCGTCTTGCCCTGGGGATCTGCATCCAGATTCACGGCGCAGCCGGCGGAGAATCCTCGCAGCACGATTGCAGCGGTCTCCGGCGCCTTCTCGCTCGACCCTGAAAGGGCGGTCGAGCAGGGCAAGTTCATCGCTACCAGGGCGATCGACAATGTGAACCAAAGCAGCGTGCGTTGAAGGCTCATTCCGACGACGGATGTTATCACAGGCTCGCGAGTGCGGGGCAGGGGTTCCATTCGAAGCACAAGCTCGCGTTGTTGACGGGCGGCATCGTCTTTCTCTGTTCCTTCTTCTGCGGCTCCGTCCGCGCCCAGGATACAGCCACCATCGTCGGAACCGTCACGGATCCGTCAGGAGCAGCGATCCCGGGCGTGAAAGTGACGGTTTCGAATTCGGACAAGGGGTTTACGCGCGAAGTTGCAACCAATGCGGTGGGCGCTTATGCGGTTGCCGCAGCCCCGATCGGCAACTATACTGTCTCGGCCCAGGTTGCAGGACTCCAGAAGAGCATCCGCAACAACCTGGTCCTAACTGTAGGGTTGACGCAGCGGGTGGACTTCCAGCTCAGCGTGGGCAGAACAACCTAGGAAGTCAGGGTCACCGGCAACGTGCCGCGCGTGCAAACGGAGACATCGGCGATCTCAGACGTGGTGACGGGCTCGCAGATTCAGAATCTCGATCTCAATGGCCGGAACTTCACGATCGCGCAGCCATTGCTGTCGCAACTCGCTGCCAACGGGTAGCCGGGGATGTTCGGATACATGGGGCGAAACGTGCTCACCGGGCCCGGACGCAACAACTGGGACATGGCTCTGCTTAAGGATTTCGCAACGCCATGGTTTGGCGCGGAGCACTCCACGCTGCAATTCCGGCCGGAGACGTTTAACACCTTCAACCATCCTCAATGGCAGACCATCAGTGCCTTCTGTAGCTCGGCCCACGCCCCCGGGCCAGCCTTGCAACGGATCAAATAACATCGGCAACGGGGAAGTCGCCGGCGCCTGGTCTCCACGTATCATTCAACTGGCTCTGAAGTTCATTTTCTGAGTGCTCACGGAAGGCGTCTTGCGCTCGATAAGAAGCCTGGTTGCAATCTGTGTTGTTTCCGTATGCGCAGCACCCGTGTCATTGGCCTCACCGCTGCGCGCCGCCGTGGCTCGCGTCGACATTACTCCACTGCCAGGTTTGCCGATGTACGGATACTTCGACCGGATCAGGGATAATCGTTTCGCCACAGGAACGCTCGATCCGCTGTACGCCCGGGTGCTGGTGCTGGAGGCGGGCGACGAGCGCGTGGCCCTTGTCACGCTGGACCTTGCCCGTACATTCGGAGCGTCATCTCTCGCGACCCTTTCCCAGGCTGTGAAGCAGCGGAGCGGCATTACGGGCCTGATCGTCACCGCGCCCCACACCCATGCTGGACCCAACATCCTGGACGAGTACCCGGGCCATCGTCCGCCGCCTTGGGAAAGCGCGGCCCTGGTAAAAATCGAAGCTGGCGTCGCCCAGGCCTGCCAGCGCCTGGCTGCGGTCCGCGTTGGAACCGGCTACGGGTCGGTTTTCATCGGCTATAACCGGCGACGCGTCAATTCGGACGGGACTGTTCAGATGCTGTGGACGAACCGCACCCGCACGCCGACGGCTCCCGTCGACCCCACTGTCTCCGTCTTGCGCATCGACACTGTAGACGGGCGGCCGCTCGCGGTGCTCCTCAACTACGCCTGCCATCCGGTCATCTTCGGACCCGACAATCTGCAGTACTCAGCCGATTATGTGGGTGTGATGGCTGAAGCAGTGCAGCACGCCATGGGAGACCAGCCGTTGTGCTTTTTTCTGCAAGGCGCGGACGGCGATATCAACCCTTACGACGCAACCACGCCTTGATTGAAGACGCCGTCAAGAAGCGCGATTGGACTGGCCAACAACTTGGTCATGAGGCCTCCCGCGTTGCCAAAAGTATTCAAACCTCTGCGGACACCGAGGGCACTCTGCAGTTCTCGGAGGACACACTCCCCATTGCCGTTCGATGGGATCGGGAGAGGTTCAGGCGGGGACTCCTTCAAGCCTTTGGACCCAAAATTTTCGAAGATCACGCCGATCTGTTCGCCGAGCATGCTCCTGACCATCTCGATCTGACGGTAACGACCCTGCTCCTGAACCACCGGATCGCCTTCAACGGCATGCCGGGCGAGCCTTTCGTCGACTTTCAGATTAACTGGCGCGTCCGGTGCCCGGTGCACGATGCTTTCTTTCTGGACTACACGAACGGTTACTTTGATTACTTCCCGACGATGCTCGCCGCCACCGAAGGCGGTTACGGAGCCGGGGATTCTGATACCTACGTTGCCGTCGGGGCTGCGGAACGGATGCTGGATCACGGCTTGGAAAGAATCTACTCGATGTTAGGAAGGCTTCAGGCCCTCCCCGAGGACCTGTTGAAGTGAGCGGTAGGGCACATTCGACGCGACGCTTGCGGCAACGCCGATCGCAGCCTGGACTGACGACCTTACTCGGCCTTGCCTGATCTCACAACCAGGGTAACACCGCCTCTGCAGGCAAGTCGATTTCCGCTTGACCGTCCTTCACTGGATAAGTCTCCATATTCTGGCAATCCAGTGTTACACGAGTCTTCGGCAGGTATCTCAAGGGAGGTCCACTTCAGATTTACGCCTGGTTTCGCTCGGCCCCTGATCTTGCGGGATCGGCCCGCTTCCATCCGGCCTGCTACCAATCTCATCATGTCAACTTCTACGGCCGACCGGAGTCCTCTCGTGCTCACGACCGGCAAGCACTTGCTGAGGTGAGCAGTTGTGCTACCGTAGGTGGCATGCGTCCCCAGCCTCTCATCGCCGTGACCGACGTGGAAGCGAGCAGCCGATGGTACCAGCGTCTGCTGTGCTGCCGGAGCAACCATGGGGGCTCCGAGTATGAGCAGTTGGTGTCGAATGGGAAGATTGTGCTTCAGTTGCACCGCTTCCAGGTGCACCACCATCACGGCGCAATCGGCGATCCCAATGACAGGCCCTATGGAAACGGTGTGTTGCTGTGGTTCGAGGTAGACGACTTCGAGGCGGTGATGGAGCGCTCCGCTGACATGGGGGTGGAAATCGTTCTGCCCCGGCACCGGAACCCTCCTGACGGCGAGGGCGGCCCGAATCACTGGGAGTGCTGGATGCGGGACCCGGACGGCTACGTCGTGGTCGTGGCCAGTCCCTACGGAACGGCCGGGGGAACATGGCGTCCCGGCTAAGCATGGCAGTCTAGGTCCGGGCCGCGTCTTGATCGCTTATCGGAAACTAATCTAGCGCCGCGCCGCCTGTTGACTCCGCGAACGCTCACCCGCCATTTCTTGTTGAAGCAGTACGGCCCCGCAGGTGAGTTCAGGCTCGTGGCGTTCCTGGCTTCGGCTTGGGAAAGAACCGCGTCACTTCGCTGGAATCCTTCAAGCTGAAGACGAAGAACTCCAAGCCTTCCTCGATTGCGAGTTCCTGGGCTTTCGCCTTTGCGGTTTCGAGGTCGAGGAAGCACTGCCTCCACATCGGCCCCTTCTCGTCCTGCGAAAACACGGCGAACTCGCCCTCAGGCAAGGCACTCCCATTGCCCCGTTTGCCCTGTGAGGACGTGGCTGCATTGGAGTCGTAAAATCCCAAATCGGAATAGCTGAGTTGTCCCATAACGTGGCACTTCTGCCGTCGTTTGCTTTTTAATTGCTCGGACTGTGGATGTAGATAGAGACTCGAGGCAACTTGTGGGATAAGTCGCTTCGCGGAAATGGGGCCCCGGGGCTTGCCGTCTGGCTCTTTCGGCCTACAGCCGCAAGCCGCAGGGCCCATCAATCTCAGGCAATGTGAGTAGCAGTTCAATTACCACAAAACGTATCTACCTGCAAAAACGGCTGATCGCAGTTGTCCACCGCCCGGCCGCCTTCGTCACTTTTACATGGTCAATGCCTAAAGTGCGTTGCGGGCTGATACGGACCGGGCCCTGCTTTGGCGCTCCCGTCAGCTTGTGTCTTGCTTTGCCGTTTCTGGTTGAGGCTGTTCAGGTGGAAGTGTTGCAAGCAACCCAGCTCGGCGTTGAGGATATGCTACCTGGATGCAAAGCAATCGCTCGGCACTTTTCCGCACAGACACTTCGCGGATGACATCATCATCCTCTGCGTCCGATGCGATCTGCGCTTCTCGCTCAGCTATCGTGATCTGGACAAGCTCATGGCGGGACGAAACCTGAGCGTCGACCACACGACGGTATGGCGCTGGGTGCAGCGCTACGCGCCCGAACTCGACCGCCGGGTGCGGCGGGAGTTGAAACGCACAGGCACGTCTTGGCGTGTCGATGAACCTAATATTCGCGTCGCTGGGCGCTGGATGTATTTCTATCGAGCCGTCGACTCCAACGGCGCCGCGCTCGACTTCTATCTGTCGGAGAACCGGGATGCCACGGCTGCCAAGCAATTCCCGGCGAGGTCTTGGCTGCGGCGAATCATCCTCGCCCGCGCGTCGGGCTGGAGACCGTCTGAGCCACTCAACCTCACAAGCGCACAAATGTGCCTCCTCGCTCCTGTTTGCAACACTTCCGTCTCATTTGCCGACGTCCTGAATGCCGTTTTTTTCCGTTCAACAGGACTTCGCTCGCGACTGCCGGGCTCCAAAGACAAAATAGCGACTTGCAAGTCTTCGAATGTTCGGCAACGCCGATTGATAAACGGCGCGGTCTGGAGTAAGCTTTTCAGACGAATTGGAATCCGAGCACTGGCTGGCGAGTGCTCGCCCCGACAGGTGCCGGGCTCAGGTCTGCGTGAGGCTCGGAGGAGGCCTCGATGATAGAACGCTGCGCTTACCGGTTGAGACTTTTTGTAGCGGGACTTGTGGTTTGCTCGGGTTGCTTGGGCAACGGCGCCTTGCACGGTGCGCCGGTTGCCGCGTCGGAGGCATCAGGCGCGCGCCCGCTCGCCGAGAAAGATTCGCAAGCGTCCCCCGCAACTGTTGCTATCCCTGGTCCCATGCGATCGTTTCTGCGCATGGCCGGCATTAGCCAGAAGGCCTCTCCAGAAGAAGTTCTGCCTCTTCTCGCTCGCAACGTGGTGGTACACGGCTTCGATGGACAGGACAAGAGCCGAAAGCCAACCGAGTACCTGGTTCTGCTGAGACGATATCTGGATCAAGCCCGGGAACTGGAGGCCCTTGCGGGTCCGGACGGTGTCATCCAGGTTCCCAACTGCGAGGCGGCGCGTCCACTGCTCGCCATTATCGGCTACCGGCTCCGGGACGGCTGCGAACCGGACACTTCTCTGGCAACCGCCCAGGCAGAGAGGGCCTTTATCACTATCGATTCTGGATTCCCCCTTTCAAGCCTGGAAGAATCGCTTGGCGAAGGGAAACCTTTCGCGCTCCCCTTCTCCAGCTCTCGTGTGCCCGTTCTGTTCCGCCCGGAGGAGTGGACCGAGGACGTGAAAAATGGGTCGAGCGGCAAGGGTCTGATCGACTTGCTGGTGCACGAACCCGCCGAGGCCCGGCTTTACTGGGCGCTGTCCCAACTTGATCCGAGCACCGCGGCGCTCCTGTGGCGGTCTCCGGGTCATGCGAAACTTGTCGCCCTTTCGGCATCTCTGGATTTTTATGGCAGCGATATTTACGTGCGGTCAGGCCGGGTGATCGTACCCGGAGGAACGGCGGCGGAATCCTCCTGGAAAAGCCTGGCTGGAGCCAGTCCGGATTCGCCTTCAGATTTCATCCCGCGATTACTCGGGAGGGACAAGGGTTGGCTGGCAGCTTATTTTGACGCCCTGTCGAGAGTGAGCGGAGCCCAGCAGGCGTATTTCACGGAGCCTCACCGTTTGCGGCGTTTCTATGAGGCGCTCTGTGGACGTGACACCGCCCCTGGTTCGGCAGGAGGCGTATTCCGGCCGAATGCCGGTCTGCTGCTGCTGGTGACCCGTCTTGAGCTGGATTCCGATGGCCGGCCGCACGTGCCCGGAGGTCTGGACGCATGGAAGGAGATTCTCCAGCGCAAGAGCGATTCCAAGCTCGTACGGGAGTGGGGCAAGCGAGCCGGCCGCTGGAAAAGTCCGGAGCAGGTCTTGGAAGCGATGTTTGCGATTTCCCGCGAGGAATCAGAGAGGGGCCCGGTGCAAGTCTATCTGACCTTGAGCGAGATCGATCGCGAACGCGCCGCAGGTCAACGCCTGGCGCCGCAGACGGTCAGCCTGCTGGCAGAGAAGTTCCCACGCTTTCACGACCAGTATCGCATCTTTTCGGAATTCCACGCCCTGAACGATACCTCAATCGTGACGTATTTCGACCGGGCCGAGGCCCTGGACCGTATCGGCGACCGTAAACTGCGGGCCGATGCCCTTGGCATCTTTGAAGCCGACACGGGCCTCTGGCAGATCATGGCCCGTCAGGGGGAGATTCCCGGCGCGAACTGGGATAGTTCCTGGCAGCAGATGATCGAACCGTTTACCGGGATTCGTTCCTCAACCCAGCTCTTCGACGCCGCCCGAACCTCACTCGGGTCGTTGTTTCAGGCCGCGACGGGTAAGGGGAATCCTCCTCAAGACGAAATTATCGCTTTACTGGCGGGCCCCGAACAGACGAGCGCGGAAGCTGAACGCGTGCGGCAGGACCTCGCCAATCACATCAGGGCGGCCTTCGATGCCCAACAGCTTGTCTCACTGGACACCATCCGCGCGCTCGGAGACGGGCTCAGTCAAATGGCTCAACGGAAAACACCTGCTGAGCGATTGATCCCACTGGCAGGACAGCTCCGGGAGTTCGAACTGCCCAAGCCGCTCTTCACGACACGAGAAAGATCGGAGTGGGTCTCGGGTCTTTACAACAATTACCACACTCAAGACGAGATGCAGACCAACTTGAGCAAGATCATCAAGTCGGGATCTCCCAACCATCTGGCTGAGGCTCGCGGCCTGCTTGTTCCCTTTCTGCGAGATAGTCTGGTGGGGCTGAACTATGCCTATTATGAACCGCCAGGCGCTCAGATGCTCCATCACAATCCCCTATTCGTCCGCTCTCACGATTTCGCAGGAGCGATGAACCAATCGGATGAGCAGGTGTGGGCCAGCCCGACACTGTTCGGCCGCGGCTGGACTGCCAGCGGCGGGGCGCATCTTGCCGGTTCGCTGGCGGACCTGCCCTACGTGCTGGCGCAAGTCGAACAGGATTTCATCGTTCCGGAGAATACGCAATCGCTGATCTGGGAGGATGTCGTGCCTTGTCTGGTGACAAGCGCCGTTCTGCCGCGCTGGTGGCGCGTGACGGGGAATGAGCTCCACGCTGTGGCCCTTTATCAGCGCTTCGGAGAGGAACTCGTGAGCGCCTCCGCCCACGATGAGAAAACCCGTCACAAGGTGATGGATATGCTTGCCGATCGCGTGCTGCCGCGACGGTTTGCGCGGATTGAAGATGCACTCCGCGCAGGGCGCGGCGAGGACGCTCTCGCTTATCTTGCGCCCTCAGAGACCTTTTACCTGGGGACGGAGTTCCTGCGAAGATTTCCCGAAGAATCTAAAACCGAAGGCGCCTCTGGACAGGCGCTCGTCCAGCTTGGGCAGCGCTACCCCAAGGAGGTCAATTGGGAAAGGTTGTCCCAGGACTTTGGCGTACCTCACCCGGCCCTGGCGCAGACATACTCTCGCGAGCTTCTCAATGTGAAACCCTTTCCGACCTTTCTGGGCTATTCGAGCCGGTTGCTGGCGGAGTCCTGGGATTCCAGTAATTTGTACTGGGCCCGCCTCGCAGATGAAATGGGCTACCAGCCCGCGATGCTTCACCGCCTCGTCCCCGAGCTGACGCACCGGATGGTGGAGAAGATCTTTGCCACCGACCTCGAAGACTGGCCCGCCTTGCTGCGCGCCTTGCGGGAAACAGGAGAGGAATTTCGCACGGGCAAGATCGCCCCGCTGCCGAAAAGCACCGCGGCCGCAGGCGGGATGTGAGATTGTCTTCAAGCGGATCGGTTCTGAAATATGTGGTCCGGCGTGGAACTGAGCCGGCAAGGGTGAACAATCATGGTGAGGCGATACTTTTTGCTTGCGATGTTCTCTCTAGGTATATTCTGCGGCGGGAGCACGACGGTACTGGGGCAGGAGGACGAATCCGGCAGAACAGTTATCCGCAGAACTGTCGAACTCGTGCAGCTCGACGTGGCCGTGACAGACAAGAAGGGGAATTACATCACGGGCCTCGCCCAGCGAGACTTCGCGATTTTCGAGGACGGGATTCCGCAGAAGGTTGCCACCTTCGAAGAGGCGAACGACGCTCAGCGGAAGCCCGCCCTTTCGCCGTCGACAGGCGAATCTGACGGCGTCGAGTCCGCGGCCGGCAGCGACGGCTCCACGACGTTCCGCCTGCAATCGCCGGTGTCCGGAGCCAACGTCTTCATCCTTTTCGATACCAGCAACTACATGTACCGGGGCTTTGTCTTCGCGCAGGACGCGATCGCCGAATTCGTCCGCACGCTGGATCACCCGCACCGAGTGGCCTTCTACTCTTACAGTCGCGATTTCTCTCGAGCGTGCCTCCTGACCCCTGAGCGGAAACTGGTCTTGCGCGCCCTTCGGTCGACTGTCGCCGGCGACGACGCCGCGCTCTACAACGCCCTGCTGATGACGATCAAGGACGCTGCTCAGCTGTCCGGCCGGAAAGTCGTGGTCGTCTTTTCCAACGGCCCCGATAACGCCAGCATGGTCGCGCCTGAAGACGTCCGCGAACTGGCGCAGTCGGAAGGGGTCACAATCTATATGATCAGTACCCAGGAAGCCAAGCTCGAACCGGTGTCGAGCGCCGTCTTCCGCCGGATGAGCGCCAGCGCGGGCGGGAAAGCCTACTTCGCCAAGAATTGGCAAGATCAGCAGAAAGCCTTCGCTTCGATCCGCGATGACCTAGCGCACCTCTACTCGTTCAGCTACTACCCGCAACCCAATCCGAACCGTGGCTGGCGCAAGATCACGGTGGAGGTCGTTGGCAAATCGTCGAAGGGGTTTCACATCCGCACGCGAACAGGGTATCGTCCTAAGACGATCGAACCTGCAGCAACCACTGCATCCAACAGTGCCGGCCGGATCGAGGATAAGACTCCCAGGAACTAGTCTCCTGTCCCAGAAGTAAGTAAGCTAAGTTACGGTGATCAATCTGAGAGCATCGCTCGCCTTGCCGGATGGCTGCCCCTCTGGATTTATGTCACGAACCACTGGGACAGGAGACTAGCACATCCGTCGTCAAAAAGGCGTCGGGCGAGAAAACAAGCCGTTTCCACAACTCGGGTCCTCCTCTATCCGCCATGACGAGGGCGCACGCAGAGAAGGATTCTAGCCGACTTTTATGGATTTACACCCCTGAGCCTGGACAAGCTTCTTGCTGAGCCTGGTGTCTACGTCTTTGCGCGCAAGTTTGAAAAGAGTTTCGAGGCGATGTTGTCGGCAAGGCAAACCGCATCCGCACTGAGACAACCTTGGGAAGTGTGTTTACCTGCCGAACTTGTTAACGGGCTCAGAGATGCGTTTCCAGAAACCCTCATGTCGCTGAACTCGATACCCCGGCCAGTTGAGGATCCTCGTAAACTCATCGTCGTTCCGCACCCCAACAGTCTAGCCCAACCCATCGTCCGTTCCTATAAGGATGTCGGCTCTGCGGGAGAAGCTCCAAAGCCGAGATTGCCGGGCTTCTGTTGGCACCAGGTTCTTCTAGCGATCTTCCGGGCCTCCTTGTCTTTACCCGCGATCGGGTAGACCACTCCAGAGTGGTCCTGGCCCGTAAATCAGAGCCAGGGAGCGAGAAACACTTGTGCGCCTCCGCAGCTGCGTCGTCGTACTGGCCGGCGCGCGCAACTGAGCAAGAGCGGCCTGGGTAGCAATGAACGAGGGATCGACCTCGATTGTCTGCCCGAACAGAAATATCCTCGCGACCTTCGGATGAAACCGTCCGTTCTGCGACCGGTCACAGATCTACTTTTTCGCTGCTGCCAGCTTCTCTGGACTGCGCGGGATCCTCTGGCGCAAGCCCGACTATTGAGAGATTGCTGACCCATCACGGTCGACTGAGCTGGCGAAGCCGTCTTAATGGGAAGTTCGATGCAACGATCCGACCCAGTCTCCGACGTAGAGTGGGATCGATAACGTTCAATCGAAACAACCGAAGGTTCAGTGTCGCAGTGGCGCAAATGGACCAACCTGTTATCATTGGCTCTCTCTTTCGACGGGCGCGGGATCGCCGGAAGAAACAAAATCCGGACTGGGAGAACTGCATGGGATTGCTGATCAGGCGTATCGCTCTCTTGGCAACATTCATCATCGCGTTCGTCTGCCTGGCAGGCACGCTTCGAGCCGCCACGGCGTCACCACTCTTCGCGCGGGGGTATACGGTGATTCCCCAGCCACAAAAGGTGACCCTGAGCGATGAGGACTTCGAATTTGGGGCTTTCTGGCGATTGGAGTTGGACCCGGATGTAGCGGCGGATGACATCGCCGTGGAGAGTTTGAAGGAAGAGTTACAAGAGCGATTCCATTTTGCCTTGTCGGAAGCGAAAGGAAAGGGCGGGTCAATCCTGAAATTGGCGATCGATCGGCACGCGGCTGAGGCGGGAGAAGCCACGGACCGCGAGAGATCCGTGGTGGCCGAACAGGCCTACCGGATCAAGTTGGCTCCCGGCGGGATCGCAATCACAGGGAACAGCCCAACCGGTCTCTTCTATGGCGTGCAAACGCTGGTACAACTGCTGAGGCCGCAGGACGGAAAGAGATGGTTGCCGGAAGGTGAAATTGTCGACTGGCCGGACCTGGAGTTGCGGGTGATGTATTGGGATGATGCGCATCACCTGGAGCACCCGGACGTGTTGAAGGCAGCAGTGCGGCAGGCGGCGTTCTACAAGATCAACGGGTTTTCCATCAAACTGGAAGGGCATTTTCAATACCAGCATGCTCAGCCAATTGTAGAGCCCTACGCGATGACGCCGGCGGAGCTTCAGGAATTAACGGACTATGCACTGAAGTACCACATCCAGATCATCCCCTATCTGGACGGGCCGGCCCATGATGCGTTCATCCTGAAGCACCCGGAATACACAGCGTTGCGGGAATATGCGGAGAGCAATTACGAATTTTGCGTCACCAACCCGGAGACGTACAAACTGTTCAACGGAATGTTCGACGATTTGCTGGAAGCAACGAAGGGGAGCAAGTACTTTGTGCTGTCGACCGATGAGCCCTATTACGTTGGCCTCGCGAAGAACACGCAGTGCAACGAAGCGGATCGCGCCAAGGAGCTAGGGAGTGTGGGTAAGTTGCTGGCGGAATTCGTGACCAAAACGGCCGGCTACCTACACGATCGCGGGCGACAGGTGATTTTCTGGGGTGAATACCCGATGGTACCGGAGGACATTGCGTCGGTGCCGAGTTACATGATCAACGGCGAAGTCTACGGTCCGAAGTTCGACCCTGTCTTCAAGGCGCACGGCATCCGCCAGCTTCTCTTCACGTCCACTGTGGGATGGAAGGAATATCTTTTCCCCAACTACTACTTGCTTCCGCAGGACCAGCACATTCCGGGTCCTCCAGGAGGCGCTTACGAATCGGTAAGCCAGGGCCCGGGCGCGGTGGCGGAGATGTTTGACATGATCGCGCACGATTCATCGCGCCAAAATGCGGACTTGATGGGCACGTTTATTGCTGGATGGGCGGACGTCGGACTGCATCCGG
This sequence comes from Terriglobia bacterium, assembly GCA_035946735.1. Classification (GTDB taxonomy): domain Bacteria; phylum Acidobacteriota; class Terriglobia; order UBA7540; family UBA7540; genus Gp13-AA77. The sequence goes on from DASYYZ010000139.1 coordinate 15,829, forward strand.
AGACGATGTGGCTCGGATACGTTACGGGGACAGCGAGCGGATGGCACCCTGGGGCACCAGAGCCGCAGGAATCCATGAGTTCGTTCTACAAGCTTTTTTACGGGCCGGGCGCAACCGGGATGGGCCGGCTGTATCAGCTCATGAGCGAGCAGGCGCAATTTTGGAAGGAAAGTTGGGAAACCAAGCCCTCGGCCGCGCGTACGCCGCTCTGGGGGGACTGGAACATCATCTATCCCACGCCCCATCCCTCCGAGGATCAGACGTTGCCGCTGCTGCCGGTGCCTTCGTCGCCGCTACTGACGTTGGGCTACGACTGGGCGCCCCTGAATACCCGGCGGCTTCGGATGGCGGGAGAATTCCTGGCGGCGAATGACGAGTTGCTGGATCTGATTCACGCCAATATGCGTCAGGCGGAATTCCAGCATTACAACCTGGAAGTCTACCTCGCCATCGCACAGCTCTTCCGCCAGAATCTGCACATGTTGCGCGACCTCAATGAAATCAGCAACGAGCTCAAATCTGCGGAGCACCTGGCAGGCCAGGCTGAGGCAGAAAGCGCGGTCGCCTCACTTGATCACGCGCTGGATCTGGCGGAGAGTGTTCAGCACGAAAGAAATGAAACTTTTCAGGATGCCGTTGCCACGTGGTACAAAAGCTGGTACCCGCGCGTGCCGGAAGCAAACGGGCGGGTGTTCCTCGACAAGGTTGACGATGCCAAGGATCATCTGCCCGTTCGTACCGTGGACATGACCTACTTGATCTACCGGCAACTTCTTTATCCCCTGGAGGATTGGGCGGAGAAGACCCTGGCCGTCCGCAATCAGTACGCTGAAGCGAACCACCTCTCCCGAAGAGAGTTTAGGCTCGATTGGAATAACACCGCGAAGCCGGCGGCTAAGGCGGGCGGTCAGTAAATAATTCGGTCAGTGGAGAGCTGACGCGAGTAGTGCGGGCCTCGCTTCCTGCAGTTACAGTTAGGGTAGTCGAGAGGTTGCCGCCGCACGTCAGGGGAGAAAACTGATGCAAAAGCGCTGGTCAACTCAGAGACTGCTCAAGGCCCCGGTATGCGCTGTACTGGCTTGTTTCTTTTTCACGCCGAGGGCGCGGCCAGACTTGGTTTCATCGCTTTTCGCACGGGGATACTCGTTGATCCCGGAGCCGCAGCAGGTGAAGCTAGGCTCCGATGGCTTCCGCATTTCGGCAGAGTGGCGGATCGAAAGGGGGCCGGGCGTTGAGGCGGGGTCGCCTGCGGAGGACGCTCTGCGGGAGGGCCTGGAGCAGCGGCACGCCTTCAAACCGGCCGCGAGCGGCAGTGGACCCGCTATACGGCTCGAGATTCAGCCCAACTCGGTTCCGGTCGGAGAGGCCCAGGACAAAGACCGCGACGCGCTAGCCGCTCAGGCCTACAAACTCAAACTGGCGAAGACCGGGATTACCATCACGGCGAACGCGCCGGCGGGTTTGTTTTACGGCGCCGAAACGTTGGTGCAACTCGTAAGGCATGCCGGCCCTGACGATGCCGAGGGGAGTTGGTGGCTGCCGGAAGGTGAGATTGTCGACTGGCCCGACCTGCAGTATCGGGAAGTATTCTGGGATGAGCAAAACCATTTGGACCATTTCGACGTGTTGAAGCAGGCGATTCGCCGCGCCGCCTCCTTTAAGGTGAATGCCTTCACCCTGCGTCTGAACGAGCACTTTGAGTATTCCAGTGCGCCGGCGCTGGTAGATCCGTACGCGATGTCTCCGGCGCAATTGCAGGAGCTGACGGACTACGGCCGCAAGTATTTCGTCCAAGTCGTGCCGTACCTCGACGGGCCAGCGCACGTCAACTTTATCCTGCAGCGCGACGAGTTCGCCAAACTCAGAGAGTTTCCCAATGAAGCTTTCGAGATGTGTTCCACGAATCCGGAGACCTACAAGCTGCTCGAAGGGATGTTTCAGGACCTGATCGACTCGACAAGAGGCTCAACCTATTTTCACCTCTCCACCGACGAAGCGTGGTTTATCGGGAAGGCAGATAACGATCAGTGCCACGAGGCCCAGCGCGCCAAAGTGCTTGGGAGCCCCAGCAAGCTCTGGGTGGAATACACGAACAAGACGGCACAGTACCTCAAGGACCACGGCCGCCAGGTGATCTTCTGGGGTGAAGATCCGATGCAGGGCGAGGACATACCCTCGCTCGTGCCCTGGCTGATCAACGGCGAAGTCTATAGCCCCACTTACAACCGGGCGTTCCGCGCGCGAGGAATCCGGCAAATCATCTACACGAATTCGCTGCCTGATGAGCCGCTTTTTCCGGCTTACTATGTGCTGAGCCCAAAGGATCAACTCCACTCCGGGGAAGGAGCCCAGGAGCGGGCGACGCAGGTTTTCAATGAGATCTCATTCTCCGCGGCTCGCAAACAAGCGGATATCATGGGCGCGGGTATTTATGCCTGGGGGGATATGGGTCCGCATCCAGAGACCTATTGGCTGGGTTACGCCGTGGGCGTCTCGGCCGCCTGGCATCCCGGCTCGCCTGACCCGCACCAATTGACGCAGAGCTTCTACGACTTCTTCTACGGAACGGGCGCGAGCGAGATGGGACGCCTTTATCAGTTGATAAGCGCCCAGGCGCAGTTCTTTGCCGCCAGCTGGGATCGCGAGCCCTCGGGGCAACTGCCGCTGATGTTTGGAGAGTCTTATGGCATCGGCCCCTTTGTCCCGCACCTTGAGACCCTCCCGCTCCCCGAGGTACCCTCGGCCGACTACCTTCGCCTTCGCCACGATTGGCCTCAGGAAAATTCCAGGCGTTTGGAACTAACGTGGAAGTTCCTCGGCGAGAATGATGAGCTGCAGGCCCTCCTCTATAAGAATCTGCATTCGGTGGAGTTCAACCGCTACAACCTGGAAGTTTATCTCTCGATTGCCAAGCTTTGCCGCCAGAATCTTCTCATGCTGAAAGACCTGGAAAGCATCAGCCGAGATCTGAGCTCAGCCCAGGAGCAAGCCGCGAAGTTACATTACGCCGATGCTGTCGATGCGCTTGACCGCGCGCTGGACACCGCCGCCAGCATTCGCGATGAGCGTAACCAGGCGCTCCATGACGCAACGATGACCTGGTACGAAACCTGGTTCCCGAGAGTTCGCGAGGCCAACGGAAGGAAGGCTGCTCGCGCCCCGCAGGATTTCGTTGAAACGCAACCGAGCGAAAGAACCCGCCGCGCTCAGGTGGGCCTTGTTTATTTGATCGACCGGGAGTTTTCACTACCCTTCGGCCAGTGGGTCAACGAGGTTCAACAGGTGAGAAACCGCTACGCTGCAGATCATAGCCTGCCTGCCCGCGAGGGGAAGTTTGATTGGCAAGATACGGAGACGCTTGGCAGCCAAACGGTAGACCGGGAGTTGTGAGGAAAAAGACGGCAAGGTTTCGAGGTGGCGATCGAAGGGCTTAGGCTAGTGCGTTGGCTGGCTTTTGTTCGCAATCCTCCAACGGCTCGAGGAGCATAGCCAGATTGACAGGGACTCCGACAGTTGGTATACCTTTGCCTCTTGGGCCTAGCATCCAAGTCGGATTTGGACGCCGCTACGCATTCAGGCAAGCAGGATGGTCTGCGCCCATCCTGGAGAGGGAATTGCGCCATGCTATCAATCACTCTTCGTTTTCTGAAGTTCGCCGGCCTATGTTTTGCCCTGCTTGTCCTCATTCGGCCGGCGATGTTGCACGCCCAAGCTACCGGTACCATGAGCGGGTTTGTAAAGGATCCGACCGGCGGCGTTGTCCCTCGGGCCGCGGTTACTGCCACGCTTGTTGCACGGGGCACCATCTTCACGGCCCAGACGGACTCAGAAGGCTTTTACAGTTTCCCGGCGCTCGAGCCTGGGACCTACACTTTGACAGTTGAGAGCCCTGGGTTCAGCCGCTACACCCAAGAAGGGGTGATTCTCACCGTGCGGCAGAACCTGCGGGTGGACGCAGCATTGGCTGTTGGCCCGGTCACGCAGGGAGTGACCGTGACGGGCGCGGCGCCACTGGTGGATACGACCTCCGCGACTGTTTCGGGATTGGTGGATGACCGCCGGATTGTGGATCTTCCCTTGAACGGCCGAAACGTGATGGGGCTCGCCGAGATCGTGCCTGGGGTTCTCAACGTTTCGGCGCCCGAGTCCCTGAACGACACGCGCAGCGGACCCACGATGGACGTCAATGGCGGCCGGGCAAACGTGAATCTGTTCACGTTTGACGGCGCGTATTTTCTTAATGCTTCGCGCAACACGGGAATGAATTATCCGCCGCCGGACGCCATCCAGGAATTTCGCATGCAAACGGCCAATTTCGACGCCCAGTACGGGCGGAACTCCGGTTCTCAGACGGCCGTGGTTTCGAAGGCAGGAACCAACGCCTTCCACGGCGATGTGTGGGAATTCCTGCGCAATGAGGATTTGAACGCGCGGAACTTCTTTGCTCCTACCGTGCCCTTGGACAAGGAGAATCAATTTGGCGGTGCCGCTGGCGGGCCTATCGAGAAGAACAAGCTTTTTTATTTTGGGTCCTTTCAAGCCTTGCGCAAACGGCCTCAAGGCGTCTCCAACGTGGCCACGGTCCCCACGGCTGCCGAGCGGAGCGGAGACTTTACGGCGGATTTGCCCGGGACGGTGCTGGTTGACCCCACCAGCCCGCTGACCGGCACCCCCCTGACGACGTCGAGCGGGGCTCCCTGCGTGGCCAACAACATCATCGCGTCGAGCTGCATCAGCGCCGTCACCCAGAACCTGCTTCAGTATATTCCGCAGTCGTCAACGGGCAAGCTGGTGACCTTCGCGGCGAAACCTGTAAACAACTACAACTATTTTGGCCGAATCGATGCGAACCTCTCGTCCAAGAACGTGTTATTCGGACACTTTTTCCTCGATCACAACACTTTCAGCGACGCGTCGGATGGCGGGAATATTACGACCTTTAACCACTTCGAGTCAGGTGCGGAGACCGATTCCGTGACGCTGGGAGACACGTACACCATCAAGCCTACCCTGATTAATCAGGCGACCATCGCGTTCTTGCGCACCAGTACCTTGCAGTACTCCACTCCGGCAATCAGCAACGCGTCGCTAGGTCTGAACATGCCCCAATACGACACCCCGAACAGCATCAACCTCAATGTGGGCGGCGCTTTGGAGATGGGCTCCGACGGGACCAGTTCCACAATTTACATCGGTAATAGTTACGACTTTCGGGACGATCTGACCTGGATCAAAGGCCGGCACACCATCAGGTTTGGTGGTGAGGTCATGCCCATGCATTTCCTGCAGAGATTTTTGGGCACGCCGTCGTTTAATTTCAATGGGTCGCGCTCCGGCGACCCCCTCGCCGACTTCATGTTGGGCGCCTACGCCAGCACGAGTGTGGCGTTCGGCGACGCGCAAAACGACGACATCACAGTCTCCCCGGATGCTTACATTCAAGATCAGTTCAAGGTGACGCCGCGCCTGACTTTGTCGTACGGCCTGCGCTGGGAACCCGAACTGTTTTGGCATGACAAATATAATCGTATTGATACCTTCAAGCAGGGAGAACAATCGAAGATGGTGCCGGATGCTCCCCCCGGTATCGTTTTCCCGGGCGATCCCGGGATTACCCGCACCATTGTGCCGGCAAAATACCACAACTTCGCTCCCCGCCTGGGCTTTGCCTGGGACGTCTCTGGAAACGGCAAAACAAGCGTGCGCGGAGCCTACGGTGTTTTCTTCGAACAGCTTAATGCTGACACCATGGCCCAGCAAAATCCTCCCTACACGGGAGTCGTTAACGAATACAACGGACTTTTCAGTGACCCCTTCGGCTCCGTAGGTGCTACCCCTCCTCCGGCGATACTCAGCGGCAAGTTTGGGTGCGTCCCAACCCCCACCGCGCCATTTGTCACTTGCCCGCTGTTTCCCTTGCCGGCGCTAGGCTACTTTGTTGATGGGTCGTTGACGACGCCTTATTGGCAGGGCTGGAATCTGGACATTCAAAGGCAACTCACTGCCAGCACGATGCTGGAGGTGAGCTATGTTGGAAAAATAGGTACCAAGCTCAATAACCTCCGCGATTTTAACCCCGCCGCATTCACTCCGGGGACGACTTACAACGCCGCCACCGGGGTCGAAACCACGGTCTCCTCACTGGAAAATGTCAACAGTCGAGCCCTTTTTGAACCGGGGATCATCGCTCCCCTGAGTTGGACGCTCGGCAACGATTATCGGAGCTGGTATCACAGCCTTCAGGCCCATCTGATCAAACGACTCAGCCACGGGATTTCAGTCGATGCCTCGTATACGCTGTCGAAGGCCGAAGACATGTGCTCCTATACTTGCGAGGCGGGAGGCACCACCTCGGATCCTTTCAATTTGCGGACCCTGCGTGGCCGTTCGAGCTGGGACCGCCGCCACGGTTTTGTAGCCTCGTACCTGTGGTCACCTCCGGTTAGTTTCAGTGAGCATTGGAAGAACGTCATGTTGGGTGGGTGGACGTTCAGCGGAATAACTACGATTCAGAGCGGCATGCCGATTTCATTTTACAGCGGCGCTGACGTAGCGGTGAATGGGACGGGGGCGGCCGAACCGGCCTTCCTTACCGGCAAGCCCATCCCGCTCAGCCACCCGAGTCGCGCCGCGATGGTCAACGAGTTCTTCAATACCGGCGCCTTTGCGAGCCCGATCTGTAGTTTTACTCCGCAATCCTTTAACCCTCAGGTGATCGAGCAAGAGAATTGCACGCCCGACGGCATTCCTTATAACCTCCTGGGCCAATACGGGCAATCGGGGCGGAATATTCTAAGCGGACCTGCCTTCGTTAACACTGACTTTGCGATCCTCAAGGAATTTCCTTTTAAGGAGCGTTACCGGATCCAATTCCGCAGCGAGTTCTTTGATGTGTTCAACCAGGTTAACTTTAACAATCCGGACAGCACAGTGACGGACTCGACCTTTGGTCAAATCCTCGGCGCTAATGCCGGGCGAGTGATTCAATTCGGCCTGAAAGTATTCTGGTGACACGCGTATCGAGAAGGCGCTTGGGGACAGACGTCCTCTGATGCCTTCGCGTCGACGAGCACAGACCCCGAGAGTCCATACGTCGCGGGGTTACAGGTACTTTGAGAACCAGTCCGACCCAGAGCCGAGCGATTCGCCGGCAGTCAAGGCCGACGGCGAATTCCGGTACCCGTCCTCCACCGGTCCGAGTTGTTGCTTAAGGATGGACTCAGGCACCCTGTGGTCAAGGCCATCCACCACACCGTTCAGGCGTAGCGCGCGCGGCGACAGAGCTGCTGCGACGTCCGCCACGTCACCCACCTCGAGAATTTCGGGGATAATCACATCCTGGGGTACGTAGCAGAAATTATCGTCAACCACCGAAACGAAGCTTACCAGTCCCCCATCAACGGCCACGGCCCGGACTTCGGGCTCATATAGCGCGCCGAGCAGCGCCAACAACCCTCCGAGAGGCTCCGCCTGCTGCTCGATCTGGGGACCAATCTGCCATTGCGGCACTTCATTCAGTATCAACCGGGCAGGATTCGTCGGGGCTAGCGAATCACCCCAAAGACCGATGCGAGAGGCGTCAATCTCCGTTCGGCTGCTTAGGTAGGCTACAACGGTCCGCAGGTCCTTGAGGCGCAACCCCACCAAGGTATCGCCCATGGTTAGCACCGTGTTGGCATCAATGCTCTCGGTGCTGTCCGGATCGCGCCGCGAATCAGGCGAAGTCTCTCCGGTACCCCGGAGATCCGGTAAGCATACGGCGGTTCCCCCTTTCAGCAGAGACTCGATCTCGTCGGAGCGTTCAGCAAGAAAAAGGTCCTTACCCCCTTCCCCTACTTCGATCACCACCGGCGCTCGTTGTCCCCGCACCGAAGGCTTCAGCAGCAGCAGAGGCACTGTTATCCCGGGCTCGACCGTGAGCGAGACAGCCTCGACCTCTGCCCCCGGCGCCTCCTTGGTCCACTGCGTGACAGCCGTCGCATGACGGTTCGGTTCAATATCGCCGAGCTTAGCGGCCCACTTGGTTTGCAGCCACTTCACGCGCTCCTCCGGAGGTAACCGGGTAAGTTCATGGCGCGCCGCTTCCACCTGGGCCTGCCCCTGCTCGCGCGCAATCTCGTGGACGCTGCGGTTATGGATCTCCGAGGCCAGCTTTGGTGTCAGGACGGCCAAGTCATCCACAGGTTGTCGTTTCACTTCGGGCGGAGCCGTCAGATTCTCATCAGCGTGGCTCGCAGAGTCGCTGAAGGGAACTGGAATCCCAAACCAGCGCTCGAGGGTTGGATAAAGTGATCGGCGCTGAGCGGGTCCAATATTCCAGGCCTCGCCAGGCCCCGGGAAGGGTCCGAATCCGTGGGCTTCCGCCAGATGATCCGTGGCTCCGTGCAACCCCCAAACCTTGCGATACCGAGCCCACGCCGGCAAATCCTCAACGTTCCAGCCCAGCTCGTACGAGTAGACGAATCCTCGCGGCGCTACCGAGGCGCAAATGAACCATTGCAGGAATTGGTCGACCATGTGCCGCCGGATCACACGCGTGGTGTCCCAATCGTCGGGGCTGGGTTCCGCCAGGTCCAAGGGCCAAAGGTTCTTGTAAGGAATGAAGCGCGAAGTCTCGGGCATGGCCTCGCCAAAATTAAAGGGCGCCACCGCCGCCACACGATTGTCCAGGGCCGCCGTCACCGCCGCCGGATCTCCCCCGCCTGCCACCGCGCCTAAAAGGATGATCTCCTTCTTGTTCACGTCAGGACGGTCGCACAGAAGATCAATGCCACGCATCGCGTCCCATACCATCCAGGTCATCAAGCTGCTGCCCGCCAGATAGAGTTGCTCTCCAAGGACGTAGCGCGCGTTGTAATTGTCGCGGTCCCACGGATAAGTCTCAATGCGATCTCCGTATCCAATCTGGTCGATCACCAGGACAACACAGCCAGCGCGAGCCCAGATAATCCCCATGTCCTGAAGCTCAAATTGGGTCTTGGGCGCGTGGAGGCTGTGCAAGATAACGATTCCGGGTGCTTGGCCACGGGTCTCCTTGGGCAGATAGAGATTAGCGGTCACCCAGAAGCCTGGCTGGCTTTGATAAATGATGTTCTGCCTCCGATATCCGTCACCGCGAAATTCCGAAACCACTTGCGTTTGTAAAAGACTGCGCGCCGGGAAAATGCTCAGCGCGGACTTGAGCGCCTGAAGCCGGAGGTCGCGAAAATGCTCCCAGCCTGCGGTCGTGCTCACTTGTTCCCATTCCTGCTTTTCAGCATTCAGGATTTTGAGGGCCCGATTGTGCAGATAAGTGTCGAGCATTTCATCGAGGTTCATCTGCTTCCGCTGATCGCGCGAGAAAACCCGTGTGGGAAAAAACGCCAGATCGCCCAATCGCTCCCTAACCGCCATTCTCGGGAGTTGGGCGGGATCCGTCCTGGTGAGCTCCAGCCGGCGATAGCGTGCCGGGCAGAGCGCCGTAACACTCTGCGTTACCGGCAGCACACTGGTCTCTTGCGGTTCGCCATCCCGTCCGGGCCGGTGGCGGAGTAACAGAATTCGCAATCCCCTGAAAGAACCAGGAGCACCACCGAGAACCTGCCGAACAGCATCCAGTGGCACGTCCAGACGCGCCATCCATGCTCCTTCCTCCTTCCAAGCTGCCACTCGCACCGGACTGTTCCACTCCGAGTGGGGTTCAGACAAGCGAGGACTGCCTTGATGACCGGCGGCATCGAGTACGTATCCGGAGGGGTTCACCGCGTACTGCACATAAGCCGAGCCGGAGATTGCCAGGTACACTTGGAAGCTGTCGTCCCGGTCGACAGGCCCGTCGCGTTCGTTCGCCCGTGCCACCACGGCGCCGGGCTCAACACACCGGGCTAGTATCGCCAGCGTCCGGCCGTCGTGGATCATCTTAACTTCGGTAGGAAATTCCGGGAGCCGCACCCAGGGCTCATTGCGGTGAAGGACCCAGGAGGGAACGTCCTTCCAGTCAGCGTCGATCCAGCGACTGTTCAGAGCTGGCAGCGAGCTGCGCCATCCTACTTCAAGCGGCGGTTCCTGGTTCCCAAGCAAAACCGGCTTGTATAGAGGATCCGGCATGGCGGCCATTAAAGACGGCGTGGGTACTTCAGCGCTTGCCTGTTGGTCCGGCCAATGCCACCACTCATCGGGAATTCCCTGGCGCTCGGCCCGGTTGCGCTCGACCTCCAGCCGAATGCTGCCTGGCCGCGGCGAGCCTAACTGGTCCAGTGGAATTGCCACTTCCGCCTGCCATTCCTTGGTGCCGATTCGGGAGGCGATCAGAAAGCGGTCGCATTTTTGCGGGTCGCTGGTGAACCATTCCCGCTCTCCTGTCCATCGCCAGTTGATCGTGTAGGCGCCCAACGGCCCTACCTGCACCATCCAGTCATTCTCGTTGTACAGGCGGATCACGAAACGAATGTAATCCTCGCCTTCCGGCGCGCCGTAGGTTACCCGTCGCGCGTTGGCCATGTGGCGAGATTCTCCTCCACCTTCCCACACAGGATTAACGCCAATCGACCTCGCTACCACGCGGTCACTAGGCTCGGGCAGACGCGCTCCAAGATAGAGGTAAGTCCCCGCGACCGCCGCCCGGATTTCTCCTCCCATGGAGGCGGGCACACCTTCGTCAGAAGGCGCCAGCTTCATTGCCGGCATCTGTTGCCAAAAAGGCTCCTTCAAATCACCATCGATCACCACTTGCGCGGGCAGGGGTCGCTCAGCGAGCATCACGCCATAACTTAAGGCCAGGACCCACACAATCCATTGACGCATCGGAATTGCCTCCAGAGCGGTGCCTTTGTTCAAGAGCGAGAACGCGCCGGCACGATCAACACAAAGTCTGAGGTCGCTAGATCATGGGGTATTTCTGGGTTTCTTGGTGGAACAGAGCGCCTCGCCGACAGCCGGCTCCTCAGAACTGCCGGCCCGTCATTTCTCACTTCTCTCACTGGGTGGCCCTTTGTTTTCTATAACCTAGCGGTTCCGCTTTGCGATTTTATCTAAGGGGGCGGTTATATTTATAGTAACTTTATGTAATGCCACCTGCGGGCGCGCCCCAGGTCCCTGATACGGGCCAATCGAGGACCTCGGCTTCTCCACAAAAAATCCCCAAATCCCGGATCTCAGTTCGAAACGAGAGGGAAACCTCGCTTGCGATCCAAGGCATACGAAGAGCAGTTGAGGTCAAAAGGCCAGTTTCATGCTCAATTGAATGTTTCGCGGCGCACTAACGGAGCCGTTCCACACACCAAAGTTGGGGCTGGAGACATCGTCATTGAAGGCCTGTGCGCCAGCGCAGAACTGCTGACAAACAAAGCTGTGCCAGTTCCAAACGTTGAAGAACTCACCGCGGAATTCCAATGACATCCGTTCACTGATCTGCGTGTTCTTGCTCAGTCCAAGGTCCTGATTGTGATACCCGAAACCCCTGATATTCGAAACTCGCGGTCCCTGACCCAAATAGAAGTTGAAGGAGTTCGGAGATTCGAAAGACGCGGCGTTCAACAACGGCAGGCCAGGATTGAAATTGCTCTTGCTTTGTGCAAACGGGTCCGCTCCAGGGAGAAGCGCAGGGATGCAGGCGGCAGCAAATTGAGAAGGCACATTGCACTGGCTTGACCGGATGTAGAAAGGAATGCCGGAGGAGGCGCGGAAAATCGAGCTGACCTGCCATCCGCTCACAAGTTTTCCAAACGCGCCACCGGTATTCAGGAATCTCTGGCCCCTTCCGAAGGGTAAGGCATAGATCGCCGCCACCGACAGGGTCTGGGGGATATCTTCGGAAGACAGGCTCTTGTTGCGGCTTCTTTGGAACGGAGAGATCACCTGTCCTTGGGCTCCGCCGACCGAGTTGACTTGCACGTCGTCGGTGTTCGACAGCAGTTTTGAATCGGTATACGAACCCAACAGCCATACACCGTGTGAATATCTCTTCTCGGCCTTCAACTGAAAGGAATTGTAAATAGAACTTCCGGCATTCTCGTTTTCTCCGGCCAGGGGGCTGCAGTACTGGGGATACGGCAGCAGCGCCTGGGCCACGGTTGGGGCACACGTTGACTGGCTAGCCCAATTGGCGTACGGCGCTGCGACGCCATCAAGGCTCGTCTGACCGGGTTGGAACTGATCGAACAGTTGCTGGCCCATCGAGAGCAGGCTCGGGTTCAGGGCGTTGAGCGGCGCCACGTTCGACAGCAGGCGGGTGCCTTTGTTACCGATGTAACCGGCGCTGATGTAGAAATTGTTGGTGAACTGGTGCTCGATGGTTAAGTTCCATTGTTGGGTATAGGGAAGGCGATTGGCATCAAACGGCCTGTACATGGTGACGCCTTGCCCGTTGTCCGCACTGGGATCAATAAGGGGAGGGTGGGGATAGTTTTGTGGGAACCCCTGACTTAGAAGGAATGCCGCGTCCATGCCTCCCAGGCCGCTGGAGAAGCTCGGCGAGGCGTTGAAGCCATCCAGCGACTCACCGTCATTCCAGCCTGGGTAGTAAGCTTGCTGGTAGAAAATACCATAGCCGGTGTGAACCACGGTCTTCTGTGTGACGGCGTAGACGAGGCCGACCCTCGGAGCGAACCCACGATTCCAAACTTTCTCCGGATAGCGTGCGCCAAAACTCGCGCTACCCCACTCGGTTCCTGCAAAGGCAAGGCTTCCGAGGCGGTTGCCGGCCCCTGGGTTAGTCCCAAGCGGATCGAAGAACGAGAGGTGGTTGTATTTCTCCAGCGTTGGCGTAGAACGATCCCAGCGAAGCCCCAGGTCCAGCGTCATTTTGCGAGTAATCTTCCAGGTGTCCCCAACATGCAGGCTCAGGTACTTGTCGAAGTTATAAGTGGAGTGCACGGTCTGATCGTTCACGTTTGCGTTATCGACCATGCCCAGCAAGAAGCTCGCAATGTCGCTGCCGCTGTTTATCCCGATGAGGCCGGTGTTCAAGCGCGAGAAGTTGAAGGTTCCTGAACCGTTGTTGTTGCTCGTCGAAAAAGCGCCGCCGGCCCGGTACTCCCCGCCGGCATTGATAAGGTGACTGCCCCGGACGACACTCAGCTCATCGTTTGGGATATAGTCAGGCCTGGCGCTGTGATAAAACTGATTGCAGCCGAGGCTTTGAAAATCCGCAAAATTCAGAGCCGGGGGGAAATTGTGATTGGGCACGCCCGAAATCTGCGGTAACTGACTGGCATACGAGTTATCCAGACAGGAAGTTATCGTCCAAATGTCGTTGTAGCCGAAATTGAAATTATTCACCACGCTCGGGCTGAAGCTATGGTCCCAGGCGAATCGATCCAAAAACGAATAATTGACACCGTAGGGCGCCGTCGTCGAGATAGGCAGCGGCAGTTCCGATACGACCGGCAGGAAAGAGCCGTGGTAATGAACGATGGCGGCAAAATGATCCTTACTTCCCAGATTGTCGTCTACACGAATGTCCAGAAGCGTCCCTTCTCCGTTGGTGCTGTTGGGAACTGGAGTCGGAACCACGTAGTTGGCCGAGAGGGTCTGATACGTTGGAGCTGGCAGGAACTTGAACCACTGGGCCGCCAGTGAGTTCTGCAGCCTGGGATCGGAGGAGCAAATGACGTTCGGCTGATTGCCGTTGCATCCCATGAACTGCTTCCGGAGGTACGGAAGGTTGTTAGGGCCCACGGGCTGGCTGCTGTTGAAATTGGGGTTGGCCTGGGTCGTAGCAGGATCATAAACCGGGATCAGATTCCCACTCGAATCCACCCAGTCGCTGAAATCACCGGTTCTTTCCTGCATGGGGGGAAGCGTCAGGATCTGCGTTGTGGCCCCGCCGCGAATACGGAATCCATCGTAATTCACAAAGAAAAACGTCTTGTTGTTCGCCGAGGATGTAAAGTGGCGGAGCCCGGGAATGAAAGTCAGTGGGCCGCCGATATTGCCGCCGAAGTCGTTCTCAATGTCCTCTGGCCGGTTCGGCACGCCGAACTGCCGGGCGTTGAGATCGGTGTTGCGAAGATGCTCATAGAGCGTCCCGTGGTACTGGTTCGTCCCAGACTTTGTTACCGTGGTGATCACCGAGGCGGTCGTCGCTCCGTAGCGTGGCTGGTAGTTCGACCCTAGCACGCTGACCTCGCTTACCGACTCAGGAGACAGCGGATGATCGTACAAGGCTTCGTCCATGCCGCTCTGGCTGTTTGCTCCGTCCTGTAAGCTAACGCCGTCGATCACGGCCTCGTCGCCGTAGTGAACCCCGCCATTTACCCGCGCGTCATCCGGGAATCCGCTCGGAGCAGTGACGCCGGGCTCAAGCACTACAAATGCGGCGGCCGAGCGGAGATTACCACCCACGATCAAGGGCAGCGCTGCTATGGTCTGCGGATTGATAGTACCCTTGACCTCGGCATTGTCAAAGTTGAGGGGAGAGATGTTGGAGGACACCTGCAACGTCTGGATCTGCGAGCCGACCTTCAGAGAGACGGTCCGCCGCGCTTGCTGGTTGATATTCAAGATGATCCCGCCCTGGACATAGTTCCCAAAGCCTCGCGCGGACACCCGCAACTCGTAAGCACCAGCTTGCAGGTTGGGGAAATCAAAAAGGCCGTCTCCACCCGTGGTGAATCTGATCTGCTCTCCGGTTGCCTGGGCCGTCAGCGTCACCTCCGCCTGAGGCACAGGAGCACCCGATGCATCCAAAACAGACCCCGTAATCGAAGAGTTCGTGCTCTGCCCCAATAACGCCGATGCACCGGCACCCATGACCAGGCATAAAGCCAGGACACGAAACGCACATTGTTGGATCGCCGGAAACCGGCTGCACCTGTTGAACGAAGCCAAGAAGTCGATCGCCATCTCGTCCTCCCGTTGCTGCTCAACTCCCGCAGTACTTGTTCGCTTCGCCTCCGGGACCCCAGGCCTCGAATCCGGGGGTACCGTTACACGGCGCGGAATTAAAACATGAGCATTAACCAGTGTCAAGAAAATTTGCTAATCATAAAGAGAATTTACTGCCGATGTGAAAAGAACGAGCTCCCGACCTCGCGGAATCTGAATTCTCCATAGTTCCCACGCGGTAGGTGGACTGGGGACGCACTCGTAAACGGCGAGCGAGCAGCGATGACCCTAAGGGCATTACCATCGACGAGGGAATTTCCCTAGCGTCAAGAAACAATTGACATTTCATCTTTACAGGATTACGGCGAGACCCTATACTCGCAACTCATGACAGAACACCGACTTACTGGTGAGGTCGGAAGCCTGGATCCTCCCGCCAAAATCGTCAAACTGGGTCTTCGGCAAATCGCTGAAGCGGCTAAGGTTAGCCTGGCAACCGTTTCACGTGTGGCCAATGGCAGTACCAGGGTAGACCCCAAGCTTCAGAAGCGAGTGCGCGAAGCCGCATCCGGGCTCGGCATCAACCTCAGCAGCAGGAACAAGAGCAAAGTGCTGGTGTTCCTGCTAAGCAATCGCGACATGCTACATCCGTTCCATTCTCGGATTCTCATTGGCGCCGAGGCTCGCTGTGCCGCGCGGGGCTGGGACATGTTGTTTTTGGCGTATCGATACTCGCCGAACGCGGCGTGGAAAGAATTGCACCTGCCGCAGGTGGTGCACCGCCATGACATGGTCCGAGCCGTGATATTGGCGGGAACCAACACGCACAACCTGCTCGAACTGTTGAGTCATCAGGGTATTCCGTTTGTCGCACTGGGAAACAATGTGGCGCCAAAGGACGGGTGCGACGAGCAGTTCGACGCGGTTTTTTCGGATGATATCCAGGGAGCCCGCGAAATGACGGTCTACCTGCAGCAACTTGGCCACGAAGAGATCTGGTTCGTCGGCAATCTTTCTCTTCCCTGGGCCACGCGCTGCTACCAAGGCTATCGCCAAGCTATGGAAGGCGCCGGTCTGAGCCCTCACTTGAGCGATATCGATTCTGCTGACGATGTTGAGGTTGGATACCTGGGAACGAAGTCTCTACTGAGCAGGAGTTTGCCGGTCACTGCCATTCTCGGTGCCACCGATGAAGCCGCACAAGGTATATATCGAGCGCTCACTGAGCGGGGTTTGCAGATCCCGGATGACGTGAGCGTAGCGGGGTGCAATGACAACTTGGGCGGCCTCTTGAGCCCGCCCCTGACGACCATCCGTGAGTTTCCAGACTTGCTCGGCAAGCGAATGGTCGATCTCGTTCTAGACCGGATAACGCACCCCGATCTGCCACCCCGGGAAATCACCATTCCCACCGAATTGATTAAACGCGGGTCCTGCGCGCCGTTGCGAATTCGGGCAGAGCAGCAGCCTGTTGCTGTGGCGGGTATTCACGCACGCAGTCCCGAGCGAGAGGACTGGGGTTGGGCTGAGCCCTTATCAGATGGCTCTACGGGCGGCGGCCCGAGAGAATGAAGAGGTTCCCTCAACGGGCTGCCGTTCCAATCGCAACCTTGTCTCGCTTCCAACTCTCTTGAATCACTCTCTCCCGGGAGGCAACACAATGCATCGCCGGCTGATTGTGGTTGTGGTGATGCTGAGCGTCTGCCTGAATTTGGTGGCCCAGCCGCAGCCATCCCGCATCGTTGTTGACGGTAAGCTAAACGAGCCTTGGTGGCAGCACGTGCCGCCCGTGCAGTTGGTGCCGTCTGAAGAAGGCGTGCCGGCATCCTTAGGCGGAGAAATCCAAGCCGCCGCCGCGGGAGGCTACCTCTATCTGAGCGCACGGTTACCCGAACCGAACTCGCGTGTGGTGGCAAGATCCATCGGCTTCGACCCGGTCTGGGAAGGGAGTAGCGAAGCTCGCCAGATCACATTTTTTCACCTTTACAACGGCGCTCCAGAGGGCGAAGACTATGTGCGCTTTTTGATTCGACTTTACAACGAGAACGACTGGATGCTGCAGGTCGGTCCGCTGGGCGCCTATTCGGTACGGTGGCGTTGGACGGGCGAGCAGGAATGGTTCACGAGCGATCCGAAGAAGTGCGATCGGTTTATGGTAGCGGCGAAAATCGAAGCTAACGCGTGGACTGTGGAAGCAGCCATTCCGTTGGATCAGCTTGGTTCGCCGGGACTGGACGGAATTCGACTGAGGGTCGAACGGAATCGGGCTGCCCGGCCAGCAACGCCGGAGCAGTGGTGGCATTGGCCCGAGTACCAGCCCAGCGCCCAAGTGGCATCCGTTTCAGCAAGCCCGGAGCTTTTGGATCCGTTGTATCGCCCCACCTTGATCGGTAACAGCGATCCTCCGATTCCCGTTGGGTACCGTAAGACGCTTCCCGCGCTTGAGAGCCGCTGGGCCGATGCCCCGTGGAAGGATGTGCCCGCGTGGAGCCTGGAACGAAACGAAGCCGCAGCACGCCTGCCCCTGTTTTCCACAGAAGTGAAGCTCATGCAGGACGGCCGCACTTTGGCTGTGATGGCGCGATGCATCGAGCCTGGGGAGATAATGGCGCGGGTTAAGGAGCGCGACGCCGATCTGGCTCATGACGACAGCTTTCAGGTGTACCTGGCGACCTCGGGATCGAGCTACGTGCAGTATGCGATCAACCCGCTAGGCTACATTATGGACGCCACCGGGCGTCAGGGCAGCCCCCGATTGACTCAGCCCCGTCGGGAATGGGACAGTCCCGTGCGCGGAACTGCCTGGCGTGACCCGGGAGCTTGGTTTGCCCGCCTGGATCTGCCCTTGGGAGCGTCGGCGGAAGCTCTTGGCGAGGCGCGAACTCCCAACCAGTGGAAGGTATTGTTGATGCGGAATCGCCCCGGCCGCCAAGGCGAGCCGCAGGAAACGAGCGTTCTGCCCATCACGCAAAGCAGCACGGCGTATTGCCCGGCTCGCTATCGCCGGCTGGAATTGGTTCGAACGGATCCTTCAAAGCTTACTCGACCCGCTTCGGCTCAGCGCAGCGGCTTGGCTCTCCTGGCGGGCAATGTGTTCTCTCCCGAGCGGAGAGCCCAGGTGGACCCCTCAGGAATGCTGGATCGATATTTGCGAGGCCGGATACTAGACGGATTGAAGTCAGAGAAGCAAGCCTGGGATCAGGTGAAGACAGTGGAGGACTGGCAGCGCTTTCGCGAACCGCGATTGAGCGCGTTGCGTCAGGCTCTCGGCCGGTTTCCAAGCCGATGTGCCTTGGATACGCGAGTGACGTCGGTGTTTCAGGGCAAGGGCTATCGGAGAGAGAACCTGGCTTATCAGAGCCAGGCCGGTTTTGGGTTACTGCTAATCTGTACCTGCCCCAGGAGCCTCCCGACCGGATGCCGGCGATTCTCATTCTTCACGCTCAGCACAACGCCAAGACTCAGTGGGAGCTGCAAGATATGGGGATCACCTGGGCGAAGGCAGGCTGCGCCGTGCTGGTGATCGATCAGGTGGGATTCGGCGAACGTATCGAGACTTACCCCTGGGACCGGGACGGTGTTAACGCCCGCTACGTGGAGGGAGAGCAACTCTACCTGATAGGAAGCAGCTTGCTGACCTGGATGGTATGGGATGCGATGCGAGGCATCGACTTGTTATTAGAGCAGCCGAACGTCGACGGGAAAGAGGTCATCGTTTTGGGCGCAGTGGCCGGCGGAGGTGATCCGGCCGCAGTCACGGCCGCGTTGGATTCGCGTGTGACGGCGGTAGTACCCTTCAACTTCGGGGAGGCGACGCCTGAGACCTCGCGGTTCATTTCCTACAAGAGCGAATGGCCTATGGACTTGGCCGAGCCTACCGTCGGTGGCTGGGAAACCACGCGAGTGATCCGGCGGAATGTGGTAGACCAGTTCTTGCAGTGGTTCATCTGCGCTTCCGTGGCGCCCCGGCGATTCGTCTATTCGTACGAATTGGGTTGGAACGTCAAGGACCTGCCTGCCTGGGCGCGCTACCAAAAGGTTTATGGTCTGTATCATGCTTTGGATAATCTCGCCGAGGCGCACGGGTTTGGGCCGTTTCCCGGACCCGGTGAAGCCGAGGACCTCGCTCCTGCCCAGCGCCGCTCTCTCGAACCGACGCTCGAACGTTGGTTCGGAATCCCTGCCGCCTTCGCTGATGTGCAGAGTTCAGTGCTAGCGAACCTGGCGGAACGGAGCAGTGCGGACCGCCGGCCTGTGTCGGAGTTGACCGTGTTAACTCCGTCGATTGCACCGGAGCTTCACATCCGAAGTTTGCACGAAGCAGCCCATGAACAAGGACTCGCTGAAGTTCAGACCGTCCGCGACCAGCTTGCGAAACTAGGGCCGGCGGACCGGCGGCAGTGGCTTGCGACTCATCTGGCCGAGAGACTCGGCAACACCGATCCCAACCCTAATCCGCAGGCGACGGTCGAGTGGACAAAGGAACTGCCGGGCACCCTGGCCGAGGCACTGGTGCTCTCGGTCGAGCCCGGAATCACCGTCCCCATGCTGCTGCTCCACCCGTTGAGGCAGGGGGCAACTCGCCTTCCTGTAGTGGTGGCCGTAGCGGCGGGTGGCAAGGATCTGTTCCTGTCGCAGCGGAGTGAACAAATTGAAGGGTTGCTGAAGGGCGGAGTCGCGGTCTGCTTGCCGGACGTTCGAGGTACGGGAGAACCGGACCGTCTGCGGCGGCTAATACGGTGCTTGCGTTGGGCGATACCACACTGGGCGAACGGCTTCGCGACCTGCGCACAGTAATGGCTTACCTGCGGAGCCGGCCTGACGTGGCCCCCGAGAGCGTCGGGTTGTGGGGAGATTCCTTCTCGCCGGCGAACCCGGATCACTTGATAACGGATGAGACGCCGCTGTGGGAAGTCGGGCCGCAGGTTGAGCAAGAAGCAGAACCCTTAGGAGGACTGTTAGCCCTTCTGGGAGGCCTTTACGAAAAAGGTGTAAGAACGGTCGCTGTGCAAGGAGGGCTGGCGAGTTTCCTCTCGATTGTCGATGATAGTTTTGCGTACGTCCCGCAGGACGTCGTTGTGCCGGGAATTCTGGAGGCCGGCGATGTTGCGGAAATGGCGTCAGCTCTGGCGCCGCACCCGCTGCTGTTGCAAGGCTTGGTTGACGGCCGTGACCGGATCGTTTCTCTCGCCGAATTGCGGAGCCAACTTGCCCCGGTGTACGAGTCGTACCGAAGCCAATCCTCCACAGCACTCTCAATTCAGGCGGGAAAGAACGCCGCACACTTTGCAGACTGGTTCTTAAAGCACTTCTCCGGTGGGGCCGATGCCGTCGGCACTTTGCGATCGGCCTCTGGAACTCAATGATGCCAGAGACTTCACGCCCCAGGAGCATCACCCTAGCTGCCTGGGGTGGAGGCGGCGTCAAGGGCGCCGATGTTCCCTTGACCAGCAATGGCAGTGAGCTGCCGTTCTGGGTGACGGGCCGGCCCCCGTCCGAGTCCCCAAAGCCAAATGCTGCGGGCGCCGAACCATGCGATTGCTGTGGGGCTGAAAATTCTGGTACTGACCATCAAGCTCTTGTCTAGCAACAAGCTGCTTTGTCGATCGATCACCTCCGTAACTTGCCGGCGAGCCAGTAATCGACACTGAACTTCCCCGGACCAAAGCAGATCAGCCAGATAAAGAAGAGCACGTACAGGACTTCCGGAAGGTAGAGGAAATCGTCGAGCCAGTTAAGAGGCGAAAGTCCTTTAGGCATGGCGGAAAGTTTGGTGGTCAGGATGGCGACAAGCATATCGACCAATAAAGTGACGCAGGCCAGGCTCGAAAGAAACCCCACCGTCAGCAAGGATCCGCCGACGAACTCGACACCCGACACAAAATAACTCATCAGGTGGGGAAACGGGACTTTGGCCTCAACGAGCGTTTCGTACATAGTTTGCGTGCCGCCGGCGACAAACAATTTGTTTGCCCCGGAGATGGCGAAGAACAGCCCGAGCGAAATGCGTACCAGCAGGATGGCATAATGTTCCAAATCACTGCTACCCAGCAGCGCAAACTGGAGCAACCGTTTCCAATCCACCTCTTGTCCCTCCTCGGAAAAATTGCTGCAACGATACGGCGTTAATCAGGACTTAGCGGGTCTCTGGCGTTAATCTCTGTTCTCGACAATTATGCTGCAAACCGCAAATGGCGGTGTCGTTAGCGAATTCTCGCGCCTCGAGATTATGTGTCCATCCGTTCGACCCATTGAGCGCGCCATGCAGGAGCCACGAATGGATCGGCAAAGTACTGTGTCTCCCGCGCAACCTTGTTGTCCCTGAACTCCATGATGCTCACGGTGTAGGACGGCTTGCCATCATATGTCAGGATGAATTCGGTGATCCAAAGATCACCGCCGCCAATGATTCGTCGGACAGCAAACCGCTTTTTGCTCGGCTGACTAGCGCGTTGGTTCTGTATGTTGCGTCGACCGCGGGTTCGCTCGCCTGACTGCGGGTATTCCAGCACCGCGTCCTCGTGATAGATACGGTGCTCCGTTTCAAAATCGTTGGCATCGGACGCCGCCCAATGCTGATCCAGTGCCGCACGGATGTCTTGATCTCGCATTCCAGAATCCTGCTCCTTCTTTTGTTGATCGTTCATCTTGAGCCTTCAATTTGATAACAAGCTAAATGCTTTGGTGGAATCGGAGTGCACGACTCGTCAAGTCGCGCTGTTTCTTCGATCACACAGAGTCTACACCCTTGAAAGAGTGCTGAAGGGGTTGAATCTGAGTGCAAAATGTACCATACTGTTAATGTATTAATATATAACCACGCCATGCCCTGGCATTTATGAGCGCGCCTGTCGTGCTCGGCTTGAAAGCGGAACATGTCACAGAGACGATTCGCCGGTCCTTTCGTGGGCAGGGCCTGGCATATCGCGACCGCTATTTTGAGAAAACGCCAACGGGTTACGCCTTGTCCCCGCTGATTCGCGATGCGGTGACCTTCCATCATCGCAATCTTCTTTCCACCAACTTTCATTTCGACTTGCACCTTTACGACGTCATTTTTTGCCGCAACCTGCTGATCTATTTTGACCGGACCACTCAGGAGCAGGTGCTGGAATCTCTTGGGCGGCTGTTGGCGCCCGATGGTCTTCTGTTTGGCGGTCCGGCGGAAACTTTCCTGGCTACTACCCGCGGCTTCAAATCCGTCAACCGTTCTCTAGCGTTTGCCTTCCGCAAAAAAGCGAGCACGCCGGAAGACCGGCGGGAATTTAAGCCGTCGGGTGTTCAGAAGGAGTCTAAACCTCGCGTCAAGCCGGCGGTTTCGTCACCACCTCGGGCAACGGTGCTTCCTCTTCCGGTGGCGGTCCCGGTCATGCAAGCGGAAGTGAATCTTGCCGCCGCTCGCAGCCTTGCCGATGCCGGAAAGTTGGCGGAAGCCCAGGCGGCGTGCGAGGCGCACTTGAAGCGGCACGGCGGCTCGAGCAACGGATATTACTTGCTCGGCTTGATTCATGACGCGAAAGGCGATCAGAAATACGCTGAAGTGTGTTACCGCAAGGTGCTCTATCTGGAGCCCGGCCATGGCGAAGCGCTGACGCACCTCGCTCTGCTTTCGGGGAGGCAGGGTGATCTGCAGGGCGCCAGGCGATTGCGTGCCCGCGCTCGCGTCGCGAGCGAAGCAGATTGAAATGCCAAATACCCAGGTTGCTCCAGTGGGCTGTAGAAGATTTTGGGAGCTCCGCTTAATGCCGCCATCGGGTGTCGAACTTGTTTGTAGGTATGGCGGGATAAGCCCGCCGCTACGTTGAAGGAGGTTACGGACGTGGCGGAGAAAGCTGCGACGCTCGCCGGGAGCGGTCAAGCCGGCCTTGCGCGCATGAAGTCAACTATGCAGCAGATTACCGAAGCGTCCACGGCGATCAACACCAGACTTGCCGTGTTAAGCGAAAAAGCGGGAAACATCGGCAATGTCGTAACCACCATCACCAAGGTCGCCGATCAAACCAACCTTCTTTCCCTGAACGCGGCGATTGAAGCTGAAAAGGCCGGAGATTACGGTCGCGGTTTCTCGGTTGTCGCCATGGAAATCCGACGGCTTGCCGACCAGACGGCGGTGGCGACCAGCGACATCGACCAAACTGCTTCAACAAGTACAGACGCTGACCCCGAGTTTCGAAACCGCCAGCGAGGGGATGCAATCGCAATCCCCGGGGAGCGCAGCAAATCAGCGATTCACTTGTGCAACTGACCGATGCTGCCAAGCAAACGGTGGAGTCTCTTCGCCAATCCAATCAGGCGATTGACCAGCTCAACGAGGCTTCACGAAGGCTCCAAAGCGGGGTTTCAAAATTCGCCGTGCAAACGTAGGTGTCATTGCTATTTCTCACCCATCAGCGGGGAAACGATCGTGACGGTGCAAAATTCGGAAAAACTAAAGAAAACGCCAGGGATGGAAACGACCCATAAAGTAACGCCGACCAACGCCAAAGGCTCTGCCGCCGACCGGTCGCTCGATCGCGTCATGCCGGATGACTATCTCCGCGAATGGACCCAGCACGTTGCCGCCGAGAAGAAGTCTGTGGAGCCGGGAACGAAGTCAGTCGTGATTTTTCGCATCGGAGTCGACTGGATGGACGCTGGTATTTCAGCAGGTCGCAGAAGAATGCGCCCTGCATAAAATGCCGGGCAGGGGCCGAGAGATTCTGAGTGGACTAGTGAACATCCACGGCGAGCTGGTACTTTGCGTCTCGCTGGAGAAGGTTCTGGGGCTCGGAACGGAAGTGGAAGAGAATAAAAGAACGGGGCGGACAATTTACAAGCGACTGATGGTGTGCAACCGCAATGGAGACCGCCTGGCGTTTCCGGTTCAGGAAATTCATGGGCTTGCTCGATATCATCCTCGCGATTTGCGAGAACTTCCCACTGGGCCGCATCTCCAAGGTTCCAGAAGATGCGTTCGACGGCTGGGAATTGGAGCATGAAGCTGAGATCAGCGTTTTTCTGGCGGCACTGGCGCACCGCAATGAGGGGCAGGATACGTTCACCTCGCGCGCCGTCCCCGACAAGGCTCTTACCGTGGACGGGGTCACTGAGGCGGAACACAAATCACCGGAGGGTGAGCCCACGGGCGAGTCCGCAGCTCGATCGGGAAACACCGCGCAGCCTGTCACATCAACCGATCGGGTTCTGCGCGTCAGCGCCGAAAATCTGAATCATCTACTGGGGCTTGCCGGGGTTTGCGTGCTCTGCGTTAATTTGGGGCGCGTTACTATCGAGCCTTCTTGCATGAACCCTAAGTTGTGGCTCTGGCTCTTTCCGCCAATCAAAGCCTCGTCGCCAATATACAAGGTTCGTACGATAGCCGTGGCCTTCCAGAACATTGTCGCGCATGAACCACGTTCCCTGAAATCCCAGATTCGTCCACAGCGAATCGGTCCCGTACCAGAACATTTCAGGTCCAGCATCTGACCAATACGGCGAGGGCGGAGCAAAAGGCGGATTAGCCGGACGAGTTATGGGACAAGCACCTTGCTGATCTGCGGCAAATATTCGGCTAGCAGGGAGCGCCGACAGTACAAGGAGAAATAACGCGATGAAAAAGTGACGGAGCATACCGGCTCCTTCCTCAATGCGACGATTGTACTCCTAGCCGAGAATTGAGAGTAGCCCACTACCCCCTCTTGGGCCCGCCAACGCCGCGAGGGCACGCCTAAGCGAGTCCGATCACCACCAGCAAGAGCACACAATTCTGAATCCTGAAAACGACTCCGATACCAGCGGGAGAGTGTAAACGAAAAGAGAGGCTCGCCGAGGTTATAATCCGGCTGGGTCCATCCACAGCCAGCGAATGGATGAGCTATATCGGAATCTACGTTCCCGCCGCGCGCTGACTGGCAAGCTCGGAGGAAACAGTCGCTACGGGGAAGCGGGACGCAGGCTAGGGCGGGTATGAGAGGCAAAATATCTATCCGGGGTCTTTACGGAGGCGCGGGAGCGTCATTGCTGGTGGCATTTGGCCTGTGGGCGCTGCACGCGACTGGAGCCGGCGCTAGGCCCCAGGGACGAGGAAACCCTGGGGACGCCATTCGCCACATCCGGCATGTGATTGTCATCATGCAGGAAAACCGCTCGTTCGACAGCTACTTCGGTACTTTTCCGGGGGCCGATGGAATCCCCATGCGCAACGGAGATCCCGCCGTTTGCGTTCCTGACCCGGCCAGCGGAGCGTGCGTTAAACCCTATCATGATGCCCACGACCGGAACGGTGGTGGCCCGCACTCGCGAGGCTCCGCGGTCGCGGATGTGGACGGGGGCAAGATGGACGGTTTTGTCAAGCTAGTCGAACAAGGCCGCATTGCCTGCAACAATCCGGACGATCCAGCCTGCGTAGGCACTCGCACTCCTGACGTAATGGGCTACCACGACGGAGGAGATATCCCCAACTATTGGAAGTATGCGCAGAATTTTGTCTTGCAGGACCGGCTATTCGAGCCCAACGCTTCCTGGAGCCTGCCGGAACATCTGTTCCAGGTTTCGGAATGGTCGGCTCGCTGCACCAAGCACGACGATCCGTTCAGTTGCACGAATGCTCTGGCCCTCCCGGGGCTGCCTCCGGACTACTTCGCCGGGGAGCGGGGGTGGCAGTCGCGACCGGCTCCTATCTATGCCTGGACGGACCTGACCTATCTGCTACACAAGAACCATGTGAGCTGGGGCTATTACGTCGTTGAAGGCACCGAACCCGATTGCCAGGACGATGAGGCGCGAGACTGTCTTCCCGTCAAGCAGAATGCTAAGACTCCGGGAATTTGGAATCCCTTGCCGTATTTCGACACCGTCAAGAATGATGGCGAGCTCTGGAGGATCCAATCCGTTCAAGTGTTCATGCAACAGGCCAAAGTGGGGACTCTACCGGCCGTGTCGTGGGTGGTGCCTTCGGGCGACGTGAGCGAGCATCCGCCGGACTTGGTGAGCCGCGGCCAGACCTTCGTCACGAGCCTGGTGAACGCCGTGATGTCCGGGTCAGACTGGAAAGACTGCGCCATCTTTCTGGCATGGGATGACTGGGGCGGTTTCTACGACCACGTCGTTCCCGTGCGTGTGGATGAAAACGGCTACGGCTTGCGGGTACCGGGAATTGTGATTTCGCCGTTTGCGAGGAAGGGTTTTATCGATCATCAGACCTTGAGTTTCGACGCCTACGTGAAGTTCATCGAAGACGATTTCCTGGGTGGCCAGCGCCTGGACCCGAAGCAGGACGGCCGTCCCGATCCCCGCCCGACGGTGCGCGAGGAAGCCCCGGAACTCGGCGATTTACGACGCGACTTCGATTTCGACCAGCCGGCGAGGGCTCCGCTGATTTTGCCGGAGCATCCCCAGTCCACATTGATTCCACCGACGCAGCCGGCCTCTAGGCGGGCGGTACCCTGAGCGTAACTTCTCAGATCCAAATTCGCTCGAGCCTGCAGGATTTCGCCCTGTGAGACGGCTTTCACGCCCAAGACGACTGGCCAACCCCTTGGCGCCTGCCGCCACCAGTATGCCAGCAATCGACTCCCATCGCTGCCTCGTGGCCTCCAAAGTTCCAGTAGATGCCTGGCAAGTCGCTGGCACCATCAGCCTTCCCACCGGATCGGCAGGTACAGCCTGGATGGCGCCGCAACGAAGTAACCCGCAGCCGTATGGCTTACCTTATCGCGGCGCTAACGGGTTATGACAGAACTAAGATACCTGCGAGGCTCGTTGGGGGAACAAAACACCGTAGTATCGTGTCTCCAAAATTCGTAGGATGAAGCCAGTTCTCGGAGAAGCTTCGCAAGCCCCGATAGGGGCGAAATAACGTAGCCCAGGGCGTGAGCCCTGGGACGAACCGGCCCTCACCCCGCCCTCGGCACCCCTCTCCCGCGCGGGCGGGAGAGGGGAGGGGGTGAGGGAGAGCCTTGAGCGAGCCACGGCTCACGCGGTGGGGCACTCGCTCCGCCCGCATAGCGGGTTAATCTCTTTAGCGAACTTCGGAGACATGACACTGGCGCCCATCCAGCGTGCAATAGTGTGCAAGGGTCTACAGCAACCGTGGCAACGTTGGCATTCGAAGGTGGACCCCAAAATCAAGACCATTTTTCGTCGGCAATAACTTAGTGTCGACGAAGTCTGGTTTT
>DASYYZ010000140.1:0-3391 GCA_035946735.1 Terriglobia bacterium
CGCCAGTGTGAATACCGGAGTCTTGCGCAGCGTCCGGAAGGCAAGTTGAAAATCCTTGAGCAGCATGGGACTCCCTTCGACGAGCTAGCTTTTCGGCGGCAGCGTCCCGCCCGCCATCACAACTTCTACTCGCTGCCAGCCGCGAAGTCACGGAGAAATCTCGATGTAATCTTGATACGGCGCTGCCCGCGTCGTTCACAACAAAACCGATCCAAGGACCCCCGCGGAAACGAGGCTGCTGCACCGATGTAGGAGGTAACAGGAGCGTCTGCATATAGAAAATTCTCAATCCCTGATCAGTTGCCTTAGGGACATTCGGGCCAAGGGCAGGGGTGAGTAGATGCCCGGTCAAGCCTGCGGGCTCAGGCGGTCTTTTCATACGTTGCGCAGGCTTCTCCGGAACCTGGTGAAAGGGAACCCGGCGTTCACTGGTTGATCGTGCAGAGGATGCTATGCGTCGCGTCCAGTTCGACCTTGAGCGGCCGAAATGGGAGCATCACCTGCGGACTCACCGTGGAGGAACCCTTAAGGGTGACTAAGGCAAGCTCGAACGTTCCTTTTTCTCGCGTGACGTAAATCGGGACGAGCATCCGGAAAGTGTCCGGCACGTCAGATTGAGTAATGGTCATTGCAAGCTGCGTTTTACCGCCGGGCGCCGCGCTCAGGTTGTATTTGAAATCGTAATGAGGAACCGCGGTCCCATAGACCCACTCGTCAAAGAACCAGCCCATCGGCTGTCCGATGTGCTTTTCTACAAGCGTTTGAAAATCTGCTGTTGAGGCGTCTCGCCCCGCATACGTATTGGTGAAGTCTTTCATCATGGCGACGAAGGCTGCATCTGGGTCTTTGGAGTTCGGGATCTGCATCAGCATACGGAGCGTTTGTAGAATGTAAGCACCCTTTTCGCCGTCCAGCACTGTGGCTGCTGAAGGGGGGGTGGCCTGGTCGCCTAACCAAACGGGACTCGCATCAATGAGCCGGTGTCCGTCTTTTGCCCGGGTGAGCAAGGTACTGCTCAGCGTGTTCCAAAAAGTGGCCCAGTGCTTACTGTCGAACTGTCCGATGAAAAGGGCCTGCGACAACTCTGTCAGCCCCTCGAACAACCAGTCATCATGGTACGTCTTAGGCTCCATCTGGCCACCCCACCATTGGAGAGCTATAGCCCTTACCGTGGGAAGCTCGTAAAACGGACTGCCGCCGGATTCGCTACCCCCGCTCCTACCAAGGCAGATCAATGTCGCCGGGTCGCTCAGAGGATTAAACGGAGCGACCTCTGCCATCGGCCAGTTCATGCCGAAAGCTGGAAATGGGGTCGCGACGACAGAAAGATGCTTGATATTGAGCGGGCCGAAGAAGAATTGGAACAGCGTCGCCGCCTCATCCTCAATCGGACCGGGCGGATGAATGCGGTAGCACTCGTTTAGGAGCGCGCTACCCGCTGAAAGACCGATCTCACCATTGTTAAGAATCGGCTGGTCGATGCCCCCGTTCGCCCTTTTAGCCGCCTCCTCCTGAGCTTCGTCGTACAGCCCGGTTGGAATTCCCACCGGAACGTAATGCGTGACTCTCAGCCCTCCAACGTCCTCTGGCGCCCCGTTCAGGGTTCCGAACATGAACCCCGCCGCTCCAAAGGGAACTGGCGTTTTCCATTCAGTGCTGTCTTGGTTCTTCACGGCTACAGGCTGGCCAGGGCCTATCAGCTGATATCCGCTGGGCGAGTGAAATATAGAATCGAATGTAGCCCAGTCCCCCAATGCGCCAAAATGCGGATACCAGGACTCTTCCGGGGCGACGTAAAAGAGCCCTTGGCCTTTGCCACCAATGATGCGGCTGTGCTCATCTGAGTTCTCTTGGTACGCAATGATCACTGTGTACTGAGTGTCGGGTTTCGCGGACTCCGGGAGAATCACCCAGGGGTCGCTGTCTTCGTTCCGCGGCTCCTGGATGAACGACAGCGGCTTGCCTTGGGCATCGGTGATGGAGGAAATGCGCAGCACGGGGTTGAGGTTGAATGGCAGAACGCGTGGAGCTCCGCGCTCGACTTGGAAGTTCATTCGCACCGTTGCCGAGAGCGTGTTCCGCGATGAGATCGTGGCATCAATCGTCTCATTCGTGCAGTGGATATGCCGGGTGCCCGGAGGCGGAACGGAATTCATACGACCGTCCGCGGTCGAATCAAAGCCCGACCACCATGCGTAGGATTGCCCCTGGTCATAGTGGATCAGCATCTCGTCGTCTTTGTCAGCCGAACTGAGGAAGAGGACCTGATCCCGGTTCCAATCAATGAGAAAGATGAACCTCCCCGCGTGGCTGCTCTTGATGTCTGCCAGGAAGAAGCCTTTACTCTTCGGATCGGACAGATCGGCCAGCATCCGCGCAGCTAAATTGCACATCGTTGGGTTCCGCTTCGCCTGGTTCGACCACCAATCATTGAAGTCGCCCTGGTAGCGCGACTCAATTTTGTGCAGCTCGTTCGTAGCCGCGTCTCGATTTCCAACCGGCCTGATCTGGCCCACCTTCTCAAGCGAAGCGTAGGAGTCGTCCGTGAAGAAAAAGACCGCCGAATCGAACGCCTCGGCCAGCTTCGGCTGGCCGCCGGAGAAGCGCGCGATCTGATCCCGCTCGATCGTCGTGGGCGGATCAAGCTCAAACGTGGCGTTCCCACCGAAGACGGCGGCCGTGACGTGACCGGCAATCGGAGTGGCGAAAGTAAGCGTTCCGCTGGAAAACGTGAACGTCGCCGCGTCCCGCCTGAACGCGACGTCGTTCAGCGTCGCGGCTTCGTCGCTCCCTTGGATCGAGCGAAGTTGATGATAGACCTGCAGAAGCTGGACTGCAGGTGACGTCGCCAAGTCTTGAGCGCGCGTCGGTGGTGCCGCGACGCTCAACAACAAAGCTAGTGCAAGGCAATAGTTCACCGGCGTATCTCCTGGGGATCTTGGCGTCCAGTTGTACCCGCCCCTCTCTCTCCGCGGAGCGGTGGCCCGGGAGCATTGTCATCAAGCGGCATAAGGAACTTAAAGGTGAAGACTCCCGCCATTCCCTGGAACGCGTTCTTCGTTCCGTCGCGCAGGTCGATAAAGTCTTCGTTCGAAAATGAGAAATCGCGGATGTGCCGGACGTGAAAGTCGGCGCAGGCCACCACCAGCTGGTCGGGATTCTTGTACGGCAACGGCTGCAGCAGCACCGCATGCATCACGCTGAAAATCGCCGTGCTCGCGCCCACGCCCAGCGCAATCGTAATCGCCGCCGCCAGTGTGAATACCGGAGTCTTGCGCAGCGTCCGGAAGGCAAGTTGAAAATCCTTGAGCAGCATGGGACTCCCTTCGACGAGCTAGCTTTTCGGCGGCAGCGTCCCGCCCGCCATCACAACTTCTACTCGCTGCCAGCC
>DASYYZ010000141.1:0-10664 GCA_035946735.1 Terriglobia bacterium
CGGTGCAGTCTCCCATTTGGAGCTGACCCAGCCGCGCCGCTCGAGCCGATGCAGGGCGGGATAGAGCGAGCCGTGCTGCATCTGCAGGAAGTCGTTGGTGGTGCGCTGAATGTGTTTGCCGATCTGATGGCCGTGCGCCGGACCGTAGAGCAGCGTGCGCAGGATGAGCATGTCCAGAGTTCCCTGCAGCAGCGCGGCCTTTTCCTGTGCTTTTTTGGTCATGGAAGACTGTCGACCCTCAGAGTGGAGACGATGGTAGACATCCGACTGTCGAGGTGTCAAGGCGGCTCGTCACAAACACCACGGGGCAGATCCAGACACCGGGCGGCATACCTGGTGTGGCATGGGATCGGGAGGATGGCAGAGCAGAGTTGGCGGAGGGAGAAAGAACAGGGCTCAGGACTTGATCAGCGTTCCAGGGCACGAACCGTGGCCGACGCCGGGGATTAAGGAATTGACAGCACCCGTTCTTTGGACCAAGATTATCCCCCAACCTGGCGGCGCAGGCCCAGGGGCAATCCCCGCGCCCTGCTCAGCAAGAGAAGGACGGTTGATGTGATGGATGCTTCGTACGACGTGATCGTGGTGGGAGCTAGATGTGCGGGGTCGCCGACGGCAATGCTGCTGGCGCGCAAGGGTTATCGCGTTCTCCTGGTGGATCGTGCCAACTTCCCGAGCGATACGCTCTCAACGCATGTCATACAGCCACTCGGAGTCGCAGCCCTCGCGCGATGGGGCTTGCTCGACCGGCTGGTGGCCACAGGGTGCCCGCCGATCCATACGTATGCGTTCGACTTCGGTCCGGTAACGATCACCGGGTCACCGGGCACGCACGATGCGCCGGTGGCTTACTGTCCGCGGCGCACCGTGCTGGACAAGCTGCTTATCGACGCAGCAGCGGAGGCGGGGGCGGAGGTTCGGGAAGGTTTTCACGTCGACGATCTGCTGATGGAGAACGGGCGTGTCGTGGGGATCAGAGGTCGTGCCGGGGAGGGTCCGTCCATCATTGCCCGGGCGCGTGTGGTGGTTGGCGCGGATGGGCGCAATTCCATGGTCGCGAGCCGGGTGAGCGCCGAAGAGTACAACGTCAGGCCGCCGCTGCTGGCTATCTACTATACGTACTGGAGCGGGCTGCCCATGAATGGGCGGTTCGAAAGCTACATCCGGCCGCAGCGCGGGTTCGGCGTGGCCGAGACACACGATGGACTCACAGTGGTGGTTGGAGGATGGCCGATGGCCGAGTTCGAAGAAAACAAGAAGGATATTGAGGGCAATTATCTTCGCACTCTCGAACTGATACCTGCGTTCGCCGAACGTCTGCGCGGCGCCCGGCGCGAAGCACGGTTCTTCGGCGCGACGCTGACTAATTTTTTCCGGAAGCCGTATGGCCCCGGCTGGCTGTTGGTGGGTGATGCCGCCTATCACAAGGACCCGATCACCGCGCAGGGAATCACCGACGCCTTTCAGGAGGCCGAGCGCTTTGCCGGCGCTCTGGACCAGGTCTTCACCGGCGCCGGCGCATTCGACGAGATCATGGCCGAGTGTCAGCGGCTGCGCGACGAGCACGTGCTGCCGATGTATGAGTTCACCTGCCAGCTGGCGAGTTTGGAGCCGCCTCCGCCTGAGATGCAGCAGGTCATCGCTGCCATCCACGGTAACCAACAGGGCATGGACGCTTTCGCTCAGATGAACGCTGGGACGATCTCACCGAGGGAGTTCTTTTCGCCGTCGAGTATAGGCGCGCTGATGGCCACGACGTGAAAGGCCATTCGACAATCAGCCGCAGACATGAAGAAGGCCGGGAAGTTCCCGGCCTTCGGTGTGCTGCGTGAGGCACGCGCGGGCGAAGATTACGGCCCGTAGGACGCCGCGTTGCATGGATCGTAGCCGAGCGTGGACGGCGTTACCGGCGCCGGCGGCGAAGGCGGCGTGGCCCATGGCACGTTGGTGAAGTCGAAGAAGTCGAGCAGATTCGGCTGCGCGGCATCGTGCGCTGTCAGATGAGCGCTGGGGCCGATGAAGCGGTCCTCGACAAATTTGATGACCGCCGTGTGGTCCATGGGAATGTGCGAAACGTAATGCTTCCGCACGAAGGGCGAGACGACAAAGTTTGGCACGCGGAAGCCGAGCTGGGCGGAGAAACCTCGTCCCGAGGGAACGTTGTTCGGATTGGCAGCGGCATCGGTGGGCTTCGCGCCAGGCTCGTCGGAGAGCAGGTCACAATGCGTGGTCGGGGTACTGGTTGGCGGCAGACACGGATTGTATGAATCCGGGTTGATGGCGATCGACGAGATGTCCGGATACTGGCTGACGGCGCTCGGATCGGTGAAGTCGTTCGAGCGTCCCGGGACCGGCGGAACGTGATCGAAGGGACCTCCACCCTCGTCGAAGGAAAAGAAGAATACTGAACTGCTCCACTCCGGGCTGCTCATGAGCGCGTTCACGATCTTCGCCACTTCGGCCTGGCCGGTGAGGATCGACTGGCCGGAGCCTGGGTGCTCATCGTTCAATCCGTAGCCGGGTTCTATCATTGCGAAACTGGGCAGACTGGAATTCGAGAGATCCGCAAAATACCCATACTTCGCATCGTTCAGTGGCGCAATGTGGGTGGGGTCGATGCAGAAGGAGTTGGTCGAGTCTCCCACGACGCTGGAGGGTTGCGTGGGCGCGGTGCAGGTTCCTCCGTTGGAATTCTCGTAGAGATACTTTACGGAATAGCTGAACGTGCCGAATTCGACCGCCGGGAAGAGGGCATTCGCGCCATTGTTCTTGCACTCATCCTCTGTGGCGCAGGCACCCTGGGTGACGCTGTAGTAGATCTTCCAGGAGACGCCGGCCTGATCCAGCTCCTGGAAGATGGTCTGAATATTGAGCTGGGGCAGATGGTCATTGCTGCCCGGATCTTTGGTGAGGTCCTGCGTCGTACCGCCGGTCATCATGGCGAGGCGGTTATCGATGGTCTTGCTGGAGATGGGCGAGAACCAGCGGTCGGAAAGCGCAAACTGCGAAGCCATGTAGTAGTAGTAGTTGAGGAAGCTGTCGTCGTAGTACCCCATGGCCCGCTCACCGGTGGAATCGGTGAAGCTTCCCGAGCAAGTGCCGGACGTGGCGCAGCTCTTGTCGAATCCTTCGGCAATGTGGGCGAAGCCATTCATGTCGATGGATCGCGTGGTTGCGAAGTCGTAGCGGTTCACATCGCCGTAACTCTCAAGCCACGCTGAGGACAGGTCGTCGATGCAGGTGCTGGTGAGCTTGAAGGGCGTGAAACTCTGGCCCTCATCATCGGGATTGGCGATGGTCGCCAGCGGGTGGTCGAGCCCGTCAACGCTGTAGGTTTTTCCATCCGCGGCGATGGTCCAGGCGTTCTTCTGGCGGTACGGATTGAGCATGCCGAAGTAGTTGTCGAAGCTGTGGTTCTCCTGCAGCATGAAGATCACGTGATTGATGGAATTCACGCTGCCGCTCGCGACCACTGAGACGGTTGCGGTGGCTTTCGTCGTTCCGCCGGGGCCTGTCGCGGTGGCGGTGTAGGTGGTGTTGCTGGTCGGAGACACTTTCTGCGTGCCGCCAGCCGGCTGCAGCGTGTAACTGCTGCCATCCGATCCGCTGATGGAGACCTGGGTCGCGTTGGATGCGGTCACCGTCAGAGTCGAGCTTTGTCCCGAGACGATGGAGGCCGGATTGGCCGTGATGGTGAGGGTAGGCGGTCCAACCTGGGTCACGGTGACGGTGGCCGACTGGATGGCGGATCCGCCGGGACCGGTGGCGGTGGCCTGGTACGAGGTGGTCTTCGTCGGGCTCACCACCTGGGTTCCACCGGCAGCCGGCAACGTGTAGGTGGTTCCATCCGTGCCGCTCACCGTAACGCCGGTTGCGTTGGTGGCGGTGATGGTGAGGGTTGAGGACTGGCCCGCATTGATGGAGGCGGGACTGGCGGTGATGGTCACCGTGGGCTTGACAGCCGGCGCGACCATGACCTGCACCATGGCCGATGCCGTTCCACCCGGCCCGGTCGCGGTTGCTGTATAGGTAGTGGTCGTCGTCGGCGTCACAGTTTGTCCGCCACCGGCTGCCTGCAACTTGTAGCTGCTGCCATCGCTACCGGTAATGGTCACGGTTGTGGCATTCGTGGCTGCGACGGTGAGCACGGACGACGTTCCGGCGGTGATGGAGGTGGGGTTGGCGCTGATGGTGACGGTTGGAGGGGCAGTCGTGACGGTGACCGTCGCTGTCGCTGTTGCGGTGCCACCGCTGCCGGAGGCTGTGGCTGTATAGGTTGTGGTCTTCGAAGGCGAAACGACCTGGGTTCCGCCTGTTCCCGGCAAGGTGTAGCTGGTGCCGTCGGAACCGGCGATCTTGACGGATGTGGCGTGATTGGCGGTTACGGTGAGGGTCGACGTTCCGCCCGGCGTGATAGAGGCCGGGCTCGCGGTCATCGAAATGGTCGGAGCAACGGCCTGGGTGACGGTCACCTGGGCGGTAGCAGTCGTCGTGCCTCCGGGTCCGGTCGCGGTCGCCGTATAGGTCGTGGTGGCAGTCGGGGTGACGGCCTGCTGGCCGCCGGATGCCTGCAGCGTGTAGCTGGTGTTATCGGTTCCGGTAATGGTCACGGACGTGGCATTGGTGGCAGCCACTGTCAGTACGGACGACGCTCCGGCGGTGATGGACGTGGGATCTGCGGTGATGGTGACGGTTGGACCGGTCGTGGTCACGGTCACGGTGGCCGTTGCTGTTGCCGTTGTACCGCCGCCGGATGCGGTCGCAGTATAGGTGGTGGTCTTCGAGGGCGAAACGGCCTGGGTTCCACCCGCTCCGGGCAAGGTATAGGTGCTGCCATCGGAGCCGCTGATGGCGACGCTGCTGGCGTTGCTGGCGGTGACGGTGAGGGTGGACGATGCACCCGGCGCGATCGAGGCGGGATTCGCCGTCATGGTGACGCTGACAGGGCTCGAACCCGCGTGCACACTTTTACTGGAGCCGCAGCCTGTGACAAACAGGAGGAAAGCGAAGAGGGCCGGGACCAGGCAGAAAAGAAAACACCGAGCAGGGGTTTTCACAGGGATCGGTTCCTTCCGGAAGTCCCGGAGGAGGCCTGGGACTTTGCGGAGCTTTGACGGCTCTTTCGATATGGCTGGTTGCCTTTCGTCGCAGCGGGGTCAGGTATGGGGCCGGGAGCGGGTCACCCCTGGACAGGCTGGGGCGA
This sequence comes from Terriglobia bacterium, assembly GCA_035946735.1. Classification (GTDB taxonomy): domain Bacteria; phylum Acidobacteriota; class Terriglobia; order UBA7540; family UBA7540; genus Gp13-AA77. Next base: position 5,204 of record DASYYZ010000141.1, read on the forward strand.
AAGGCAAGGCAAGAGGTGAAGAGGAAGGAGCTGGCGAGAGCGGGAATGGATGGAATGGCGGTGCGGGCAGTCCTGAACGAACTGCTCTCCGGCTGCATGCCTTTGCAAGCAGGGAATTTAAGAGGGAAAGCGCGCGGTGTTGCGTCTCGGACTGCGGGGTACTCCCTGGCAGCTCAATCGACAGATCCGGGCTTTCGTGTGCCGCGGAGTACGCTGGTTACGGTTCGCAGCACAGCGACGCAGCCAGGCCGAAGGCGCTGCACGACAAGCCGCTCTTCGATCCCGCTGCACAGTTCCGGCGCGCTCTCAAGCTGCTCGAGATTTGCCGGCGCGAGCTCGGCGATGAAGTCGAATTGCTGCACGACATGCACGAACGCCTTACCCCCCAACGAGGCCGTGCAGCTTTGCAAAGCGGCCGAGCCTTACCGCATGTTCTTCCTGGAAGATCCACTCTCCCAGGAGGATCTCGGATACTTCCGGCAGATACGGCAGAACTGCGCCACTCCGATCGCTATGGGCGAGCTGTTCAACAGTCCGCAGGAGTGGCAGCCGCTGATCACCGAAGTCCGGGTTGCCGGTGAACCGCCCGAAACGCCAGATTTCAAGTGGACGAGTAATTTCGCGATTTTGCATCATTCCAGAACCAGACTAAGCAGCCAGGCAGCGTTTCCAGAGGAATTCGCCCCAGAAGATGGAAACCAGATAGATGGAGAAGGCAACGGCCAGGACCCAAAGTCCCGTTCTCGCCGCTCCGATTCCAGCTAGTCCACCCAGGAGAACCTGTGCTACCCCGAAACGTGGATCTCCTCCGACGAAACGCCATCTGCGCTGGTTCGCCCGCTGCCTCAGCGACGGGTACCGCCCGACCGCGATAGCGACCAATCCAAATGCAACGCCTGTTCGCAGACTTAGGAGCGAAACCATGACGGCAAGCGGGATCAGGAAAGTCATGTCCTGCGTGACGAGCAGCTTCCAACCTGCTATCGGCAGGAGACGATAGCGCAGCAATGCTCGCCCCTCATCCAGACAGAGCATGCGTTGCGCAATCGTGCTCATTGCAATACCCACCAATAACGACAGTACCGTAAATGCTTCGGACTCTGGGGCCCGCCCGAACAGTCGATAAAGGGTTCCGCCAACAGCGATGAGCAGCGCAACCCAAAAATCGAGGGTTCCCTGCAGCTCCAGCCACATTTCCTGCGCGATTCCGCTGACCCTTACGGGCGCCCTTGAGATGTTGAGACCTGCAGGCGTCCTTAGCTCGAACGGGAGACGGCCAACGGCGTACACCGCCCCATGCACGATGAGTGCCAGCAGGAGAAAAAAAACACCCGCGGCCAGGCCCATCCAGAACAAGTAGCCAAGAAACAGCACGATAAATAATGGATTGAATGCAAAGCTTACTGAACTGAGCAAGAGCCTTTGTGTACCTGTCAGTGGCCACGTAGCGACTCGCTCCGGCGGCAACCTGTGCTGTGTATCCACGGAAACAGTAACAACCAAAGGCGCAAGGAGGACAATTTGAAACAGGAGCGTACTCCAGAATGCTGCTTTCGGTCCTTCGTTTGCCGCGGTCACAATGAAAAGGATCCAGAACAGAAAATTGTTGAAACCTACCGAGGAAACGCTGCTCAGTTCCTTCAACGCCAGTTTCTTCAACAGGAACAGAAGTGCTAGGATCTGAGCCAATCCAGCACCTCCGGCTGTGGTTCGCCAACGATGCTGAAATACACCTCCTCAATTCCTTCGTGTGCCGTGGACGGATTGAAATCTGATTCAACTCGACCCTGGTGAAGAATGACTACGCGGGTGGCTATCTTTTGCACGATCGACAGAATGTGAGAGGTGAGCAGGATCGTAGCGCCATCGCTGGAGAGTTGGCCAAGCAGCATCTCAATGACCGCGGACGATGCGGGATCAATACCTTCAAACGGCTCATCCAGCAGCAGAACCCCTGGCTTGTGCAGGAGGGCCATTGCCAGGGCCGTCTTCTTCCGCATGCCGAACGAAGCATTGCGTGCAACGGTGTGGCGTCCTTGTGTTAGATCGAGCAGCCCCAGCAGGTCCGCTGCTCGATCTGCTGTTTCGCTCTTCGTGAGTCCATAAATGGGCCCAACTGCCATCAGGTTCTCGATGACCGTCAAAGACTCGAACAGCCCGAGCCCCTCGGGTAGTACACCCAAATTCCGTCGAATGCTATCTCCATGATCCCGGAAACCCAGTCCGCCGATGAACACGGAACCACTGTTTGGCTCCTCTACTCCTGAGAGCAGGCGCAGCAGCGTGGACTTCCCGGCACCGTTGGCCCCTAACAGGGCACAAATGCCAGGTTCTACAACGAGGTCTATGCCTCGGAGAACGGGTTGAGAGGCATAGTTCTTCGTCGCAGCTCTGCAGTCGATCACTCTGTCCCCCTCAACAGTAAACAAGTGTTCCGTAACCGAATCAAATATCCGGAAGGATGGCCGGCAATCCGGAAGCAACCCTCGATTGACGCTAACAGGCCAAAGCACTCATTCACAGATTGTGGGCGTCTACTCGGCGATACGGGCACCTCGACCCCGCCATTTCGTCCGGCGGACGCGGCAGCCCCGTTGTATCCGAGTTGCCGGTGACTAGGGCGTGGTTCGCCTGACGTATGTAATCTGACGACGAGAACGTGAGTGTCTCAGTGGCAAACGCTGGAACGGGTTCCTTGATCGAGAGTCGACGGCGGAAGTCCTAAATACTCGATCAGTTTCAGGTCCGATACCGAACTGACCGACAATGAATAGCCAAGTGCGTCCATGTATCCGTAGGTTCCGCGTCGGAACACCCCCGCGAACACGCCGTTCACGGTGCCGTACCTGCGACCATCATCTTGTCTACGCGTTTCCATGCTTTCTCACCGCCATCAAAGTCAACCCATACGCCGACCGGGGAGCATAGAGAGTAGAGTTCGCTGGCTTCGAATGCGGTTCGGTAGGTCCCCTGATCGAAACGAGCTTTCCATTGAACTGGTCGGGCGAGGCAAGCACATCACACAGATCGTGGATGTTGTTTTCGGTCGGGTACTGAGAGTTACGGTTATGCGCGTGGTCTGCGCAGCGACGAGGACCGACATCCCGGTGGTGCTGCACGACAGTCCGTCGGACTTCGGCGTTTTAGGCTGTCACGTCGCTCGTGGTATGCACACTGGAGAGATTTCTGCCAAATTCGGCATGAAAGAAATGTAGGGGGACTTTGGCAGGATCGGTGAGCGGGGAATTTTCTCCTGTCACTTTTCGCCTTGAATAATCGCGAATGTGGCCGGAAAGCTACGGGAAGTTCGACTTCACATCGTAAGTTGCTGGAGATAAAAACTGTATGGCGGAGGATGCAGTCTGGAGCGAACCGCGCTCTGGCCAGTTTTCCCTGGGAACAGGGAATTTTACAGGGAATTTTCCGGGTTTGGCGCTGGTTTAAGCATGGCATCGCGTGGCATACCGCACAGTTCACGGTGCTTTAGCCCCGGGTGGCGGACCATCGAGGGTCAACAAGAACAGGGAATTTTCTCGAGAGATCAGGGAATCGGAATTCCCTGATGCCGATTCGAGCACCGATAGTTTGTTGGATCATTTTTTCGGACCTTTTCGCTATGGCCGCGACTGCTGCGGCGTTAGAAGAATTTCGTTACATGCCGGTAGCGATTCTCAAGGCAACGCGTAATGCACATCCCTTGAGATGGCTGAACCAGATCTCGAAGAGAAAGTCATCTTTCATCTCGTTCTTTATCAGGTTGTCATTGACCTTGACGAAGCAGCGATAGGCGTTCCAAAGGGTTGGCTCCTCTACGGATTCAAACAGCAGTCCACATTTTCTAATTCGATCCTCTCTGTCCTCTGGAGACAGCTTTGTCCTTCCCATCTTTTCCTGTTCGAGATTGAACACTTCACAAGTGTTGGCAAAGTATTCCATCGCAGCCCGGGGTCCCAACTGGACCTGAATAAGCTCTTGATAGTTCCTCACCAAAGACGCAAAACGTTGGTCAATCTTTTCGATGACGATGTGAGTGTCGTCGATAAACCGTCTCGGTATGATCCTCGGCGTAGTGGCGAGGGGCTGCGGATTGTGGGGAGCATCCTCAATCAGCACGCTTTGCTCGTCAAGCGTTAAACATAAAAAACTCAATCGGTGATAGCCGCTGACCGGAAAATGAATAAACAAGACGAACTTGGCGACCCTGTCATGTTTGCCCATAACTACATAACCGCCAACTCGGCAAACAGCCCAAATGCGAAATGATCCGTCCCTCGGGCGAAAATAGCCCATACTATCAAAGGCCAACAGGCCATTCTCGACCAATGGATCGAGTAAGGTGAACGCTTCCTCATTTTGGAACGGCGCTGTCGTGTCGCGTGTTGCCCCTAGGACAGTGTCAGCACCGTGGCTATTCCGATCCTTCGCAACCAGCAAGCACTTGCCAGGATTAGCCGGGTCCTTTATCTTGAGTAGCTGCCAATCCAGACCTGCTTTTCGCAGTCCCTCTCCGGACGTCAGCACTCCATTCAGGATCGTCCCGAAGCGATGCCAAGGCGCGCCTTTGAAATCAGGTGATTGCTTGCGGTCGAGAGTCATGAGCGTCAACCTTCAATGGGTTGTTGATCAGTAAAGGTCAGCTACCAGTCAAGGAATGGATTCTCTGTTACATTGCCGTTCATGTACCAAGTAATACGATCCCAAACAACAACGTCATTGAACTAATTTGAGTCGAAGCCTGTTCCATTGAGAGTGACGGCCGTCGCCGCCAAGGCGAAACCGGAGATCATCTGCGGGGGGAGCCTCGTCATGGAGCGTATTGAGCGCCTCCGCCAGATAAATGCTCCGCTGATGTGCAAAGCGATACTTAACGGTTGTTTCGCCGACTCTTAGGGGTTCAGATAATGATCTGAACAATGTCCTCGCAGTGAGTCCGCCCTTCAGCTGATCCCGGTCTCGCAGTCGATTGAACGCTGCGAGTCCGATTTCTGCCGAAATCCCGTAACCGCCCAACAGACACGCTGCTACCTCTTCCGTAAGAGTGTGCCCTAATTTATAGCGGATTGATAGCTTCAGAATCTCAGCCAGCCACGCGTGGTAGGCCCTGTATGCTGGCGTGAGCAACGTGTCATATCGCCCCCACTTGATGCGCTTCAAGACATACTCGTCAGCATCAGGAAGGCAGCCCTGAGCAGAGAATTTTCTCCGGTCGGTTTTCGCGTTGAATAGTCGCGAATGTGGCCGGAAACGTACCTGAAGTTCGAGTCTACATTGTAAGTTGCGGGATATAAATGCTTTATGGCGGAGGATGCAGTCTCGAGCGAACCGCTCTCCGCGCCATTTTCCCTGCAAACAGGGAATTTAACAGGGAAATCTTGAGCTTTTGGCTGCGCCGTTCGCGCGTGGGCGCACCGCATGCTGCACAATTCACTGCGGTTAGCCCTCCTGGCCGACCGGTGGGGCT
>DASYYZ010000142.1:0-6977 GCA_035946735.1 Terriglobia bacterium
GTCTCGAGCTTGGCGGAGCACTGGCCGGCTGACGGCCGGGCGCGCTCACTACTTCTCATCAGTGACGGTTTCGACATTTGGCGCGGTCTCAGCGAAACGAATCCGGCCCTCAATCCAGACTTGGACGAGGCCATCGCTGAATCGCAGAAGGCGGGCGTAACTGTCTATGCCATCTACGCCAACGGAGCAACGGACCTGACCCGTAACCTCACTCTCCTGAACAACGGACAGAGTATGCTGACGCGTCTGGCGTCTGAAACCGGAGGCGAAGCCTACTTTCAGGGCGATGAAACGCCGGTAGCTTTCCGCCCGTTCTTGACCGAGATGCGGGACAGGCTCGAGCAGCAGTACATCCTGACCTTCGAAGCTATACCCGGAACTGAAGAAGGACGCTTAAGGATAACGACAGAATTACCACACGTCCGCATCGACGCCCCCGCGAGCGTGTGGCACAACGAAGGCAAGCAACTAACGGCCTGGCCCAGCAATCAACCGGAGCGGAAATGATTCTCAGAGATTAGGCGTAGCCGGGGCCGAATCGGTCTGACCCCCACTGGCGCCAGGGGCCGAGCCGCTGTCTGGTGTGATGGAGCTCGATGCGGCGCCAGCGGTGCCGCTCGCCGGATTGTGCGTGCCCCTGGTCCCCTGGTCTTTCGGTTGGCTCACGTAGCCGTGGATCTCATCTCTGGAAATCTGGTTCACGACCAGCTCGAGGGGTTGGCGGCTGTCCTCAGGATAAATCAACACCGGCTCGTACAGGTTTACGTGCTTCTTGTCGAGCCTATAGTCGTCCACCATCATGGCAACGTCGTAGAAGTCGTGTTTGGTGTTCGTCTTCTTCAGTTCCAGGCGGACCGGACCAACACGCTCGAATGCCTTGGATCGGGTCAGGTCGAACTCATGGTAGTCGCGCTCCCCTTTCTTTTCGAGGGCGACGAGATCATCGTGGGTGCGCGCGATTGATCCGTTCAGGTCATCGCGGGTAGACTGCAAGTTACCGGATAGCTCCTGACGCGCCGTTTGAAGATCTTTCTCCGTCGAATCAAGCTCCATCTGCTGATCGTCGAGCCGCTTTTGGACCTTCGCCCAGCGCGGATCTGCAACCGCTCGCGGCCGGCGATGAGCATGGGAACCGGTTGCCGCGGAGGTTGTCCGCGTCTGCGCCGGGGTGGCCTGAGGTGCCGGCGCCTGGGGCGCCACCGGCACGCTCATCGCTTCCACCTTTGCCTTCAAGGCGGCAAGCGCGGCTACGCTCTCCTGCAGAGCGGCGCTTGTCTGCGCTTGTTTTGCGGCGAGGTCCTGAGCCTCCTTGCGCGCGCTGAACGTGTAGTCCAAGCTCGCAACCACGGCGAATGCGAGCAGTACTACGAGAATGATGAACCCGCCATGCGGACCTCGCGGCATAGGGGCAGACGCAGTGTCCGGCCGTTGCGCTTTCCGCTCATCGATTCGCGCTTCGTCTTGCTCGTTCATGGCTCTCCTCCACACTGGTCTACTCTTCCCGATCGCTTTATTGGCCGGACGATTCGCTTGCAGTACCTTCACTTGCAGCGCTCGCCTTACCTTCGTTGCTTGTCGGGATTCCGCCCGCAGGCATCACCAGAAAGCCGGCCACACCTGCGGGGTTAATTGAGGTTACGACGAGGTCAAAGGGCTGAGGATCGTGGCCCGCGTAGAAAGTAACCGATTGCTCGGCGGCAACGTCACGCAACCACACGTTCCGCCCCGCATCCGCGAGCGTCAGGTAACCGTTGAAGCGCTGGTAAGCGCTATTGGTCGCGGTGACTGTGAATGAAATTCCGGGAACGATCTCCGAAACAGCCTGCCGCGACGCCTCGAACGTCACCTTTTCCCTGGGCTGATGAATGCTGCGATCAAGCTCGTTCATCCGGTTCAGGTTGTCATTGGAGCGCTGATTTAGCTGTGAAAGCTGGCGCCATGCATCCTGGTCGTCCGCGGCCACCTGCTTTTTGACGCCGCCCACCTCCGCCTGCAGCTGCGCCACACGGTCGCGGTCCTCCTTCTGCCCGGATTCCACAAGCGCCAGACGCGCTTCCACCGCCTGGTCGCGCTCATTCATCCGCGCCTCCATACGGTTTTCGGCTTGGGCGACGAGCTCCTCGGTCTGCTCGCGCGTACGCCCCAGCATCGACCCTAACCTGTGGTCAAGCTGGTTCAGTTGCGCCGACAGTCCTTGCGAGCTGTCTGTGAGATTGAGCAGCGTGGCCTCGGTGGCGTTGAGCCGCTGCCCGAGACTGTTCTCTATGCCCCGCATGCCTGGCAATTGTGCCACCGTGATGCCCTGCCTTTTGAGAGCGGTGTAGCTGTAGGCGCTCACCCCGATCAGCGCCAGAGTCAGCAGAACTACCGCCGTCCACAGGCCTGCGTTTCCGCGCCTCGCCTGACTCTGATCTCGTGTGGCGTGCCTTGAGGCGCCGTCTCCCAGGATTTCATTTCGCTCTGTTTTGCTGCCAGCCCCGCTGCCTTGTCCTTTCGCAGCCTCCACTGGCGCGGTCCACGCTCGATTTGCCCGGGTGCCCACCGAGTTCTTGACAGGTTCGCCCGACTGGGACTGAAGCGGCATGTCACCCACTCCGGTCCGGCGAGCGGCATGCTGGAAATCATTGACCCCGGAGGGCTGCGGTGAGACTTCACCAAGGTGCAAGATGCTGTTGCTCATCGGTTCACACCTCTCCGTGATTTGCGCGGAACCCCTCCCCTTATTTCCGAACCGCCGCGAGCTTCACGGGCTGAGCAGTGCTACGCCTGGGGCAGCGCGACATCAAACCCAGGCTTCCACTAACCGCCCAACCTTCGACAAACAGGCAAGCTCCGCGCCACTTCTGGGGTGTTTGCTAAGCTACGTCGTTCTCTGTACTTCGCAGGGATTTTCGACTGAGGAGCAGCCCACCGGGTACGTAAAGTTTTCCCGGCCTGCGGTCAAATAGGCCGGCGATGGGCGCGTTTTCGTTCCCGCGGCCCGTGTGCGCCGGCTTCTGTAATCGATTCCCTTAATTGGTTGAGGGCTTTATGGAATACTTCTCGATACCCTTCGGAGGCTCCTTGCTTGGCGGTGGCGTAGCATTGATTGGCTAGGACTACCAGTCAGTTCCCGCCCGGTCGGGCGCAAAACTTCGCCCCTTGCATCGGCCTGGTTCCGCCTCGGAAGGGCGCCTGCATGAACGGCGATGTATGGGACACCCGGCCGACGAAATAGCCGACATAAAGGAGGTTATGTTGTACGAATGGAGAGCCTGATAAACTGGCCTCCATGAGTGGGGGAATCTCAGTGAAGATCCATTGGTACGTCGTCGGAGACGATGATGATCCCCGCTGGGGATACAACCGCGCATTGTACGCGTATTTGGCGCCTCAGCGAGCTGCCATCGACTACATCGGCAAGTGTGACGGTAAAACCGTGCGTCAGCGCTGGGGCTACGACGCCAAAAGTGCCGTGTGGGACTGCATTAACCAACGAACCAAGCACCATCACGTGATCGTTGGTGAGTTCGGAACAGAGGAGCGTCTGACGCGCAAGCTGGTGGATGACATTGAAAGCCTTCTGATCTATCGTGTCCACCAGATCCAACCGCTCTGCAACCTGAAGAACACAGCTTCGCGGGGCAATCACTGGCGGCCCGGCATGAAGGTCGAGTGCCGTGGAGCTTGGCCGCTTTCGCAAAAAACTTTCAGGGATGAAGACTGACCCATTGAAGAGCGACGTTGAACTATTCAAGAGCAAGCAGCCTTCGCCCTGCCGGCGCTAGTTGCTGGGCGGGGGAGGGGGCTGCCTGGCACTTCCTCGAGTTCTTCACCTGGCCACCTCGGGTGGCGACGACATTGTCTTTCATGTCGTGGCCTTTGCATCGGCCTGTCGGCGCATACGTAAGATCCTTCAGGTGAGCGATGAACTGGACCGCACAGTGAAGATCCGGGCGAATTATGGAGCATGAGTGCAGGTAGCCCCAGAGCGAAGGCAATCGCATTCCTAAGTCGACGAACATTTCCGGCATTTCGTCCAAGTGCCTTTGGAAGCGCCAACAGCAGCATGCCGTAAGTCCAGGCGAATGGATCGGTTGGCCTCGCCACGGGATACGGAGTTCAGGGTAACGCGAAGGCCACGTACGATCCTCTGATGTGTCGCTGGGCAGCTGAATCTTCTACCTCCGGAGCCGCGGCGCAAACGATCAGGTATTCGTGCCCGCCAGCCTGGTAAACGCTTGGAATGCCCTGAAGCGGCGTATCGAGCCGCGTTTGCCAGAGCACATTTCCGGTTTCCTCGTCGTACGCGCGCACCATATGATCGCGCGTGGCGGTGAAGACCAACCCTCCTCCGGTCACCACCGGTCCCGTTTTCGGAAACGGAAAGCCGGTGCCTCGGATTCCCTTAGCGGCCAGCTCTGGCACTTCGCCCAGAGGAATCTGCCATTTGATCGTGCCCTGATTCAGGTCGTAAGCCGTGAGGGACGACCAGGGCGGCTTAATCGGGGAAACGCCCGCGGTTGTGAACATAAAGCCGAATCCGCTGAGGTAGCGTAGAGTACCGGAAGCAGCGTCGGCCTCGGCGCCGCTCGGTGGAGGCGAGGGAGCGGTCGAGGGCAGGGCGGAGGCACGGCTGGGGTTCAGCAGAAACGCCATCAACGACTGCAAATCCGCCGGTGGGAGCTTGGGAAATGCCGGCATCGGGCCGCGTCCCTGCGTCAAGATGCCTTCGATCTGCTCCCGGCTCAGCCGCGCGCCGATGTCCACAAGCGAGGGAATGCCGGGCGGCAAGCCTTTGAGGTCGGCGCCATGGCACGATCGGCAGTTCGACTCAAAGACGAAGTGACCTTGCTGCTCCGGTAGTTCGTCGGAAGGGGGTCGCCGCGTCACTTGGCGTTCCAATTTGAGTATGCAAGGAAGATCCATGGAAACGACGTAAAACGTGCCGTTGCTGGGATCGGCTGCCGACGCTCCCCAGTTCGCTCCGCCACTGTTGCCCGGCATCTCAATCGTGCCCGCTTGCGAGGGTGGCGTGAAAAGCCCCTGATTGCGCGCGGACTCGATCTGCTGGCGGAATCGCGCCAGTTCCCCGGGATCGCTGATGAACGGGCTCAGGTCCGCGGCAGTGAAGGTCTGCCGGGCAAACGGCGGCGGCTTGAGCGGGAACGGTTGGGTTGGCCAGGTCTCTTCTCCGGGCATGTCGGAACGCGGCTCCGGCCGTTCTTCGACAGGCCAGAGCGGTTTACCCGTGACGCGGTCGAATACCCAAACGAAGCCGGTCTTGGCGGCGTTTGCCACGACGTCCACTCTGCGGCCCTCGTGCCACACGGTAAGGAGTTTGGGCCCGGCCATGAGGTCGTAATCCCAGATATCGTGGTGGACCGTCTGGTAGTACCAAATGAGCTTACCGGTGCGGGCATCGAGCGCCAGGAGGCAATCGGCGAACAAGTCGGCGCCCGCCCGGTCGGCGCCATAGAAGTTGTATTTGGCGCTTGCGGTGGGGACGTAGACGACCCCGCGCTTTTCATCCAACGACATCTCACCCCAGCAATTGGCGCCGCCCACGCGCTTCCAGGCGTCTTGGGGCCAGGTGTCGTATCCTGGTTCGCCTGGGCGCGGGATGGTGTGAAAGGTCCAGACCAGCTTACCGGTTCGGATGTCAAAGGCCCGAATATCCCCTGGAGCGGAGCCGTATTCCTGATTCGTCGCGGAACCAAGAATCAGCAGATTCTCGAAGATCCGTCCTGGAGTTGTGGATTGGACCAGCGAAATCGTGCTAGGATCGCGATCCAGGCCTCGCTTCAGGTCGACGCGGCCGTTCGTGCCGAAGGATAGAATCGACTTCCCGGTCCGGGCATCGATGGCTTGCAGAAAATGATTGCTGGTGGACAGGAGCCGGCGCTCGCGTCCGTCCTCGCTTTCCCAATAATTGATTCCCCGGTCCGTGATGATCTCTGTCCCTGGATCGGGTTTGTGAGCCCAGACCTCTTTTCCGGTTTGAGCATCCAGCGCCACAATGGAATCACTCTCAGCCAGCACGTAGACGAGTCCGCGCGCTTCGACCGGATTGAAGAAGTACCGGTTGTCATCACTCGTCGGAAAGCTCCAGGCGATTTTGAGCTTGCTGACGTTGCTTCGATCAATCTCGCGAAGCGCGGAGTACTGCGAGGAGTCCTCTCCGCCCCCGTAATCGCTCCAGGTGGTGTGGTGGTGCCCGGCGAGGCAAAGACGCGAACCGAGCATGAAGCAGCCGATTGTGAGAACCCATACCGCAAGCCTGTTTTTCATCTCCTGCCCTTCTTAGCGGCAATAACATCGTCGCGTGCTCGTAAATGTCTCATACCAGTCGCTAGAGAGCAACGGCTGAGAGGAGAACTCCGCACCCTGTTGAACTGATGGATGCCGCTAAAGCGTTCGCGATCCGAAGCCGCCGCCGGCATGTTCGAGATTCTCCGGGCGTACGAATCGTATGGAGAACTCGTGCAGGACCCGGAGATGGAGGCGATCTACAATCCCCTTCCCAACCACCTTCATGTCCCGTGGACGCTCAAGGCGATTGCGGCAGGCAAACATGTTCTATGCGAAAAGCCGCTCAGCCTGAACGCCGAGGAGGCGCTGCGGCATAAAGTGTGTAAACGAGCCAAGGAGGAGAGGCGGCTGAAAACTCCTGGAGTGACATAAGTCCTTTGCCCGAGGAAAGTAAATCAGCGAGGAGGACAACCGCCGTGTTGAATATTACCACTGAACCGCCCCGACTGAACGCGAAGGCCGAAACGCCTACAAGCTCGCAGGGTCGCCTGGGCGACCCTTTCGATCGAAGGCTTCAGCGGCTTTGTTGCCTCCACCGCCGCTCCAATTGCTACCGGGCGGAACGAACCAGTTCCCGGGCGGGACTTTCACCCGCTGTGGACCAGCGCCTTTCACGGCGCACCGACCAGGGAGGATCTAATCCTCCGCAATATGCTACGGGAAACGAGACCCACGTTCAGTTCAGC
>DASYYZ010000143.1:0-2733 GCA_035946735.1 Terriglobia bacterium
CAGGCTGTTACGAAACGGGCTTTTAGAACAACGAGAAGCGAGGTTCCAGTGATGGAGCTTCGCTTCTTTTGTTTTTGGGAGCGGGGATTGGCTTTTGGATGATCTGGCGAGGCGAGTCGGTTGTTAAGCTGAGGCGATTGCTTGAGTCATGCGGCTGCCGCCCAGCGCCTTCATGATCCGTTTCAGGTTATAAGCCATAGTCCCCAGGCTGATCTCGGTCTGCGCTCCACCCAGACCTCGCAGCAGGAAACGCGGATGCCCGAAGATTCGATATTTCAGCGTGCCGAAGGGATGCTCGACGGTGGATCGTCGCAGTCGCATGGCGGTGGGCGTGGCGCGCTGCTGCATCCGCTGCAACGCATCCTCATACAGGTGACGATGCACGAACCGTTGCGGCGACGGAGTACAACGATCTTTCAGCGGACATGAACCGCAGGTCTCGGCTGGCGCCGTGTACGCCACCCTGTTTTTGCTTCTCTGCAGTTGCTTGCGCGTGAGGGTCTGCCCGGCAGGACATTGGAACGTGTCCGTCGCCGCGTCGTAGTGGAACGCGGTTCGGTCGAACAGCGTTCCATCACCTTGGTTGTTGATGGCGCGATTGGCGGGCACATGGGGCAGGATGCCTTTGCTCTCGCAAGCTTCGGCCTGTTCGCCGTTGGAGTAACCTGCGTCGGCGACAACGTTCAGCGAAGCAGGATTGCCAACTGCTTCCTGTGCGGCTTCGGCCATCGGCAACAGGCTGCGGTTGTCGGTTGCTTCGCCGGTGACCTTCTGGGCCACGATCAGCGCATGTTCGGCGTCCACTGCGGTCTGCACGTTGTACGCAGGCGCATGGCCATGACCTACGCGCATGAAGTGCGCCTCCGGTTCCCGATGCCGTTTCAACTTTTCCAGCGCCTCAGCCACAGCGCTCGGGTCGATGACTACCTCCTCTTGGCCATCAGCCGTTTCCACCGCATCCAGGTAGCGCTCGATAGCCTCGCGCTCGCGCACACTACGCGCACTGCTCACGGCCAAAAACTTCGATCCGTCGATAGCTACCCATTCGCCCCGCACCAGACCTGCCGAACGCGCAAAGCGAACCAACTCAGCCCCCGCCTTAGTCACCGCCTCACGATGGATGCGCCGGAACTCGGCGATGCTCTTGTAATCGGGAGCCAGACGACCCAGAAGCCACATCACCTCAACGTTGCGACGGCATTCGGCTTCCAGACGACGCGAGGAACGGACCTGCTGCAGATAGCCATAGAGGTAAAGCTTCAGTAGGTCGCGCGGATCGTAGCCAGGTCGTCCAGTTTCAGCTGGCTCGGAACGCTCGAATCCCAACTGGCTCATCTCCAATCGCGCAACGAAAGCGTCGATCACCCGGCAGACATGGTCCATCGGAACAAGATCGTCCAGCACCACAGGAAACAGTGTGCCTTGGGTTCGTCCCTCACCTTGAATGAAGCCCATGAAAAAATGCCCTCGCTCACCACGAGGGCATTTTCCCATCATTTCCCCGATCAAGCCAGACTTTCGTAACAGCCTGTCATCACCAGGGGCTTTTCGCGTCCGTGTACAATCAGTTGCCCTGCTGGCCAGTCTCCGGCTTTCGCCCCTCACGGCCAATCATGTACTGAATGAGCTGGTTCACCCGGGTGGAGGGGTCGGAGATGTGTGAATTCAGCAGGACGGTTTGCGCGCCGACGACGGTGAGGAGCACGCCCAGCAAAGCAAAGAAAAGCTGGGTATTGGTCATTGATCCTCCTTGTCAAATATAGAGGATCGTCGTCCGGGACGACGGCCTACGGCCACTCCATCTCCCGTTCCGGCTTCGGCACGGTCACGTCGCTCCGGTATGGCGACGGCTTTCCCAGCCTCCCTTTCAGGTATCCCTCCAGATACGCCTCCTCTGTGGTCTGCATCGCAACCTCCATCGAATTCATCCTCGATATGGCGACATTGTAGGCGGAGGGGCTTGCAGCCGCTCTTCGAGAGCGCGTACCCTGCAGTGAGGGGCGCGTGCCGCGGCTCGCTTTCTTGCTCCGAGGACTGACCGATGTCAAACATCGATGAACAGCTGGAACGCATTGCCCACGTGCAAAAGGCGCTCGACCAGACTCTAGCCGCGTTGGTGCGCCATTTAGCCGAGTGCAAAGCCCAAGCCCGGCAGATCGGCTCGAGCGCGGAGCCTGTTCCCAAGCGTGCCGAGCGTCGCAAGCGTCGCAAACGCCGCGACGAGCGGCCGGAAGGCGGCGGTAAATCATGAACCGGCTTGGCTTCGGTTAGCGGTCGACGAGGTCCCCGGTGAGCGCTACAGCCATTCCCTATTGAATTAGCTGCCTGGATTCGAGCGCGGCTACGCGCCGCTCGATCGAGTCGAGTTTGAAGCGGATCAGACTCTGGATTCCGCTCATCACTTCGTCGAAGCGCTTGTCCATGTGTTTCTCGAACTCATCAAAGCGCCTGTCCAGGCGGTCTGCAGGTCGGCACATCCGCCGCTCGAGACGCCCCACGCGCGCCTCCAGCTCGTCGGCCGTGCGTTCGACAACTCGGAAATCCAGCGCGGGGAGCTCCTGGGCCACGTTTCGCGCGTCTTCGATTCCGCTCATCGCGACTCCCTGCATTCAATGTACATCGCTGCCGCCGACGCGGCGCCGCGCGCACATCTCTCCTAGCCGATCACCATTTGACGCTGTTGAGCTTGGCCTGCATCTCGCTCGATGCGGCGGGCCTCAGATAGCGCATGGT
>DASYYZ010000144.1:0-3190 GCA_035946735.1 Terriglobia bacterium
CTGATAAAGGTCTGACATTACATCCTCCTTTGCGATGGGTTCTCATCAAGCCACCTTGGAGGAGGATGTTACTCTCTTCGACGGTCAAACCTTTTCGAGTCTCACTGGTCGAACCAGTGGCTTACCTCAGTGACAGTTAACAAAACGCTCCAGTCAGCCCTCTTCTTGACCTGAAAGCTTTCTTCTTGACAAACAAGCGCCCGCTCATAGATTGATAGGGAGGCGCAGGGGCGATGAAGAGGCCTCTGCGGAGACGAATCGTCGTCCTCGAAGCGCCGTACGGCGAGTCATCGCGTATCTATCGACCATGGAACGTCTGGCCAAAAAACTTCTGCTGATCGGCTGGGATGCCGCTGACTGGAAGGTGGCGAATCCGCTCATGGATCAGGGCCTGATGCCCACCCTCGACGACTTCGTCAGCCACGGGGTGATGGGGAACCTGGCCACGTTGCGACCGATCCTCTCGCCCATGCTCTGGAATTCGATCGCCACCGGCAAGCGCGCCGACAAGCATGGCATCCACGGCTTTATGGAGCCGGACCCGCACGCGGGCGGCATCCGGCCCGTCACCAGCACGTCGCGCAAGGTGAAAGCGATCTGGAACATCCTCACGCAGGAGGGCTACAAGACTCATGTGCTCGGCTGGTTTGCGGGCCATCCGGCCGAACCGGTCAACGGAATCGCGGTCTCCGATCTCTACCCATACGCCCAGGCGCCGCTCGATAAACCCTGGCCGCTCCCGCCCGGAGCCGTCTATCCGGATAGCCTGCGCGATACCTTTGCCGGGCTGCGCATGCATCCTGCCGAGGTGACGGAAGCCGCCATTTTGCCCTGGATTCCGCGCGCGGCCGAGATCGATCAGGAAAAGGACAAGGGCTTGGCATCCTTTGCCAAGATTCTGGCCGAGAATCTGAGCATCCACAATGCGGCCACCTGGATTTTACACCAGCAGCCGTGGGATTTCTTGGCGGTCTATTACAACGGCATCGATCATTTCTGCCACGGCTTCATGCATTTCCACCCACCGCGCATGGATGGGGTGCCCGAAGACAAGTTCGAAATCTACAAAGACGTTGTGAACAACGCCTATCGCTTCCACGACATGATGCTCCACACCCTGATCGACCTCGCGGGTCCGGAAGCCACGGTGATACTGGTCTCCGATCACGGCTTCCACTCGGATCACTTGCGGCCGCGCGGCATTCCACGCGAGCCGGCAGGTCCCGCCGTGCAGCACCGGCAGTTTGGCGTGATGGCGATGCGCGGGCCGTACATCAAGGAGGACGAACGGATTTACGGCGCTACGCTGCTCGACGTGACACCGACGATTCTCACGCTGTTCGGGCTGCCGGTGGGTGAGGACATGGATGGCCGCGTTCTGGTCCAGGCCTTCGACGAGCCTCCGGCGGTGGAGCGCATTCCAAGCTGGGAACAGGTTCCCGGCGAATGCGGCATGCATCCCTCCGACCTGCGCATGGATCCGGCGGCGGCGCAGGCTGTGCTCCAGCAGTTTGTGGCGCTAGGCTACATTCAGAAGCCGAACGAGAATCAGGAAAAGGCCGTGGAAACCGCCGTGCGCGAAGCCAATTACAATCTGGCGCGCGTCTATCTTGATTCGCGGCGGCCCAAAGAGGCCCTGCCGCTGCTGCAAGATCTCGTCAAAGGCAGCGACGAGGCTCGCTTCCGCCAACACTTAGCGCAATGTCACTACATGCTGGGCGAGCGGCAGGAGGCCAAGCGCATTCTCGAGGATCTCATCGCCAACCCTCCCAAGCCGCCCGAATCGCCCAAATCGGCGGAGACTCAAACGGGAGGCGCTGAGGCGCAGCCAGTGGCTGCTGAAACTGCGGTCCGGCCGGCGGCGGGCCCGGTGAACCCTGCTCTTGCCTCTGAACCTGTTCCAAGAGTCAACCCTCTCCCCCTTGGGGGAGAGGGTGGCGCGCAAGCGCCGGGTGAGGGGGTCCGATCAGCGCCGGCAGTCGCGCTACCGGGCGACTCACCGCTACCCGCTGCCCCGCGACCCTGGGTCGACTGGCTGATGGGTGTGATTCAGTTTGAGGAAGGAAACACGGATGAGGCGTTGGCCTGCCTGCTGCGCGCCGAGCAAGCCGATCCGCGTCTGCCGAATCTTCATTTGCGCATCGGTGAGACCTACTTGCGCCGCCGGCAATTGGAAGATGCAGATCGGGCCTTTCGCCGAGCGCTCGAGATCGATGGCGACAGCGCTGAAGCTCACCTCGGCTTGGCTCAGGTGCTGTTGCGAAAGCGCCAGAACGAGGACTCCGCCGAGGAGTCGTTGGTCGCAGTCGGATTGCAGCACTTTCTGCCCTTGGGCCACTATTGCCTGGGCATAGCGCTGGCGCGGCTAGGCCATCCGCACCGTGCTGCGGTGGCGTTCGAAACCTCAGTCTCAATGCTTCCAGGCCTCGTGAACGGTCACCGCTGGCTGGCAGCGTTGTACAGCCGTCCGGGCGGGGATCACGGCAAGGCGACGGCACATCGGCAGATCGCTTCGGAGCTGCTGAAGCGACGCCGTGAGCAGATGGCGGCGAGCGGAAATTAACCAGGATCAACGGGTGGAGTATGGTTTTACCGTGCTCTATGCGCGCCGAAAGACGGCGTCGCAGACCGCCGCTACAGCAATCGTGCTCACTCCATCTCGCAATCCTCATTAATGAGCGGGCCGTGCCCGTCCCGCTGTGTTATCATGATAACAAATGGTGATAACATGATTCGAACTCAAATCAGTCTTGATGAGCGCGAGTACACCCTGGCCAAAAAAGAAGCCAAGGCACTAGGACTCTCCGTAGCCGAATTCGTCCGGCGCGCAATCCGCAGCACGCTGCCGCCCTCCGGAAAGGCGCCTTGGATGCGCTACGCCGGAATGGTGGAAACCGGGAACCCGCGCTCAAGTCAGTCGATCGATGAGATTGTTTATGGGCGGAAAGACTGACTGTTACGTCGATACTTCCGCACTGATTGCCTTTCTTGATCGCTCAGACAGCCATCATCCCTTGTTTCGCCGGCTCTTTTCGAAACCTCCGTCCTTGGTGACGTCGGCCCTGGTGATCGCAGAAGGGCACGGCTGGTTCCTTCGCCGCTATGATCAGGGGCGAGCGGTCCAGTTTCTGAATCTGGTCAGCGAACTGCCAATGATGGCGATCCAAGCGTTTGACGGAGAAGAGTTGAC
>DASYYZ010000145.1:0-3578 GCA_035946735.1 Terriglobia bacterium
CTATGCGAGCTCGAAGCTCAACCGGGTGGGTCGCAGGGCGGCCAGATACGACAGCGGGCTCTCAGCCCATAGGTATAATCGGCCGGCCCACAAGCGACCCGCCCCGCACCGCATCGTTCGTGAGCAGATCGCCTGCTCCCGCTCCCGGTGCGGAAACCCTAACATCCTTCCCCTTCTTTTCTTCTACAGGGAATTTCTTGTCCCGATGAATCCCCATCTCCCACCGCCCCATCGGCAACAACCGCCCTCACACAATCATCCCCGGTACGATGCCGAGGGCCGGATTTCCGCCGATACGAACCTGAACACGCAGACCTTCTACGATGCGCAAGGGCGTCGCGACATAATCAAAGCCCCGAGCCTGCAGTACCCGGACTATTACGTTTACGATTTGCAAGACCACCCGCTCGGAATCTGGAACCCCGCCTATGCCTATTTCAGGGGCGAGTACTACGCGGGCGGCCGCCACGTCGCGAACTTCAGCAATCTCCTCATGTTCATGCACCCCGATTGGTTAGGCACCGAGCACTATCGCACAGAAAGCAACGGCACTCTGTACGGTTCCTGCCAGAACGATCCATTCGGCGACAACATGTGGTGCTCCGAGGCGCAGGGCGACCTCAGCCCCGTCCACTTCACGGGCAAAGAACGCGACTACAGCGGTACTGCAAATCCCGACGGCCTCGATTACTTCGGCGCCCGCTACTACTCCTCCAACATGGCGCGCTTCATGTCCCCCGACTGGGCCGCCAAGCCCACCGCCGTCCCCTACGCGATGCTTGGCGATCCCCAATCTCTGAATCTATACACCTACGTCGTCGACGATCCCATGTCAATGATTGACCCGGACGGCCACCAGGACTGCGCCGGCGGCGGTCGCAGCGACCCGGAAAACCACGGACTCGGAACCTGCGACAGCATCGAAAAGGAAAACAAGAAGGCGAAAACGGTCTGCGACGCTTCGGGACTCCACTGCCACACGACAGTCGAAGTCCACGCCCAGAGCACCGCCTGCGGCCCCAATTCGCTGTGTGAGGTGGTCCTAGAACGTTTGCGCTACAGCTTGGTTTTCACAAAGACTTTTGCTACCAACTTTGTTTCGCTGCATTTTTATAAACAGGAGATCTCCAGCGGCGGCTGCTTGAACGTCGCGGGGCGCGCCACCGTGAGTGCGCTTAACCCCTTCAGCAGCACACCAAGCATGTCGTCCGATGCCGCCGCTGGCGCGATGACAGCCGGGGCGATAAATAGGTGGAACGCGGCCCAGGGGTACGCTGCCTCACGAACCAATGTCCTCGATGGCGAAGGTCTAATATTTCCTCAAAAATCAATCCCGTATAATAAAATTCTGGACGGCTCTCGGGCCGCGACCCTGACGGAAGGACTATTGGGCTACCTTGATGGGGCGCTGTTTCAAGGAGTGATGACCGAGGCTGAAGCCAGCAGCGAGGGAGTGTGCCAATAAAGTTGGACAAATGATGTCAAGAATCCGAGAACTTGCACTTTACTGTGTGATTGCAATCCTGGTTGCCGCTGCGGCAATTCTGATCGGCGTCTACAGAGGGACGCACCGATTACCCCCAGCGCCGGTCGGGTGGACGGGATTCGGCATCTTCACACTGCTGGTCTTCTGGTGGGCTCTTAGGGCCAATCGTCCCTTCTTCGCGCAGTCGAGATTGTGGGTCGCTGTCGCAATTTTCGCCGCCGCCCATCTCGCAGTTGGTTACGTGATTTTGTCCCGGTTCTCACGAGGGCTCAGCTTGGTCGACTTCGCCCTGGCTGCCCCGATTGAGTACTACGCCCTTATCGAGTACCTCCGCTTTGTCATACGCCCGAAGTCACAGCGGCCGTGAAGCGCTTCGCAGAAGCGCGGTTGCCAAAATGTGTGCCGTAGCTTGGTTTGGCTCGGCCGTGGCCCGCGCTGGCAGTCGGAGCCTCCGCCCCCGGCGCACTGTCTGTAGTTCTCCGCTCAACGTTCCGGTGTATGCTCGGCGAAGCGGCCGAGTTGGGCGAGGCAGTGGGAAAAAAGGCACCAGAAGCGCTGGTGGTTGTGTCGGCCGCCCATGGCCTGTGGACGGCAAGCTCTGGAGCTAAGAACGGCACATGCTCCCAGTGAGCGCAAAAAACATATTCCTCCGGTTGCTGTTGTACGTCGGGCTGGCAATAGTCGGATTAGCAGCGTTCTCGCTCGTGTTTTTTATTAGTACAGTAACACACATCGTGATTCCGTTCCGGTGGGTTGGCCTTGCATCATTCACTGGCGTGCTGGTATTCGTGATCGCAAAGCACTCAGCAAAGTACCGCGATCGCGCTGCTTTCTGGATCATTTGCACCGTTGGCCTTGGTATCCACGTCACCGCCTTCGTTTTTCTGCTGAATCAATTCCCCGATTTCAGGCTCGTGTGGTATGTGCCCATAGTTATAGGCGAAGCGGGAGTCTTTGGCGCGGCTTGTAGCTTTTTCCTTGACCGCGGACGGCTGCCTCGGAAGCGCCACAGGGAGGAGAAGGCCCCCAGCTAGCGGTGCCGCGCTCCTCGCTGGTTTTGCGAAGGCTGCGGGTTTGCTACGTAACTGCCTCTCGACCGTTGCCCCCACGAACGCCACTTTTCCACAGCCGTTCCAAAATGGAACGCGGCACATGGTCCTAGTACTTCTAATAGCTATTGACGAACATGTGCTAAGCTGGCTTATTTTTATGGCCGCCCAAATCGACAACGTGCCAACCGCAACACAGAAAGGCGCCCCAAACCGCGTCCCAACTCAGCTCATAAATCAATCGTCACACGGTGCCGGAAGTAATTCCCGCAACTCACGCCGAATCAGCTACATCCCCAAAATCAATCGTCACAAAACGTCGATCCGACTAGGATCGGCGTCCCGAACCCGGCGCCCTGTTCCATTGCCGGGTGAGGGATCTCTCCCTCCCATCACGCGTTCTATTTCTCTGCAGCGCGGCTCGCTTGCCCTGAGCGGAGTCGAAGGGTCACTCGCTTGCCCTGAGAGACGAAGGGCCACTAGCCACTGTTTTTTAGCCACCTTGGGCGGTCGCGGCTGCCTGCCGCCCGCCTGCCGTGGCAGGGTCAGGCAGGCTTCGAGCGCGCTAATCGGCAGCGTCATGTCTCACCTCCCGCTCGCAAATCGGCCATACGACATGCTTACAAGAACTAGATGTCCCGCAGCGCGCTTCCGGCTCAATTCTTCGTGCGCGGGCCTGCCATCCACGTATCGGCGCCGCTACAAAACAACGCGTCTCTTACGGCAGACCACGTCGGCACCTTCTCAGGAAATCCGTTTTTTCTGATGTTGCCCTACCAATGGCCCGGTATTTCCCGCTTACCAGCGACCGGGTAGCCTCGGGGTGTAGTCCCATAGGTCCTATTGATGCGAATCGCACAAGTCGCCCCGTTGCATGAGAGTGTGCCTTCTAAGCGTTACGGCGGCACCGAACGCGTCGTCTCCTGGCTCACGGAGGAGCTTGTCCGCCGCGGCCACGACGTCACTCTCTTCGCCAGCGGCGATTCGCTGACCGCGGCTCGCCTGATTTCCGTCTGTCAATCGTCTCTGCGAACTGACGCGAA
>DASYYZ010000146.1:0-13296 GCA_035946735.1 Terriglobia bacterium
TCCCGTCTCCAGACGATCTGGTGAACTGGAGTTCATGCGGGAGGCTCCGGGCCGTCGCCATTCGCAAGATGCGGAACAAGTGGGCGAGGTGCTCGACCGCCGGAAGACTGACGTTTGATGAGTCGCTGCTGGCGAAGCCGAGCAAGCTGCAAGACTACGTCATTGTTCACGAGCTTCTGCATATCCGGGTGCCGAATCACGGGAAGCTGTGGAAGAGCCTGATGCGGGCGTATCTGGGCGATTACGAGATATACGAAGAGCAATTGAGAACGAGGGCCTTACAGCGAGGCACACCAGTGAAGGCCATGAGCGGCGCCCGCTGACGCGAGCGATGCGGGAGCGCCGACGAGATTGGTAGATACAGGGATTATTTCGGGAGGCATTACTCGGTGACTCGATTTCTACACGGAAACCAGCTTTGGAATTCGATTCGCCGGCGGGCGAGGGCGGCTCGGCGCAAGCGGGTTGCCATCGCGTACTTCACCCGAGCCACGGATCTGGGTCTGAAAGCAGGCGACGTTCTGATCGTCGATGCC
Organism: Terriglobia bacterium; assembly: GCA_035946735.1. Taxonomy (GTDB): domain Bacteria; phylum Acidobacteriota; class Terriglobia; order UBA7540; family UBA7540; genus Gp13-AA77. The sequence continues at coordinate 537 of DASYYZ010000146.1, forward strand.
TCAGACGGGGCGATCGCCTCAGGCCAAACCTCCGCTTCGGTGCTTGCGACGCTACGCAGGAAGGGCGTTGAGCTTTACAGCCACAACGGTCTCCACGCCAAGATCGTGATCGCGGACCATGTTCTGTTTGCCTCATCCGCCAACGCTTCTGAGTCTTCGTTCAGCAGATTGCTGGATGCCGGCGTGGAGACGGACAGTCCCAATGCGGTTGCCGGGGCCATCGGCCTGATACAGACTCTGGTCGAACGCTCTGTGCCAATTGACAAGGCTTTCATCTCCCGAATCAAGAGGATCAAGGTCCTCATGCATTTTTCTGCTGGAAAGAGCAAGGTGAGGGCCGAACCCTCCAGGCAACGGGAGCCAATCACTTGGCTTGTCGGCGTGCATGACATTGATTTGCCCACGAATCCCGCCGAGTTGAGGCGAATCGAAAGTGGTGAAGCGAAAGCTGAAGAGTTCCTTACCAATTCAAAAAGCGGAGTTTCCTGGATTCGGTATGGGCGCAAGCAGCGGATCGGAAACACTGCCCGGCGGGGCGATAGTCTCGTGATTATGAAGAGTCCGACGGCGGCTACGTCGCCGAATCAGGTGTACCGCCACACCACCGTGCTGCACCGTCAAAAGGAACCAAACTGCACGCGGGTGTTTTACGAGGAAGCCCCCGGCGCGGAGAGACAGCGGCTCTCATGGGCGGAATTCAAGAGGCTGGCAAGAATCGCCCGGCTGCCGAAGAACCTCTCGGAGAACACCACTCGCCCCATCTCCGATAAGGCGTCAGACGACCTGAACCATTACTGGAATCAGGTTCGCCGAAAGCGAGTTGCCAAGTGAGCGGAACCTGTCCCGGCGCTTGCTGGTCCGAGTCCGCCACCGATTTTGTCCTAGCAAGCCGAATCCAGCGTTGATCGGTGCCGATGGCGTCAGCTAAGAGCACTTTCGGGACCGTGGACCCAAAAAAGTCGTTAATTGAATTGAAAGAACAGGCCACCGGTAGCGCGGCCAAACAGGCCTACGCCCAGTTGATCATTGAAGGCTCGAAGCCCTCTCACGTCCAGATCAATGCCTATCCGTCGAGTTAGATAGACCCGCACACCACCTCCAAAGTTAAATCCGCCCTCCCATGTGGACAGGCTTGCGGAATAACCGTTAGCTGATGCGCTCCCTCCTAGCCGCTGTCCCCCAATCCCAAAAGAACCGTAAGGCACTACGCGCATACCGCTGGGATGGATGTCGATTCCGCCGGAAACATCTTGAACGCTCGTACTCACTCCCGCAACACCGAAACCGCCAGTTGCGTTGTACGCGTATTCCCCAACGGCGGATACATACCGGTCAAGCCCAACCAGCACCATAGACCCAAACACAGGATGCGATCCCACCCCGCCTTTCATGTATTCCACGCCGCCAAAACCGACGGCTTGGACCGTGCCTAACCCAGTTTCGTACTCCCCACCAAATGATTCCGGAGACCTCCGTTTCACGGGGCCGCCCTGAGAGACCGCACCTGTTCTGACAGCGCGGTTCGTCACGGGGGGAGTGGATTCCACGGCAGCTAAAGCTGTTGGTTGTGCCGCAGTTGACGGTTGGAGCGTCGGAAAAACAGGGACCGGCTGCCCGTTCTGTCTCGCGGCCATTGCACGTACGAGGTCGTCTGGAACGCGGTACTGCCTCAATTGAATCAGTGCGGCCGGTGTCAACTCGAAGTGTGGATCACACTCTCTAATCTGATTCAAGATCAGGTCAGGTGCAACACCCGCTTGGACTAGCTGCACTACGGTCGCGTCCGTCATGATCCGGTCATCATCCCGAGTCCCTTGAGTGACCTGGGCTGCCAAGGTAGACGCGGCTGCTATGACGAGAGCGGCGGTAGGCCTTAGAATCTTCATATTTGGAAATCTAACAAATAATCGAAGATGAGATAAGCTGCCTTTTGTTATGGTTCGGTGCTGTCATTAACTGCACTAAGCTGAGAGATGCGCCACTGTGACGATTCAAGGCGGTTCTGTTTCTATTAGTAGATGCCAGCGGGAGTCAAAGACAGTACAGATCGACTTTGGTTCACCGCGAGAATGTGTCCTTACGGCAAGGCTGCGTAGACCGGGTGCGTTCAGGTTGATGAATCGGCCTGTGATGGGTCAACCACGGGAATGATCCTCGGCGGTCACCCAAAACCGGCCATTGAGGGTCACCTGAAAACCGGCCAACGGAGGGAGCACTCAGGACATTAGTTCGGACGGAGTTTAGGCTTCGTCGATGTGAGCAATGTCTTGAGCGATGAAAAGCAGAGGCAGGTAGTTGCGCTGGGTCAGCTCGGCTGGCCCTTGAGGCGCATCCAGAGAGAGATCGGCATCCGGCGGGAAACCGCTGCCGGATATCTGCGCGCCGCGGGCGTGCCCATCCGGTCACCGGGCCGCTGGGGCCGGCTTCCCCCTTCTGACTCAAAACCGGCCCAAGAGGTGACCACCGGCTCGGAAGGCGAAGAGCCGGCAAAACCGGCCAACGAGGTGGAGGTGACCACCGGCTCCGAACCGCCCCGGCCGTCGCGGAGTTCGTCTGCCAGTGCCTGTCTGCCGTTTCATGAACTGATCGAAGCCGGCCTCGGCAGAGGCCGCAACGCCATAGGTATCTGGCAGGACCTGGTCGATCAGAATGGCTTCGCCGGCGCCTACGAAAGCGTCAAACGCTATGTCCGAAAGCTGCGCGGCACCCGTGTTCCAGAACCCCGCGCCGTGATCCAGACGGCCATCGGCGAGGAAGCGCAGGTGGATTACGGAACCGGCCCCATGGTCCGCGATCCACGTAGCGGCAAGTACCGGCGCACGCGGCTCTTCGTGATGACCCTCGGCTATAGTCGCAAAGCGGTTCGCTTGCTGGTATTCGAGTCGAGTTCTCAGATCTGGGCGCAGTTGCATGAGCAGGCTTTCCGCCGGTTGGGCGGCAGCGTGCGCGTCGTCGTGCTGGACAACCTTGCCGAGGGCGTGCTCCGGCCCGATATCTACGATCCTGCGCTGAACCCGCTGTACCGCGACGTGCTGGCGCACTATGGTGCCGTCGCACTGCCCTGCCGGGTCGGCGATCCCGACCGCAAAGGAAAAGTAGAGTCCGGCGTCGGTCACGCGAAAAAGACGCCCCTGAAGGGACAACGCTTCGAAAGTCTGGAGCAGGCGCAAGCGTATCTGGACCACTGGGAGGAGAAGTGGGCCGACCTTCGGATCCACGGCACCACCAAGCGGCAAGTCGCCGCCATGTTCGCCGAGGAGAAGCCCGTTTTGCAGCCGCTGCCGCTCGAGCCCTTCCGCTATTACCAATACGGCGAACGCACCGTGCATCTGGATGGCTGCGTGGAAGTCGAAGCGGCCTATTACAGTGCGCCGCCACGCTGGATCGGCCGCCGCGTGCAGGTGCAGTGGAACCTGCAATGCGTTCGCCTGTTGGACCCCGCCACCGGAGAACTGCTGCGAGAACACCTCCGCGAGCCGCGCGGCCGGCACCGCATTCATGACGACGACCGCCCGCAGCGCACGCCTTTAGGCACGCTGCAGGTGCTGGCCCGGGCCGAGAAGGTCGGCGCACACATCGGCGCTTTCGCCAAAGCCCTCCACCGCGAGCAGGGGCAGACCGCCGTCCGCCGCATCCAAGGGCTGCTGTCGTTCTCCAAGAAGTATGGCGCCGCCCGCGTCGATCAAGCCTGCGCCATGGCGCTGGAAATGGAGGTCTACAACTTCGGCTTTGTCCGCCGCTATCTGGAGCGGAATCTGCAACCGGCCTTAGGCCTCCGCCAGGTCGATCCACTCATCCGCCAGCTCTCCCTCTATCGCGACCTCATCCAGGAGAAAACCGATTCACCCCACAACCAGGAGACGAAAGAATGAACGTACCTGAACTACAGCGCTCGCTGCGCCAACTGCGGCTCGGCGGCATGGCCGCCGTGCTGGAAACCCGATTACATCAAGCCCAGGCCGAACCGATGGCCCCCATCGACCTGATCTCGTGTCTGATTTCCGACGAACTCACCAGGCGCGCCGACCGCTTGTTGGAGCGCCGCCGCAAACAAGCCGCCTTCCGCGATGCCCACAAGACGCTGGATAACTTCGACTTCACCTTCAATCCCAAGATGAACCGCAGCCTGGTCTTCGACCTGGCCACCTGCGGCTTCATCGCCAAACGCCACGATGCCTTGTTTCTCGGTCCCGGTGGCACCGGTAAGAGCCATCTGGCGCAGGCCATCGGGCAGGCCGCCATCCTGCAGGGCTATCGCGTGCTCTACCGCGAAACTCACGTTCTGCTGGAGGAACTTGCCGAAGCCGTCGTCGAAGGTACACGCAAGCGGTATCTGGAATCGCTCGACGCGGTCCCGCTGCTGATCATCGATGACTTCGGAATGCGCAAACTGCCCCTCACCGCGGCTGAGGATCTACTGGAGATCATCATGCGCCGCTACGAACGGGCCAGCACACTGCTGACCTCCAATCGCCCCGTCGAGGACTGGGGCAAACTGCTGGGCGACACCGCTTCGGTCGGTTCCATGCTCGACCGCCTCCTGCATCATGGTCACGTGCTGAAGTGCGGGCCGCGAAGTTGGCGCACCAAAACCGCCACCCCCGCCGAGGAGAAAGCATCTTGATGCGCGCAACATTCCGGGGGCTTTGCCCCTGCGACCCCAGGATTTATCGCTTTCCTGCCTCCCCTGGTTGTGGTCTTCGCTTCGCTCCGACCTCGGAGGCGAGCGTAACTCGCCTCCGTTGGGTTAGGCCCCGGAATCGGCGCTCGGGTTCCATCCCTGGAGAGCCCTATCCTCCGTCCGGTCTCGTTCAGTCTACGCGAAGTTCCACGGTGCTGCAGAATTTTCTTGCCGGCCGAAGTACGGCTGCGCTAAAAAGGATCTGTCCCTGAGTGCCGCCGTTGGCCGGATTTGAAGTGACCACATATGGCCGGTTTTGGGGTGACCGCCGAGGGAATGATGACTTTTGCGGCCCGATTCCGAGGTCCCACTGAACTGACCACCTCGCTTGCGGTTTTGTGCTTCTCACCGCGACGGCGCACGACTGGCAAGCCGACGTCCTTGTTGTCCTGTTGTCCTCGAAGCTGGTCGGGCCTTTGTAGGTACGCAGTCCGCGAATTAGCGTGCGACGGCCTTGAGATGCATCCGACCTAACAACTCCTGGAACCGCGGATGTGCGTGCAAACTGTCATACAGCGGTTTCACACTGAAATGGATGATTTGCGGGTCGCGTTCCTCGACTGCTTTTTCCATCCAGTCCAGAGCGGACGCGATATCGCCCAAACCAAGATCGACCCATGCTAAACACAATGGTGAGACGTAGCGCATTTCGCCAGCAGCCTGCAATGCGCGTCGGCAGTTTTCGGCCTCCGAGAGATTCCCCAACCTGCCGTACATTAGGCCAGCGGGTCCAAGGACCATTGGGTTCGAGCCGAGTGCGCGTTCGGCGGATTGGATGATCGGCAATGCCTTGTCATATTGGCCTTGAAAGGCATAAGCGCCGGCCAGCATCAATTGCGCCATCCAGTACTCCGGGTCCCTCTCGACAGTCTCCTGAAGCTGTTCGACAGCCTCGTCGTATCGCCTTTCAAGGACCATGCAGTGTCCCAGGAACGCCAGCACCACGGGTGAGAGCGGGTCCAGATCTAACGCAGCTTCGTGCTGTGTGCGAGACTCGTTCAGCCGACCCATCGGTTCAAGCAGGAACGCTGCGTACCTCCGCCGAATATCGGGTGATGCCGGATTCAGTTGCAGCGCCCTTTGAAAGTGGCGCTCTGATCCGGCCCAATCGAAGTCATGCACTCCGCTGTAGACGCCCAGCATCGCAATCGCATCGGCGCAACAAGGATCCAAATCGAGCGCCCGGGTGACTGCATCATGTCCGACAGCGACCGCCTCACGCGGGCTCTCCAGCCCGAAAACGGCGCACTCCCACCAACTCTCTGCAATACCAACCAGCGCTTGTGCAAAACCGGGATCCAGAGCTACGGCTTGTTCGAAGCATCTGCGGCTGCGCAGCAAGTGGTTTGGTGTCTGTCGCTGCGTATGATGTCTGCCCTCAAGCCACAATTGGTACGCTTCCGGGTTCGCGGTCCGAATCGGGATGGCAAGCTCTTTCTCTCGAAGGTGAATTTGAAGTGAGCTGATGACGGATTCTGAAACGTTTTCCTGGATTGTGAATAACTCCGTGAGTTCCTGATCGTAGCGTTCGCCCCAGATATGGCAACCATCAACAGCATTGATCAACTGGGCCGTAAACCGAATCCGGTTGCCGGAACGACGGACACTCCCCTCGAGGACGGCAGTCGCCCCCAAACTGCTTCCGATCTTTCGGATGTCCTGCCCGTGGCCGCGAAACGCGAATGATGAAGTCCGGGCAATAACGCGTAGGCCATGGACCCGCGTGAGTGCGGTAATTATCTCGTCCGCCAGACCGTCCGCGAAGTACTCACTTTCCTTATCGCTACCGAGATCCAAGAAAGGAAGCACGGCGATCGTGGGCACTTGCGGATTGTGCTTCGAGGGCTCCTCTACTTGTGTTGCTACATGAATGGTGCGCCCTCGTCGCCACGCATCCAGTTCGGACCTCAAGGCGAAAACGCTTGGCCGGTCGCCGCCTGGGATTCGATGCACGGGAAGGTTACGGTTGGTTTCCCAGCGCTGTAGAGTCCGGATATCCTTGTTCAGGTACTGGGCAATTGCCTTCCACGAGTCGAGTACATCGTCGGACGGCGTTCCCACGGTTGATCGGCCGGGAGCGATGTGAGGATTCATGGCGCTTCCTCCCAGGAAACGAATCAGATGCCGCTATCGTTTTAACCCATGCGGCATGCTGCGTCAACCCCCGTCGTGTCGTCGTCTGACGTGTTCTGCCGCTTGAAGGCTGGCTGGACTGATCTTACCGTTGCTCCGGAGGCAAAAATAATGCGTTATCGGAACATTTCTCTGCAGCTTGCTGTTGCGGCCAGCGCGATGCTGGTTCCAGCCAATGCGCAAATGACCTCGGACTTCCTCACGGTGACCGGACAAGAGGTCAACGTCAGCATCACTCCTGGTACCGTCGAGTGTGTGGGAGGGCAACTGCTCAATCCACCGCCCAATCCTTTCACGTTTTGCTCACCGGAAACGACTCAAATCTATATTCGCGGGCAGGTTGAAAAGAATATCTATCAGAACCTGGCAGGGACCAGGGCGGATCTCCTGGCAGGAACGCTGGAGGCAGTGGATAATTGCAACTTCGACGGCAATATGACCGGCTACTGCTGGGGTACGGTTCGTTGGCCTATTCCCGGAAAGGGCCTGTGGGAAGGTTATTGGCACGGTGAGGTGAGTATGCGGATGCTGAACGGTAAGTACACCTTTGTCGCCTTCGGCAGGGATGGTTTGGAAGGCAAGCAAATCACATTTGAGGCCGCACTTGCCGGCCAGCCGATGGGCACGTTCGTGGCGCGCATCCAGGTTCCGAAGCCCACCGTCACACTGGCCGTTACGGGCCCTCAGAGTGGCACAGTTCACAAGGCAGGGAACAGTTTCATTCTCACGATCACGGCCCCGGGCCACCCCAATAAGCCCGTTTCGGTGATGCAGAACGGCTCTGCACCAGTGCTCCTTGGCACGACGGACGCACAGGGGACGTGGACTGCTACTGGAACTTGGGGTCCCCGAGATGTCGGGTCGTACACCCAAAACTGGTATGTGGACGGCATCGCTGCCACCTCGATGCTCAGGTTCAGCGTGACTCCATAGAACTCGCGAGGACACGATGTTGTTGGCCGGGGCGGGTCCACAGAACTCGAATGTCGCTTGGACCCGATCCCCGGTTCCTGCCGAGTGTCCTGCGACGGCGACGGTGGCCACGAGCACCTTCGCCGTCCAAGAGCGGCCGGCAGCATAAACACGTCGCCTGCGGCACGCGACTTTGTCCGCAATGGATGCGTGCCGCGAAACTGCTCCAGTTGCCTCTGTAACTGCGCAATCGCTTCCGGGATAGGTTTGCTTTCGCGGCCAATGTGGCGCCTCCCTGAGCGGGCTGCACCACTTAGCAGACCAGCCTACAGCGGGATTCCCGGGTCGAGCATCAGACCGGATTGCGCTGGTCGGCGGTTATTCCGAGTGTTGACTTTGGCAGCTGCCGCTCACTCGGGCAGGGTCGTGTCTTCCCACACCTGGATGCGCCGCCAGACGGGCGGCTGCATATCTCGCAACGTTACCTTTAACTGGTACAGGCCTCGAGTTTTCGCCACGATTACATCTTACTCATCGCCAGAATGCGGCGTACGGAGGTGCGGCCAATCTGCAACCGGCGGGCGATTTCGGATTTGCTGACGCCCGCACGGTGGAGTTTTCTGATTTCCGCGGTGTGCGCGGATGCGGTTGCCGGTCGTCCCAGCCGTTTTCCGTTCTCCCGCGCATGCGTCAGGCCAGCCCTGGTGCGTTCCTGCAGAATCTCGCGTTCGAAGGCAGCGAAAACAGCCAGCATGGCAGCCATCGCCCGCCCGGCCGCTGTCGTCAGATCCAGCGCTTCGGTCAGCGACACGAATCCGACACCCAGATGCTCCAGTTCCTGAAGCGTTGCCAGCAGATCCGTTACCGACCGGCCCCAGCGGTCCAGTCGCCATACCAGCACTACGTCGATCTCCCGGCGGCGAGCAGCATCCAGTAGTTCCTCGCGCGCTTCTCGCCTTGTCGCACCGGAACCGATTTCGCGGACTTGCAGGGTAATCGTCCAGCCGCGTCGCGCGACATACTCCCGCATGGCGCGGCTCTGCATCGCGAGGGTCTGCTGATCGTTCGTAGAAACGCGGGCGTACAGGCCGGCTCGGAACATTTTCGGCGGTTTCCGTGCGTGGCCGAAAACGTCACCGGATCTTGCATTCGGAAACGCCCGTTTGGCGGCCATTCCAGCGTGTCACCCGACCATGGCCCTTCCGGGTCTTGTAAAACAGTGAGTTCTTGCGATGCCGAAAAGTTTGATCGCCGTGGCGCGCCGGCCTCTGAATACAAACAGACAGCCGGAGAAAGGATCGGCGGACAGCTTCTCCCGGCATAACTCCGCCAGACCGTCGATCCCCTTCCTCAGATCGACCGGTTCAATCGCAACCAAGATGCGCATCTGCGGCGCAATCTGCAGCATCGCCTAGTGGGTTACGAAAGCGTGGATCAGGTTCACCAGCTCGGTTGTGGCTACCGCTTTCAACTCCAGCCGCAGCTTGGCGCCTTGCGCGGACTCCACTTCCACTACGCAGTTGATGACCGGCTTCGCTCCTGGCGCAACGAACTCCAGGAAATTCGGCGGCGGAGCGGCAGCGCGTTTCCGCTTGGCCTTAGGCTGGTCCTGGGCCTGCATGTGTCTTTGCAGCCCTGCGTATTCCAGCCGCAACGCTCGGGCTGTCGGATTCACCCCATAACGCTTGCCCAACTCCGCCGCCGCTGCCCACAAAGCTTCCGGCAACGGCGAACGGCCTACTCGAGTATTCCGAAACTCTTCAAACCGGCGGCGGAGATGTTCCAGATCTTCCGGCATGCCCGTTGCTGCTTCAGCGACCATTTAGCGGGGCTCCTCCACCCTCGCCCACCCTAGCAGCAAACCTTACCGGGTTTCATGCATGCTTGCAGAAAACTCACGCGAGAATAAGGTCAACTCTAGTTCCCTTCGATAGCCTTGTTTTTCTTTCTGGTTCTTCTTTACTTTGAATGCAGGCGGACGGAACCGCGAGTCCAGGTCCGAGGAGTTCACGGGTATGAAAGCGTTTATTGCGGCGATTCTCTGTGCCTTGCTTCCAGCAGCGGCTCTGGCTGGCGACAACGGTTATAGGGTCATTTACGATGGCGGTTCGGTTCCCGACGCCAAATCCGGCGTCGGCGTGAAAATGTACATCGATACTAAGCAGATACGGCTTGTCCAAGGCAAACAGGAACTGGTGACGATACCGGCGAGTGCGGTCACTGAAATCAGCTACGGGCAAGATGTCCACCGGAGAGTCGGAACCGCCGTGGCGGTGGGAGTCTTCACTCTCGGCCTGGGTGCGTTGACTGCCCTGAGCAAGTCCAAGAAACATTTTGTCGGCATCACCTGGGCGAACGGCGATCAGAAAGGTGGGCTCGCCATGCAGTGCGACAAAAACGATTATCGGGGCATTCTCGCGGGGCTGGAAGGCGTGACTGGCAAGAAGGCGGTCAATTCGGAAACCTACAACGTAAAGAATTAACCGGAGGGATTATGGGGCGCACTGCTGGCCGCTTATTGTGTCTGCTGCCGATTTTTTCGGTTACACTCCTCGCCCAATCGGGTACTTGCACAACTGCGACAATCAGCGGCAAGTATGGATACGCCATTCAGGGCCTCATCTATCAGACCGGCAGTTTGATTCCCTTTGCCGAGGCGGGAAGCCTGACCGCTGATGGAAATGGGAATTTTACGGGGTCCGAAATATATAGCGAGGGCACACCAACCCCGCGAAGCAGCTATGGAACGTATACCGTGAACTCGGACTGCACGGGAGCCGCGCATTTCGCGGACACTGGCAGCCAGGTCAGTTTCGTCGTCACAGCGAACGGGCAGCAGGTGGACTTCATTGAATCCGATGCAGGCACGGTCATAAGCGGCACGGCCAAAAGGCAGCAGACGAATTGCGCGTCCGGTTCAATCAGCGGGGCATATGGATTTGCGCTTGAAGGCTGGTATTTTGATGCCTCGGGTTTAGCTTGGGCATTCGCTGATTCTGGAAAGGTCGTCTCTGACGGCGCAGGCCGACTGTCGTTGGCCGACACGACCAGTTATGGCGGAACCGTTTCCAGTAGGGCGATCTCCGGTGGCGCATTGGTAAATGCCGACTGTACCGGCACTGCTAGCTTTACCGATTCACAAGGGAACACCTCCCATTTGAACTTTGTCGTAGTTTCTGGCGGCCGTGAAATTCAGTTTATTGAGACTGACGCCAGCACCGTGATCTCTGGCGGCTCCAGTGTGCTCGCGGATGTCACGCCGGGTAGCGGGTCTATGGCTCAAGTGGCTTCTGGTTCCGGGTGGCAGACCGAATTTACCCTGGTCAACACCGGCAGTTCCGCGGCGCAGGCTCAACTGAGTTTCTTTGGAGACGACGGAAGCCCGCTCGCGTTGCCGTTGACCATGGTTCAATCCAGCGCGACAAATACGGCCTCCTCTGTCACGCAGACAATTGCGCCAGGAAGTCAGTTGGTAATTGTGACTTCAGCACCGAGTACATCGCCTCAGGTTGTTGGCTCTGCACAACTGACCTCGACTGGCAATATCGGCGGCTTTGCCATCTTCCGCTACAACCCGGCGGGCCAAGAGGCGGTAGTGCCGCTCGAAACGCGAAATGCGGAGGCCTATCTGCTTGCCTTCGATGACACCAACGGTTTGGCGACTGGGCTGGCACTGGCGAATTCTTCAAACCAAGCTGTCAGCGTGCCTGTTCTTCTCACGGATGAGACGGGAGCGAGTCTGGGCAGCGCAGCAATCAGCCTTCCGGCACTCGGACACACTTCGTTCATGCTGGCAACTGCTTACCCCGCCGTGGCCGGTAAGCGCGGTACCGTGGAATTTGATACGCCGCCGGGAGGGCAGATCAGCGTGCTCGGATTACGAGCTACAGCGGCTCTCGCCCTGACGACCATTCCGGTTCTGACGAAATAGACAAACAGATGTGGTTTGCCAACTGGATCGGCTTGAGGGAGAAACCGGTGACAGGCACCGCTGTCCGCTGCGCCGGCGAGGCAACTCGTTTGGCCGGGTTTCGGGGGGCTCGGGACAGCGGAGCCAGCCACCGGTTTTGAGGACCAGGGGGTCCGGCGTACCGGGGGTTTGCGGAACTCCGCTTGGATTACTTGAAGTGCAGGACGTCGTCCAGGGAGATATTGTTCTGCTGCAAGATGATGCCGCGCACCTTGTCGAGTTGGACGCGGGCTTTGGCGTAGTTCGCCTGCGCCTGGATCTGCTGCGCCTGCGCGGCGACATAGTCGCGCTGTAATTGAATGACGCGATAGGGCGTGGAGGCTCCCGCCTGCAGCTTTTGGGTCTCTGCGTCAAAAGAGGCCTTGCTGCCGTCGACCGCCAGTTGGGCCGCTTCCACTTGCGCCTTGGATTGCGTGAGCGCAATGATCGCGGTGCGCACGTCCAGCCCGACCTGATTTTCGGTGCGCGCGCGCGAGGTTTCCTGCTGGCGCAGTTCGATGTTGGCGCGGACGTTGTCGGCCTGGGCGCTCCGGTTGCGGAAGGGGAAGCTCAATGAAATGCCGACACCGACCTCAGGATAGGGGTAGGATAACCACACCTGGTTCATCAGCGGCCCGGGCGCATCAATCAGCGAGGAGCTGGCGAAAAACCCGTAGATTCCCAGGGTCGGTTTCAAGCTGTTGGCGGTGATCTTTACCGTGAACCTCTGATTCTGCAAATTCAGGTCCGCCTGCTGCAATTCGGAGCGGTTGGCTAACGCGGTTTTGACGGCATCCGGAACCGGCGGAATGTCGGAATCCTTGGGTTCCGGCAACGGGTCAACGGTCACCAGATCGACATCGTTCAAGGCGCCCACTCTTTTCGAAATGAGAGCCTTGAGCTGCAACTCTTTAATTTTTTCGTTGGTCTGGGCGATGATCAGGTCGCGGCGGCTGCCGGCCAGCGCGGATGCCGCGGTAGTCACATCCAGCGGAGCGAGAGCGCCAAATCTCTCCTGTTGCTGATTATCGGAAAGCAGCCGTTGCGCAGCGGCCAACGCGCGTTGCGCGGCGCGAACCGCATCC
>DASYYZ010000147.1:0-3645 GCA_035946735.1 Terriglobia bacterium
TCGGTAGGTTTCGGCATCCTGGCCGCATACGCGGCAATCTTTGCCATTCTTTCGACCTTTGGCCGCTCCGCCCGGCCCGATCCTCCAGCCCGCCCGCGCCTGGTATTAATACCCACCCAGAACCACGCCAGCGGCGACTAAGGGCTCGCCGTGCGTCCTTTTCGACTCCGCACACAGCACACTCGCACTCGCAGCGCATCCGCGCTCGGGCGATTGTGGCTTATAAGTGAAATGCCCTTGGTCACGCCTATGAAGCACAGCGAGAATCCATAAGATGTCACATTTTCCGCCCTGGCGCGCCTGCTGTTTGCATCGCAGCCAACTGCCTATGATTTCGATCCGCGGCTTCGGGATAGCCTGCGGCAGTTCGTGGAACGCTGGCAGAATCCGGCGACCTGTTGCTGGGGCCAATGGATGGTCGATCGCCAGGGTCGAGTATGGAAGATGGACGACATGGGCATCACCTTTTTCATGTTGTCTCCGATCTGCACGGACAGGTCGGACAGCTCGATCGCATTGCCCAGCGATTGCTGCAGCTTGATCGAGTGAACTTCCCGGCAGGAATCCGCTTCGACCATACGCCTGTAAATGCCGGCTGAGAATTGGCTTACTCCAGGAAAGCCCGGCGGGTAGCCGCCGGGCTCACGTTCGCAGTATTACGGCACCACGATCACAGGAGGACGCTTCGCGTCCATTGCAGTTTTTGCCATCTTCCCCATCTTCGCTGCTTTTGCGGTTTTTGGTGCTCGGACCACGAAGTGGGTCTGAGCCTGCTTGGTCTCATCCAAGACGTGCGCTCGCGCTGTTTCGCCTTCCTGTAGTTCCACGTAGTCTTCCGTGAAGACTGATTGCGGGGTAAATATAAGCCAGCAGTGTTTATTGGCCGAGAACAGTACACACCTCTGTTTATGCGTCCCCACGTGCTCCGTATCCTGGCAGTGAACCTTGACCGAATCACGGTCAAGGTCGATTTGGAGCACAAGATTTTTTCCATCACGGGGTGCTGCTTCGCCGGTTGTGGACATCATCAGGTCTGTTCCGTCGGCTGGAGGAGCGGTTCTTGCCTCCAGTAGGGTAGCGGTTGAATCTACGGTGGTCATTGGTTCTCCTTCTCAACCGGTCCTGGCCCATCAGCGTGGCTGTTGAGCGGGGCTTTGGTTGTTCTTGAATTGTCGTGCGATCTCGCGAAAGCGAGAGTCCAGTAATAATTCGCGTTGCCCAGGGTCATCCTCCAGTTGCTCCACGGTCCAACCCCGGGCTAGAGCCCTCTTCACCAACTCCAGCGCGGCGTCACGGTTGCCGAGATTCTCGTAGGCTTCCCCGGCTCTGGCCAGGACGCCGGGATCGTCTGGAGCACCGGCCAGCGCGGCCTCGATGAGTGGCATTGCCTTCTCCCGCAGCTTCCACTTGGAGTACAACAGTCCCCGCTCCACCTCGACTTCAACATCGTCGGCGCGGACCTTGGCGATCTCGTCCAGCCGCGCCAATTCATGGCGAGATGCCTCGTCGGCTTCACTCCTGCGGTTCATCCATTCATAGGCGATGCTGAGATTCGACCAGGCGTGCCAGTCATTGCCATTGATCTCCAGCGCCCTCCGGGTCATCGCGACCGACTCCGCCCAGCGGCGCTCGCGGTAGTACAAGGCTCCCAGATTCGTGTAAGCGGCGTAGCTCGGCTGTAATTCGATCGACCGTTTGAGATGTTTCTCCGCCTCGGCATTTTCCTCTAACAACTGCATCACGCCCCCCAGCGTCGCGTGGGCCATGGCGTTGTCGGGTGTGATTTCCAGAACCCGCTCGAACTCAGCGGCCGCTTCGGGGTAGCGGCGCTGGCGGTAATAGAAAACCCCCAGCTCGTAAAAGCCGTCCCAGGCCTGCGGGCGTAACACCGCCGCTTTCCTGTATCCACTCTCTGCCTGATCTGCCTGCCCCATGCTGGAGTACACCGCGGCTTCGCCGAGCATCGCGTCTGGATCGAGCGGCTCCAGCTTCAAGGCTCGCTGAATCTCCTGGAGCGCGAGGTTGTACTGACCTTTGCCGTTGTGAACGCGGGCCAAAGTCACGTAGACCGCTGGCAACTGGCTGTTCAACTCGGCGGCCCGCTTGCAGTCTCGCTCCGCCTCGTCAATCCACCGGGCATCGTGGTCGACCCGGTACTTTGCCCAGTGCGCCTCCCCCAGTGCGCTGAACCCGAGCGCGAAGCCGGGATCTGCCCTCACCGCTTGTTCAAACAAACCGATCGCAGACTCCAGATTGGCCGGTTTGTCCCACCGTTCCAGATACTTCATCCCAGCCAAATACGATTCGTGCGCCGCTGCTGGCGCTTGCGCTGTGACTCCGGGCAAAGCCTCCGCCGATGGGCTTCGACGGAAAACTACCTCCTGGCGTATCCCCATACCGACCACTAGTAGCGCCGCCGCAACCGCCGGCACGGTTAACCAATGTCTCAAACGCAGCCACATTCCCACCGACATCGGCGCCGAGTTGGCTCGCCGCAGATCCACTCCGATCTCTCGCGCGGAGAGGTAACGCTTCAGTGGGTCCTTGTCGAGACACTTTTCGATTACCCCGCCGAGCCCAGCGCTGATCGCGGGATTCATCTTGCGGAGAGCTGGCGGCTGCTGGTGCAGAATTGCGTCGGTCAGCGCTGGGCCTGAACCCAGAAACGGACGACGCCCGGTCGCCATCTCGTACAGGATGCAACCGGTCGCCCAGATATCGGTGCGCGCGTCCAGTTTGCCTCCGAGCAACTGCTCTGGTGCCATGTACGGCAAGGTGCCGGCAAGGGGCTTATTCTCGCTCAGGCTTGCAGTTACCGCAGTCGGACTGGCTTCACCTCGCAGCATTATGGCAAGGCCGAAATCCAGAATTTTGAGTCGTGCATCGGGAGTGACGCGCACGTTGGCCGGCTTCAAATCGCGATGGATGACACCCTGCTCATGCGCAGCCGCCAGGCCATCCACCAGTTGCGAGCCGAGATGGATGATCTCTTTCTCCGAAAGGGGCCCGGACGCCAGCATCGCATCGAGAGACAGACCTTCGATCAGTTCTTCGACCAGGAAGTCGGTGCCCTCCTCAGTATCAAAGTCATGCACCGTCGCGATGTTCGGGTGGTTGAGCTTCGAGAGCGTAAGCGCTTCCTTGTGAAAGCGTCTGCGGGCAGCCATTTCGACCACAACGCCTGGTGGAAGCACTTTCAGCGCGACATCACGATCGAGGCGCTCGTCATGCGCGCGAAAGACTACTCCCATCCCTCCAGCACCAATTTGTTCAAGAATGCGGTAATGGGACAGTGTGGCCTGCACGGGGACTTCCTCCACCCCGCCCTTAGATTCGATCCCCTTGGCTCTCGATCTATTGCTGCACCAACTGCAAAGGCTCGTCTCTGAGGGTTTCGCATACCGAGCGGGAAGTATTCGTTCGGGGAGACGAGAGAGTTACGAAATGATCTTCCGCTTCCGATTGAGCGCCGTCAGTGACGCCAATCACGTCTGGGACGGCAGTGTTACTGTCCCTGCGCTTCCCCTCCGCTGGCCACTGCCAGCAGATACCACGCCGAGTGCGGGAGCCATTGCTCGCCCCAGCGCCAGTCATTGTCGGCGCCGGTTTCGCGATACGGCAGCAGGTAGTCGATGTCGCTCTCAT
>DASYYZ010000148.1:0-5379 GCA_035946735.1 Terriglobia bacterium
TGCAAGCCCGAGCCGTGTATTGCAGCTCTTACAGAGCCAACGGAGATTATCGGGGTCGCCGTTGGACTCGTCGCCGTCCTTATGGTCGATCACCAGGAAGCGAGTCGAGCCGCAGAGGGCACACTTCGCGGGTCCGGGCGGGCGGCACTCAGCGTGCTGCGCCCGATACCGCTTCGCCCGGTCGCTGATCTGGTCCGTTGGCTTTCGCCAACTCCCGCCGCACTCGCGTGCGGCGGGGTTCATTCCCCCTCGTTTTCGTCCTCTTCTTCTTCTTCGGGACTGGCGAGGTCGCCGATCTCTTCCAAGCGGGACCGCAGCTCCTCGTTTTCCTCTTCGAGTTCCTTGTTACGTTCGATCAATTCCCTTCGGGTTCGTACTGCCATTGTTCCTTCTCCTTTCAGATTTTCGAGTGTGGCCCGTTGTAGGGCGTAGTCGGCGCGGTCCGCTTCCTCCCGCGCATTGCGGGCGATTCGGGCGGCCTCTTCCTTGCGGGTTTCCAGTTGTTTAACGGTGAGCTTTTTCATAGAGGAGCCTTTAGACGGACGATTCAGCCGCCGTCTTGCGTGGTACCCTTGCGTGGGACTTCCCCGCAAAAACCCAGAGAATCCCATTGAAATACGTAGAAGTCAGGGGTGAGTCAAAGGCTAGCTCTCATTCGGGTTAACTCGTTGCAGGATTGGAGGCGCGGGGCGGAATCGAACCGCCGCATAAAGGTTTTGCAGACCTCTCCCTTACCACTTGGGTACCGCGCCAATTGAGGGCCTGAGGACGGTCATTCTGGAGCGGGAAACGGGATTCGAACCCGCGACTTCGACCTTGGCAAGGTCGCACTCTACCACTGAGTTATTCCCGCTCTTTTCAGAATCGAGTATAAAAAGAGCATCGCGCGATTGTCAAGCAAGAGGCCGCCACTGCCCTTACGTTTCCGCCAGTTCTGACTCCTGTGCCACGGGCGCCGTCACGACCGGCTTCTTCGCTCGCGTGGTCGTGATCACCAGCACGCTGACCAGAACCGAGGCGGCCCCCAGAATCGTGCGCAGGCCGAGGCCTTCGCCGCCCAGGAAGTATCCCACCAGCACGGCCACAACCGGATTCACATAGGCATAAGTTCCGACCTTGGTCGGCGATTGGTGATGGATCAGCCAGACGTAGGCGGTGAAGCCGACGATGGAGCCCGCCACGATCAGGTAAAGCAGCGCCAGCCACGCCTCGCGTGGAACCGTCGAGGGATGAAAGCCGCGAAACTCGCCGAGCGCAGCCGCCGTGAAGGCGAGAAACACTCCGCCGGCGAGCATTTGGGCCCCTGAACTCATCACTTTGGAAGGCGGAAGCGGCAGCTTGCGCGTCAGCGACGAAGACACGGACCAGCTGATGGCGGCCGCGATCAAGGCCACTGCTCCCCATCCGTCGATGGGCGCGCCACCCAGGTTCAACGAGCGGTTCACGAGCACTGCCACTCCGCCGATCCCGATCAGGAGCGCCAGCCCCAGGCGGAAGGTGAGCCTCTGCGTGCGCAGGATGATGATCTCCGCGAGCGACATAAATACCGGGATGGTGGCCATCATGACCGCGGCGATTCCCGAGGGCACACGCTGTTCGGCCCAGAACAGCAGTCCGTAGTCGAAAACAAAGATCAGAATGGCGAGTAACGCTGCCGAGGTCCACTCACGTCTGCTCGGCGAGCGCTCGCCCCGCGCGATCGTCCAGCCATAAAGAACGAGTCCTGCCACCAGAAAGCGCATCGCCGCCAGCAGGAACGGCGGAACCTCGCGGACGCCAACACGAATCGCAAGGAACGTGGATCCCCACACGAGATAGATAATCGCGAAGGCCAGTACAGTCTTCCACGCCGGGGGGTGGTTATGGGTATCCATGGCAGATAATGGCAGAGCGAGGCGTGGCCGCCGCGCACTAATCAGGTTAGCAGGAATTGGGACTCGCAGCCGCGCGTCTTTTCAGGGCGAAATAACAGTTACCCTGAGCGAGATAGACCCGCGGTCCGGGTTAAATGCCCCCTGCGCCGTTGCTCGATCCATTCCGTTACCATCCTTCTTTGCGTTTCTGATATAACTTCGGCTCGGTTCGGTCCACATGGAAGCTGCCCAAGCCATTCGCAAGAAGCGCGATGGTCACCGCCTGGAGCGTGCGGAGATCTTCGAGTTCGTGGACGGGTATACGCGCGGGTCGATCCCCGACTACCAGGCCTCCGCGATGCTCATGGCGATCTTCTTCCGCGGCCTCGATCCGCAAGAGACCGCAGATCTCACCGAGGCCATGCTGCGCTCGGGAAGCGTGATGGCCTTCCCTGAATTGGACGCGGCCAAGGTCGACAAGCACTCCACTGGGGGAGTGGGCGACAAAACCTCCCTGGTCGTTGCGCCCGTGGCGGCTGCGGGCGGCCTCGTGGTTCCCATGATCTCGGGCCGCGGCCTGGGGCACACAGGGGGTACGCTCGACAAGCTGGAATCGATTCCCGGCTTTCGCACCCGGCTGACTCTTGACGAGTTTCGCCAGGCTCTGCGCC
This sequence comes from Terriglobia bacterium, assembly GCA_035946735.1. Lineage (GTDB taxonomy): Bacteria > Acidobacteriota > Terriglobia > UBA7540 > UBA7540 > Gp13-AA77. Next base: position 2,525 of record DASYYZ010000148.1, read on the forward strand.
GGACAGGCGCGGGACTCATCGGCCAGACGGACGATCTTGCGCCCGCCGATCGCAAGCTCTACGCCTTGCGCGACGTGACCGCCACCGTGGAGTCCATCCCGCTGATCAGCGCCTCCATCATGAGCAAGAAACTGGCCGAGGGCATCGATGCGCTGGTACTGGACGTGAAGGCAGGCTCCGGCGCGTTCATGAAGACTCCGGAATCGGCGCGCGATCTCGCCACGCGCATGGTGGAGATCGGACGCGCTTCCGGCAAGCGCGTGGAGGCGCTCATCAGCGACATGAGCCAGCCGCTCGGCCGCGCGGTGGGCAATACGCTGGAAGTGGTCGAGTGCGTTGAGACGCTCAAGGGACGCGGTCCCGACGACCTGGTGGAGATTTCGAGAGAACTCACAGCGTTGATGTTTGTGCTCGGCCGGGCGGACGCTTCGCTCGAATCGGCGCGCGCCCGCTTTGATGAGCTGATTTCGAGCGGGGCCGCACTCCGGAAGTTCGCCGGGATCATCGCCGGGCAGGGCGGCGATCCAGGCGTCGTGGAGAATTACAGCCGCCTGCCGCAAGCCGCGCACGAAAGGTCGCTTGTGGCTTGGGAGGACGGCTGGGTATCGGCTCTCGAAGCGCAGGCGATCGGGTTCGCGTCGATGCGCCTGGGCGCGGGAAGAGCGCGCCTCGACTCCGTCATTGACCCCGCCGTGGGTCTGGTCTTTGAGAAGAAGGTGGGTGACGCCGTCGCGATCGGCGAGCGTATCTGCACCGTGTACGCGAACGACCGCTTGCGGGTGACTGAAGCTCTAGCCATGCTGCGCGCCGCCACCACCATCTCTCCCGAACCAGTAGCGGCGCCAAAGCTCATCCTCGATCATATTCGCTGACAATTCCTGATAAGATGACCGCTCGTTTAGACCGATTCGGGTGGTCGGAGATAAGCCCTGGACATGCTTGCGCGCCTCGTTCCGCTGCTTGGGATCATCGTCATTCTGGGAATCGCTTTGCTCTTCTCGAACAACCGGCGCGCTGTGAGTCCGCGCATCGTAGGTTGGGGACTCGGACTGCAGTTCCTGATCGCCCTGTTCGTGCTGCGCACGCGCGCCGGATACTGGACGCTCGACGGGGCCTCGCGCGGCGCCGTCTGGCTGCTGAACTTCGCCTTTGCGGGTTCCAAGTTCGTCTTCGGACCGCTCGGCGATCCGCAGGGTCACCTGGGGCTCATCTTCGCCTTCCAAGTGCTGCCCATCATCATCTACATCGCTTGCGTGTCCGCGATTCTCTACTACCTGGGGATCCTTCCGGCGCTGGTGCGCCTCATGGGCCGGTTGATGCAGAAGATCATGGGAACAAGTGGCGCGGAGTCGCTCGAAGTGGCCGCCAGCATCATGATCGGGCAGACCGAAGCGCCGCTGGTGATCCGTCCTTACCTCGACGAGCTTACAGAATCCGAGCTGATGACCATCATGACCGCTGGCATGGCGCACGTTTCGGGCGCCGTGCTGGGAGCTTACATCTTGTTCGGCGCCGAGGCTCGCCACCTGCTCACGGCCGTGTTTATGACGGCGCCCGGCACGCTCCTGCTTTCCAAAATGCTGATCCCTGAAACCTCGGTTCCGAAGACCGCCGGGCAGTCGAAGATCGATTTGGAAAAGCGCGACATCAACATTCTGGACGCCGCCTCCCACGGCGTAACAGACGGCCTGTACCTGGCGCTCAATGTGGGCGCTGTGCTGATTGCTTTCGTGGCGCTGGTTTACCTCAGCAATGGACTGCTTGGCTTCCTGCACTATCTGCACCTGAACATCGACCTGCAGTGGATCTTCGGACATGCTCTGGCGCCGGTGGCATGGCTGCTCGGAGTGCCCTGGCACGATGCCTCCCAGGTGGGCAATCTGATGGGCACGAAAGTAGTACTGAACGAGTTTGTTGCTTTCTCCATGCTGGGGCCGCTGAAAGGCCACATCGCGGCGCGGTCGTTTACCATTGCCACTTATGCTCTTTGTGGCTTCTCAAACTTCTCTTCGATCGGCATTCAGATCGCGGGCATCGGCTCGCTCGCTCCCAAGCGCAAGACCGATCTCGCACGCCTGGGATTTCGCGCGCTGCTCGCGGGCACACTGGCGAATTACCTGTCGGCGGCGATCGCCGGGCTGCTGCTGGCGCAGTGAGGATTCACTTGCGGAAGTAATGCGAGGGACGCGTTCTTAAGATGGCGTCGAAGGTCAAAGGTCGAAAGTCAAAGGCAGGGGAACCGGCCATTCGTCACTCCTCACCTATCACTTCGAGTACCCCTGGCTACGACGGGGCTCTCGCTGCCGCCAGATTCATTCAATCACGCGGCGGCATGCGGCCTCGCGTGGGCGTAATCCTGGGCTCAGGCTTGGGCGAACTCGTCGCCAGAATCGAAAATCCGCATCGCATTCCTTATTCGTCGATTCCGCATTTCCCTCGCTCGACAGTGGTAGGGCACACAGGCGAGCTGGTGACGGGCGCCTGGCGCGGGCAGTGCGTAGCGATGCTCTCCGGCCGCGTTCACCTCTACGAAGGCTACTCCCCGGCTGAGGTGGTGTTCCCGGTGCGCGCCCTGGCCCTGGCCGGAATCGAGTTCCTCCTTATCACTTGCGCCGCCGGCGGTATCGGCGAGCGATGCACACCGGGCAGCTTGATGATTTTCAGCGACCACCTCAACTACCAGGGTGCGAACCCCTTGACCGGCCCTGAGGATCAGCGCCTGGGCCCGCGGTTTATGGACATGACGGAGGCCTACGACCACGAGTTACGATCGCTGGCACTGCGCGCCGCGCGAAAGTTGCGCCTGAAGTGCTCCCAAGGAGTGTATGCGGCGCTTCGCGGTCCGAGCTTCGAAA
>DASYYZ010000149.1:0-18403 GCA_035946735.1 Terriglobia bacterium
AAAGCCGGCGGCCTCCACGGTGACCGTGTAGGTGCCGATCTTGACCGGCGAGAACGTGTATCCGCCATCGCCCCCGGTGGTCATGGTCACGGTGAGGTTAGTCCCCTCGTTTGTTAGGCTTACCTTGGCGCCGGGAACGACGGCACCGGACGGGTCCGAGACCGTCCCCAGAATCGTGCCCGTATCGATCTGGCACCACACCGGCGCGGCGAAGGCCATCAATGTCAGGATCAGAAAGGTCCGCGTCTTCGAGCGAAGCAGGCAGGCACATTTCGCAGCGATGCGCATTATCTCCTCCGTGTTTGTAACTGCTCTGGCTGACCTCTGCCCGGCGCGAGAAGGAAGTCTAAAGTCGAAATGGTTCGTCGGCAGCCGACGGGCTCTCTCCGGCCCTTTCCCCTCAACTAGCCGCCAATTTGCGCTTGGCACGCGCACGACCAACTTCGCGCGCGTCCACAGCGAAAAGCTACTCCCGATAAGATAATGCTGTCAAGAAATATTTTTAATGTCTTTCGATTAGTCCGCTCTAGAGATTCTGGTTAGCATCCGTGGGTCGTCGAGCGTCTTGTCATTGGAACACGGCTGTGATACGGTCAACTACTGGCGGAAGGATCGTCCGGCGCTCGATAGCGGTTACGCTCCTTGCTGCACCCGCGGCTTCGCGATTGACCTGACAAATGTCTGCTGATCTGAATCCGTCCGCCCGGCTTTCGGTCGAATCACGGATACCTGCCTGGAAAATAACCTTCTTTCAATACCTGGTCTGCTTCGTCTTTATCGCGCTGCTCGGCGGATACTGGCGGCTGCAGATCCATCTGCATCAGAAGTACGCTGAAGAAGCCGACCACAACCGCATCCGCAACCTGCCCGTGATCGCGCCGCGCGGCCGGATTCTGGATCGCGAGGGCCGGGTGCTGGTGGACAACGCCCCCTCATTCAGCATTCTGCTCTCACGCGAGAACGCCGCGGCGCTCACTCCGGATCGCCTGGCGGCCATGGCTCGCGGCCTGCAGCTTGATCCCGGCGACGTGACTCAACTGATCGAGCGCACCACGCACTTGCCGCGATATCAGCCGATCCTGCTGAAAGCCTCCGCCGGCCTCGAAGACGTCTCCTTCCTGGAATCGCATCGCACCGAGTATCCGGAGTTGGACCTGATCCCCACCCAGGAGCGCTTTTACCTGAAGCATTCGGTTGGGGCGTCGATGATCGGCTACGTGGGGGACGTTTCCGAGGACATGATCGCCGAGGAGCATTCGCGCTATCGTCCCGGCGACGTGGTGGGCAAGAGCGGAATCGAGCGCCAGTATAACGACGTTCTGGGCGGCCAGGACGGCATGCGTCGCGTGATCGTGAACAGCCGCGGCGAAGAAGTGGGCTCGATGACCACGCTGGACGCCCACCCGGGCAACGATCTGCGGCTGAGCGTCGATCTCGACCTGCAACTGGCCGCCGAGATGGCGCTGGGCGATCGGGAAGGCGCGGTAGTGGCGCTCGATCCGAGGACCGGCGAGCTCCTGGCGCTCGCCAGCCACCCCGGGTTCGATCCGAACGACTTCGCGCACGGCATCGATCAGGCTCAATGGAAGGTGCTCACCAGCGATCCTCAGAAGCCGCTGCTCAATAAGGCTATTCAGGCCCAACTCGCGCCCGGCTCGGTCTTCAAAGTGGTCACCTCCACCTGCGCGCTCGAGACCGGCACCATCACGCCCAGCTTCACCGTTCATTGCCCGGGCGAGGTCACGATCTACGGTCACACTTACCATGACTGGGTGTGGAACAAGCACCGCTCGCACGGAGAGGTGGATCTGCACCGGGCCATCGTGCAGTCCTGCGACGTTTACTTCTATACGCTCGGCAAGATGCTTGGGATCGACAAACTGGCTTACTTCGGCAAGCAACTGGGTCTCGGGGGACGCACGGGAATCGATCTGCCAAGCGAGGATGCCGGCTTGATGCCTTCACCGGAATGGGTGCAGCGCGCCTTCAGGCGCAAGTGGTGGGCGGGTGAGACCATTTCGGTGGCTATCGGGCAGGGCGCGGTGGAAGTGACGCCCCTCCAGCTAGCCTACATGATGAGCGGGGTGATCTCCGGCGGCCGCTTCCATCGTCCTCACCTGGTCTTCCGCGACGAGCTCGAGGCCCTGGGCCAGAATCTGCCCGATGACGCCGAGCGCGAATTCCCAATCAGCGCGGACACTGTACAGGCCGTCACGCAGGGCCTGTGGGGGGTGGTGAACGAGGGCGGCACCGGAGGCAGCGCGCGCGTGGCCGGCCTCGACATCGCCGGCAAGACCGGCACCGCCCAGGTGGTGAGCGTTAACCTGAAGCAGTCCGCCCATCAGGCGGGCTATCGCAACAACGCCTGGTTTGTAGGCTACGCACCCTTCAGCAGCCCCGAGATCGTGGTGGCCGCGCTGGTGATGCACGGCGAAGAATCCTCGGTGGCGGCCCCCGTCGCCCGCGACGTGATCAAGGCCTACTTTGAAAAGCACGCTCCGCGCGACCACAAGCCCGCGATCGAGCAGGCTCGCGCGCAGGCGAAACTGCTCCAATCCCCCCTGCCTTAAGATCCAAAGTGACCAAGTTCGGGCCCGTTCCGTTTCAATTCCAGCTCCACCTCATTTGATCTCACGGAATACCGCTCGGGGCTTCGGGAAGTCCTGGCAGGCGGCATGTTCTCCTGTGTGATTGCTGCGCCGGGAGGCCCGGGGTCTTTTCCCGAGGGTCTTTCGTATACAGGATAGAATGGGCGACGCGATTTATCTCTGCGCACTCACGATGGAACCTGAGACCAGGGCACTGGCGCGCGGCTTGCGCGCCCGCAATCCCGAACTGCTCGACAGCCTGATCGCGCAGTACGAGTACCGGCTCTATCGCTACCTCCTCTACCTGACCGCCAGTCCGGATACTGCTCGCGAGCTTTTCCAGGAGACATGGCTCCGGGTGCTGGCGCGCGGCCATCAATACGACGGGGAATCCCGCTTCGAGACCTGGCTGTTTGCCATCGCGCGTCACCTTGTGATTGACACGAAGCGCCGCCGGCCCACCGAGAGCCTCGACGAGTTGCTCGACCCCGGGGATTCCCGGCAGGGATGGGAGCCGCAAGCACCGGACACAACTTCGCCCGCCACAATGTTGACCAGCCGCGAGGATGCGGAACGGTTGGGCTCGGCGCTTGGCCGCTTGCCGGCGGTGTACCGCGAGGTGGTACTGCTGCGCTTTCAGGAGGACCTGTCGCTCGAAGAGATCGCGACCGTGGTGAAGGTTCCGCTTTCCACGGTGAAATCGCGGCTTTATCGCGGATTAAGCGCCGCCCGGGAATTGCTTGAGGAGAACAGATCATGAAAGACGATCAGCACGAGCGCGCACGGCGCCTGATCGACAAAGAGCGGGTTGAAGGCCTCGCCGTGGAGGACCGGGCCTGGCTCGGGGCGCACCTCCGCGAATGCGATGGTTGCGAGCGCTGGGCGAATCGCACGGATGCGGCCCTGCGCGCCCTGACCAATCTGCCGGTGGCGCTGCCGTCGGGTCTGGCGGCCGCAACCAGCCTCCGTGTCCGCCGCGAGGCTGAGGCGCGGAACCAACGTCGCGTTCGCAACCTGGGCCTGGCGGCAGGATGCATCCTTTCCTGGGTGCTTGGCGTGGCCAGCGCTCCGTTGGTTTGGAGAATCTGCGCGTGGCTGGGAACCAGGCTCGACCTGCCTCGCCCCGTCTGGATACTAGGCTTTGCAGCCTGGTGGCTGGTGCCGGCCTCGGCGGCTGCGCTGCTGATCTTCTGGCAACGAGACCGGCTGGATCGTGAGTCGCCCAGCAACGCGGGTCGACCGCTTCTGTGAACGAAAGAATTGAGGGTAGCAACATGTCAGCAAATGAATTCATGGGGAATGTCAGGAACAATTGGCGGCAAAGGTCCACCGAGAAAACCTCCTTTAAGAATGAACTGCGCCTGGTCCCGCGTTGGCTGGTCACGCTCGTGGTCGCGCTCTACGTCGTCGCCCTGGTTGTCGCCGAGCTTGTTAACCTCGCCGGCGCCAGGGGCGTGATTCTGCAAGGACCGGTCTTTCCTGATTTTGGGGCAGCGCTCTCCGGGCTCGCCGTGGCCGGCGTGGTCACGCTGGCGGCGGCGTTTTTGGGCTCCCTGATTCTGTTGTATGGCTACATCTACGGCGATGCGAAGCGGCGGGGGATGACTCCCGGTTTGTGGCTGATCGTCTCCATCTTCGTGCCTTATCTGATCGGGGTCATCATTTATTTCATCGTGCGGGAGCCGTTGCCTTTCAACTGCCCGCGCTGCGAGGCTGCCGTGACCTCGCAGTTCAACTTCTGCCCGCGCTGCCAGCTCAACCTGCGCCCGAGCTGCCCGCAGTGCCGGCGCGAAATCAGGTCGGGAGACCGGTACTGCCCGCACTGCGGAGCGGGCATCGATACCGAAGTCGCTGTCCAAGCCGCGCCGCCGGGCGCTCCAGTGGCTACTTCTGTAGGCTAGATATCTGCGCACCTGCTCGACAAAGATGCCCGTCTGTGGTATCTTTTTCCCGCAAGGGAGGAGAGGGTACATGGGCGAAGGGCAGGTGGTAGGCATCTTCATGGCGGCTGAAGCCGCGGCCCCCTTGATTGCCGCCGGTGAGGTGCGGGCCGAGCCTGGCCGCGGACTTGAAGGCGACCGCTATTGGGCGCGGCGGGGCACGTTCTGGAAACCCAAGTCCGACTTCGAACTCACCCTCATTGAGGTCGAGTCCCTTGAGGCCTTGCGGGCGCAGACGGGACTGGTCCTGGAGCCGCGGGAGGCGCGCCGGAATCTGGCAACGCGCGGTGTCCGTTTGAATGACCTGGTAAATCGCCAGTTCAGCGTCGGAGAAGTCACACTGGCCGGAATCAGGCTCTGCGAACCTTGCGGCCACCTGGAGCGTCTCACCGGGCGCACGCTCAAGCCCTTTCTGGAGGGGCGGGGCGGCCTGCGCGCGGCCATCGTGACGGGCGGCACGATCAGAGTTGGCGATCCGATCACAAGGGATGACGAGCGGCAAGTGGCCAGCGACGATCCGGCATTTGTGAATTGTGTTTTGTGAATGGCGGTTGGTAAGCCTGACCTCGCGCTCACCAGCAGGCAAGAATCACAAGTTGCTCGTCGTTCTTCACTGCATTGACGGCCATGGCAAAGATTCGCGAACGCTTTGTGTTTGATAAAAACGGCAGACCTGCCGGCGTGCACCTCGACTTTGTGGAGTGCCGGGACCTGCTGCAAGAGCTCGAGGCGGAGGAGTGCGCACGCGCCTACGATCGTGCCAAGGATTCCGGGGACGAGGCGATCTCCTTCGAGCAGGCCCTGGCCGGCATTGAGTCCACACGATCGTGAGTTATGGCCTCTTGATCCTGCCTGATGCCGCCCGCCAGCTTGCTGCTTTGCCTTTCGACCTTTATACCCAGGTACGCGACCGCATCCGGACCCTCGCCGTCGATCCGGTACCACCCGAATCTCGCAGGATCGAGGGGCGGAACGGCTGGCGCTTGCAGATCGGAGATTTCAGGGTGATCTACGAGGTCGAGCGGCCGGCCGCGCGCGTGACCGTGCTGGATGTGAGCCGGCGCAGCGACGTCTGAGCGGAGGGACTCAGAGCCCAGCCGTCAGCAACATCCCACGTCTGGTCCTCCCGAGCGAAGCGAAGGATCTCCTTTGCCATGGCCGGAGGTCGCGCAGGAGGTTCAAGTGAGAAGATGCACTCTGCGGCTCGTGTGGTGGACGTTAGCTCTTACCGGCCTGGTTCACAATGACCAGGCTCGTGCTGCATCGGGTCAAACGAGCGAGCAACAGTCTGAACCCTCCAGTCTCGTCAACCGCGTGCGCGACACCGGATTTATTCAATTGCGCGCCGACAGCTTCAACGATCTTTCGCCCGACCAGAAGTTGGACGCCTACTGGCTCACGCAAGCGGCCATCGCCGTCAACCCTATCGCCTACGACCAGAACTCGGTGTATGGTCTGTCCGAGAAGCATCTGCTGGAAGGAATTCTGACGCACGCGAGCGGAATCGACCCAGCGGTGCTCGAGAAGATCAGCGACTACACCATGCTGTTTTGGGGCAACGAGGGCAACCACAACGATTTTACCTCGCGAAAGTTTCTGCCCGAGTTCAGCCCCGACGAGCTGAAAGCGGCGGCGGAGCAGGCTCTGAAGGGTGGCGCCGAATTCGACTCCGTTACGGACTTAGAAACTCTACGCGCGCAGCTTCAGGAGCTGCAGAAGCCGATCTTCGACGCTGACTTCCAGCCCATGATCACCTACAAGAATCCGCCCAACGGGGAAGATCCGCTGCAGGCGAGCGGAAACAATTTCTATTCCGGTGTGACCCTCAAGGACTTGGCAGGTTTCACCGAACACTACCCGCTCAACTCGCGCCTGGTAAAACAGGACGGCAAGCTCACAGAGGAGGTCTACCGGGCGGGAACCCCGGACGGTAAAGTACCGCCGGGCCGTTATGCGCGCGAACTCACTACCGCCATCGAAGACCTGCGGCAGGCGCTGCCCTATGCGCCGGATTCGCAAAAGAAGGTGATCAACGACCTCATCCGCTACTACCAGACCGGAGCGCGCGCGGACTGGATCCAGTGCGGCATCGACTGGGTCCAGGACCGCACAAATCCTGACTTTTCCAATGGCTTTGTGGAGGTGTACAAGGACGCGCGCGGGCAGAAGGGGTCCATTCAGGGTTTTGTGACCGTGGTGGACGAGAAGATGAACAAGCTCATGACAGGGTTTGCCGTGAACGCAGCCTACTTCGAGCAGAAGGCCCCTTGGGATGCGAAGTACAAGAATCCGAAACCCAATCCGCCGGTTGTGAACGCGGACGAGGCGCTGGTGGAGACGGGTGACTTTGGTGTGACCACCATCGGGGACAACCTGCCCAACGAAGACGAAATTCACGAGAAGTACGGCTCCAAGAGCTTCATCTTTACAGGATCGATTCGCGCCTTGAACAGCGCTACAGGAAACAAAGTCTCTCAGGAGTTCGCCGACTCGCAGGCTGAAGCGGATCGCGCGAGCAAGTACGGCGATCTCGCGGAGAATCTCTTCACCGCCATGCACGAGGTGATCGGACACGGTTCGGGGGCCGTCTCACCGAAGCTGACGCGCGAGCCGGGGGACTACCTGAAGGAGTACTATTCCACGCTTGAAGAGACGCGCGCTGACCTGATGGCGCTGTGGAATTTCTGGGATCCAAAGCTGATCGAGATGGGCGTGATGCCCAACTACGATGTGGCCAAAGCGGCCTATGACGGCGAGGCGCGCGCGGCCCTGGTTCAGCTCCGCGAGGTGCCGACCGGCGACACCATCGAGGAAGACCATCGCCGCGGCACCCAACTGATCGTGAACTATATTCGCGACCACACCGGAGCGATTCAGCCCGTTGAGCGCGATGGGAAAATCTACATGGTGGTGACTCAGTACGACAAGATGCGCCAGGGCGTCGGGATGCTGCTCTCCGAGCTTATGCGAATCAAGGCCGAAGGCGATTACGATGCGGCCAAGGCGCTGATCACGAAATACGGAATCCACTTCGATCCGGCCTGGCGCGACCAAGTGGTGGCCCGCTACAAGACTCTCGACCTGCCGACCTACTGGGTGGGGATCAACGCGGATTTGGAATTAAAAACCGCCGCCGACGGCAAGCAAAGCGTCGAGATGAGCTATCCGCGTGACATCAGGAAGCAGCAGCTGCGATACGCGCAGCTCGCGGGGGAATGAGGCCACTTGTCCGATCGGTGATTGGCGATTGATGGGTAGAGAGATGGAATCGAGAAATGAAGGGTCGCGAGGCGGCGACCGGTCGTTCAAGCCAGAGCCGCTGGCCGCGAACTCGCAGTGGGCGACAGATGCCCGTGGAACCAGTCAACGGCTCGGGTAATGACCTCCTGCTCCCAAGTCACCGAATCAAACGTGTGATTGGCGCCGGCAATGATGACCTTCTCCTTGATGGCCGCAGCGGAAGCGCGCAGGTAATCCTCGGGATGGCTGAGGTCCAGGCGCTCGTCTCGCTCCGGGTGCACGATCAGAGTTGGCCGGGTGAATCGAGCCACTGCGCCCAGAGGGTCCAGGTGATCGGCGGAGTCCAGAAATCGCGGTGAGATTTCGTGCCCCGCGTACTCGCGCGCCGAGAGATTATTGGGTAGGGGGCGCGACAAGGAGTCGCCAAGCGTTCGGAGGTCCTGCAGCCTCGCTACCGCCGCCCACAACACCAGGGCGCGTGCCCTGACCTGCTCCGCTACCAGCGCGGCAATCGCGCCGCCCAGCGAAAGTCCGAGCAGACCCAGCCGTTCACCGTCAATGCCGCCTTCACGCCGGAAGAAGTCCACCGCGTCCTGCGCGTCCTGGACCTCGCCCTCAAGAGTGGCCTCGCGAAAATCGCCCTCGGACTCGCCGGAGCCAAAGAAATCGAAACGCAGCGAGGCGATGCCGGCCCGCTCCAGCGCCCGCGAGCACTTCACGAAGAGCCAGTGCGATTCCATGCGATCGCCGGTAAACCCGTGAAAGAACACCACACCGGCCGGGCGGCCGGCCGGAGATTCCCCGGGCTGGTGAATCATGCCGCGCAGACGGCGCCCCGAACGATTCGCAAACTCGATCAGACGTTCCACCGATGACTTCACTGCCTCCTGAGCAGCGCCACTGCTTCGGCGCGCACCGCTTCACCGCGGCCGATTTCGCCCATGCCCTCGCCGCTCTTCGCCTTCACATTGATCTGAGATGCTTGAACGCCCAGCGCTCGCGCCATTCTCCCGCGCATTCGTTCCACATAAGGGGCCAGCCGCGGTTTCTCGATCTCCACTGTCGTGTCGATGTTCATGATCGCAAGCGATTCTCGCTCGACCAGGCCGCGCACGTGCTGCAAGAACTTCAGGCTCGAAGCGCCTTTCCAGCGCGGCGAGGAGTCCGGGAAATGCCGGCCGATGTCGCCGAGCGCAGCGGCCCCCAATAAAGCATCGCACACGGCATGGGCCAGCGCATCCCCATCCGAATGTCCCAGCGGACCCCTCGCAAACGGAATCTCGACGCCTCCGAGGATCAACTTACGACCGGAGACCAGGCGGTGGACATCGTTACCGAAGCCGATGCGATAGGTACCGCCTGATTGCTTCGATTGTCCGCCTCGGCCCTGTGATGATCGGATTTCGAATCCCGAGTTTCGAGTTTCGAGCTTCGAGCTTCGAGCTTCGATCTTCGACATTCTGGACCAGAACTATGAGCCCGATGAATCGTGCTGTTCCTGCTCCTGGGAAAGATAAAGTCGCGCCAGTGGCAGGTCCGAAGGCTTGGTGATCTTGATGTTGCGGTCCGAACCCATCAGCACGATGACCTCGATACCCAACCGCTCCACCAGGCTGGACTCATCGGTGCCAAAGAATCCTTCGCCGGTGGCGCGCGCGAAGGCGTCGCGCAGAAGATCGTAGCGAAAAGCCTGCGGGGTCTGAGCGAGCACAATACGCTGGCGTGGAATGGTGCCGAGAACCCTCTGCTGCTCGACTTGCTTCACGGTGTCGATGCTGGGAATGCCGAGAATCGCCGCTCCATCGCGCCGGGCTGCTTCTACGACGCTGTGGATCAGTTCCAGACTGACGAAAGGCCGCACCGCGTCATGAACCACCACCACGTCCGTTCCGGGCGGAGCGGCATCGAGCGCGTGCTCCACCGTCTCGTGCCGCGTCGAGCCACCCGAGATCACCTGCACCGACTTGTGGAGCTTCTCCCGGGCAAGGCTTTCCCGCGCGCGTTCCATCTCCTCCGGCCGCACGCCCAGGTGGACCGTATCGATGGCACTGGAGCTCGAGAACTTCCGCAGTGTGTGGATGAAAATAGGAACGCCGTCAAGCGACAGGAACTGCTTGGGCGTTTCGCCGCCCATGCGTACGCCGGTTCCGGCGGCCGGGATGATGGCGAGCACGCTCATGAGGAGGAAAGTGGTCCCGTCACTGCGTCGAGTGGACCACCTCGGCGGCTCGAGTCCGTTCGTCGTAGCGGCCGAAGATCATGCGCCCGGCCGTGGTTTGCAGCACGCTGGTGACGCATATGTCGATGGTCTTGGACAGCATCTTCTTGGCGTTGTCCACCACCACCATGGTCCCGTCATCCAGGTAGGCCACGCCCTGATTGTACTCTTTACCTTCCTTGAGGATATAGACCCGCATGGTCTCCCCGGGAAGGACAGCAGGGCGCAGAGCGTTGGCGAGCTCGTTGAGGTTGAGCACCGCGATACCCTGGAGTTGAGCGATTTTATTGAGGTTGAAGTCGTTGGTGATGATTTTACCGTCGTACACCTTGGCCAGCTCGATGAGTTTGAGGTCGACTGTACGCACCTGAGGGAAATCGTCCTCCACGATCTGTACCTGAATCGTGCTCATCTTCTGGATGCGCTGCAGCATGTCGAGCCCGCGACGCCCGCGGTTGCGCTTGAGCGCGTCGGAGCTGTCGGCCACGAGCTGAAGTTCGCGCAGCACGAATTGCGGCACCATGACCGCCCCTTCTATGAAACCGGCCTCGCAAACATCACAAATGCGTCCGTCGATGATGACGCTGGTGTCGAGAATCTTGACGGTTCGGCGCGGACGCTCGCCGGCGAAGAGGCCTCCCAAAGCTGCGAGGTTGAGAACGTCGCCCTTGATGGCCCCGAGAATCATTCCGATATAAGCCATCACCAGCAGCAGCGTCACTTGAAAAAACGAAGTGGAGTGCCTCTCCACGGAGGTCAGGCTTAACAGGTGGCTGATCATCAAGGCTGACAGGATGCCGAGTGTTGCTCCTACCCCGGCGCCGATCAGCCGTTTCAGGCTAACCTTCTCGAGCCTTACTTCGAACACCACGCAAACCAAGCCGATGAGGGCGCCGAGTGCTCCTGCGTAAGGCGCCTGCCAATGAAACGGCCGCAAATGATAAGTTATGACAGAGAGCCCCAGCACAAAGAGTGCGCGGAACCCCCACATCTCCGCCTGCATAAGAAGAAAAATCCCCCTTCCTCGGTCGCCCCTCGATGCGAGCAGCGCCTGATTCCCTTGACTTGGAGTATAGCATCAGTTCCTGACGGCCCTGGTAGCGAAGCCATCGCCGGCGCCATCTCGCAAGCCGCCCGGTACGAGCGAATAGCTGAAGGAGGCACGAATCACGCCAGGCATTCCCTGTGCAGGGGCGTGGAGCCCGAGGCCGGGATTCGCCTTTGTTTAGCGCCCTTGAGGCACGTAATCAGGAGGTGGCGCGGCGCCCTGGCCGAAAAAGAATTGCTCCATTTGTTTGGCGATCATCTCCTGCGCCTCGGGCGTGGAGGGATTTAGACGAAATTCGTTAATAAGCATTTTCATATGCTCCACCCACATGTCCCAGGCTTGCTCGGAGACGTTATCGTAAATCCGTTGGCCGAGTTCGCCGCTCCACGGCGGTTCGTCCAGGCCCGGCAACTGCCTGCCCAGTTTCACGCACTTTACCATGCGCTGTGCCATGCCCACCTCGATTAGACTCGCCGCTTGGGCGGGAGCCTCGATTTGCTTAGCGAAAGTTAATGCTGAACGCGAGCCCAAGGATTATAGCGGAAAGCCGCGCGCTTGAGGCGACGTTCGTCGGCAAAAAGCCGTCCCCGGTCACTTGCGCTGCGGTTCAAGCCTGCGTCATGCTAGTCGCACGATGGCCGGAGGGGTTTCCTGTCGACATCCGTTATCGCGGGCGTGTGGCGTGCTGGCCGCAGCCCTGGTGCTCGGCGATCTCGGGTCGCGGCCGGCGCGTGCCCAGTCCAAACCAAACGATTACGACTCTGCATTTGACGCCTATCACTGGGCGGATCCGCTGCTCGACTGGCCCTTGAAGAAGCTCTGCGACCGGATTCCCGCTTTGAGCGGGCTCGATCCCGCCTCCGATCAGTCGCCGCTCGCGGAGATCCTCGACCGGGTGGGTAAGAATGTGGGGGCCTTCCGGAAGAACTTCGTGAACACAACTTCGATTGAGACCGTCGAAGAAACACGCACCAAGCCCGACGGCTCACCCGAGAAACACAGTCAACGTCAGGAGTTTCGCTACCTGATGCTGGCCGCGCGCCCCGGCGATGACAACCTTACCGAGTACAGAACCGATTTTGCCGGCCATGAGCAGGCCCCTCGCGATCCCAAACCAGGCTTCGTCAAGACCTTGGGTTTCGCCTCCCTGCCCTTGCTGCTGAGCTCGGAACGCCAGGCTGCATACGACTTCAAATATCTCGGCTCGCAGGCGGTCGAGGGCCGCAGGACCGAAGTGATCGGCTTCGCGGGGCATCCGGTGCCCGAGGCCGTCTCCGGGCGCTACATTCTCTACGACAAGCCGATTCCCTTGATTGTCCAAGGCGTCGCCTGGATAGATTCCGCCAGTTTCGAGGTCGTGCGCATGCACACCGATCTGCTCGCGCCCCTGGCGTTCGCCGGCCTTACCCAATTGACCACCGAGGTCGTTTTTCGCGAGTTCAGCTTTCGCAAGGGTGCGTTGATCTGCTGGCTGCCGCAGGTGGTGGACGTCACGGCCGACTTTTACGGGCGCATCTACCGCAATCGTCACACCTATTCGGACTACCAGCTCTTCTCGGTTGAAAGCGGCGACAAAATACAGGTTCCCAAACCGGTCCCGGAGCCTCCGGCGCCTCAATAACGCGAGCGAAATAGCCTCGCGGGATTTGGAGGCAGCCGGCGTGCTCGTCTTGCGCGTGGCTCATCGCAAGGTGTAGCGCGGTCCCCGCCTTCGGGTCCGCGGCCGTTGTCGTAAGAAAAACCGCAGACCGAAAAACACGGTCTGCGCTACGTCGCCCCGCTTCCAAGTAAATCGCGACATGCTATACTTGTATAGCGAGTTACGGAGGCCACGATGCTTGCGATTCGGTTGCCGTCGGATGTCGAAGGACGCCTGGAACGGCTGGCCCAGCGGACGGGCCGGACCAAGACTTTTTATGCCAGGCAAGCGATCCTTACCCACCTTGAAGACTTGGAAGATACCTACCTGGCGCTTAAACGCCTGAAGCGGCCGGCAAAGCGCTGGACGCTCGAGGAGTTGGAAAACGGCCTTGATCTGGACCGTTGAGTGGGATGACCGCGCTCGCCGCGAACTGCGCAAGCTGGCTCCGGAAGCCCAAGGCGAGATTCTGCGCTATTTCCGAGACCGCATCGCCGTCGACCGGGACCCGCGCCGACTTGGGAAGGCTCTGACAGCAGAACTGAAGGGTCTTTGGCGATACCGCATTCGCGACTATCGGGCCCTCTGCCAGATTCAGGACGATCGCGTTGTCGTGCTAGTCTTGCGCGTGGCTCATCGCAAGGAAGTGTATCGTTGAGCAAGGTGTAGCAAGGTGTAGGTGTAGCGCGGACCCCGATTTCGGGTCCGCGGCTCTTGTGGTAAGAAAAACCGCAGACCGAAAGACACGGTCTGCGCTACCTCGCTATGCGGCTTTTCCGTGTCCTCGAAAAAAGCCGCAAGGCTGAAATCGAGCCTTGCGCTACATCTCACTCGACTCGAAAATTCACGTTGCTGGTCAGCGTGCCGCTCGGGGTCACGACGTGGACCGGTCCGGTGGTGGCGCCTGTTGGGACGGTGGTCTTGATGGCGGTGGGTAACTCGACTGTGAAGGTCGCGGCGGTGCCGTTGAAAGTGACGCTGGTCGCACCCGTCAGATTCGTTCCTAGAATCTTGATGTTTCTTCCGACCTTGCCGAAGCTTGGTTCTGTCTCCACAAACGGAAGGAGGCCCACAGACAGGCTGAACACCGTGCCATATCCGCTGGTGCCGCCCTGTGCTGTTGTGCCGTAGATGTTGCCGTCTGTCGCTTGGAGCAGCCCGGCGTACGGGTTCCTGCCGTTTGTGCCATCGAAGCTAACTAGTGTGGTCAGCGTGCCCGCCTGGGAAATCTTGAAAATGGTGCCAAAATTGTAGTTGAAGCCCACAGTTGTTCCATATAAGCTTCCATCGGTTGCCTCAATCATTGCTGCGTTTGGATTCTGCCCGTCCGTGCAGTTGTTTTGCGAGCAAAAACTGTAAAGGGTCGTGAAGGTACCAGTTGGAGTCAATTTGAAAACCGTGCCGCCGTCGTTGCCGCCACCACCATCCGTCGTTGTTCCGTAGAAGTTCCCGTCAGTTGTCTGAACCAGCGCGGCTTTAGGTTCGCCGCCGTCCGTAAAGTCGAAGCTGTGCAGCGTTGTCAACGTTCCCCCTGCGGTCATTGTGAAGGCTGTGCCACTCCCGTAGGCCCCACCTAACGCGGTCGTCCCATAAAAGTTCCCGTCAACGGCTTGAATCAGGGAGTCGAACGGTTGGGAGCCATCCGTGGAATCAAAGTTGTGGATCGTCGTCAACACGCCTTGTGGGCTAATCTTGAACACTGTGCCACAGCCCTCCGCACCGCAGGATTGACTGACACCGCCTGCCTCCGCTGTCCCGTAGAAGTTCCCATCGCGAGCGAGGATCAACGCTGCCCCAATACCATAGCCGTCCGTGCAATTGCTTTGCGAGCAGAAGCTGTACAGAGTCGTCACTGCCCCGGCAGGAGTCATCTTGTAGACCGTTCCACCGCCGGAAGTGCCACCGTACGTTGTTGTCCCGTAGAAGTTACCGTCCAGGCCCTGGACCAGCCCCGCCGTAGGTTGCCAGCCGTCTGTCGTTTGGTCGAAACTATGCAAGATGGTTAACGCGCCCGCGGACGTAATTCTGAAGACCGTACCGCATCCGTACTCACAGTTGCTGCTCACGCCACCTTGGAAGGTCGTTCCGTAGAAATTCCCGTCGGCACCCTGAGTGAGGCCAGCGTAAGGTTGAAGGCCGTCTTTCGGATAGCCCTGAAAACTGTACAGCGTAGTAAAAGTCTGCGCGGGCAAAGCGATCGCCGCTGCCAGCATCATCAAGGTCGCGGCAACGATCACTGCGGCCCATCTATGACCGGTTCGAGTGCTCTTCATGAATCATCCTCCTCCGCTTGTACGAGTCGAAATAAGTTCGGCAAGGAAATACTTGCTGCGCCCCTCACAGCAGGGTTCTGGAAGCATACACCCCAGAGCCCACTCAAACCAATATCAATGTGGGTAAGAATACACTTGGCCAGCCTGTTACAATCTGCCATAACTTACTGCAGTCCAGCCGCCCCGAGGTGGCCAGAGCGACACCATGCTCGCCGTCGTCATTTTTAACGTCCACAATCCACGGCCCCTGTTTTTTTGCATTCAAAGGGAAAATCAGTGCCGGCTGGGGGCCCCTGAAAAAAGGTCCTCCGAAGCCACCAGAATGTGCGACGTGTATCCCTATGAATGCAAATGAAGCCAAAGTGTGCAATTGTTGCACACTTTTTTGGGGCTGGAATTGGGGCTTGGCGAGGCCGAGAACCCCCCGCCCTGACGAGGCTCGACGAATCGTACGCGGGTGGCGACGATATCGTTTCTTATGTCGTCGCCAGTGTGCCACCCGAAGTACCCGATGCCTCGGTCCGCCCTTTTTGGCCTCCTCTTGGCGGCCCACTCCGTGGCCCTTTTTCTTGTATTCAAAGGGAAAATCGGTGCCGTCCGGGGGCCTTGAAAAAGGGTCCTCCGAAGCCACCAGAATGTGCGACATGTGTCCCTATGAATGCAAATGAAGGCATGAATATACTTGACTGAATCAAATTTCGGTGCTATCGTTGAAGCATGGGCAGCGCTGGCCAGGGTGAAATACGGGTGCTTTGCAGTTTTGAGGTTGTCCTTGAAGGGCAGGCGGTCATGACAGAGTGGTCCAAAAGGATGGCAGACAGGCTCCGCAAGAGGGAAGAGGGCCAACAGTTGAGGGACTCAAGGTTTGTCGAGGTCCAGAGGCTCAAGAGGGCGTCCGGCCCCGCCTTGTGGCAGGAAGTTGGGACCGCCATCAGTGAAGAAGGCAACGCGCTAGGCCACGAGATCGGGCGCAGCGTTGTCACGCTCGGGAAAACCACATCGAGCGCACAGATTGAGTTGCTGGCAGATATGGGAAGCAGCGTTCGCCGATGCAAGGTTGAGTTTGATCCTGAAACGGGAAAGCTAACCTGGGCAACCGAGGGCGGAAGTGAAGGCGCTTTGGAGCTTGACTTGGGGATTGACGGCAAGCTGGCGTTTCACGCCAGGGGTATTCCGCAGGAACCGCAGTCCATCGCAAGGCAGATACTATAATCTCTGTTGGGGTGAGAAAGCAATGGAGACGCTCCGAGAGGCGGTCATTTACTTCAGCAGCTTCGAGAACTGCCAGAAGTTCATGATCGAGAGCCGCTGGCCGGATGGCAAGGTGCGCTGTCCCCAGTGTGACTCCCAGGACGTGACCTATTTGAAGAACGCCCGTCTGTGGTTCTGCAAGGCCAAGCACCCACGCAAGAAGTTCTCGCTCAAGGTTGGCACGATCTTTGAGGATTCCCCTATACCCCTTGAGAAGTGGCTTCCGGCCTGCTGGCTTCTCTACAACTGCAAAAACGGCGTGTCGTCCTATGAGATTCACCGGGATCTCGGTGTCACTCAGAAAACCGCTTGGTTCATGCTGCACCGCCTGCGACTGGCTGTTCACTGCAATAGTTTTGAGGGAAAGCTTAAAAACGACGTTGAGGCGGATGAAACCTATATCGGCGGACTCGCCCGTAACATGCACGCAGGTAAGCGCAGGGAGAAGATCACAGGCGCGGGGACTGCTGGAAAAGTGGCAGTCATGGGCCTGTTACAGCGTCACGGCGAAGTGCGGCTCAAGGTGGTCCCCAACACACGCAAGCTCAACCTTCAGGCTGAAATCAGAGAGAATGTGGAAGTCGGCTCCGAGGTTTTCACTGATGCGCTTCTCTCCTACTATGGTCTTGATGCCGATGCCGAATACGTTCACCGTGTCATCGACCACGCCGAAGCCTACGCTCGCGGCAACGTCCACACCAACGGACTTGAGAACTTCTGGAGCCTCCTGAAACGGGGCATCCGCGGCACCTACGTTTCAGTCGAGCCCTTCCACCTGTTCCGTTATCTGGACGAGCAGGCTTTCCGGTTCAACAATCGCAAGGACATGAACGACGGCGACCGCTTCCGGCTGGCGATGTCCAAGATCGTAGGCAAGCGCCTGACCTACAAGCAACTGACTGGAAAAACTGAGGATGATACGAGGCAAGCGAACTGAGAAGGAGTTGAAGCGGGAGGGGCGCGGCCGGCGCGTCAAGCCTTAGCGCGTTTTCTGGCTGCCTTCCGGCGCCTCTTCTGAACGTTGTAAGCGTCCATCTTCTGCTGTACTTCCTTGTGAGGCACGGCTAGTAGACGGCGCATGAAGTCGGAGAACTTATCGGGCGACGGCGTTGCCGATTCGTCTGGTTTCACAAACCAATCCTCAAAACCCGAACCCTTCCGCGTGGTAGATCGACAGGTCAAGATGTGGGCGCATCCAACCGCCGATTTTCCGCCGCTAGCCGCAGTGTATCACAGCTCGGCGGAAAGGCGGTATGTGTCCAGAGCAAAGGTAGTGACTCAGTCTGAAATTCTGACAGTTTTGGCCCTCAATCTGCCATCTGGCAACAGGCCCTTGGGTGTGCCACAATGGGGCCATGATCATCCCCAAGAAGCTCCCCAAAGACCCAAACCAGAGGGCGCACGCAATTGCCAGGATGCTGACCGAAGGGCCGCAACCGGGTGAGGTTGTGACTGAGCAATCGGCGCACATGGCTGAGCTTGGGCGTAAGGGCGGTCGAAAGGGCGGAACGGCAAGGGCTAAGGTTCTCTCCTCCAGAAAACGATCAAAAATTGCCAAGCTGGCAGCCCTTGCGCGTTGGAGCAAATAGGAAAATCCTTCTGATACGTTACCACAAAACGTTACACTGTATGGAGTTACGGTCACACTGATTTCGCGTTATCCGATGTACCCATTCAGGCATCTAAATATCTCAGCCGTAGAGTCTTACGGCCCACAAGGAGGAAGAGCGCACCTGCCGAACATGCATACGGCATAAAAAGTGCTTGACATCAGCCTGGAGAGTTCCTTATGCTTAAGCATCATTCGAAACCACGGAGTTCAAAAGTGCCCACATTCCATGAGACATGCCTCACATCAAGTGAGGTTGCGGAATATCTGTCCGCATTCGAGGCCCGCTATGGGTTTTCCAGTGCCGACTTTCTGAGGCACGGTGAGCTACGGAATGGCGTCACCGAGGACGACTCTTTTATGTGGCAGGCTTACATCGATCACGCCGGAGAACTTAGGCGGACTAATGAGGAGACTCACCGAGACTATCTTTCTAGGCTATCTCGGAATAGTTCTAGCGAAGAGAGTGACCGCTCCTCCTACTTGGTAGCGGTAGCTGCCTAATGCTTGAGATGGTGTGGACTACCTCCAATACAAGAATCTGATTGCGGAGCAGTACGCTCGCTTGAAATTACCGGGGGATTGCAAGGAGGTTCT
>DASYYZ010000150.1:0-1527 GCA_035946735.1 Terriglobia bacterium
AAGAAGCCTTCGTTCAAGGCCATCGCGGTCGAGCCCACGGATAGCGCCATTCTCTCCGGCGGCAAGCCGTCCCCTCACAAAATTCAGGGTATTGGCGCGGGATTCGTTCCCAGCATTCTCCGCCGCGACTACATCGACGAAGTCGTCACCGTGACCAACGACGAAGCGATCAACATGGCGCGCCGGCTTCCGGTAGAAGAAGGGTTATTCGTCGGCATCTCTTCGGGAGCAGCGGTTGCTGCGGCTTTGAAGGTCGCGCACCGCAAAGAAAACGCGGGCAAGCTGATCGTCGCGATCCTGCCCTCGTTCGGAGAGCGCTATCTCAGCACGATTCTGTTTCAGGAGCTTCGCGAAAAAGCCCTGCACATCCCGACCGCCGAACTTCCCCCAGCCTGATCGAGACCTATGCCGCATCTGCTCTCACTAATTCGCGAAGACATGACGAACGTGATGGAGCACGATCCTGCGGCGAAGTCGCGCGTCGAAGTATTTCTCTGCTACTCAGGACTTCACGCCGTTTGGTTCTACCGCATCAATCACTGGTTCTGGAATCACCGTCTCTTTCTCGCTGGACGATTTCTCTCGCAATTCGCGCGCTGGCTCACCGGAATCGAGATTCATCCCGGCGCAAAGATCGGCCGCCGCCTTTTCATCGATCACGGCATGGGCGTCGTCATCGGTGAAACTTCCATCGTAGGCGACGACGTCACGCTCTATCAGGGCGTGACTCTCGGCGGCACCGGCAAAGAGCACGGCAAGCGTCACCCGACGCTCGAGGACAGCGTGGTCGTCGGCGGCGGCGCGAAAATTCTCGGCAACATCGTCGTGGGCAAGAACTCCCGCATCGGCGCAGGATCCGTCGTGCTGCGAAATGTCCCCGACAATTCCACGGTCGTCGGCGTGCCCGGCCACATCGTTTTCCGCGAAGGGAAACGAGTCGTCATCACCGATCCCAAGCAGATCAACGATCCCCTGTCGGAAGCGCTCGCCTCGGTCGCCACCGAAGTGAAGAAGCTGCGCGAGCGTGTGCAGCGCCTGGAAGGCTCGGAAGAGCGCGCCGAGCCCGTCCCCGCATCCTTGCAGGGGATCATGGATGATCTCGACTACCAGAGATGACCTTTGAAGCGTAAGATGGTCGGCTCAGAGCGCCACTTCCGACGCGGAGGTCCCATCCGTGAAATGGATTGTTACCGCCCTCTTGTTTTTTCTCCTGTCTTCGTTCTGTCTCGCCGCTGAAAAGAAAGAAGAGAAGCCCAAGCCCGCGCAATCGATTCCCGAGCTTCAACAGCAGCTCGAGAGGATTCTGAAAGACACGCACACGCCCGGCGTTTCCGTCGCGATCGTACATAAGGACGGTCCGGAGTGGATCGCCGGACTCGGCCTCGCCGATGTAGCGACGAACCGCGCCACAACTGCCGACACGCTGTTTCGCATCGGTTCGACGTCAAAGGCTTTCACGTCCCTGTCGATTCTCCAACTCGCCGATCAGGGCAAGCTCACGTTGCAAGACACGGTGCACGAACTCGT
>DASYYZ010000151.1:0-7019 GCA_035946735.1 Terriglobia bacterium
TTCCCCATGGCCGTGATGTTGTCCAGCGTCCTTCTATCCTGGAGAGCGTCCCAGGCCATCGGATCAGGCTTCCGATGCCTGCCGCAAAACTGATCGGCTTCGGAACCGGAACCGTGATCGGCTTCCCCCGGAATCCGCCGGTGAGGCTCACACGCTGAGTCGCTTCGTGGGTGATTTGATAGGCTTCGCGGTTTTTGAACGGGCCCTTGTCAGCGCTGAGAGAGAACACGAAATCCCGGACGCAGTGTTGCGCTCCCCTGGGCTGTTTCAATCGGCTCGCCTGCCAGACCAAGACTTCGCAGGCCTCGTGCCAATTCTCGCGAAGCGAATTTCTGCTCAAAGCCGGATTCCAACTGCCGAACAATCCAAACCACCTGCGACGGGCTGAGGCTCGCCCTCATCCGCAGGTCGCCTGCCTGACCGCTGGTCGCAAAAGTCGCTTCACCTGGCGCCGGCGTACTCGCCGATGTCAACGAAGACTTCGCAGCAGCCATCAACAGCCCGGTTCCCAGACACAAAGCTGAGTCTTGCAGGAATTTGCGGCGGGCGACGGGTCTTCTGATGCTCACTGGGGAGTTCCTCTCGAACTCGCCGGCAGGTTTTCTCAGCGGTTCCGACTCTCCTCGCTCAGGCGGAGGATATCCTGCTCTGATTTGTTCGCGCTCAAGGACTCCGCCACCGCAAATTCATGTTGTGCCACCGCGTGGTCGCCGCGCTCGCGTGCGATCCGTGCATAAAGGTAATGGGCCTGACCGTTCTTGGGATCGAGTCGGACGGCGGCCTGGACTGCATTCCAGGCCGCTTCTTTGGAACCTGTCTTCCAATAGGCTTGAGCCAATTGGCATTCGATGTCTCCGCTCCGCGAGTTCAGCTCATGAGCCCGAAGCAACAACGGAATAGCCTCCTGAAGCCGGCCATCCTTGTTCAATAGGGCGCCTAAGGTGAACAAAGCATCGAAGCTGCGTGGTGTTGCCTGAAGTTGTGCCCGCAAGTCTGCTTCGGCTTCCTGGAAACGCCCTAATCGGGCTTCGGTTGCGCCGAGCAGCAGCCTGATGTCGGGCCAGCTCTGGTCCAGTGCCGAAACCGTCTTGAATTCTTCGAGCGCATGGGGTAAGTCGTTCAAACCGGCGTAGGTCTGGCCCATCAAGAAATGCACCTGCGCTGAGTTTGACTGTGGAGAGCTCAAGAGATCTCCGAGGATGACCTCCGCTTCGCGCATTCGTCTCAGCCGGATGTAGGAAGCGCTCAAAGCAAGAAGTACATCGAGACTGCCTTCGGCCTGGAGAGGAGCGAGCATCTTGATCGCGTCCTCGTACCTGTCCAACTCCAGGTCGCACAGGCCCAGCAGCTCTTGCGCTTGGCGACTCTCCGGGTCACTGGAAAGAAATCTTTCCAAAGGGGGCGTGGCGGCGGCGTACCTGCCTTCTTGAAAATAAGCGATGCCGAGGTTTAAGTAGACACCCGAGAGGGAGGAATCAATCTTGAGTGCAGCCTCATATTCACTAGCGGCGTCCTCAAACTTTCGCTCGTGAGCGTACACGATACCGAGATTGGAATGGCCCGCGGCCGAAGCAGGAACTTGCCGAAGAAATTGCCGGTAGAACTCCTGAGCGAGGTCCCACTGCCCCTTTTCCTGGTACGCTTTTGCCTTCGAAAACAGGCTTTCGGCATCGTGGGATTGGAATGGTCTCGAGTAGAGCGGTGGGCAGGGCAGGAAAAGGAAAACAAGCAGGGTCGCTCGCCCAAGCTTCCACCGTCTTCGCCTGAGCCGTTTTACAGGATTCATGCCATGAGAACAGCTAACGAAACTAGCGTCTTCACACCAAGGGGCTTCAACCCGACGCGGGCGCGCCACACGCAAAAAAGTGGGGAGTTGCGCTCAGTGTCCTATGGAGGTGTCGTTGTTCCTGGCCGCAATCTCCCACACCTAAGAGCCCACCAAAACTCCGTCAGCGGGCCAGGCGCTAAAACACAAGCTTGAGTGCCAGTTGCATGATTCGAGGGTCCCACGCGCCGTTAACCTGACCATAGCCCCCGCTGCCCAGAGTGGTTGCAACCGAGTTGAAGTTCGCCCTGTTCCAAATATTGAACATCTCGGCCCTGAACTGCAGTCTCACCCTCTCCCCAACTGCAAAATTCTTAAAAAAACCCATGTTCCAGGCGTTCAGTCCGGGTCCCGTGGCGGTGTTTACACCCGCGTTCCCATAAAATCCGAATGGCGGTGCCGCATAGGCATTGGTGTTAAACCATTCAGCCACCGTCTTCGGCCCAGAAGCGGATTGACCGGTGACGGCGTCGGGCCGAGTGGCTAAGCCCTGAGTAGGTGTAGACAGGCTCATGGTAAGTGGAAACCCGGATTCGATCGTGATGATGCCGGTAGCCTCCCAGCCCTTCACCACAGCTCCGGCGACGCCTCTCATACTGCTGAAGAACGGCAATTCGTAAACGTAGTTGATATTCAGCACGTTGGTTCGATTAAACCCGGTCAGTCCGTAGTCTGCGTTTTCATCGTAGGCGTTCTGGGGGTTGCTGCTGAGCCCCCAAGTCTTTGACCACGTGTACGCCACACCGTAAGAGAGCCCGTTCGTCATGCGCCGCTGAAGACTGACCTGCAGCGAGTCGTAAGTCGACTTTCCGACCGGAACAGTTCCTGAGATCGACGACCAGCCTTGGTACGGTCGAACGTAGTTGGTGGAGACTCGTTCTGTACAAGGGTAAGGAGTTGTCGGCGTACAGGCGATGCGGGGATCGAAGTCATAACCCATAGCCGGATAAGGCTGGTTGACGTTGTTCGCATACTCCAAATGGGTGCCGCGGCTACCCACGTAGGCAACCGAAAGCAGCGTATTGGAGGAAAGCTCACGCTGAACATTGAAGCTCCAGCTTTGTACAGTCGGAATGTCATAAACCGGGTCCAGATAACCCAGGGATACTGGTGTGAGGGGGGCCGCAACGCCGGAGGAAGGATTGTCAAATGGGGGTTGGAAAAAAGTCGGGATGCTGGAAAACGGAGGATTGCCCACCAGGCCATACGCGTCGTTTCCCTCGATGCGATGGTAGCCAATCCCATATCCGCCGCGGATTGCCCACTTTCCACTTCCCGTAGGATCATAAGCGAAACCGAAACGCGGAGCAGGTGTGTTGTAGTGATTCTGGACGAGACCTAGGGACGTCCCGTTCTGTCCTGAGATGATGATCCCGTTGAGCAGATTTCCTGAATTCGCCACAATCTGTCCGCCGGGCGTGACGGTGGGCGCCTTGCTCCGGCTGTACTGGCTCGGTGAAAAAGTACTCAAATCCTTCCCGTAAACGTGAGGGATGAAAAACCAACGCAGGCCGAGATTCAACGTCAGCCTGCGCGTCGCTTTCCAATCATCCTGGAAGTAAACCTCGGTCTGGTGGAAATTGTAATACGGCTCCCGAAAGGTGTTGAGTTCCGAATAGGAGACCGGAAGCCCCAGGAGTGAGTCCGCGATGGCGTTCCCGGTAAAGGAACCATCAAAGGAGTACGCACCTTGGAGAGACGGCGAGGTTTGCGATTCGACCGGGGTAATGGAGAACATCGTGGTCGCACCCATCTTCATGCTGTGGGCGCCGGCCACCTTAGTCAAATCGTCAGAGAACTGGCTAAGGTTGTGATGCGCCCACCAGGGACCCCATAAAGAGCTGATTCCCCCATAGCCCTGGCCAAAGTTCATATCGGGAACCACGTTATAACCAGGGTTGAGCGGATTGATGGCCGTATACCCGGAAGGTAACTGGTAGGCTCCCTTGATGATCATCGCCGGCGGGGACGAGGAACCATAGTTACTGTTGTAATTGTATGAGACTTCGTTCAACAAGCTGGGATTGAGGATCGTCGTCAGTTTGGCAGTAAAGTTCCGCGAGGGCACATTGAACTGGGAATGAAGCGTCGGGAAGGCATCTCCGGACCACATGACGGTAGGGTCGTTCTCGATCCAACTGTCGTGGACGAAGCGCACGAATGCCTTTACCTTATCCGATACGTTCTGGTCAACTCGGAGGATCTGCTCTCCCCAGTTTTGCCCCGTGTGCGCTCCCGTGATGTAATTGAAGAAGCCGGACGTCGTGGGGGATGGAAAGTCCTGATTCAGGAGCAAACTGACATTGTTGTTGATGCACGCTGGATTGATTTGGCTTTTCGTGACACAGGGAGCGCCTCCGGGTGCTGTGAGCGGGTGTCCGGTGACGGGGCTAATTGGGTTGGTCAGCGCGCCGAATGCGCTGAAGTCCCCGCTCCGCATGGCCGCAGTCGGTGTTGCCGCCACCAGGGTCGAAGCGCTGCTTTCGCGAAGCCATTCTTGATCCCAGAAGACAAAGGTCTTGGTCTTATCCGTATTGTAGTGGCCGGGTATGTAAAACGGGCCGCCGATGGTGTAACCAAAATCATTGTAATGGAAAGGTGGAATCGAAGCGCCGGCCGCGTTCAGAAAGAAATTGTTGGCGTCAAAGATGTTATTTCGAACATAGTCGTACGCGTCACCATGAAATTCCTTCGTCCCCGACTTGGTGACGGCGAGGAGTACCGCACCGCCCGCCGTTCCGTATTGGGCGCTGTAGTTGCTTGTAAGCACCTTGAATTCGGCCAGTGCATCGGGAGGCGGAGCCGTCATGGGCGAAACTTGATTCCCCATATCCGTGTTCTGGCCCCCGTCCAGTTGGTAGCCGGTCATGCTTTGGTCGAAGCCATTAACATTGAATCCTTTCGTGTTGTAAAAGCTTTTACCTAACTCATCCCCGGCTACCTTGATCGCTCCCGGGACCATTTGCTGGAGTTCCATGAAATTACGGTCAAGAATGGGGAGTTGCGATATCTTCTCGCTCGACACAGTCTGGCTCACGTCGCCGCTCTGAGTTTGCACCTGAGGCGGCGTGGCAGTCACCTCGACCGATTGCCGGGTCTTCCCCAGTTCCAGCGAAAAGTTAACCTCCAGGCGGTCGGCCACATTCAAAGTGATCGTGGAGCTAACGGCCCGTTGGAAGCCGCTCGCTGAGACGGATACCTGATAGGTCCCTACCGGAAGGGCCTCGGCCACGAAGATACCTGTTCCTCCCGTGCCCACGGTGCGTGCCACAACGCCCGTTCCGACGTTCGTGATGGTTACGGTGGCGCCCGCAATCGCGGATCTGCTCTGATCGGTAATGGTCCCGGTAATCGTGCCGCTGGTTTGCGCACAAACTGCGAAGGGATAGATCAAAAAAACCGCCACGCCTAAAAGCGCGGAAAAGTCTCTCGCTTGCCTCGGCCTCATGATGTTCGCCTCCTTCTTGATATCGGTGCCACTCGACCAGCGCGCTGCCTCTGACCCTTGCGCGAAAATGTGACCTTCTGCGGGACCTCTGCCGCCCGGTACACTTATCAATCGTTCCGGTCTTGAGTCAGAATCCCGCAGAGATCCACAAGAGGCGACACCCGACAAGACGAAAGGAGCTTGGCCAGCTTGGCGCTTGGTGCCAGGCATGGCGACTCTCCCCAGCCGTGCGTAACGTTAACGATAACGTTTTCTACTACGGGTCCGCACCTGTGTCAAGCTCTTTTTGGCCTTCACATAAGTTTATTGATTAACGGCTGCCCAGAGGCGGCACAGCTATCGCTCCGGAAGCTCCGAATACCGAACCTCGCGGAACAGGTGAAGGTTCGATCGCATGACAACCGCCGGGCTGAGGTAGTAGGTTTCCGGGAGGGCCCGGCCACGGAAGGTATGGTCTACCAGCAGGCGGACGGCGGTTTGGCCCTGCGCGTAAGGCTGTTGGTAAATCGATGCGGCGATCGTCCCCTTCTTGAAGTAAGGCACCATCTCCGCGAATAGGTCGGTCGTGATCAGGACAAGCGTTTCACTGAGACCGCGAGCACCGATGGCCCGGCAAACCGGCAGACAGTTGGCGGTGGTGACGTAGAGCCCGGTCAGGTCTTTAAGCTTACCCAGAAGTTCAAAACACTTCTGAAAAGTCTCGTCCTCGTCCTCGTGGCCTTCCACAACCCTGACCACCTTGCCGCCCGGACAGAACCGGGAATACTGTTGGGAGAAGAACAACACCTTTTTTCGATGATCTTCCGTAACCTTCATGCCCGTGATGACCGCCACCCGCGAGTTCTCACGACCGAAGCGGCTCATGAGCTCTGCCGCAAGGCTGCCGCTCACCTTGGGGTCTACGCAGACCGCGCAGGATCGACCCGCCTCCGGAGCATCGGAAGCGACGCAGATCACACGGATGTTCTTCTTTTCGGCTCTCTGAATAAGCGGCGAAAGACGATGAGGGTCGCCTGGAGTAATCACAAGCGCCTGGACGTTATCTTCCATCAGCTGTTCGACCGCAGCCTCCTCGCCCTCACCCAGGCGCCCCACGGGATGATAGACAACTTCAACGCCCAGAGCCCCAAACCGACCGGCTTCAGCCAGGATGCCGGCGCGAAGCTGGTCGTAGAAAAAGTGAATTTCGCGTGGGATGCAGACGCCGATACGCATCACCGCAGCGCCCACCGAGAGCGCACGCGCAGCGGGATTGGGTGTGTAACCCAAGTCCTTGGCAATCTGCAGGACCTTCTCTCTGGTCTGCTGTCGGATGCCTCGTCGCCCGTGGAACGCACGGTCAACGGTTCCGATTGAGACGTTAGCCAGCTTGGCGATCTCTCGGATCCTGATCCTTGACGTAGCCATGTTGACCGTCTGCGCCTGTAAGAGCCTGGTCTCTCTACACGATTTTTGACTTCATCGCGGGCTGGGTTTACGCCGATCTAAAGCGTTGTCCACCGAGATCCGGAGCTCGACGACACCTAGGCCCGGCCGGAGCGTTCAAGTATTCTAACGCAATTTGTTATGACCGGTGACCTCCAAGAGGTCTGCGCCGGGAAAAGGCCCTGTCAAGCCATCTAAGAATGTAACTTTCGAATGAGCCGTCAAGCCATCAGAAATGTAACTCTACGCCCTAGCCTATCATCTAGCCTAACTGTTCGCTCCTGGCACCCAAGGACTCAGACGCTGGTGCGCCAGGCGGTA
>DASYYZ010000152.1:0-1780 GCA_035946735.1 Terriglobia bacterium
CAGGTATCCATCGCCGTCGAGCAGGGACGGAACCTTGCCTTTGGAAGCGACCCGCCCCCAGCGGTAGGTCTTCCATTCGCTGGTCACAGTGAGATGAAGTCCGAGGTCGGCATCGGGATGAGCTTTGGCGTACTCGGCCACCTCGGTCAGCCAGGGGCAGGGAACCATGATGCTCGCGGAGGTCACGGCATGTCTGTTGAGCGCGTCGAAGCTGGCCATGTCTTCGGAGTGCGCGACGGCGAGGTCGTCGGCGTGAATGATCAGCAGTTTGGCATCCCGCGGGTAGCCCAACCGCTCGGCGGTAGTTTTCGTTTGCCCCAGCGCCGCGTTCAGAGAAGAAAGAAGAAACGTCGTAACCATCACGAGCTTGCATAGACGCATGAAAGACTCCCTCATGGGTTTGCACCGCAAGGGTAGCACGGGCATGCTCGTATCCCGGCTAATACACGACTCGGAAGATCACACCGCAAGTCGCGGCAAAATTGTCTTCCTCTCGCTCTTGCCGCGGCAGCTACTTCGGGAGGATCCCGATCGTTCCCAGCCACCTCTTTAACAGCTCAGGCCATCCCGTGATTGGAAGCTCCGTAGGCCGCAGGCCAAACGCATGACCGCCTTGTGCGTACAGATGCATTTCCACCGGTACGCTCGATTGCTTCAGCGCGGCAAAGTAGACAAGCGAATTCTGTACAGAATCGGTCGGGTCATTTTCCGCCTGCAGCAGAAATGTGGGTGGGGTCTCGCGGCTGACGCGAATCCGCGGATTCAACTCGAAGTGGTTTTCGGTCCACAGATGTCCCGGATAAATTGCGACGGCAAAATCAGGACGACAGTTTTCTCGGTCTGCCGCATCGACGAATACGTACAACCGGTGATGAAAATGCGTGCTGATCTCCGCTACCAGATAGCCCCCTGCCGAAAAGCCAAGCACTCCAACCTTGTGAGGGTTGATATGCCACTCGTTGGCATGAAGTCGCACCAGCCCCATCGCTCTCTGCGCATCCTCCAAGGCGAGTTTCGATAGGGCGAGCCCATCGGGTCGGCACTTGCAATGCCAGTCATAAGGCAGGCTCGGCACGCGATATTTCAGCAGCACGCACGTAATCCCCGCAGAGGTCAGCCAGTCGCAAACTTCCGTGCCCTCGAGGTCGATCGCCAGCCCCTGAAAACCCCCGCCGGGAAATACCAGTATCGCCGCTCCAGTATCATTTTCCGCAGGCGCATAAACAGTTATCGTTGGCTGGGTGACGTTGGACACTCCCGTTACGTGCCCGCCGGCGACGAAAAAGCCGGAGTCGACCTTCGTCGTCTCCGGCCCGGGGACAGGCTGCGCATCCGGAACTGTGTTCGGCCATATCGGCAGCTGAGTATGTCCGGGCGACGGTTGCCAAGAGGCGGCTTGCGCCCCCAACGAGACAACGCCCGAGAAAACGAAGAGACCGAGAAAAAGACAGTTCAGCATCCCTCGTCACCTCATCAGCGGAACTGTAACGCTCCGCGCAGCAGTCTAAGAGACTGTAGGGCTCCCGAGCCAGTGAAGGAATCTAAACAGTTACACAGCCAAAAGGACTTGGATCAAGCAGGTCGTCGATTCTTCTGGTAGACAAGGCCGATTGCCCACCCGCCATCGTCAACCCCTCGTCAAATCGAGGCGGGATCTAGCGTCCAATCTCGCTCTTGCCGGTGCGGCTCATCAGGTCCTGGATGGCTTCCCGGGGAGATTTCCCGCGGTGAAGAATGGCGTCCATCTGCTCGGTGATGGGCATCTCCACCCCGCGCGCCT
>DASYYZ010000153.1:0-11532 GCA_035946735.1 Terriglobia bacterium
GGAGATGGTGATGCCGGGCGACAACGTGGCGCTGAAGGTGGAGCTGATTACGCCGGTGGCGCTGGAGAAGGGCTTGCGCTTTGCCATCCGCGAAGGCGGACGCACGGTGGGCGCGGGGACCATCTCGGAGATTGTGAAGTAGGAGCAGTTCAGAGTTCACAGTTCGCAGTTCACAGTTGCTGCGGCGGATGCTTCAAAGACTGAGAACTGCGAACTACGAACTGAGAACTGGAACTGAAGGGATTTGAAATGCGTGAAATCGTGACATTGCAGTGCACCGAGTGCAAGGAGCGGAATTACTCGACCACCAAGAACAAGAAGACGACCACCGGCCGTCTCGAGTTCAAGAAGTTCTGTAACCGCTGCCGTAAGCACACGCCGCACAAAGAGTCGAAGTAACGGCAGTTCGCAGTTGGCTCTGGGAATTTTGAACTATGAACTGAGAACAACGAACTGTGAACAGTATTCAGGGGCGTAAGCTCAACGGCTAAACTGCCGGTCTCCAAAACCGGACTTGGGGGTTCGAATCCCTCCGCCCCTGCCAGAGTTTGAGCAGAAAATGCGCGCGGCAAAAGCATGAGCGCAGAGGAAACAGTAGTATGGCATCGAAGGCACTCGTAAACGGCGAGGAAAGGTCGGCTCCAGTCAGACGGCAGGGGTCGAGATCAGAACCGACTATGGTCGACAAAATTGGCGGAACCTGGAACCGCTTCACCGGCTTCCTTACCGACGTGCGCACCGAAATGCGCAAAGTGGTGGCGCCTGGGCGCAAGGAAGTGGAGATCACCACCTGGGTTGTAATCGTCGCCGTATTCCTTTTCGGCCTTTTCTTCTTTGTTGTGGACGCAATCTTCAAGTTCGGCATCAACGAGTTGCTACAGAAGCTGGGCGGCTATCGATAGCGTATGCGTGCGGAAGGCGAAGTGAAAATGACTGACGAAATGCAACAATCCGTTGATCCACCTGAAGGCGCACCGCCGGCCTCGCAAGATGCTTCGGCGGAACGAAACGAGCGCTTCCGCTGGTACATTTTACACGCTTACTCAGGCTTCGAGCGCAAGGTGAAGGAATCGATCGAGAGCCGGGTGCAGGCTTTCGGCCTCAGCGAGCGCGTGGGCCGCATCATGATTCCCACCGAGCCGGTCACCGAAATCATCAACGGCAAAAAGCGCACCGTCGAGCGCGTCTTCCTGCCGGGCTATGTTCTCGTCGAGATGGATCTCGACAACCAGCTCTGGCACGTGCTGAAAGATACACCCAAGGTTACGGGGTTTCTCGGCACCGGCGACAAGCCCGTCGCGCTCTCCGAAGAGGAAGTCAGTTCCATTCTCTTCCGCTCCGAGACCGCCAAGGAAAAGCCGCGCCTCAAGATCAAATTCGAGAAGGGCGAATCGGTGCGCATCACCGAAGGCCCGTTCGCCAATTTCAACGGCGTGGTGGACGAGATCAACGAAGATCGCGAAACGCTCAAGGTCATGGTCACCATCTTCGGACGCTCCACTCCTGTTGAGCTTGAGTTCGGCAAAGTCGAAAAGATTGAGTAGTTGCAGTTTCTAGCTAATAGCTTCTTGCTTCTAGCCAGGTCGTGCCCACCTAGCGGGCGCTGGTTTGAAGCGAACGTTAGGACGGCAATACCAAAATCTCAAATCAGACAAACACCAGCTGAAAGCTAATAGCTAGGAGCTGAAAGCTGGTTCCGAAGGAATCGACATGGCACCCCCGAAGAAAGTTACCGGCTACGTAAAACTTCAGATCGAAGCCGGCAAAGCAACGCCGGCCCCCCCGGTTGGCCCGGCTCTGGGTCAGGCGCAGGTCAACATCATGGAGTTCTGCAAGCAGTTCAACGCCCGCACGCAGAACAAGGAGATGGCCGGACTCATTATCCCGGTCGTCATCACCGTCTATGGCGACCGCAGCTTCACCTTTGTCACCAAGACCCCTCCGGCTTCCATTTTGCTCAAGAAAGCCGCCGGCATCGACAAGGGTTCCGGCACGCCCAACAAGGAAAAGAAGGGCAAAGTAACCGAGAAGCAGGTGCGCGAGATCGCCACGCAGAAAATGCCCGATCTCAATGCGGCTTCCGTCGAAGCAGCCATCAAGACCGTGAAAGGAACCGCAAGGTCCATGGGCATTGAAGTCGTAGCATAGTCTCTCCAGCTCTGACTTGTGGCATACGAACAGGCCCTCTCCGCTCGGAGAGGGCCTGCTTTTTGGCGGCAAGCGTATTCTGGAACATCGCTTCGCACGCTGAAGGAGATCTATGAAGCCCGATGCCAATGCTTTCCCCTACGAAACCCGTCTGAACATTTTGTACGGTCCGCTCGAAGTCATCGATGTGAACGCCGTCCCCGACGCGGACAAATTCAAGTGGTTCAACCAGACGCTCTGTCAGGTGAACGGCTCCATCGTGCGCATGGGTGCGCTCGAAGGCGAGTACCACTGGCACAAGCACGACGAGGACGACGAGTTCTTCTACGTCGTCTCGGGCAAGTTGCTGATTGACCTGGAGGATCGCTTGGTGGAACTTGGGCCGGCGCAAGCCTTCGTGGTGCCGCGAACCGTGATGCACCGCACCCGTGCGCCGGAACGCACTTTCGTACTGATGGTGGAAAATGCAGGGATTGTCCCGACCGGAAATTGACGAAGACGAGAATGGTCGGCGATGGAATGCTCAAACCCATCTGCCTCGGCAATCAGTCAGGCCATACGAACGGGCCCTCTCGCATGGAGAGGGCCTGTTTTTCTGCGCTTGAATGCGCGATCAGCGGAATTTGCATCGGAACCTCTGCCGCCGTGGCGGGGCGAGATTCCTCTGCGTTGCCGCCTCTCTTCGCCGACCTGCCCCTATTTCGGCGGCGCCGGCGTAAAGACTTCCCGCCTGCGGCCGGGCTCGGGTTTGGGTTTGGGTTTCGGCGCCTTTTTCGTTTCCTTGCGACCTTTATCTTTGTTTCCCATGGCAGCAAGCATGACACAAAAATCCGATCCCGAAAAGATATCTCCGGAATGAGCGGAACCCTCGTGGCTGGCTCGGGGCTCGCACCACAACCACGACATACGGCCCATGAGGCGCTGCAAACCACGAATCAATCCGTATCTTCCACTGTCCAGTGCATCGCGTTAAGGCGCTTGCTTTTTCGATATGGAAAAGCAACCTCCATCTCCGCCAGTCCTTCTTACTCGACGGAGGCCCTATGGTACTTCGGGCTGCCTTCGGGTCCATCGTCTGTTTGTGCGCTTTCATCCTCGGTTGCGGCGGCTCCAGTTCCTCGAATACCGGAACACCTCCTCCGGGCCACACCCCGGAATCCGCCAAAATCCAGCACGTGGTCATCATCCTTCAGGAAAACCGCACCGTCGATAATCTTTTTAACGGCTTTCCCGGCGCCGAGACCGTGACTTCCGGCATGAGCAATGGCCAATCCGTTCCCTTGCAGCCGGTCACGCTGGAACAAGGGTCGGCCCTCGATAATTCACATGCAGGATGGGTGAAGGACTGGAACCAGGGCGCGATGGATGGTTTTGCCCATCCCGCCACGGGTTATCCCAATCCCAGCCTCGCCTACGGCTACGTTCCGCAGAGCGAGACGGCGCCTTACTGGACACTCGCCAAGGCGTACACGTTTGGCGATCACATGTTTCAACCCAACTCAGGGCCCAGCTTTCCATCGCATCAGTACCTGATCGCCGGCCAATCTGCCAATGCGGACGAGAACCCAATTGGGACACCGTGGGGCTGCGACGCTCCTCAGTCGGTGGTAGTTTCTGTCCTCGGATCCAGCGGCGCGAACCTGCCCGGAATTTACCCATGCTTCAGCTATACGACCATCGCCGACAACCTGGACGCGAAGCATATTTCCTGGCGTTACTATGAACCGGCAGAAGATTCGAAAAATCCGAACAATGGCTTCGACTTCTCCGCCTTCGAAGCTAACAAGCAAATTCGCAATGGGTCCGACTGGTCGAAAGATGTGATCTCCCCCGAAACCAAAATCCTGACCGACATCAAGAACGGCAGCCTTGCGCAGGTGACGTGGGTGGTGCCTTCGTTCCCCTACGCCGACCACCCCGGCACGGGAGCGACCGCAGAGGGCCCGGACTGGGTGGCGGATATTGTCAACGCCATCGGCGCCAGCCAGTTCTGGAATTCAACTGCGATTTTTGTCACCTGGGATGATTACGGCGGATGGTACGATCACGTCGTCCCGCCCCAGGTGGACCCGATGGGCCTTGGCTTTCGCGTTCCGCTCATCATCGTCTCGCCTTATGCCAAGCATGGCTACGTCTCGAAGACAACGCACAGTTTCGGCAGCTTCCTCCGCTACATTGAAGGCGTCTTCGATCTCCCCGGCCTGGGCACGCGCGATACCTCCGCAGATGATTTTTCCGACTGCTTCGACTACACGCAGACCCCGCAACCCTACACGCAGATCCCGACCAAGTTCTCGCCGGCGTTCTTTATCCATCTGAATCGGCCGGGGCCCGGCAACGAGTGACCGCCGGCGTCCCGATCGCCGGCCGACCAGGCCGGCGTTCACCTTGCAATTCGCCTGCCACTCCGATATGATCTGAAAATGTGCCCGGCAAATCCGGGCCGTCATTACAACCACGGCAACTGGGGCCGGCCGGCGCGGCAAGGAACCATGTCAGCGCGGCAAGCGCCTCCCCGAAAGGGGCTGGCAGAGGCGGTGGGAGACGAGGACTGAATGGCCAAATCCAGCAAGAATATTGCGAAGGCGCGCGCCGCTGTCACCAAGCCCGCCTATCCGCTGCCCGAAGCCGTCGGGCTCCTGCAGCAGGTCAAGTACGCTAAGTTCGACGAGACCGTCGATCTGACCATGCGCCTGGGCGTGGATACGCGCCACGCCGACCAGATGGTCCGCGGCACGGTGGTTCTGCCGCATGGGCTGGGCAAAACCAAGACCGTGGCGGTGATCGCATCCGGCGACCGCCAGAAGGAAGCCTCTGCGGCAGGCGCCGACTACGTTGGTGGCGAGGAGATGGTGGAGAAAATCCAGAAGGAAAACTGGACTGCTTTCGACGCCCTGATTGCCACGCCGGACATGATGAAGGTGGTCGGCCGGCTGGGCAAGGTGCTCGGCCCCAAGGGTCTGATGCCCAACCCCAAAACGGGTACCGTGACCATGGATGTGGCTGCGGCAGTCCGCGAAATCAAGGCCGGCAAGGTTGAGTTTCGCGCCGATAAGACCAGCCTGGTGCACGTGCCGGTCGGCAAGCTGAGCTTCGCGCCGGAAAAGCTGGTCGAGAATGCGACCGTGGTCATGACTTCGATCGTCCGCGCCAAGCCCTCGGCGGCCAAAGGCAAGTACATCAAGAGCGTCACGCTGAGCTCCACCATGGGTCCGGGAGTTCCGCTGGATGCGGCGGCAGTTGAGGCTACGGGTAAGCACTAACAGCAGTGGACAGTGAACAGCGGTCAGTGAACAGTGATCGGGCGTTCAGGTCCGTTTCGCAGGGTAGATTTACTGAGAACACGATAGCGGGAACTTTGATCGAGGACGGTTTTCTGATTGTCCACTGTTCAGTGATCACTGTTCACTGCGCGGAGCGCGCAATGGCAATTTCAAAAGCAAAGAAGTCGGAGAAGGTAGAGCAGTTGGCGAGCGAACTGAAAGGGTCTACCACCGCGATTATCGGAACCTTCTCCAAGCTGACTGTGGCTAAGGATTACGAGCTGCGGAAAGTGATCCGCGAGGCGGGCGGGAAGTATCGCGTGGTGAAAAACAAGCTGGCCGCTATCTCCGGCTCAGGCACACAGGTTGAAGCGGCCCTCAAAGGGCTGAAGGGCGTCAACTCGGTCGCCTTCACCTCCGGCGATCCGGTAGCCCTCGCAAAAGTGTTTGCCAAATGGGCCGGTGACAATGCGGAGTTCCAGTTCAAGCTCGGCATCGTCGACGGCAAACTGCTGAACACCGACGAGGTCAAGGCACTGGCCACCATGCCGGGCAAGGAAGAGATCTTCTCGAAGCTGCTCTTCCTCATCAATGCGCCGGCGCAGCGCCTGGCAACGGTGATCAACGCCACCGGCCGCGATCTGGCCGTAGTGCTGAACCAGGGTGTGGAGAAGGAAAAGTTTGCAGGCGCGTAAAGCAGTTCATAGTTCAAAGTTCGCAGTTCACAGTTGCTGGGGCGAGAAAAACTGAGAACTACGAACTGCGAACTGAGAACTCAAACGGTTTTTGGCTGGGAAGTGACATCGAAAGGGCGAGGGTCTGGCGCATCGGAAACTTTCGAGACCTGCTTCACAGTCCGGGAAAGACAATTCAAAAAAGGTTCTGATTGGAGAAGAACATGGCGGATCTAGCGCAGTTGGAAGAGCAAATTGTTTCGTTGAGCCTGCTGGAAGCGGCGGCTCTGGTGAAAAAGCTGGAAGAGCGGCTTGGAGTTTCGGCAGCCGCCGCAGCTCCGGTGGTCGTAGCCGGTGCCGGCGGCGGGGCGGCAGCGGCTCCGGCGGCAGAGGAAAAGACCGAATTCCAGGTCATCCTCAAGGATACCGGCGCCAACAAGATCAACACCATCAAGGCGGTACGCGAGGTTACCTCGCTGGGTCTCAAGGAAGCCAAGGACCTCGTCGACGGCGCGCCCAAGCCGCTCAAGGAGAACGCGACCAAGGAAGAGGCGGAAGCCATCAAAAAGAAGTTCGAGGGCGTGGCAACCATCGAGGTCAAGTAGACTTGCAACCCTGGCCGGGACGCGATACGATTAAATGTGCGCGTTCCGGCGGGTTGGTTGCGGTTTTTTCCGGTGGCTGTAGTGGAGCGACGCGGTTTCTAAGAAATTGTGAAGTGGCACGCAAGCATCCGTAAGTCAGGGCAGAGCCAAGCCCGCTGGCGGCGGACGTAAGCGCTGTGGACAAGTGCCTAATAGGTCATCGGCTTACCGGGAGCAGGCCGGCGGGTTGGGTGGCTAGGGTCGAGTGGCTGGCGAGTCGCGCAGAAACGAGCAATTGGGATCGGCGAGGGCAGCGAACAAGAATTCGGAAAGGGGCATAGGCTTTGAAGCCACGCTCGTGAGGCATCGCGTCCTTACGGGCTGTTTGTGTCTCCCCTACGTTGAAGAGAAGTTCTTTTGACCAGATTTTGCCACACGCCAAAAGGAATCCCCGTCGGCGTTATCCCTTGGGATCGCCGTGGTTCTCTTCAAACTGTGCGCAGTCTAGCGCATTCGACCCGAATACGGCAATGCCCCACGGAGTGTATTTTGCATGGCGTCCATGAGTGCTGGAGCGGGGTGATTTCCCGGCTAGAGGTAAGGTGGGCGCGCGAGTGCCCCGGGCAGAATGTACGGGTGGTGAATGGATCGAAGAGATCCTCCAGTCAGGTTTTTCGAAATCATTAACCGAACAAGCCGGCGCAAACGAGACTCGGGCGCCGGCCCGGAAATACAAACTTCCGGGATTTAAGAGGCTCAGGAGTGAACATGCCCAACGAGAAGCGTGCGATTCGCAGCCGGCTCGATTTTTCCAAAATCCCAACTGCAACCCAGATTCCTAACCTGATTGAAGTGCAGCGGCGTTCCTATGAGCGCTTCCTGCAAATGGACAAGCTGCCCAATGAGCGCGATGACTCGGGCTTACAATCGGTATTCGTCTCCGTGTTTCCGATTACCGACTTCCGCGGCATCTCGCAGTTGGATTTCGTCGACTACGCCATCGGCAACTGGGAGTGCAAGTGCGGACACCTTAAAGGGCTGCACCATCTGAGGACCGCCTGCGTGCATTGCGGGGCAATGGTGATTACGGATCCCTTCCTGCCCGGCGATGTGCTCTGCCCCAAGTGCGGCACCTACAACAAGAACACGCCGGACTTCTGCAACAAATGCGGCGACCCCGTCGGCCTTCAGCTCAAGTATGACCAGCAGGAATGCGAAGAGCGCGGCATGACGTTCTCCGCGCCTCTCAAAGTTACGGTGCGCCTCACCATCTACGACAAGGACGCCGAGACCGGCAACAAGACCATCCGCGACATCAAGGAGCAGGAAGTCTTCTTCGGCGATATTCCCCTGATGACGCCCAACGGCACCTTCATCGTCAACGGCACCGAGCGCGTCATCGTCTCGCAGTTGCACCGCTCGCCGGGCGTCTTCTTTGAGACGGCGCAGAATCGCACCTACTTCCTGGGTAAGATCATTCCCTATCGCGGCTCCTGGGTGGAGTTCGAGTACGACCAGAAGAACACCCTCTACGTGCGCATCGACCGCAAGCGCAAGTTCCTGGGCACCATCTTCCTGCGCGCGCTCGGCCTGCGTTCGGACGAGGAGATTCTCAAGACCTTCTACACCGTCGACCGGCTGCACATCGCCGATGGCAAGCTTTTCTGGTCCGTGCCCGAAGACGCGCGCGGCAACAACACCCACCTCATCGGCACCAAGCCGGCGCACGCCATTATGCACCGCGGCGAAGAAATTGCGCACTCCGGCCGCAAGATCACGCCGCACACGCTCAAAGCCATCCGCGCGGCCGCTATCGACCGCATCGAGGTCGAGAACGCTGAGCTGGATGGCGCCCTGACGGCAGCCGACGTCGTCGACCTGACCACCGGCGAAGTAATCGTCGAAGCCAACGTTGAGCTCACCGCCGACCGCCTGCACAAAATCATGGCCAGCGGCGCCGCCAGCTTCGAGGTTTTCTTCCCTGAGCGCGACGACGTGGGCAACATCATCTCCAACACCCTCAAGCGCGACTCCGTGCACAAGCCGGAGGAAGCGCTGATCGAGATCTACCGCAAGCTGCGCCCGGGCGATCCGCCGACCCTGGACACGGCAACCGCCCTCTTCGAAGGCATGTTCTTCGATCCGCGCAAGTACGACTTCTCGCGCGTGGGCCGGCTGAAGTTCAACATCAAGCTCTACGAAAACCAGGACGCCACGCCGCTCGACCATCGCACGCTGACGCCCGAGGATTTCTACGCCACCATCCGTTACCTGCTCAAGCTGCGCCGCAACATCGGCATCGTCGACGATATCGATCACCTCGGCAACCGCCGCGTGCGCGCCGTCGGTGAGCTGATGGAAAATCAGTTCCGCATCGGCCTGGTGCGCATGGAACGCGCCATCAAGGAAAAGATGAGTGTCTATCAGGAACTCAACACGGCCATGCCGCACGACCTGATCAACGCCAAGCCGGTGATGGCGGCCATCCGTGAGTTCTTCGGCTCCTCGCAGCTCTCGCAGTTCATGGACCAGACCAATCCGCTCTCGGAAA
This sequence comes from Terriglobia bacterium, assembly GCA_035946735.1. Taxonomy (GTDB): domain Bacteria; phylum Acidobacteriota; class Terriglobia; order UBA7540; family UBA7540; genus Gp13-AA77. Next base: position 9,221 of record DASYYZ010000153.1, read on the forward strand.
TCACGCACAAGCGGCGTCTCTCGGCTCTCGGGCCGGGCGGTCTGTCGCGCGAGCGCGCCGGTTTTGAAGTCCGCGACGTGCACCCCACGCACTACGGGCGCATCTGCCCCATCGAGACGCCGGAAGGCCCGAACATCGGCCTCATCAGCTCGCTGAGCTGCTTTGCGCGCATCAATGAGTACGGCTTCATCGAGTCGCCTTATCGCAAGGTAAAGGACTCTTGCATTCTCGACTACGTCGAGATCATCAACGCCGGCGAAAGCGGCCTGCGCGTCGGCGACCACATCGAGAAGGAAGAAGCCCTGCGCCTCAACGCCAACCTGAAGAAGTCGGGGAAGCGTTCCATCGAACACATCCCCTATAGCTTCTATCTTTCCGCGTGGGAAGAAGACAAGCACACCATCGCCCAGGCCAACATCGAATTCAACGACAAGGGCGAAATCACCGAGGACCTGGTCAACGCGCGCCGGCAGGGCAACTTTGTGCTGGTGAACCGCGCTGAAGTCGACTACATCGATGTCAGCCCCAAGCAGCTCGTCTCCGTGGCCGCATCGCTGGTGCCCTTCCTCGAGCACGACGACGCCAACCGCGCGCTGATGGGCGCCAACATGCAGCGCCAGTCAGTGCCGCTGCTGGCTGCAGAAGCTCCGCTTGTCGGCACCGGCATGGAGGGCGTAACCGCGCGCGACTCCGGCGCCGTCATCCTGGCCAAGCGCAACGGCATCGTGGATTCGGTCGACTCCGAGCGCATCATCGTGCGCGTCGAGGGCGAGCACCACCCCACGCAGCTCTCCCGCGAAGTCGGTTCCGACATCTACCAGCTCATCAAGTTCAAGCGCTCCAACCAGAACACCTGCATCAACCAGAAGCCGGTGGTGCGCGAAGGAGACCGCGTGGTGAAGGGCCAGGTGATCGCCGACGGGCCCTGCACCGAGCAGGGCGAGCTGGCTCTGGGCCGCAACGTGCTCGTGGCCTTCATGCCGTGGCGCGGCTACAACTTTGAGGACGCAATCCTCATCAGCGAACGCCTCGTCAAGGAGGACTACTACACCTCAGTCCACATCGAGGAATTCGAGATCGAGGCCCGCGACACCAAGCTTGGTCCCGAAGAAATCACGCGCGACATTCCCAACGTCAGCGAGCACGCGCTGCGCGATCTGGACGAGAGCGGAGTCATCCGCATCGGCGCCCAGATCGGTCACGGCGATATCCTCGTGGGCAAAGTCACCCCCAAGGGCGAAACCCAGCTCACGCCGGAAGAGAAGCTGCTGCGCGCCATTTTCGGCGAAAAGGCCGGCGACGTGCGGGATGCTTCCCTTACCTGCCCTCCCGGCATTGAAGGCACCGTCGTCGACGTGCGCATCTTCAGCCGCAAGGGCCAGGAGAAAGACGAGCGCGCCAAGCAGATCGAAGCCGAATACGTGGCCAAGCTCGAAAAGAACCTTGGCGATGAGATCCGAATCCTCACCGACGAGCGCCTGAAGCGACTCGAAGCCATCCTGGGCGGCAAGGAAGTGCTTGCCGACCTGCACGACGAGCGGACCAACAAGCGTCTCATCACCAAGGGCGCGATCATCGACCGCGAAACCATCGAGCGCATCTCGACCAAGAACCTGAAACGCATCCGCTACGCCGACAAGGATCCGCGGGTGAACGAGCAGATCGACGAGATCGAAGAGATGACCTCGCGCCAGATTGAAGTGCTGCGCAAGATCACCAACGAAAAGGTGCTCAAGCTCCAGAATGGCGACGAGCTGCCTCCGGGCGTCATCAAGCTGGTCAAGGTCTACGTGGCCATGAAGCGCAAGCTCTCGGTCGGCGACAAGATGGCCGGCCGCCACGGCAACAAAGGCGTAATCGCGCGCATTCTGCCCGAGGAAGACATGCCCTACCTGCCCGACGGCACCCCGGTCGAGATCGTGCTCAACCCGCTCGGCGTGCCTTCGCGTATGAATGTGGGTCAGATTCTCGAAACCCACCTCGGCTGGGCCGCCGCCGAACTGGGCAGAAAGATCTCCGCTCTCGTCCGCGGCAACAGCGACGCGATGTTCATTCGCGAGCAGGTCAAGAAGGAGTTCGCGGGAACCGCGGCTCTGCGCCAGTTGCTCGAGCTTGACGACGAAACGCTGCTGCGCGTGGCCGCCGGCATGGAGCGCGGCATCTGGTTCGGCACCGCGGTCTTCGACGGCGCGCGCGAGGAGGAGATCAAGGCCCTGCTCAACGCGGCCGGGCTGCCACCATCCGGCAAGACCCTGCTTTACGATGGCATGACCGGCGAGCAGTTCGAGCAGCCCGTAACCGTGGGCTACATT